>JACAEQ010000047.1 GCA_013388755.1 Chloroflexota bacterium
CCCTTCGGGTCATTGACACCATGCAGGTGTGGCGGACCATCCAACCTTCCCCCGCTGGGGGGAGGAGTCGGACTCCCTTCCGGTCATTGACACCATGCAGGTGTGGCGGACCACCCAACCTCCCCCCGCTGGGGGGAGGAGTCGGACGCCCTTCGGGTCATTGACACCATGCAGGTGTGGCGGACCACCCAACCTCCCCCCGCTGGGGGGAGGAGTCGGACTCCCGCCCCCCGGCGGGGGCGGGCCGGGATGGGGGCGAAGAGCTTATTTGAAAGGTATTGGTCATAGGGATGGTGACTTGACGGTTCCTCATTCTCAATTCCGTATGCACAATTCAGGGAGAAGCTATGGGCTTTCTGATGGATGGCCTCGATGCCGAAGGGTATGATCGCCGGTATAGCGACGGCGACCTTGTTTGGCGAATCCTGGGCTACTTCCAGCGCCGCGCGGGTAGTATGATCCTTGCGTCTGGCGCAATCGTCGCCGGGACATTGCTCGACGTGTCGCTGCCGGTGATGATTTCGCGCGGGATCGACCAGTTGCAGCAGGGCGCTTCCGGTGCAGAATTGTTGCCCTATGCCGTCCTGATCATCCTGGCGGCCAGTGTGTCCTGGGGCTTCAGCGCGATACGCCAGCGTGCCGCGACGCGCGCGGTTGGCGATGTCGTGCTGGCGATGCGTGAAGATGCGTTCGACGCTGTCATGCGGCGCGATATGTCCTTCTACGATCAGTTTACTTCCGGTAAGATCGTCAGCCGGGTGACATCCGATACCGCGACGTTCTCTCAGGTGATGGTGCTGACGATTGATCTGATTGGCCGCCTGTTGCTCGTGCTGGTGCTGCTCGGCTACCTGTTCAGCATCAGCGTGCCGCTGGCGCTCATCCTGACCTTCCTGGCACCGGTCATCATTGCCGCCGCTCTGGCGTTTCGTGCGCTGGCGCGCCGCTCGATTACGCTGTCGCGGCGTATGAATGCGACGGTCAGCGCCCATGTTCAGGAAACGGTGAGCGGGATCGGCGTCGCGAAGACATTTCGCCAGGAACAGACGATCTATGATGAGTTTCTCGATGTCAACCGGCAATCTCAGCAGATCAACCTGCGCACGCGCTATGTGTTCAGCGCGATCTTTCCCGTGCTGAGCATCGTGGCCGGTGCAGGCACTGCGGCGCTGGTGTATGCCGGTGGTGCACTCCTGCGCGATGGGGCGCTCAGCGCTGGTGACTGGTTTCTCTTTATCCAGGGGCTCGGCCTGTTCTGGTTCCCGCTGACCAGTATTGCCTCGTTCTGGAGCCAGTTCCAACTTGGACTGGCCGCGGGTGAACGGGTGTTTGCGCTTATTGATGCCGAGCCGCGCGTCGTGCAGCGCGATAGTGTCAGGCCAGCACAGCTCCAGGGAGAGATCCGTTTCGAAGGAGTGGATTTCAGCTACACCGCTGATGCGCCTGTCGATCCAGGCGGCGCAGATGAGACGGTCGGGGACGGTGCGCGCGATGAAGCCACCGGCTGGGTATTACGCAACTTCAGTCTGCACATCCACCCGGGCGAGACGCTGGCGCTGGTCGGCCATACGGGCAGCGGCAAGTCGTCGATTGCCAGACTTATCGCGCGGTTCTATGAGTTCCAGGGCGGCCGCATCACCATTGATGGTGTGGACATCCGCGCGCTTGACCTCGCCGCCTATCGCAGCCGGCTCGGCGTCGTCACGCAAACGCCGTTCCTGTTCGACGGTACGGTGATGGAGAATATTCGCTACGGGCGCCCGGAAGCCGATGACGCCGAGGTGCTTGCCGCCGCTCGCCATGTCGGTGGCGGCGACTGGATCGCCAGTTTGCCGGATGGGCTGAACTCGCCGGCGGGTGAACGCGGCGCGGCGTTGTCGATGGGTCAGCGGCAACTGGTGGCGCTGGCGCGTGTGTTGCTGCAGAACCCGGCGATCATTATTCTTGACGAGGCGACGGCCAGCGTTGATCCGCTGACCGAAACGCTGATTCAGGAAGGGCTCGACACGGTGCTGGAAGGGCGAACCGCCATCGTCATTGCCCACCGTCTCTCGACAGTGCGCCATGCTGACCGGATCATTGTGCTGCGGAAGGGCGAAATCCTTGAATCTGGCAATCATGATGGGTTGCTGGCGCGCGGCGGGCATTATGCCGAACTGTATAATACCTATTTCCGTCACCAGAGTCTTGAGTATATTGAGTCGTCACAGCTGGCGGTGTGACGATCGGCGCCGGAGCGCGACGATATTCTGGTAGGCGAAGATCTCACGGTCTCAGTCGATCAACGACGCGATCAGCGCGGTTGAGAAGCGCGACCAGCGCGACGTGTTCCACAGGGTGAAGAGCGTCCGGTTTGCCAGCATGACACACACGAGGTGGCGCGCCGGGTCGGCCCAGACGAATGTGCCGGCGACGCCGGTATGGCCGAAGGTCGCAGGTGAGCTGAGTTCCCCTGAGAAGTGCGGGTGTTTGCTGCCACGCAGGTCGAACCCCAATCCCCAGGCGCAGTCATCCCACGTCATGAAGCCTTCGATCCCGCCGCGTAGACCCGCCGTCTGGTTCGATGTCATCAGGTGTGCGGTGGCCGGGGCGATCACCCGCCGGCCTTCCGCAATGCCGCCATCGAGGAAGAGCTGGAAGAAACGCGCGACATCCAGCGCGGTCGCGATCACATTGCCGGCAGGATGGGTCTGGCGGCGCGCGTGGGCCGAATTGAAGCGCTCGGTCGGGCTGCCTGCATCCAGCGTCCCGCCGACATGCACGATGCGCGGGTAGAGATCCTCCGACGGTGCCAGGTAGGCGTTACGCATGCCGAGTGGAGCAAACACCCGCTCACGCAGAAACGCCGCGAACGGCTGCCCGCTTACCGTCTCAATAATCAGGCCGAGCAAACCATACCCGACATTGCTGTATTCCACCTTGCTGCCGGGGGGCGCGACCAGTTGTGCGCGGAGGTATGTGCGGAGCTCGCCGGATGTGTCTACGTCGGGCGGCAATCCACTACGGTCAGGGTCCTGCGGCAGGCCGGAGGTGTGCGCCAGCAACTGGCGAATGGTGATGGCGTCACGACCATCGCCGGCAAACTCGGGCAGGATGGCTGCCACTGGATCGTCGAGCGCGATGGCGCCTGCCTCTACAAGCAGCATCGTTGCCAGCGCGGTCATGGGTTTGCCGATTGAGGCAGTATGGAACAGGCTGCCGGCCGTAACCGGCGGTGCGCCGGGCGAAGGCGCTACTGTGCCGCCGTAGAACGAGCCAGCCAGTTTCCCATGGCGAACGACAAGAGCCGCGATGGCAGTGGCCGTTCCTTCATCGAGCCAGCCCTGCAGTAGACTGAATGCGTGTTGCAGACGGGGAGCATCGAAGCCGGCATGCTCAGGGGGAACGGGTGACAGCATAGAGGCACCTCACTCATACTGTGAATTCTGTTGAAGGGGCAAAGAAGCGCCGTTTTGCGTGTTGCCTGCCGGTATGACCGCGCGCTTTATTGCGCTGCCGGAAGCCGGAAAACAGCACCACAGGCGCTATGGTGTACCTTATGCCCATTATAGCTGCTCTGGCGATGCGCATCGAGAGACATCAGATCGGCAGCGGTGTAGCGCCCGGAAACCATGTGATTGAGCATGAACACGCGCTCATGAACCGGGGGTAGCGGCGAGAAGGCAGGATCAGGAGGCACAAACAGTGTGAGTGGCCCGGCGCCGCGCAGGATGGATTCGACGCCGCTGCGGCGCGCTATGGCGATGAACGCCGTGAACATGCCTTCGGCAGCCAGCATGTCAATGATATCGTCCATTGGAGAGCTCGTTCAGACGGTGCGAGTCGATCCGCCTTACCGGTACGATACCCTCCCGGTGTAGCAGGTGTGTTATCGGCGCGTAAAATGTCTATGAACAGGGGTATATCAGCGCAGGCGGACGCGTGCTCGGCTTTCGCGAGCTTGAGGTTGAACTGAAGAGCAACGACGCGCAGCCGGAGTTCGCCGCCTTGATCGCCCTGCTACGGCAGCGCTATGCTCTCGTGCCGGAGAACCGCAGCAAACAGGCGCGTGGAATCTGGTTGCTGGAACGCGCCTTGTGCGTCAATGAAGCGCCGCTGGTCGCGCGTGGGGTTGCTCGTTGACTCAGTGATGGCGACGCGAGGCGTGCCACGGGAGGTGGCTCATCAACAGGCGCAACCCGGTGGTGCGTCGCACCGGCGGCGGCGTCACCGGCGGCAGGACCACGCCCAGTTCTCTGCGGCAGGCAGGGCAATGCTCCAGACCCAGTTCCACCCGGGCGGTAAACAGCCCGCCACATGTCACGCATGCACGCCGGTGCAGCGATTCGGGAAGATGATACTGCTGGTGTACCTCGCACCAGACGGCGCGGCGCCGGCACCCAGGGCACAGGTGAACAGCGTCATCTGCGCCGCTGCCACGCATCTGACGCCAGTCACGGTCGCCGATCGCGCCGAATGTTCCACAACAGTCGCACACGACGACCGGGCCGTACTGCGCGCGTTCCTGGTAGCTCATGGTCGTGTACCTCCTCGTACAGGGCATGCCGCACGCCGTTGTGCGGGATCTCCAGCTTCGATTTGTGGAGATTGAACAATCGCAGACGCCGCGAATTGTCACAAATATACTAAACGCCACCGGCGTATCTGTCAAGCATGAAGCCGTTGTTTTCGCTACGTCGCGGTTGCGCCCTGCTCCTGCCGGTATTTCACGACCGTCAGCGAGAGTGGCGGCAGATCCAGGCGGATGCGCCGATCATCAACCGGCCCGCCCGGCGACTCGCGCACGGTGACGACATCGGGGTGTTCGAATGAATTGGCAGCGGACGGATCGTCGCCTGCCAGCTGGTAGATCGCCATCACCCGGTCTGGCGCACGGCCCTGCCAGATCAGCTCGGTTGCCAGGGAGGCGTCGCGCCCGCGATGGACCAGGAAGAGCGCGCCTTCACCGCGCATCGTATCGTAGCTGGCCGCTGCGTCGAGTAGTGGCTGATCGCCGTAGGCGCGGGTATGGTACGTTGGCGTGCGAACGTTCAAGTCGAGCGAATCGCCGGTGGCGTGGCGGCTGAACAGCATGAACGGGTAGAAGATGGACTGGCGCAGCAGGCCATCGGGGCGCGTCAGGATCGGCGCGATGACATTGACCAGTTGCGCGAGGCAGGCGATTTTCAGCACATGGCAGCGGCGCAGGAAGACATTCATCCACTGCGCGACCACCAGCGCGTCTTCCAGGTTGTAAACTTCTTCGATCAGGTGCGGCGCTTCGCTCCATCCGCCGTGCACGACATGATCCTTGTACCACACGTTCCATTCGTCCCAGCTCAGGAAGACATCGTGCCGTGAGCGGAGTTTTGACTTAACATACCGGAGGGTGCCGGCCAGCGTATCGAGATGCTCTTCGAACTGGCGCGCCAGCGCCAGGTAACTGCCAGTGTCGTGATCGCGATTGCTGGCGTAGTAGTGAAGTGAGAGGTACTCGACATGTTCCCAGCATGCCTCAAGCGCGATCCGATCCCATTCCGGGTAGGTAGGCATGCCGGTGCCTGATGAGCCGCAGAGGACAAGCTGGATCGACGGATCGTGCCATTTCATGATCTTGGCTGCCTCGCGCGCCTTGACCGCATATGCAGTGGCATCGAGGTGCCCGATCTGCCACGGGCCGTCCATTTCGTTGCCGAGGCACCAGTAGCGTACATTGAACGGGTTAGCGGCGCCGTGAGCAACGCGCAGGTCGGCGGTGGCGGTACCGGCGGGTGCGTTGCAGTACTCGACAAGCGCGCCTGCCTCTTCGATCGTGCCGGTGCCCAGGTTCACGCCGAGCATCGGTTCAGCGCCAAGCGCGCGGCAGAGCGCGATGAATTCGTGTGTGCCGAAGCGATTGGTTTCGATGGATTGCCAGGCGAGTTCACGCCGGCGCGGCCGCTGCTCTAGCGGGCCAACGCCGTCACGCCAGTGGTAGCCGGAGAGGAAGTTACCGCCGGGGTAGCGGATCACACGTGGATTGAGCTCACGCAACGCTGCGAGCACGTCGGTGCGGAAGCCATGCTGATCGGCGAATGGTGAACCCGGCTCAAAGATGCCCTGGTAGATGCAGCGTCCCATATGCTCGGCGAAACCGCCGAACAGCAGCGGCGAAATGGCGCCAGCCGTACGTTCTTCATCGATTGCGACGCGCGCCTGCAGGATCGAAGTGGTCATTGGCGTCCTCCATACACCATGCGAGAAACACCACTATTCTACTCCTGAGTGCAGGCTTGATTTATGCGAAAACATGTTCTATACTGGGCATACCGACTGCGATGGTCGATCTGGCGTTCATAGGGGCGCGTGTTTCCTTGAACAGGGAGAGGTGGAGGGTGCGGTGATACACACAGATATCGGTCACATCCAGTTCAACGTTCAGAAGGGTAACTTGCCATTCTATCGTGATCTGGCAACCTTCCTGGGATGGCAGGCGATCTACGAGGAGGAAGCGGTTCTCGGCGTGGCGGGCGCGCATGGCGTCAGCCTGTGGTTCATGGGCTATGCAAAGGAAGGTGTCGCCAATGACTATGATGGGCCGGGGATGAACCATCTGGGGTTCAGTGCCGCGTCACAGGCCGATGTTGACGCGACCGTTGCGTATCTGGCGGAGCGCGGAGTGGCAAGCCTTTTCGACACGCCGCGCCACCGGCCGGAGTTTGCCGAGAGTGAGGACAGGACCTATTACCAGGTGATGTTCGAGACGCCGGATCGCATCTTGCTTGAGGTTGTGTATACTGGCCCGAAGCAGGCATGAGCCGGCGCCCGCATCGTCGTGCCGCTGTGCCGATCAGTGGTGACGGCCGGCCGGTAATGCTTTGTGCCAGGCATAGATGCGCCCGCGCTCGGCAAAACCGAGGTCGGCATAGAACTGGCGCGCCGCTTCATCTTCCGGTTCACTGCCATAGAAGACGGTTGCGGCGCGCGCGTCATATCCCTGCAGGCGGCGCAATCCCTCGAGCACCAGGGCCTGCGCCAGTCCGTGGCGGCGATGCGCTGCGCGGCACCCGAGCGGTTCAATCTCGCCCACGCGATTGATCGGGTCAAGCCAGAGGGTGCAGAACGCGGCAATCGTACCGTCGGGCGCTTCAGCGACCAGGTCGAGGTCCGGGCGATAGCCGGGGCCGTGGATGACGGCGCGGTATCTGGCGACGGTCATGCGTGATGGCGCGAAGGCATCGCGATGTGCCTCGACACGTGCGTGCACGTCGTCTTCGCCGTGGACGTGACGCAGCAGATAGCCCGGCGGTACAACAGGTTCCGGCACCGACTGGTCGAGATCGCGCACGCCGAGCGAGAGGAAGTGGTCGGTACGCGTGTACCCGCGCGCTGCCAGCAGGTCGTTGCGGTAGGTGTCGTGCGCATAGCTCCAGACCGAGACGTGCGGCTGTGGATCGACGGCTGCGGCGAGGCGACCGAGGTGCTCGGCCCAGTCGAGCATTGCTGGCTCGATGTCGCGAAACCGGGGATGGACCACCATGTCAACCTGGTGCTCACTCGGCCAGGTGAAGCCGACGAGGATGCCATGATGATCGAACCAGAGCCGGATCCGCTCCGTCATGCTCTGGCTATCTTCGTCGGTGAATCGCCACCAGTCGAGGTCGCCCACGTGGCAATAGACCAGCGGGCCGTCGAGCGACTCGATTTCTACCAGCAGTTCGCGCATGAGCGCGTAGTCTTCTTCACCTGCATAGAGACGTGCAGTTGCGGCCATGCTGCGGCTCCGCGACGTCGGGCTTCGTCGCCCGGGTATGTTTGTGTGTATTCTACCATCTGCCGGGACGCATTCATGCGCCGCCATGGCGTGCCCACGACTCGAGCCCGGCGCGGATCAACGCCGTTCCTGAAGCGACGCTCACCGGGCTACCGGGGCCGGCGCCATACACGGATACGACCGCGAGCGCGCCAACTTTGCGGCTGGCCATGACCGCGTTGATGGCGGCGCACACCTCGCTCAGTCCCGGTCCATGCGGCTCGCGCGTGCCATGATTCGGCACCAGTGCCCCGTCGAGGATGTCGGAGTCGATGTGCAGGTAGAGCACGTCGCACGCCGCCGCCAGCGATGCCAGCGGGCCGGCCAGGTCATCCACCTTCGCGATCGCCGTCGCTGTCGCACGAATTAATTGCTCTTCCGGCGCGTCAAGGTTGCGCACATCTACCAGCAGAATACGGTCGGTGGGGAGTGGCGCGCTGATGCCGGCCAGATCACGCCATTGCGGCAACGCCAGGCCGGCGCAGACCGCCACCGGCATGCCGCCAAGCATGCCGGAAAGGGTCGTCCCCGGGGTGTTATAGTCGCCGTGTGCATCGAACCAGACCAGGCCGATGCGTGCCTTCGGCCCCCAGGCTTTCTGCATGCCGGCAACCACGCCGACGGCGTGGGTACAATCGCCGCCGACGATCAATGGTGCGCGGCCGGCCCGGTGTGCTGCGGCAACGTCGGCGGCAATTGCGCCGCAGATCAGGCCGAGATTGGCCGGCTCATCGTCGCTGCGCCGGTGTTCCGGCATGGCCGGTTCGACGATCGTGAACGGCACGCCGGCCGCGGCGTAGACGCCGGATGCGGCGTAGGCATCGAGGGCGCGTTCATCACCCTCGGCCGGCCTGCTGCCGCGGTAGCGAACGCCAATGACTTGCAGCGAGGTGAGTTGTCGTGTGCTCATAAAAACCTCCGTGCGGAAATCGCCGGCTCTGGCTGCGCGGAGAAAGCGCGGAGCGGCGAACAGAACGGCGTCCGCTGTGTTTTTGGAAGCCGCCACATACGGCTTCCTATTGCCAGAAACATTGGATTGTGGTAGAGACGCTGCACTGCAACGTCTCTACGGTGTTGGGGATTCTGGCGGGAAAGCTTCACGCCAGGCGCACGCGCAACGTCTTGATTTCGAACGGGCGCACGGTGCAACTGACGGCGCTGCCCGCAACCGTGATCGGCCCGATCTCGCGATCGAGCAGGTTCACTTCGACGGCGGAAGCAACCGGCTGGCCAAAGTCGAGGGTCACCCGCCCGCGCTGGTTGTGCGCCTCGTACATGCGCACGATCAGCCCGTCGCCATCAGCAGCGGTTTTGATCGTCTCGACAATGACGTGATCGCTTTCAACCCGCAGAAAGGATCGCCCACCCTGTGGTACATCGCCTGCCGTCGCCACAGGACGCAGCGGTGCATTCAACTCATAGGCACGGCGCGTCACCTGGCCATCGCGCCAGTCGCCGGCATGCGGCAACAGGCTGTAGGTAAAGTGGTGCAACCCGCGGTCTGCCTGCGGGTCCGGATGGATCGCCGACTTGAGCAGTGATAGACCGAGGGTGTTGTGCAGCAGGCTATGACCGTACTTGCCGGTATTCAGCAGTGCCACGCCATACCCGCCTTCGCTCATATCAACCCAGCGATGCGCGCAGACCTCGAAGCGCGCCCAGTCCCAGCTGGTATTGCGATGTGTGGGGCGTTCTACCGCGCCGAACTGGATTTCGCAGGTTGCGCGCGCGGTGTTGAGCCGCAAGGGGAACAGAACGCGCAGCAGGTTCTGTCGTTCCTGCCAGTCCACCCGGGTCACAAAATCAATCCGACGGCTATTGCGCCACAGGCTGATACGCTGGCGCAGGGTGCTCGTGCCGAAACGGCGCACAATCTCGATGGTTGCCCGTAACGGCCCTTCCTCAATCACGCGCCAGTCGCTGATGTCGTGGATGGGGTACGATTTTTCAGGATAGAACGCATCAATGTCCCACGCCTCCCAGAACATGGGTCGGTCCTCGTAGAGCACGAGTTGATTACCACTGGCGCCGTCCGCGATCAATTCACGTTCATGACGCACGTCATACAGCGAGCCAATCTCGCCGTTCCTGTCGAACTCGAGACGAAACTCGCCGGATGCCAGGTAATCGCGGCGAACGGTGAATGCGGTATCGTGAGCGACGGCATGGGGTTGTGGTGCTGCAAGCGCGGCATAACCGTAACCGGGCGCGGCTGTTTCGATCAGAAGCGCTTTGCTACCATCAGGCTCCTCGACAACCTGTGTGGGGACGGTGAACGCCGGCGGTTCCTGCTGGTCATGGAGTGGCAGGGTGGCACACTCCGATCGATCCCATGGCAGGCTGTTCACAACCACCCAGGCGCGGGTCGCGTGCGCGCCGCCGCCGGTCACAGCGGCAACTGCGCCATCGCGAACCGCCC
>JACAEQ010000024.1 GCA_013388755.1 Chloroflexota bacterium
GGGGCGAAGAGCTTATTTGAAAGGTATTGGCTCTAAGCATCAATGATCCATCCTATGGAATTGTAGCATCGGATTCGGTTGAACGTGCGAACGTTGCACGTTGCATGTCCATACGTGCAACGTCTTCGCCATCCACGCGAAACAACCCGGCGTATGTCGAACAAGACAGATCGAGTCTAGCCGGAACGAGGAGACGGGTATGAACACTACACTGATCTGGGGCGCGGCGGGTGGCATCGGGCGCGCGCTTGTTGATACATTAGTAACACATAACTGGCGCGTACTTGGTATTGCGCGCGATGCGGCAGCGCTGGCCGGCGCGCCGGTGGAAGCATACAGTGCCGACCTTGCGCGCGAGGCGGATGTAGCGGCCGCAGCGTTGTGGGCCGCGCAACAGTCGGGCGGCGCGGTGCAGCTCTGGGTATACGCTGCAGGCGACATGCTGGGCAAACCGCTGGCCGATACCACCAGTGCCGAATGGGACCGCATCCTTACCGCGAATGTCACCGGTGCGCACCTGGCGCTGACCCACTCGCTGGCGCTGGTCCCGCCCGGCGGTCACCTGGTGTTCGTCGGGGCGTATGTGGATCGCATTGCATTGCCGAAACTGGGGGCATACGCCGCCGCCAAAGCTGCACTGGACACCTACGTCACCGTCCTGGGAAAAGAAGTGCGCGATCGGCGCGTGACGAACGTGCGAGTCGGCGCGGTCGACACCCCCCTGTGGCGCAAAGCGCCGTTCCGGCTGCCGAAGGGCGCGCACACGCCGGCCGCCGTTGCGGCCGCCGTGCTGCAGGCGTACCTGGATGGGCAGAAGGGGGCACTGGAACTATAGTGCCAGAGCGGCAGGCGCGGGTGGAAGCCTTCCGGCCGACGAGGAAGAGGCGCTGTGTCGGGGCCTCTGTACCGAGGGCCTCCCCCGAACCTCCGGTTATCAACGGTGACTGACTATGCTCCCTCTGCCCACGCCAGATAATCGTCGAGTGCGCCGTTATAGTAGACGTGTACCACCTGGTTATGGGTGATGCGGGTAATGGCCGCAAACACCTCGGCATCATCGGCGCTGTGCACCACCAGCATGCCGCGTTCAGGAGCGTAATCATCTTCGCTCGGCGGGATGACGAATGCCAGCCACTCACCCGGATAGCGGCGCTCGACGTCGGCGATCAGTTCCACCCGGCCTTTCTCTTCCATACCGGTGTATGGGCAACCACAATCGCAGTCGGTGCTGCAGCCATCGTGTGTGCCGCACGCGAGGGACGTGCCACCGTGCTCGGCGGAAGTCAGGTTGATCATGATGGGCATGGAGCGAAACCTCGGGATCAGGAATTACATATGGATCGCTGCGCCTTCGGCGGCTGCGTGAGCTGCCTCGCCGATCGCCTCGTGGAGCGTCGGGTGGGCGTGGATGGTACGCATCATGGACTCGGCGGTCGCCTCGTGCGACAGGGCGATGCTGGCTTCGGCGATCAACTCGGTGACACGCGGGCCGATCATATGCATGCCGAGCACCTCGTCGTACTTTTTGTCGGCGACGATCTTGACGAACCCGTTGCGCTGCCCAAGGATCGTTGCCTTGCTGTTGGCGGTGAAGGCAAACTTACCGATCTTGACATCAATCCCCTGTTCACGCGCTCTGGCCTCCGTCAGGCCGATGCTGGCGATCTCCGGCGTGCAGTAGGTGCATGCCGGGATCTTGTTGTAATCAATCGGCGGTGAATGATGGCCAGCAATCGTTTCAGCCACCAGGATGCCCTCCGCCGACGCCTTGTGTGCAAGCCAGGGTGTAGTCAGGGCGCAATCGCCGATCGCATAGATGCCCTCGGCGCTGGTGCGCATATGGTCATCAACCTGGATGAAACCACGCGGATCCAGAGTAACGCCGGCCGCTTCGAGGCCGATATCCCGGGTGTTGGGCGTGATGCCGACGCCGACCAGTGCGCGCTCGAAGGTCAGGGTATGCTCGGCACCCTGGGCATCAACAATATGCGCCGTCACACCGGCTTCAACCGTTGCGAGATGATTGAGCCTGGCGCCGGCGAGCGCCTTGATCCCGCGGCGATTGAAGGCCCGCGCCAGCTCGGCGCTGACCTCTTCATCTTCGAGCGGCACGATGCGCGGCAGCATTTCAACCACGGTGACCTCGGCGCCAAAGCTCCGGTACATGGAAGCAAACTCGACACCGATTGCGCCAGCGCCGACGACGAGCAGCGATGCCGGCGTTGACGGCATGTTCAGCCCGCCGGTAGATGACAGGATGCGGTCGTTGTCGAACACTGCACCGATGGCCGGGATCTCGCGCGGGCGGGCGCCGACGGCAATGATGATATGCTTTGCCGTGACTGCCCTGTTGCGCCCTTCGGCGTCGCTCACCACGACCTGGCCGCGACCGGCGAGGCGCGCGGTTCCGTTGAGAACATCAATTTTATTCTTTTTCATCAGGAAGGTCACGCCGCCGACATGTGTTTTGACCACGGTATCTTTCTGGCGCAGCGCGGCCTCCCAGTCGAGCGTGACATCGGAGATATTGACGCCGAAGCGTTTCGTTTCCCGCAGTTCTTCGAGCAGGTCGGCAGTATGCAGGAGCGCTTTCGTTGGGATGCAGCCAACATTCAGGCACACCCCGCCCATATACTGGCGCTCGACGATCGCGGTCTTCAGCCCGAGTTGCGCGGCGCGAATGGCAGCGACATAGCCGCCGGGGCCGGCGCCGACCACAACGACATCGTATATCGTGTCGGTCACAGGAGTTACCTTTCTGTCCAGGTGACTTGTGAGGGGTATTGTACCATGGGGGGCACGCGGCCGGAGCGCTGGCGCCAGGCCGAAGCACGCGGGATGGATCAATGCAGGGCATAGGGCGGTGTCGGGCGTGCTGTCGACCTTACGCATTGCGCGTTGCTGGCCTCGCGCCTAGCGCATATCCGGCCGGTCGGCGACTTCGATGCCGCGATGGGCCGATTCTTCCATCAGTGCCAGTTGACGTGCCACTTCTTCGACTGCGATGCGTTGTTTGCGGTACAGGTCGGATTCACTCATCGCCAGTTTGTCAGCGGTTTCGCGTATGCGGCGACCCTGCAGGAAACGTAGTTCGAGAATGTTGTACAGCATCCATTCCTGTGCCGAAGGATCGAGCTGGGCATCGGGGCGCAGGTTCTCGATCGCCTGGCGGAGCACGGCCTGAAGCGCACGGGTCGGGCTACCGCCCTGCTCATCGAGGATGCGACGCACCGTGCGTAACCCGAGCAGCGGGCTCTCAGAGAGCTTTGGCCCGCCCCAGTAGTGCGCCAGCGCTTCTTTCACCAGTTGCGGGAACTCAGGAAGCAGGGCAACGTCTGAGTCGAGTGTCTGCAACGATGCCGGGGTTGCCTGCTCGAGCCGGGTGCTGAGTTGCTGCAGCGACTGCATCTCGGGCCCCAGGCCGCGCAGCGTCTCGAACAGGCGCTGCTGCATCTGGACCGTTTCGAGCGCAAGTTCCATACGGTGCGTCAGTGCGCCGATCAGGCGGCGGGAATCGGTGCTCAGCGTGTCGTACGGGTAGGCAACCCCGAGCGCGCCAAGAAACTGCCGATCCGGGGCGCGCAGTGGCAGCAACCAGAACCCTTCGACGCGCACGAATGCCTCCGGCGGCGGCGTGGCACCCGGCGGTCGTGGCGCCAGCGTCCCCAGGCGCGCCATCAATTCTTCCAGCGGATGTTCATTGACAAAGCGCCGCACAAGCTGGCGCGAACCAACCAGTGTCTTCACCGTATAGCCGCCGGCATCGTCGGGAGCAGCGACAAACCCTGTTTCGGCGCGTAGCGCACCGCAGACGACCACCAGGGTATTCTCCAGTAGACTGCGCAGGTCGGTCTGGGTGAAGGTACTGCGCGGCAGAGCGCGCAAATAATCAATTTCAGCGTGATCCTGCGCATAGACCAGGGCGTCGAGGTATGGTTTCAGCCGGTTGACGAACAGCGGCATCATCACCGTCATAATGACCACGCCGGCCGTCAGGAGTGCCTGCTCGGGCAGGCCGAGCCAGCGCGCCAGCACTGGCGTGGCGCGCAGGAACAGCGCGATACTGATGCCCACAAATGGCCCGTACAACACCCAGCGAATGAAATCCTGCTTGATGAGGCGGTCGGGGAGCGGCAACCCCTGGAATGCGATGCTATAGACCATCACTGTGGTCAGCAACATGGCGGCGACGGTCCCGATGGCGGCAAGGAACAGGACGATCGTGAATGGGACGGTTGTATCGGGGCCGGGGATGACGAGGAACGGATAGACGGCGAGGGCCGGGCCGATGAACGTGGCGCTCAGGTAGGTGATGCGCCGGCGGAGCGTTGGCGTAAGCGCCGCCTGCCGTACACGCACGGCAGCGACCAGGCCGGCGAGACACGCCGCCGCAAAATAGATGGTGAACAGCCAGAAGAGTGGGCCGGCGCCGAACTGGTTGACCAGTTCACCCTGGGCGCCGTTCCGCAGCACAAGGTCGGTGCCAAATGCCAGAACGAAGAACGCGAGGCTGAGTGCGTAGCCAGCGGGCACGCTCCAGCGGCGACGCGCCTCGTGCTGGCCACCGTAGGCCAGCAGGGCGTCGGCGAGATGGAGGTACCCGGCAGGGACACAGGCGATACCGAGCCACTGCGCCCGCAGCAGGAACTGGATCGTCGTCGCGCGTTGCGCCTGCTGCGTGAGCACATCGCCACCGAAGACCACGACCAGGCCGGCGAGCAGCACGGCCAGGGCGCGCGCGATTGGTGTGTAACGGTTCTGCAGAACAAGATACGCGAGTAATGAGAATGACACGATGAGGGCAGCCGAGGCGAGCAGGTCGTTGACGGCGAGTAGAACGTTGATGAGCGGCGGCAGATCCGTCATAGAAACAGATTGTCAGCTGCGCGTGTTGCGAGTGGCCCGGGTCAGAAGCGCCCTGTTGCGCCTCGGTTCACCAGCAGCGTACAGGAGATACACCGATACTATTCCTGTAATCATACCACAATGAATAGCCTTAACCACCCAGTTTGCGCAGTTCCTCCTCGAGGCGCAGCCCGTCAATCTGGCCGGCAGATGGTGGCAACGTCAGATTGTGGGAAATGATCTGGCGCTGAAGTGCCGTCAGCATCGTGTGATATTCACGCCGCAGACGTTCGCGACCGGCGGCGTTGAGGCGGGCCCAGCGCTGGTTGGCGTCAAGCAACCAGCCGGCGATTCTGGCACGCTCGGCATCAATGTCGCGCCGCGCTTCCACCCATGGCGGCGCAAAGCCGGCGTTCTTCAGCATCCGGAACGCAGCGCGGAGATCGTCGGGGACGAGCGACTCGTCGTCGTGCGCCAGTGGTCTGCCAGTGCCCGGCAGGTTGTCGAACTGGCCCGCCTCGTGCGCCCGGGTGATCAGTTTATCGATCAACGTTTCGGCATTGCTCTGGCTCAATGCTCTGCGCAGCGGGTGAGATTCGTTGCGTTCATCCGGAGGCTGTTCATTCATGGCCTGCCCCACACAATAGTGTCACCTGGAGTGCCGGTTGACCGACGCTCCAGTGTGCTTTCAGCACCAATACCTTTTAATAAGCTCTTCGCCCCCACCCCGGCCCGCCCCCGCTGGGGGCGGGAGACCGACTCCTCCCCCCAGCGAGGGGAGGTCAGGTGGGGAGCTGTGCGGTGCATAACGCCTTATTTGCAAGGTATTGCTTGTAGCACGGGCCATAGGTGAGAGGTGTGAGATTTGAGGCAACCAGAAGCCTCATACCTCTCGCCTATGACCTCACCTGGGTTTGCACCAGAGCACATAGTGTATCACAACCTTGCTCAATAGTGGCGCCAGCTTTTGGTACACTACACCATGTTCATGATGCCCGTAACGGCAGCGACGCCTTGCGCCTGCTTGACGATCTCTCCGGCCGCAAGATTGACCTTGTTGTGACCGATGTCGTTATGCCGCATCTCGGAGGGCAAGAACTGTTCCGGCAGCTACGCGCCCTGGACCCGGACGTGCGGGTGTTGTATACCACCGGGTATACCGACAGTTCCGCGATTCGATCAGGACAACTGGAACCGGGCATTGCACTGCTACAGAAACCATTCTCGCCGGATGCACTGGCGCGCAAAGTGCGTGAACTACTCGATAATTGATATGCATGTGAGGAATCATGCCTGCCGACCTGATCCTGACTGGCGCCGCTGTCTGCCCCATTCAGAGCGCGCCAATCCGTAACGCCGCCGTCGCAATCCATGGCGACCGGATTCTCGCGGTTGATTCTGCAGAGGCCATCGACGCGTTTGTCGGGCCAGCTACTCGTGTCATCCGGTTGTCGCCCGCCCATACGGTCATTCCGGCGTTCAATGATTCGCACCAGCATTTGTTGAGCTATGTTCGCAGCCGAAGCCGCGTACCGTTATGGGAGACGACGAGTGTTGCAGGTGTGCTGGATCGGTTGCGCGCCGAGGTCAGGCGCCATGCGCCGGGAAGCTGGATTGTTGCCGTCGGCCACGACCAGGGACGCCTGGCGGAGCGTCGCCACCCGACGCTGGCCGAACTGGATGCAGCCCTGCCCGATCATCCGGTGCTGATCTATCGTGCGTGCAGCCACGTGGCGCTGGCGAACTCTGCGGCGCTGGCGCGTGCCGGCATCACGGCTGCCACGCCGGACCCGCCGGGTGGGCGGCTGGAGCGTGATGCGGCAGGTCAGCCAACCGGCGTGTTGCTGGAGGCTGCAATGGCGCTCGTTTCGCGCGTGATCGAAGCGCCGGCGATTGACTGGGCGTCCGGGCTACGCGAGGCGGCACACGAGTATCACCGGCGCGGCATTGTTGCGGTTGGCGAGGCGGCGCTGGGGCATGTCGCCGGGTTGCGCGATCTTGTACTGGTCACGAGCCTGGTGCGTGGTGGCGAACTCGGGCTACGCATGTATGTGATGGCGTATGGCACCGTGGCGCAACACATGCTGCGAGAGGGGAGAGA
>JACAEQ010000030.1 GCA_013388755.1 Chloroflexota bacterium
GAGTACGCCGGTGCCGCCGACGAGTACGCCGGTGCCGCCGACGAGTACGCCGGTGCCGCCGACGAGTACGCCGGTGCCGCCGACGAGTACGCCGGTGCCGCCGACGAGTACGCTGGTGCCGCCGACGAGTACGCCGGTGCCGAACCTGATGGCCAATCCAGGTTTCGAGATTGACGCCAACAGTGATGGCCGGCCGGACAACTGGAGCAGGAATGCCAGTTTCACCCGCACGACGGCAGCGGTACGGAGCGGAAGCTACGCCGGGCGACATCTCTCGACCACAAATGCAAACTATACGCTGAACCAGGTAATCAATGGCCTGGCTGCCGGGCAGAATTATGGGTTCAGCGGCTGGGTGAACGTTCCCGCGACCAGCGATAGTTTCACCTTCCGGTTGCAGGTGCGCTGGCGCAATAGCAGCAATGGCACGATTCGCACCGACACGGTGGCGACATTCACCGGCGCGACCGGCGGCTGGGCGCCGGCTGCCGCCACGCTCACCGCACCGGCGGGTACGACGAATGCGCAGATCTTGATGGCGGTCAGCAGCCTGAGTGCGACAATCTACGTTGACGATTTCGTGTTCCAGGCTGCGCAGCCGGCAGCGACGAGCACACCGCCGCCGACCGCCACGGCGACGATTACGGCCAGCCCGACGCCGGTGCCGCCGACCGCCACGGCGACGGTTACGGCCAGCCCGACGCCGGTGCCGCCGACCGCCACGGCGACGGCGACACCCGTCCCGCCGACGGCGACCAGTGCGCCACCTGCGGCATCCAGCGGCGCGCTCCGTTTCGACGGCGTGAATGACGAGGCGCGCGGGCCGCAGATTGCCGGCCTGAATGGTGCGCAGACCATCGAGTTGTGGGTGCGCCCGGCGGCCGGCAATCAAGACGTGGTCGTTCTGGCGCACGGCGACGATATTTCCGGCTGGTCGCTCGAATTGAATGGCGGGCGCGTTACCTGGTGGGTTGCGGCGGCGGCCGGCTGGCGCTCGGCGCAGAACGCAACCGTTCTGGCGGCGAATACCTGGTACCATGTGGCCGTGACATATGACGGCACGAGCGCGCGTGTCTTTGTGAACGGTAATCCCGGCACCGCGGCAACGATTGGCGCCATTACGCAGGGGCCGTCGCTCCGCCTTGGCGGCCTGACGGGGTATGGCTTCTTCAATGGCGAGATTGATACGGTGCGTCTCTCGAACGTGGTTCGCTATACTGCGGCATTTACGCCGCCGGCATCGGGCACGCTTGCTGCCGACGCCGGCACCCGCGCGCTCTATCGCCTGGACGAAGGCACAGGGCAGGTGACTGCCGATGCGTCAGGAAATGGTTACACCCTGACCCTTGGAACGACAGCGGCCGCCGACTCAGCCGACCCGGCCTGGATCGTCTCGACGGCGCCGTAGATCCGGGTTTCCGCATGTCATTGCGAGCGCAAGCGAAGCAATCTCCGCGCGAGAGGCGATTGCTTCAGCCACGCTTCGCTCGCTGCACGCTGTTGCTGGCGCTTCTCGCAATGACCCGTCTGTGGATAAAGGCGCGCCGGTATGATGAAGCATTCCATCTACGTTCTACTGCTGCTGGCGGTGGTATTGTTGCCGCGCCCCGGCCATGCGCAGGGGAACACGTCGCTCCGGTTTTACGGCGCCGGGCGCGACGGTATTGACCGTGTGGTCATCCCGCTCGACGCACCGCCTCGCCCGGTCGATGTTGGCGGCGATGTCACGATCGAGTTCTGGCTCAAGGCGTTGCCCGGCGAAAATGGCGCGCCTCCCTGTACCCCCGGTGAGGATACCTGGATCAATGGCAATATTGTGATTGATCGCGATATCTATTTTGCCGGCGATTATGGCGACTACGGCATCTCGCTCGGCGATGGTCGTATCGCGTTCGGCGTTCACAATGGCGCAGCAGGCGCAACCCTCTGCGGCATCACCAATGTGACCGGTGGCAACTGGCACCATGTTGCCGTAACCCGTTCATCAGCCAGCGGCCGGCTTGCGATTTTTGTGGACGGGCGGCTCGATGCGGCAGGGGATGGGCCGGCCGGCGATATCAGCTATCGCGATAATCGGCAGACGCCATATGCCAATGATCCATACCTGGTGATCGGTGCCGAAAAGCACGATGCTGGCCCGGAGTACCCTTCGTTCAGCGGCTGGATCGACGAGGTGCGTATCTCGCGAGTCGTGCGCTACACGGCTGACTTCGCGCGCCCGGCGGCGCCCTTCGCGGCGGACGCCGACACTGCCGCGCTCTATCATTTTGACGAGGGCGCCGGAGATGCCGTGCGCGACTCGTCGGGCGCTGCCGGCGGCCCGAGTGACGGATGGCTGCGGGTTGGCGGTATACCCGCCGGACCGGCATGGTCGGACGATACGCCCTGGTCGAATGGCGTGACGGAACGTCCATCGCCCACGGCGCTGGTAGCCGGCGAGCCGGCGCCTGTCGCGACACCGGACACAGCGCCAACCGATACCACACCGGACGCAGCGCCGGCCAGTAATACGCCGGCCATACCATTGGCACCCACCGGCGAGACAGGCGTCGTGGCGGAGGCTTCTGCCACTGCCGCGCCAACGGCGGTTATGGCGGGCTCGACGGCGCCTGCCATGACCCCTGTGCCACCACCAGCGACCAGCAGCGCCGGGATCGTCCCCACGATTGCTGCCCCGCCCGTCACGCCGCCCTCCCCCGGCAACCGCTCGCTGTGGCTCCCCGGCATTGCGCTCGGGCTCCTGCTGCTGGCCGGATTGGGGTGGGCACTGTTTCGCAGACGGTAGGACCAAAGTCATGCTGCGACCGTGCACGAAGGCCGGTACACTATCTGTATCAGCATCATTGTGTAGAATGACACAGGTTACGTAGTGGCGCAGATGCTGCGTCTGTTGAGCCTGCGGCAGCGTGATGTTCCCGCATCAAGGAAAAGTACCGCCGACCTGCCGGAGGCACGATGAGCCGGACCGCGAGTCGTCGGCAAGGCAACCACGTAACTCGTGAGCATGAGGGAGATTGCTGAGCAGGGATCGCAGGCGCCTGCTCAGAATCGTGGGTGACGAATGCGAAGCACACGCACACGCGTGCCGTGGGTGCTGCTGGCCTGTATTGGGATGATCCTGGCGACACAAACGCCTCCAACTCCCATGGTGCACACCGCGCCGGCCAGCACAGGCTACGCGCTGCAATTCTTCGGCAACGGCGCCGGCGACATTGACCGGGTCAAGATTGCGCTTGGCAACCCATCGTGCCCGGTTGATGTCGGCGGCGATTTTACGATCGAGTTCTGGATGAAGGCCCGCGCCTCTGATAACACGAGCGGGCCATGCACCGCCGGCGGTTCGAACTGGATCAATGGGAACACGATCATTGATCGCGATGTCTATGGCAGCGGCGACTACGGCGATTACGGCATTTCGTTGTATGGCGGGCGCATCGCTTTCGGCGTCGCGCGAGGCGCGAACGAAAACACGATCTGCAGCACAGCCACCGTTACCAATGGGCAGTGGCGCCATATCGCGGTGACGCGCAATGCGACGACCGGCCAGTTGCGGATTTTCGTAGATGGACAGATTGAAGCGCAGGGGAGTGGGCCGGCCGGTGACGTTAGCTATCGTGATGGTCGTTCCACCGCCTACCCCAATGATCCATTCCTGGTGATCGGCGCCGAGAAGCATGATGCCGGGTCGCAGTTTCCATCGTATCGCGGCCTGCTCGATGATGTGCGGATCTCAAATAGCGTACGCTACAGCGGCCCCTTCTCACCCCCCGGCGCCCCCCATGCCGCTGATGGCGCTACGGTTGCGCTCTACCGCTTCGATGAGGGAAATGGCACAACGATCATCGACTCCGCGCCAGGTGGCCAGAGCCCGGGTCTTGTCAGGTATGGCGGCTCGCCGGCCGGTCCGGTATGGGTGTTTGATACACCATTCGGCCCGCCGCCGCAACTCGATCCGCGAGCGTTCATTCCACTGGTCGTGCGTTAAGTGCCTATCCGAATAACGGACTGGATGTCATTGCGAGCGAAGCGAAGCAATCTCCGCTCGGGCCGGTAGATTGCGTCAGCCACGCTGCGCTTGCTGCAGGTGGTCGCTGGCGCTCCGCGCAATGACCGCATGCCCATGGGTTTTCGGATAGGCACTAAGCATCCCAGGAGGAATGATGGCGCCACGAATGTTAGCGGTTTATGGTAAAGGTGGGATGGGGAAGAGTTTCTTCACCTCGAACCTGACTGCGCGGCTGGCCTTCGATGGCTTTCGCGTGCTGCAACTTGGCTGCGATCCCAAGCATGACTCGTGTAATACGATCTTCGGTGGGCATTCGCTGCCGACGCTTGGCGACCAGTGGCGCCTGTTCAAGGAAGCCGGCAAGGAAGATCAACTGGCAATCGGTGATGTCGTTTTCCGCAACGAATTGCGGCCCGGCGCGATTATTTTCGGTTGTGAGCTTGGCGGCCCCGAGGTCGGGCGCGGCTGCGGTGGCCAGGGCATTTCATCCGGTTTCAAGACCCTTGAAAACCTGGGTATGAGTCGCTGGAACCTTGATTTTATCGTGATGGATTTTCTGGGCGATGTGGTGTGCGGTGGGTTTGCCACGCCGCTGGCGCGTTCGCTGGCGGAACAGGTGATCATCCTCGTCGGGCATGATCGCCAGTCGCTCTATGCCGCCAACAATATCGCCCGCGCGGCGCAATACTTTCACTCCATGGGTGGCACGACGCAGATCCTCGGCCTGGTGGTGAACCGCGATGATGGGAGCGACACGGCGGACAGGTATGCCGAAGCCGTAGGGTTGCCGATTCTTACCCGTGTGCCGCTGAGTCGCACCGTGCGCGAACTCGCCGACTCGTGCCGGCTGGCACTGGAGGATGACCAGTTTAACCAGATCTTCGGCGATCTGGCGGGCCGGATCGCCCGGCGCGATCTGCAACCGGTCGAGACGTATCATCCGTTGAGCTATGACGACTTCCTGCGTGTGTTTGGCGCGGAGGAGCCGCCAGGCCGGCCCGAGCCGGCCCGTGAACAGGATCTGTTCGGCGCGACGGCGCCTGATCCGATGATACCGATCCTCTCGTTGACGCCGATCATACCCCAGGTACAGGTGACCGATCCGCTGCAACGCAAAGTGCAGCAAATGGTTGAGGCGATCGGCATGTACGTCACCGACATGGCGCGCAGCGACCGCGATGGTATTACTGTGACGTCGGGATCGATCGAGATCCGCCTGGGTGAACCGCAGGATCTTGAACATAAGGTCGCCTTCCTGTCGGCGTTGCGACGGTCGGGGCAGACGTTCAGTTTTGTTGATCTGCGCTATGCGGATGCGCCGAGTTATCGGTAGGCGGGGTGCGCCGGGCCGCAGCACACTGCGCAGGGGGATGGGAGTGATTGATGGCGGAGGCCGTGACAGTTGATTTGAAATATCTGAATTCGCTGCTGGTCGAGCGAATGAAGGTCAGGCGTCGGCCAGTGGCGGTGACGTACTGTAGTGACGGTCCGCCGCCGGGTTACGAGCCGGCCAGTGTGGTGGCATGTGCGATCGTGCGCGAGGCAGAGGCAGGCCGGCGGGTGTATGTTGATGCGCAGCATCACGACTGCTGGGTCGGCCAGTATCACCTCGGCTGGTTGCCCGATGCCGGGCGCTTGATCACCGATGGCCAGTACCTGACCATGGCGCAGGGGTTTTTTACCGAGGAGGGGGCACGACGTAATAAGGCGCAGAGCTCGGTGTTACCTGCCGGGTCGATTGCGGCGCTGGCGGCTGCGCCGCTTGATGATGTGCCTGCTGGTGTTGCGGTTGATGTGCTGATCTGCATCACCGACCCGATGCATGTCATGCAGATCGCCGGGGCGGCATCGGTGCGTGAGGGAACCTTCCCGATCGGCGAGATCGGCCCGTCGGCATGTGCGTCGATCTTTGCCACGCCGCGACTGACACGCAACAGCGTCTTTGCAACCGGTGATGGCGGTGGCCGGATGCATAACCGGGTCGCGGCAGGCGAGATGTTCGTCGCTGTGCCGAGTGAGCACTTTCAGTATATCATCGAGCTTATCGAGAACTTCAGGATCGACCCGGACGAAATGCGGCGGCTCATTATGCCGTCACACGCAGCGGAGAGGCGCGAGGCGCCTTGATGTCGCACTGGCGTCATCGCTCGGGCGCGGTTGTCGGTTTCCTGGTATCGTTTGTCAGGTAAGGAGAGGCACGATGGACGTTCTGATTCTTCTTCAGTCGGCTCCGTCACCGTGGCCGGTCTGGTCGGGGTATGCGGTCTGCTTCATCCCGCTGGCGGCTGTGATCCTCGGGTTCATTATTGCTGCACGTTTCACCGATAAGCAGGCGACGTCTACGTATCGGCGGCTCGACCCGGCCAAGGCGAATGAGCCGGAGCAGTAGGAAACAGGTTGCAGGTCGCAGGTTGCAGGTCGCAGGTGTTGTGCCAGGGACCTGCAACCATGCGCCTGATGTCTGATGCATGTCGCCTGGTGGTCTTTTTCCTGCATTCCGGTAGTACCGAGTCCGTCGCATTCATTGTGATTTCCATCACCTCTCCTGATCTCCGCTGCATGCTATTCGTTCCACTGTATCGAAGGCCGGCGCCAGAGAATGTCGCATACTCCGGGTTCCGGTGTATTGGTGTGTATGCCCCGGTTGCTGTCATTGCAAGGAGCGCTGGCGACAGCCTGCAGCGAGCGAAGCGTGGCTGAAGCACTCTTCTATCGCACGTGGAGCTTGCTTCGCTGTCGCTCGCAATGACATCGGACATTGCGGATCGAGCTGCGACACCGGGCGCTCCAATTGCGTTGCGGTCGCTCGAAAACTGAATGTTATGATTACGGCAGCAAAGTGGTCACAAGCCAGTATACTGCTCACTACCAATCGTGCATCACAAAAAGGATGCTTATGGAACCAATCACGTTGAGCGCCGGGCAACCGGAAGGACATATCTGTAAACTTCATCCGCAGTCGATGTGCCCGGCGTTCGGGTCGTTGCGCATCCTGAGCCGGATCGAAGGTTCGCACCCGGTGATGGCGACCGATACCGGCTGCCTGTATGGCCTGACGTTTGTGACCCATTTCTATGGGGCGCGGAAGTCAATCCTGGCGCCGACGCTCGGTAGCGCCGAGTTGTATGCCGGCGAAATTGTGGAAGGGACGCGGGCAGCGATTGAAGCAGCCGCGCAGGAACCTGGCTGCCAGCTTGTGCCGGTCGTGTCGCTCTGTGTTGCGGAAACGGCTGGTATGCCGGAGGAATTGCTTCCCCGGAAGGTCGGCGATGCGGAGGTTGTGCTGGTGCGCGTCCCGGCATATGCGATCCATTCGCATCCGGAAGCGAAAGATGTTGCGCTTGAGGCGTTGGTGCGCCGGCTCGGCGATCGTGAGGGGGCGCTGGAAGCGCGGACGGTTGTGGTCGTTGGTGAGGTCTTCCCCGGTGATCAACTGGCGATCGACGGGATTCTCCGGCGCATGGGGGTGGAAGCGACGATCGCGCTGCCAGGGCGGTCGGTGCACGATCTGCGGCGTGCGGGGCGCGCGGCCGCGCTGGCGCCGCTGCACCCATTCTACAAGGGGACCACGCGCCTGTACCGCGAGTGGGGCGTGCCGGTGGCCGGTGGCGCACCGGTGGGGATCAGTGGCAGTTATGCCTGGCTGAAGACCATTGGCGCGTTGCTCGAACTGGATCCGGAACTCGTGACACAGGTTGCTGAGGAGGAGCGCGACCGGGCGCAGGCGGTGGTTGCGGCGAAGTCGTTGAAGGGCGCCCGAGTGCTGGTGACCGGGTATGAAGGCACCGAACTGGCGTATGCGCGACTTCTGACGGAAGCCGGCGCCGAAGTGCCGTATGTGTCGACTTCGATCGGCACCGATCCGCTGGTATTACCTGATGAATTGTGGCTGAAGGCGCGTGGAACGCGCGATGTCGTGTATCGCAAGGCGCTGGAGGAAGATATGGCCGCGCTCGATCGCTACGCGCCGGACTTTGTGCTCGGAACCACGCCGTTTGCAGCAGCAGCGAAGGAACGCGGTATTCCGGCGATGTATTTCACCAATCAGCTTGCGTCGCGCCCGTTCTTTCTCAGCGGCGGCATGGCGGCAACCATCGGTTTTGTGGCCGAGACGCTGGAGCGTGGCGTCCGGTATCGTGAAATGCGCGACTTCTTCGCGGAATAGGCGAGCCATGCCCCCATCATTGATTCGAGATCTTTCCGATACATCGGGATACTGGGCGGCGGTGTGGACCATGTGCGCCCTGCCGGATGTCCACCTGATCGCCGATGCACCGGTCGGCTGCTTCAATCTTGTGGCGACGGCGGTGCCCGATTATACCGACGCGGTGCCGCATATTGCGAACATCACCCCGGCAACGATTACCGAGCAGGAAGTCGGTGGGAAGGGTACCAGCGACAAGGTGCGCTGGACCTATGAGAATCTGCGTGCCAGCGGCGCGCTCGATGGGAAACAGACGATCGTGATTTCGACGGCCGAGAGTGAGATGATCGGCGCCGATCTGTCGTCGGTGGTGGCGACGCTGGGCGAGGGCACGAGGTTTTACTGGAGCAATTCGCTGTCGGAGGACGAATGGGCCGGGCGCGACCGGGTGCTGCGCTGGTTGTGGGAGCACTTCGGCGCGCCGCGGGCCGCCGGGGTGAACCCTGCGCCGGGAATGGTCAATATCATTGGCCCGACCTATGGCTGCTATAACTCGCCTTCGGACCTGGAGGAGGTCAGGCGTCTGATCACTGGCGCAGGCGGGCAGATCAATCTGGTCTATCCGATGGAAGCGACGCTGGCCGATACTCCCCGCCTGGCGGCGGCGCAGGTCAATGTGGTGCTTTACCGCGAGTTCGGTGCGGGTATGGCGGCGGCGATCGGGCAACCGGTGCTGTATGCGCCCTTCGGTATGCGTGAGACAACGGCATTTGTGCATGAGCTGGGACGGTTGCTGGGAACGTCGGCACAGGCGGAAGCGTTCATTGCCGAAGAAAAACGCACGACCCTCCGCACCGTGTGGGACCTGTGGCGCGGGCCGCAGGGCGACTGGTTCGGCACGACCGATGTCGGGATCGTGGCGGGGCGTTCCTACGCGGAAGGGCTGGCGCGCTACCTGGGCGATGAACTGGGTATGAAGATTGCCTTCGTCTCCGCGCGGCCACGGCGCCCTGACGATCCGAATAATGACGCAATCCGGCAGACCCTGCACCGGCGGGCACCGGCGTTTGTGTTCGGCTCGATCAATGAGAAGATTTACCTGGCGGAAGCCGGCGCGAAGTTTGTGCGGTTCATGCCGGCGGCATTCCCCGGCCCGACGGTGCGACGCGCGGTGGGAACGCCATTCATGGGGTATCGTGGCGCGGTGTATGTGATCCAGGAAATCGTCAACGGCCTGTATGAGACGTTGTTCAATTTTCTTCCGGTGGACCAGGCATACAGTGCGATGCGTGGTGGGCCGCCGAAGATTGACGCTGCGCCGGGCAACCTGCCATGGCAACTGGAAGCCAAGGCGATTCTGGATGATGCGCTTGAGCAGATGCCGTACATTCCGCGGATCTCGGCGAGCCGGCAGTTGCAGATGCAGGTCGAGGCGCTGGCGCGCGAGCGGGGGCTGAAAGAGATTTCGCCGGAACTGGTACGTGAGGCGTTGGGCAGGGCGCGTTGAGGGTGGGAGCAACGATAGAAGTACGGTATGGCAACCATCCAGCGTTCTCCGGCAACTCGTCTCCTGCAAGGCAGCGCCGCATTGATGGCGCGAACGTGGCCATTGATGGCGCGGCTGCTGCCCGAACGGCTGGAACTTGACGCCAACCGGTCCGTCTGGGCGGCGGGCACCCCCGACTACCAGCCGCGTGCGCCACTGACGGGCAATATCACGGCGGATCTTGCCATCATTGGTGGCGGCTTCACCGGTATCAGTACCGCATACCATATTGGCCGGTGCTTTCCTGAGCATCGGATTGTGGTGCTGGAGGCGGCGACCCTGGCAAATGGCGCAAGTGGGCGAAACGGCGGCCTCGCGCTTAACTGGATCAATGGCATAGACAATAGCCACCCGGAGCTTACCCGATATGTGCACCGGTTGACCAGCGCCGGGCTGAGCGCAATGCGCGCGATGATCGATCGTTATCGCCTGCAGGTCGATCATCGGTTCGACGGAACGTTGACCCTGCACACCAGCCCCGCGCGTGCCGAAGCTGCGCATGCCGAAGCGGAACATCTGCGTGGTCTGGGCATCCCGGTGCAGTTTCTGTATCCAGATGAACTGGCGCGCCAGTTCAGCGCCCGGGGCGTCTATGGGGCAACCCTGGAACCGGATACCGGGCAGATCAATGGGGCGCAGTATGTTCGGAGTCTGCGCCCGGTGCTGGAGGAGCGTGGCGTTGCCATCTACGAACAGACGCCGGTGATTCGTGTCGAGACGGGCCGCCAGGTGCGCCTGACCACACCGCAGGGCGAAGTGCGCGCCCTGGCCGTCATGCTGGCGACGAATGGCTATACGAGTAAGCTGGGCTTTTTTCGTGATGCACTGTTCCCCTTACATTCGAGTGTCTTCGCCACGGTCCCGCTGACCACAACGCAACGCGAAGAACTGGGCTGGCGGGCGTATGCCGGGTTTGCTGACGATCTCGATCGCATTTCATATGGATCGCTGACCAGAGACGGCCGTCTGGTCTTTGGCGGTGGCAGCAACCAGTCGTATGCCTATCTCTTCAATAATCGTACCGTGTTGACCGACGATCGCGCGGCTCGTCGTGCTCAGGCGGCTATGCTGCGCACCCTTTCCGGGTACTTTCCTGGCGCGCCGGCGCTGCCGGTTGCGCACCGCTGGAGCGGTGTGCTTGGCATTACGCTGAATCGCCAGCCTCTGTGGGGGCGGTGCGGCGAATACAACAACATCTACTATGCGTTGGGATATTGCGGCCATGGTGTCAACCTGGCCAACCTTGCTGGCGAGTTCATTGCCGATCTGTATGGCGGCGACGATAGCCGCTGGCAGCAGTTGCCTTTCTACCAGAGCCGCTACCATCCGATCCCGCCGGAGCCGTTTCGCTGGCTGGGGTACCAGATCTTTACCCGGCTGACCGGGCGATCACCGCGGGTATGACTCTGGCCCGAATGCTTCCAGGATGAGCGTGCGGCCCCGCACGCATCACGGGTGTGGGTGCGATGTCCTTGCGAACGCCAGCGAAGCAATCGAGCAGCGCGAACGGAGATTGCTTCAGCCACGCTATGCTCGTTGCAGGGTGTCGCTGACGCGCCTCGCCATGACTGCATGCGGTCGTTCATGCGACGGCACGTGCGTGCCGTCATACATGGGCGGGAACCGTCATGCCGCAGGATCTATCTGGAAGCATTACGAGGCAATACCTTGCAACTAACGTACTGCATAGCCCCGATGGGGCGCGCGGCGCGCAGGAACGGCGGCGCCTCCGCAGATCACGGTTGCTGCTCGCCGCTGTAGAGGACGGGCAGAACAAGCCGTTCGGTAGCGATGATATGTTCAAGCAGGCCGCGGCAGGCCTGTTCCACCATATCGTGCACTTCGCGAAAACGACCATTATAATATGGGTCGGGCAGGTCGTACACACCAACCTGGGGAGCATAATCGAGCAGCAGGCCAAGTCGCACGAGCGAACTGCCGCTCATGCGGCGCAATTCGTTGACGTGGGCGCGCTCGACCGCAATCACATAATCGAAACGGGTAAAATCGTCGGCGTGGATGACGCGGGCGCGGTGGGCATACTGAATGCCGCGTTCGGCGAGGATGCGCGCGGTGCCGGGGTGCGGCGGCTCACCGACATGCCATGCGCCCAGGCCGGCTGAGTCGACTTTGATACGCCCGGCCAGGCCGGCGCGCTCGACATGCTGGCGGAAGACGCCTTCGGCCATAGGCGAGCGGCAGATATTGCCGAGGCAGACGAAGAGGACGTAGATGACCTTGCCGCGCGTTTCAGCCATGCCGTGCTCCTCAGACAGATTGGAGGTTGGGGTTTTCGGCAGTGGTACTACTGATTGTGATGCGCAAAACCCTTCACCTGATCCCATATTGTTAATAGAAAGTATACCATAGATGAATGGCATCGCCGAGCGTCTCGCGCTTGTTCAGGAGCGGATCGCCGCCGCGGCGCAGCGCTCGAACCGGCGCGCGGAAGAGATCCTGCTGGTGGGCGTAACAAAGACGCACCCGGCGGAGGTTGTCCGCGCGGCGCTGGCTGCCGGTCTACATGATGTTGGCGAGAACCGGGTGCAGGAAGCCGAGGCGAAGATCATGGCGCTGGCGGTGGAACGTAGCCGGCTCACCTGGCATCTCATTGGGCATTTACAGACCAATAAGGCGAAAAAGGCTGTCGCGCTGTTTGATCTGATTCACTCGGTGGATAGCTTGCGATTGGCACAGGCGCTTGACCGGCACGCCGGCGAGCAAGGGCGGCGGCTGCCGGTTCTGCTCCAGGTGAACGTATCAGGGGAAGCAACGAAGGAAGGGTTCGACCTGGCGGGCTGGCAGGAGCAACCAGCGATATTCGAACAATTCGTCGGGGGGGTGGAACAGATTCTGGCATTGCCGCAGATTGCCGTACGCGGTTTGATGACGATTGCGCCCTGGGGTGTTGACCCGGAGGCGGCGCGCCCGACCTTCCGCGCCACGCGCCGCTTGCGCGAACTGCTGGCGCGGCGATTTCCCGCGGCGGAATGGACCGATCTCTCGATGGGAATGACCGATGATTTTGAGGTTGCCATTGAAGAAGGCGCAACCATCGTGCGTGTCGGGCGAGCAATCTTTGGTGAGCGGGGTACGGTGAGCGGTGAACGGTGAACCCTTCGTTCCATTTGTCACACGGGCAGGAATATGCTACCATCGCGAGCGCAGGTCGGTGACGAATGAGGATAAGGAGGCCCCGCGTGAGCATTCTGGTCGACAAGAATACCCGATTGGCAGTGCAGGGGATCACCGGGCGCGAGGGCGAATTTCACACGCGCCAGATGATCGCATATGGCACGAATGTTGTGGCAGGTGTGACACCGGGGCGCGGCGGGCAGACCGCGATTGACGGCACGGTGCCGGTATTCAACACGATGGCGGAAGCCGTGAAACAGACCGGTGCAAATGTCAGCGTCATCTATGTTCCAGCTGCATTTGCGCCCGATGCAATGCGCGAGGCGGCTGCCGCGGGCGTGGCGCTGGTTGTGTGCATTACCGAGGGCATTCCGGCGAACGACATGGTGGCGACGTATGCCTTCATTCAGGAATGCGGCGCGCGCCTGATCGGGCCGAATTGCCCCGGGTTGCTCACCCCCGCGCAGGCGAAGGTTGGCATCATACCGGGTAATATTGCCACTCCCGGGCCGGTCGGGGTCGTGTCGAAGAGTGGTACGCTGACCTACGAAGCGGTGGATGCGCTGACGCGCATCGGGTTGGGCCAGACGACGATCGTCGGGATTGGCGGCGATCCGATTATCGGAACGTCGTTCGTTGACGTGCTGGAACTGTTTCAGGCCGATCCGGATACCGAGGCGATTGTGTTGATCGGCGAAATCGGCGGTGCGGCGGAGATTGATGCCGCGAAATACATCCAGGCGCATGTGACCAAGCCGGTCGTGAGTTTTATTGCTGGCCAGACCGCGCCGCCAGGCAAGCATATGGGCCATGCCGGCGCAATCATCACTGGCGGTGAGGGGACGGCACAGGAAAAGATCGCGGCGCTCGAAGCGGTTGGGGTACGAGTCGCACGTCTGCCAACCGATATCGCGCAGCTCGTCAAAGATAGTTTGTAGGGCCAGACACGGGTCATCCCACATCGTCATGGTGTTTGAGTGTTACGTGCCTGTCCGAAAAACGCTATGCCTCCTGTCGCGCCGCTCGATCGTGTCGCTTCGCGCGTAGTGACATCCCATCCGTTCTTCGGATAGGCTAAGTCTCGTAAACCGCCAGAGTCCGGTGCGTACAGACTTGAGCACATAAGGCTCGACGCACCGCACCGCCCCCCTCCGAACCTCCCTCAGCGGGGGAGGGCTGGGGTGGGGGCGACGAGTATTGGGCCTAAGTACCTATCCGAAAACCCATGGGCATGCTGTCATTGCGAGGAGCGCCAGCGACAGCCTGCAGCGAGCGCAGCGTGGCTGAAGCAATCTACCGGCGCGAGAGGAGATTGCTTCGCTCGCGCTCGCAATGACATTGACCATCTGGTTTTCGGATAGGCTCTAA
>JACAEQ010000012.1 GCA_013388755.1 Chloroflexota bacterium
AGGCGAGCGCAAGAACCTGTTCGATTTGCGGCGGACGGCGGTGGTTCATAATCTTCACATCATCGCACGCGCGCCAGCGATGGCCAACGCAGCCTAAAAATACTCTACCGGCGCTCTAGAGCAAGCGGTGCTTGACGGGGCCGACCTGGCGTATGCGATCCTGGTGAGTGCGCACCTTGAGGGCGCATCGTTACGCGGCGCAAACCTGCAGTTCACCGACCTGCGCGGCGCCCGGTTGAAAGACGCTGTGTTTGACGACGCGGACCTGCAATTCGCCGACCTGCGCGGCACCTGCATCACACCTGAGCAACTGGTAGCGACCCGGCGGTTTAGCGGTGCGCGTCTCAACGACGAGACGGCGGTGCTGCTGTGGGTAGGCAGACAGGGTTGGGCGGGCCCGGAGTACAGAACCCTGCGCTTCGCACATCTTGATGGTGAGCACTTCTTCCTCGCGCCCGCAACTGAAGATCTTTTCGGCGCGCGGCTGGATGGCGTGTTCATTCGGGTAGACATGAGAGAAAAGGATCTCTCATACGCGCGACTCTCCGGCATCTTTGCAGGCGGAACGCTGGCGCATGCCAGGTTGCATGGCTCAAGGTTGAGTGGCGTCTTCCACGGAGTCGATCTCTCGGGCGCAATACTGACTGAAGCCGATGTCAGCGACGCCAGCTTTGTCGACTGCAACCTGGCCGGCGCGACGATCGACGAGAGACAGTTACGCCGGGCAGCGCGGCTGCGCGGCACGACGCTCCCTGATGGCAAGCGCTACGACGGCACCTATGACCTTTCAGGCGATCTCGAAGATGCGCGGCGTGCGGGCATCGATCCCGCCGACAGAGAGGCATTGCGCCGGCTGCTCTATGACGCGAAAGTGGTGAAGTTCAAGACCCTCTAACGCACGGATCTATCACAGCGCGACAGTACTGCCCACCCGTGCTATAATTAGCACGGGTGTTTCTATCCTGGTGCAGTGATGGCGCACGCTTCTCCCTGGAAGCGCGGGCGGCTCGCCAGGATGATCCGGCCCGTCCGGCGGCGGGACGACACGTATTCCGCTTCTCAGAGGGCATCCCGCCGCCGCTCTTTGATACTGGGAATTGCCCCCGGACCTTCGTTTGCCCGTGCTTGACATCCGAACGTTTGTGCTGTATAGTAGCACAGGCGTTTTCTTTTTGTCCCCTGCTCACAGACTGTACCTGCACCGGGCAGTGCAGGCTATGGAGGGATGGATGATGGAACTGAACGGGCTCTATGCTGGCGGTAGTCTGGCCGGTGAACAGCTCTCGGGCCGGGTGCTGAGCGGGACGTTTGTCGGAGTCGATCTGAGCGATGCAGACCTGTCATACGCTGCGCTTACCGGCACATTCATTATGGTCAGCCTGCGTGGCGCCAACCTGCGCGGCGCCGACCTGACACAGGCCAGGATGATCGGGGTCGATATACGCGACGCGGTGCTGCCGGGGGACGCACCGGCCTGACCGGCGCGCCCTGCTGCACCTGCGGATTGCACAACTGCGCGGATCTGTAATCTACGTGGATGGTAGTAATCCGCACCTCGTGACTAACCTCGACAGAGGAATGCGGGAGGTGCGGTCATGATATCACCCATAATCGGCGTGAGCTACGACGACCAAGACCTGGCTGGCGCGACGCTCGACAACGTGTATATCAACGTCTCTTTCCGGCGTACGCAGCTCACTGATGCACACCTGCCCGGAGAATTCTACAATTGCGATTTTCGGGATGCAAACCTGTGTGGCGCCAACCTCACCGGCGGGAAGTTCATCGCTGACTTCCGCGGGTCCAACCTGACTGACCATCAGAAGGCACAGGCGATCACAATGACGTTCATCGAGTTACCCGACACCAGGGGCACGCAGGCGCGATGAGTGTGATCGCATAGATACCGAGCGACCGGGATCACGGCGCCGGCTCGAACCGCCTGAAGGCTCGACCTCTTTGTCAATGTTGCTCGCCCTGATCACGTTCACGATAGGGAAGGAGAACGGAATGGCCTCCGACAAGATGTACATCGGCGTCAGTTATGCCGGAGCAGATCTCTCCAGTGAAACACTCGATGGCATCTTCCTCAATGTCGATTTCAGTTATGCCAACCTGCGTGGCGCCGATCTACGCGGCTGTTTCATCGGCGGCAGCTTCCGCGGCGCCGACCTGCGCGGTGCCAGCCATCGCCACGCGCGTTTTGTTGAGGTAGACTGCACGGACACGGTGTGGAACGACGAATAACCCGCTTCGGCCTCTGTATCGGCCGGGTGATCAGTGGATGATGGGTTTGTGCTCACGGTGAGTCCTGTTCTCGCCCTCAAACCCGGAACATCCAATCGCATCTGTCTCAGGCGATACTGGCACATAGGGTAAGCAGACGTCGTGGCCCAATCAGGTCGAGATGTGTGCGGCTTCCAGGGTCATGAACTGCACAAGGTCTGGGTGGGATGGATATGGAGACTGCGGATAGATAAGTTTATAATAGAGGGTGCGCAGAGGATCGCACCTGTGGAGGAACGCCATGAACCTCTTCCGTGGCTTCTACTGGTCGCCTTCCGATGCGAGCAAGACGGAGGATTGGGATACGCTTGTGCAGAGCCGGGCAAATGGCGTTAATTATCAAGACGCGGCGACCTGAACTTCGTCTGGAACTCTTCGCGTTGCCATCGCGGCTGACCGACTATGATCTTCGAGTTAGGGACGGTCGCGCGCGATGCCGCGAAACTGGCGGCTGTGCGCGCAAGATTTGCCGCTGGTGAGCTATGAACGAACTCTTTCGACAACAACCCCCGGCGCTGGGAAACCAGTATGCCGACGATCGTGTGCTCCGCTCCTATCTACGCCGCGTACTTCCGCTCGCGACCCTCGCAACCATCGAACCCGAACTGGCGACCATGGGCGCACTGGCAGGCGGCGAACTCTACCGGCTACAACTTGCCGACCGGCACAACGAGCCGGTCCTTACCCAGTGGGACGCCTGGGGTGAGCGGGTTGACCGGATCGCAGTATCACCGCTCTGGCAGCGCGCCGCGCGGCTCGCCGCGGAGTATGGTCTTGTCGCTCTACCCTACGAGCAACTGTACGGTGCAGCCTCGCGGATCGTTCAGTTTGCCCTGGTGTACCTCTTCCATCCCTCGACCGATGTCTACACCTGCCCGCTCGCCATGAGCGACGGCGCCGCGCGCACCCTGCGGCATGCGGGCGACGCGGCATTGATCGAACGCGCCCTGCCGCACCTGACCAGCCGCGATCCGGATCAGTGCTGGACCAGCGGCCAGTGGATGACCGAACTGACGGGCGGTTCGGATGTCGGTCGCAGCGAGACCATCGCCCGTTGCGATTCGCGCGGGAACTGGCGCCTGTATGGGCGTAAGTGGTTCACGTCGGCGACGACCGGGCAGATGGCCCTGGCGCTGGCGCGCCCGGAATGCGGCGCGCCCGGAGGGCGTGGGCTGGCCCTGTTCTATGTGGAACTGCGCGACGAACAGGGCCGTCTGCAGGGTATTCGCGTGAACCGGCTGAAGGATAAGCTCGGCACGCGCAAGGTGCCGACCGCCGAATTGAGCCTGGAAGGCGCTCCGGCCCACCTGGTCGGTGTGCCGGGTGGCGGGGTGCGCGCGATTGTACCGATGCTGCAGGTCACGCGCGCCTGGAACAGTGTGACGGCAGCGTCATTCATGCGCCGGGGGCTTGCCCTGGCGCGCGACTATGCCTGCCGCCGCGTGGCGTTCGATGCACCGTTGATCCGCCAGCCACTCCATGGGGAGATCCTGGCCGGGTTGCAGGCCGAGTTCGAGGGCGCGTTCCACCTGAGCTTCCTGGTGGCGGAATTGCTCGGCGCGGATGAGGCGAGCATGGCGGATGAGCGCCAGGCACATCTGTTGCGTGTTCTGACTTCGGTTGCCAAACTGACGACCGGGCGGCAGGCGGTGGATGTGTTGAGCGAAGTGATCGAGGCCTTCGGCGGGGCGGGATACGTTGAGGATACGGGGGTGCCGGCGCTGCTACGCGATGCGCACGTGCTGCCGATCTGGGAAGGAACGACCAACGTGCTGGCGCTCGATACGCTGAAGGCGCTGGCGCAGCCGGGCGCCTGGGAGGCGATCACTGGCCTGGCGGGGACCCTCACGAGCGGCATCAGCGATGCTGCGCTTGCCGTCGCCGGGCAACAGGCACGCACAGCGCTCGAGCATGCGCGCCGCTGGCACAACGCCGGTGGCGGGCACGCACGCCTGGAGCGTGGCGCGCGCCGCCTGGCGCTGACCATCGGCCGTAGCCTTGAACTGGCGCTCCTGGTGGCACACGCCGCATGGTCGCTGGCGGAGGAGCATGATGGGCGCGCGCGCGCCGCGGCGCTCCGTTTTGCTCGTTCACCGCTTGACCTGATCGTCGATGCGGATGACGACGATGAGGCGCTGGCCGCCGACCGGCCCCTGCCGGTCACCTGAACAACAGACTGAGCGCGTCTCCGAGCATACCGGCCCCGTTCTTGCCCGATGAGACGCCGCTTCCACAGATCGGGAAACAGGTCATCACGCCTGGCGGCTCAGAAGCATGGCCTGGGGCGCGGGGCGCGAGCCTGGCGTGCATCGGCTGTGGCGCAGCGCAATCGCATCGGTGGCTGGTGTATAATCAAGCAGACGACGTTGAACCTTTGACATGACAGAAGCGTTCCTGCCAGCACCCGCAACGTCGCATGTTCGTACCACAATCCGATGTTTCTGGCAATAGGACGCCGAATATGGTGGCGCCTCGTAGGATAGCGGACGCCGTTCGGTTTGCCACCCCGCGCTTCCTCCGCACGGCTGATGAACGTGATCAGGATGCGTCGGCCAGTGCCGGTGGTTGCCAGCCACCGGTATCCTCCTCGATCGCCGCCGCTGCCGCCAGCGCCACATCGTCGCGCCAGGGACGAGCGACCACCTGCACACCGATCGGTAATCCATCCGGTGCGGTTCCAGCGCGCACGACCACGCACGGCCAGCCGGTGAGGCTATAGGGCAGTGTATACGGGATGCGCCCGCCTTCGCCGCCATGTGGTGTTGCGGGCCGCTCCGCTACAGGCGTCAGGATCAGATCATAGTTCGCCATGAACGCGATCAGCGCTCGCCGGAAGCGATCCCAGACAAACAGGTGTCGTTCAACCTCGATGCTGCTGAGGTGCGCCTCACCATCGGGAACCCACTCATCCGCCGCAGACGACTCCGGGCGCTGCCAGTACTGGCGCGTAATGTCGTAGGCTTCTTCAATGCGTGGCGGAAGCGTTTGTTCGACACGTGCGCCGCGCGCTGCCAGTAGTTGCGCAACCCGGCGACAGGTGGCAGCCGTCTCAAGGGTTGGCTCCGCTTCGGCATGATGGGTGTACCAGGCGACGCGCAAGCCACACAGTTCGACGGCGCGCCAGTCGGCCAGGGGCATGGGAACCACGCTCGGATCGTGCCAGTCGACTCCACTGAGGAGCGGCAGTACCAGCGCAAGGTCCTCAACAAAGCGCGCCATCGGGCCGATGGTGGTGCGCGGATCGTTCATGGTGCTGATAAATGGGAAATGACCCGTCAACGGAACGCGCCCGGTGGTTGGTTTCAGGCCGGCAATACCGCAGGCGTGGGCCGGCTGGCGTATACTGCCACCCGAATCGGAACCGAGACCGAGGGGTGAACCGCCGGCAGCGATGATCGCCGCTTCGCCGCTGCTACTACCTTCCGGGCTGTAACCGAGATGGTAAGGATTACTGGTGCGACCGTAGAGCGGATTCTCGCCAAGGACATTGGTTTTGCCGAGCAAGATCGCCCCGGCCCGGCGCAAGCGCGCAACGACGGTCGCGTCCACAAGCGGAACCCGATCGCGGAAGCGTGGATCACCGCCGGTGCACGGCAATCCTGCGGCATCGATCCAGTCCTTGACAGTGAATGGCACACCGTGTAACGGGCCAGCATCATGTCCCGCGGCAAGCCTGGCGTCGGCTGCGCGAGCTTCGGCAAGCGCCTGGTCCGCAGCAAGTTGAACCACCGCGTTGAGCCGCGGATTGAGCCGGGTGATTCGATCGAGGTGCGCCTGAACGACCATGGTCACCGAGATCTCGCGGTCGCGGATTCGACGAGCAAGGGTTACGGCCGACACGGAGCATAGTTCATTGAACAAGTCGTTACTCCAGATGATGTCACCGGCGGTACGCTCGCGCCACGCAAATCACGTGGCACATGGTATGACGCGCGAGCCGGAGCAAGGTTACAGGCGAATGGCATCCAACCAGCCACTATTCGGATAGGCACCTGGCATTGCCTGCACCGACTCGCTGTGATTGTGGACCAGTGGTGCTGATGAAGCGTAGTGGAGAACAGAGGCCCTCATGGACACACTACCCGTCATTCCGATCGAAACCATTACCCCGCGCACGATCGCGCCCACCGACATAGCGCAGTACATTCGTCTCGACCAGTGCGCGCGCTATCTTCGGCTGCGGCTACACGAACGCCGCCATGGCCGCGATTTCCTCTATGGCTTTGGCGTCGCGCCGCAGGCCATTCCGCCGATCCTGACCAAATCCGGCGCGCGTTTCGAGGAGCAGATCGAGCAGCAAGTCGCGGCCTTCGCCAGCGGGCAGGTCGTCAACTGCAAAACTGCCGCCGTCGATGATGAGCAGTTCCAGGGGCCGGACAATAATGCGATTGTTGTAGCGCTGGCCCGCGATCTACTCCCTGGCGCGACGCTGTTTCTCTTCCAGCCGCGCCTGCGTGTGACCATCGGCGACTGGCAGCTACGCGGCGATGTTGATATTCTGCGGTTGCAGCGCGATGCCGGCGGTGCTCTCCATGTGCTGATCGCTGATATGAAAAGCACCATCGCGGCGAAGGTCGAGCATCGCCTCCAGGTGGCGTTCTACCACGAGATGCTGGCGACGCTCTTCGCCACCGAGGGGCTTGCCTGTGCCGATATGCGCATCGCCATCCTGTATCGTGGCCTGAGCGATGGCGCGCTGTACCACTCGCCGCTCGACGAGCAGCGCCGGCAGGAACAGCAGGCGCTGGCGCGCGAGTTGTTCGGTGTGACGGACGCGCTGCTGGAGTTGACCCCGACCCCCGAGCATTACTGTGCCGAGGTGCACGACCTGGTGACCGGCCCACGTTCGGTCGCCGCACAGATTGCTGCTCAGGCATTTGCCGACGTGCCATATCACCTGACGTATAAGTGCGATGGATGTCTCTACAATGAGTTCTGTATGAAATGGAGCGCCTCAACCGACGATCTGTCGCTCTTGCCGCATCTGACCGACTATGAGAAGAATGCGCTACGCGCCGCCGGCATCACGACCATGGCCCGGCTCGCCACGCTCAAGGAGTTTTGTGCGCCGGATACGAATGACCTGGTTGCAACCCCGGGCAATGAAGCGCTGGTGCGCCGGCTCGCTGCCATGCCGCGGATCGGTGCGCGCCTCGACGAACTGATCCATCGCGCCCGGCGTTACCGGCGCTGGCTGGGCGATGACATGCGGGCGCTCGCTTTCGTTCCCGGCAAGGGGTATGGCTCGCTGCCCTATTGCGACGCCTACCACAATCCGAACCTGGTACGGGTGTATATTGACGCCCAGCACGACTACCTGCACGATCGCATCTATATGCTTGGCGCGCTTGTCGTGGCCTGTGAGAATGGTGTTGAAGCGCCCGAACGCCGCCGCAGCATCATTCGCATAACCGACGGGCCGCCGGCGGAAGCCGCCCGGGAACAGGAGTTGTTCGTCGGCTGGATCAGTGCGACGCTTCGCGCAATTGCCGGGGTCGCCGCGCCGGACGCCAACGGCGATCCGCGCGCGCCGGTTCACCTGATCTTCTATAACCGTTTTGAACAGCGCCTGCTTCTGGATGGTCTGTCACGCCATGCCGGCGCGATTGCCGCGGCGACGCCGCTGTATGATTTCATCACCCAGATCGCGGCCTACGACTCACCGCTGGTCACCTTCCTCGATCACGAAATCCGCGAACTCAAGAATTACCCGATGGTCTGCCAGTCGCTCCAGGCGGTGGCCCGCGCGCTCCAGTTCGACTGGAACACACCGGAGCCATACGCCAGCATCTTCCGCACCCGGATGTTCGATGACCGTGGCCGTCTGAACGAGGATATGGAAGGCCCGGCCGCATGGTATACCAGCCGCTCACGCTTCAATAGCCAGATCCCGCTCGAATATGCCTACGCTGCCTGGGGTGAATTGCCACCGCCGCCCCGCGGTCACGATGACTTCGCGGTCTACCGCGCTGCAACGGTTGATCTGCTGCGTGGCTTCCACGCCCGGCGCCTCGAGGCGATGGAACATATCGCGCGTGATTTTGACGGCAACCGGGTGACCGAGAAGACGACGTTCGATCTCGCGTCAATTCCGACCTTCAACGGCAAGGCGCGTAGCTTTGCTGACGCCCTGGCGGAGTTTCTGGCATTAGAACGCCACACGGTGCTCGGCGCATGGAAAACCGCGCGCCTTGCCGCGCCGGAACGGCGCGTCCTGGCCGGCGAGACGCTGATTGTCCGGTATGAGGAAGCCGACCAGGCGCCGGAACTGGTGGCGCTGCTGCACGAAAATGAACGCCGTCGCCTGCTGCGCGAGCAATATGTCGCGGAGTTGCAGGTGACCAGGCCAGATGCGAGCGCAAAGAACCTCCCCAGAATAAAGCAAGCCGAGACAAAACCACTCCCTGTCACACTGCCCTACCGCCTGCGCATCGATCTGACCGGTGTTGACTGCAACCTGTCCGAGGCGTTGCTGCTCACGACATTGCGCCCTGGCGATCGCCTGGTAATCGCGCCGCGCTGGACGGAGGATAGCCGGTTACCGCCAGAGCAACGAACGCCGCTGACGCCAACAGCGAAGCAATTGTTGTATGGCATGCGCGCCACGCTCCTGTCGATCGATGCGCCCGCCGGCATGGTCCTGGTCGAACTGAACGCATCCGGCGGGCAGGCGAAGACACCCGGCTATGTCTTCCCGACGATGAGTGCGGCCAATCGCCCGCTTGTCGCGGGCGCGCGCTACACCCTCGATAGCGACCCCAACGACTGGCAAGGCGCGCACCTGGCCGATATCGTTGCTGCCTTGCAACAGGGCAAACCGAATACGGTCTATGCGCGCCTCGCGCATCCCGAACGCGAATGTGCCACCTGGCCCGCCGCGGCGATTGCCGGGCAGCAGCGCTTTATGGCCGGCCTCGACGCGCTCGGAGCGGCCGGGTTGCTCCACCCCTTCGATACGCATCAGCGCGCGGCAATCGCCGAACATGGCGCTGCGCCAACCCTGCTGGTGCAGGGGCCGCCCGGCACCGGCAAGAGTTATGTCGCCGCCTTCGCCTTGCTGGCGCGACTCCAGGGAGCGCTGGCGGCCAGCATGCCCTACCGGGTGCTGGTGAGTTGCAAAACGCACGCCGCCACCAATGTGCTGCTCGAGAAACTCGTGGACGTGCAGCGGTTGTTGCGCGAACGGCGTGCCATCGATCCGGTACTGGTCGATCAATATCTTGACCCGCGCCTCTTCGCTGTACCGCTGCTGCGGGTACGCCCAGACGATACCAGCGCACCTGAGGGCGTCGTGGTTCTGCCCAGAGGGGAGGAGCTTCAGCATATACTGGAGCACTCATACGTCATCGCCGGCGCGACGCCTGGCGGGATTCGCGGCTTGCTCAAGGATGCCGGCGACCTGTTCGGCCATACCTGGTGCGACTGCCTGGTGCTGGATGAGGCATCGCAGATGAATCTGCCCGAAGCCTGCATGGCCGGGTTGCCATTGCGCCCTGAAGGCCAGTTGATCGTCGTCGGCGATCATCGCCAGATGCCGCCGATTGTCGCCCATGGCTGGGCCGATGAGCGCCGGCGCACGTTCCAGGAATATCGCACCTACGAATCGCTCTTCGTCACGCTCCGCGATCGCCTGCCGCCGCCGCCGATCGTGCAGTTTGCCGAGAGCTTCCGGCTGCACACCACCATGGCAGATTTCCTGCGCAATGAGATTTATGTCAACGACGGCATTGACTACCATTCGAAGCGAACCGGCGTCCTCAATGGTTGTGCTCACGACGATGCGTTCGTCGCGGCTGTGCTTGCGCCCGAATATCCACTGGTCGTCATCGTGCACGAGGAACAGCAAAGCCAGGTTATTAACCCGTTTGAGCAGGCGCTGGTCGAGCCGATCATCGCGGCGCTGGTGGATCCGGCGCAGTATGGGCTGAACCACACCGATGGCCTTGGCGTCGTCGTGCCACACCGGGCGCAGCGCGCCGCACTTCAGGAAGCCGTACCGGCGCTTGCACCACGCGATCCGATGACCGGTCTGATTCAGGGATCGGCCATTGACACGGTGGAACGGTTCCAGGGTGGCGAGCGGCGGGTGATTGTGGTGAGCGCAACCGAGAGCGACCGCGACTATCTACGCGTGGCGGGTGATTTCCTGCTCGACCCGCGCCGGTTGAATGTGGCGCTCAGCCGGGCGAAGGAGAAAATGATCCTGGTGGCCGCACGCTCCGTGTTTTCCGTCTTCAATGCCGACGAAGAGACGTTCGCCAATACGCAGATCTGGAAGAACCTGTTGCGCCGCGCCTGCACCACGCTCCTGTGGCAAGGCGAACGCGATGGCATCGGCGTCGAGGTGTGGGGCGCAATGACGACAACCATTGACCGTTGAACGCTGCTGCGACACATACACTGGAGGATATGATGGCAGGGGCGCAGCCATCGCTGACGCCAGTGGCGGTTCCCGAGCAGACCCTGCGGATGTGGGCCTGATAGAGGCGATACGTCTGGCGCAACCGTTCCGCATCCAGGAGCAGCGTGAGCAGGTGCGTCTGGAGCCGGTGGTCGGATTCGAACCGACGACCTACTGTTTACAAGACAGTTGCTCTGCCAGCTGAGCTACACCGGCCTGCGCTCATTGTAGCACGCGAGCGCCGCGCGCGTCAATCAGACGGACTCTCCTTCGGCGTTCATCTGAATGTTATCAACGACCTCACTCCCGGCCTGACGGCATGATGAGAAAACGTCGTTGACAGACCAGTTAGTTATTCCATCCAAATCATTTACTACCATCTTCGTACCGAATTGCCCTACCTGGAACCGGGTTTTTACCATACGATAACAGAACATTGAACACTCGTAGCACGTGCCATGCAACGATGCAGCGTGGGCGACCAGGTTCGTCGCCCGCGTTTGTGTGTTGTATGCGACATGGCGCACTGCAACCCGTGGAGGTTGGCTCGTATGGCGATGACCCCAAAAGATGTGATTGCGCTGATCAAGGAAAAGGGCATCCAGATGGTGGATGTTCGCTTTACCGACATGCCCGGCACCTGGCAGCACTTCTCGGTACCGGCAAGCATGTTCAGCGAGGATGATTTCGAGCACGGCCTGGGTTTCGACGGTTCATCGATTCGCGGTTTTCAAGCAATCAATGAGAGCGACATGCTGGTCTTCCCGGATCCGGAGACCGCGTTCATCGATCCCATGCTCAAGGTTCCAACCCTGGCGTTGATCTGCGATATAAAGGACCCACTGACCGGTGAGAATTACAGTCGCGATCCGCGCTACATTGCCAGGAAGGCTGAGGACTACCTGAAAACCACCGGCATTGCCGATACCGCCTATTTCGGCCCTGAAGCGGAGTTTTTCCTGTTCAGCGACGTCCGTTTCGATCAGACAAGCCACGCAGGCTACTATTTCCTTGATAGCGACGAAGGTATCTGGAACAGCGGCGCTGATCGCGGCGGCGGCAACCTGGCCTACCGGCCACGCTACAAGGAAGGGTACTTCCCCGTTCCGCCGCTTGACTCGCTGCAGGACGTGCGATCCCAGATGACCCTGAACATGATGGCCTGCGGCATTGCCGTTGAGGTCCATCACCACGAGGTTGCAACCGCCGGGCAATGCGAGATTGATATGCGGTTCGACTCGCTTGTGCGCATGGCCGACAGCCTGATCAAGTACAAGTATATCGTCAAGAATACGGCCAGAGAATATGGCCTGGCAGCAACGTTTATGCCCAAGCCGCTGTTCGGCGACAATGGTAGCGGTATGCACTGCCACCAGAGCCTCTGGAAAGATGGCCAGCCACTGTTCTATGATGCCAATGGCTATGCGTTGCTTTCCGATATCGCTCGCTGGTACATTGGCGGCATCCTGACGCACGCCCCGGCGTTGCTGGCGATCTGCGCGCCAACAACAAATTCCTACCGCCGCCTGGTGCCCGGGTTCGAAGCGCCAATCAACCTGGTTTACTCGCAGCGCAACCGCTCGGCTGCCGTGCGTATTCCTACGTATTCCAGTTCGCCGAAAGCGCGCCGCATTGAGTTCCGCGCACCTGACCCGACCTGCAACCCGTATATGGCCTTCGCGGCGATGCTGATGGCCGGCATTGACGGCATCAAGAACAAGATGGAGCCGCCACCGCCGCTCGATGTCGATATCTACGAACTGTCGGCTGAGGAAAAGGCGCATATCCGTGGCACCCCCGGTTCGCTCGCCGAATCGCTCGACGCGCTGGAGCAGGATCACGCGTTCTTGCTCGAAGGCGGGGTCTTTACGCCGGATGTGATTGAAACGTATCTGGACTACAAGCGCTCGCGCGAACTCATCCAGGTCGCCATCCGGCCGCATCCCTACGAGTTCTTTATGTACTTTGACGCCTGACATCCATCCGGCTCGCGAGCCCCCGTGCCGCTCGCGAGCCGCCCTTCCACGGGGATAGCGCGCTGCCACAGGCAAAGGCGAAACCAGATATGCGCCACCACGCATGGCCTGTAAATCGGTCATATCATCTAATGTACCCCTGGTTCGGCACGGCAGATATTGCTCAGCCGGGTGCCTGACCCTGGTATGTGGTTTGATCGCATGTACCAGGTTGTATAAAATATCTAAAACTAAACCGGATATTTCATACGAACTGGCCGTAGTCACGCCATCGCTTCTATCGTACTCTTCAGCATACCGATACCACACGCTCTTAACCTGATGCAATGAAGCGATACCCTGCGTCCACGCGCGCCGCGGGTTATCTTTGTGATCTTCGGGGAGAGGCGTCAGGCGTACATGACCGCCACAACAAACGAATGGAGAAAGGGACACAATGGTCAAGCGACGAATGAAACTGATGCTCGGAGTCGGGGCGCTCGCCGGTTTGCTGATCGGAACGACCGGCACATCCTTCGCCCAGGAGATCGATCCGGCGATTGCCGAGATGGGCGTCGTTACCGACACCATGTGGCTGCTGCTTACGGCGTTCCTCGTTTTCTTCATGCAGGCCGGTTTCGCACTCATCGAGGCCGGGTCCACCCGCTCGAAGAACATGATCAACATCATGTTCAAGAATCTGATTGACTTCTGTATTGCGGCCCTGGTCTTCTGGATGATCGGCTGGGGTTTTGCCTACGGCGCATCGGCAGGCGGCTTCATCGGCACTGACCAGTTCTTCATCGGCGATATGCGTGAGGCGGGCAGTGTGCCAACCCTTGCGAGCTGGCTGTTCCAGGTGGTGTTTGCCGGGACGGCCGCGACCATCGTCTCCGGCGCGATGGCGGAGCGCACGAGATTCAGCGCCTATCTGATCTATAGTGTCGTCATATCGTTGATCATCTATCCGGTGGTGGTTCACTGGGTCTGGAGCGGCGCCGGCTGGCTCAACGATTATGATCCGGCCACAACGGGCGATTTCGGCTTCACTGACTTTGCCGGCTCGACGATTGTTCACAGCGTCGGCGGCTGGGCCGCGCTGATCGGTGCCTGGCTCCTTGGCCCGCGTATGGGCAGGTTTGGCCCGGACGGCAAACCTCGTGAGATTCCTGGCCACAGCGCAGCCCTTGCTACCCTCGGCGTGTTCACTCTCTGGCTTGGCTGGTATGGCTTTAACCCCGGCAGCCAGCTGGCCTTCAAATCACAGGGCGATGCCGATGCGATCGCGCTCGTGGCGGTAACCACGACACTGGCTGCGGCCGCTGGCGCGGTGAGTGCCATGATCGCCAGCTGGATCAAGACCGGCAAGCCTGAACTCGGCGTCACCCTCAATGGCGTCCTCGCTGGCCTGGTGGCAATTACAGCTGGCTGCGCCTACATGCGCCCGATCGACGCGGTGATTGTCGGCCTGGTCGCCGGCCCGCTCTACCTGATTTCTACCGGCTGGATGGAGTCGTTGAAGATTGACGACCCGGTCGGCGCGGTGCCGGTGCACCTGGTCAATGGCGTGTGGGGCACGCTCGCGGTCGGCCTGTTTGCAACCATTCCCGGTAACACGGGAACCGTTGGTCTGTTCGCCGGCGGCGGTGCACAATTGTTGATTGCCCAGATCGTCGGTGTGCTGGCGATTGGCGCCTGGTGTGCCGTTACAAGCTTCATCCTCTTCTTCTCCATCAAGCGAACGATTGGCCTGCGCGTCAGCGCCGAAGAAGAGGAACTCGGCCTCGATATCGGCGAGCACGGCGCAGTGGCCTACCCGGACATCCACAAGATGCCTGAGCCCGAGATGATCCGCGCCGCTACCGGCAAACCGGTTACTGGAACTGCCAAATAATGGGATTGTCCATCCGGCGAATTATACGACGGGGGTGGATCGATGATCCGCCCCCTATGGTTATATCGTACAAATCTTGCATAACAGCTTGACAAAGTGCGTCTGTACCTTTATAGTACCCTTTAACCTGATTTTGCGGATTGCAGTGACGCCCGCGGCCTGCTCGTAGTGATGCGAGCAAGTGCTGTGGGTCTTTTTGTGTCGGACGCAGCGGCCCCGCGAGCGTTCTCCCTTCTGCCGGCGTGGTCCATCATGATGAGACGCGCCGCTCGCTGTACCTTCCGCAGGTCCGGGTTATCCCAGTGTATGCCGGTCCCCAACGATAGCAGCGCCGCTCCCCCGGGTATCGTGGAGCGCATGGTTTGTGTTCGCCGTGGCTGGTAGCGAGGTAGCAGACGACATGGATAACTTCAATGGGGTAGAGCCGCGCGGTCTGTATGATCCGCGCTTCGAACACGATGCCTGTGGTATTGGCTTTGTCGCTCGCTTGAATGGCGAGCCAAGCCATCTGATCCTTGTCCAGGCATTGACCGCCGTCAGCCACATGGCACATCGGGGCGGCGTCGCCGCCGACGGCAAAAGCGGTGATGGCGCCGGGGTGCTGACCCAGATCCCGCGTGCCCTCTTCGCCCGCGAACTCGCCGTGCGCGGCATTCGCTACCCGATTGAGGATCTTGCGGTCGGCATGCTCTTCCTGCCGCACGACGAGGGGCATCGCAATACGGCCCGCGGTCTTGTCGAACAGGTTCTGGCGCACTATGGTATGGCGCTGCTTGCCTGGCGCCCGGTGCCGATCAACCACGACGCGCTCGGTGCAAGCGCCCGTGAGACATGCCCGGTGATCGAACAGGCGCTCATTGCTCGCCCACCGCATAATCATACGGCACCCAATGCGTATGAGCGCGCGCTCTACCTCGCGCGGCGAACCATCGAAGCCGAAGCGCGCGCGCACGGACTCCAGGGGTTCGCGATCCCGTCACTCTCGAGCCGCACGCTGATCTACAAGGGCTTGCTCGTTGCTCCAGCACTGCCGGCATTCTATGATGACCTGCGCGATCCTCTGTATGAGACAGCTATCGCGCTCTATCATCAGCGCTATTCGACCAATACGTTCCCGACCTGGGAACGCGCTCAGCCGTTTCGTATGCTATCGCACAATGGCGAAATTAACACGCTGCGTGGCAATATCACCTGGATGCAGGCCCGCGAGGCGGAATGGCGTAGAACCGCTGCCGCATCCAGGCTAGAGTCGTGCAACGGGCACTCGCCACTCGTGGAGCATGCGATCGATGGCGATGCCGCAGCGCTGGCCTTGAGCGCCGCAGCCATCGGCCCGATTGTTGACACCAGCGGTAGCGACTCCGCGATGCTCGACAATGTGCTCGAGTTGCTGGTGATGGGTGGGCGCGATATTCGCCATAGCCTGACGATGCTCGTTCCCGAAGCCTGGGAGCGCGTTCACGATATGGAGCCTGCATGGCGCGCGTTCTATCAGTTCCACGCCGGCTTGATGGAACCATGGGATGGCCCCGCTGCCCTGGCGTTCTGCGATGGTCAGGTGGTCGGCCTCGCCCTCGATCGTAATGGCCTTCGCCCGGCCCGTTACCTGGTGACTGACGATGGCCTGGTGATGTGTGGCTCGGAGGTTGGCGCTGTTTCGGTTGATGAAGCGCGCATCCTGCGCAAAGGTAAGGTTGGCCCCGGCCAGATGATTGCCGCGGATCTGCGGACCGGCCGTTTCGAGGAAAACGACACCATTCGTGGCACGCTCGCCGCGCGCCGGCCCTATGCCGACTGGCTGAAGCGCCATATGCGCGTGCTCGCGCCAGCCGGCGCACCGCGCGTCAAAGAACCGGATGAGCCGGAAAGCCTTGCCTCGCGCGATAGTAAGTCGGCATTGCTGGGAGAACTCCAACGCGCTTTCGGGTATACGGCAGAAGAACTTGCGGTCATTCTCAAACCGATGTTGCGCGATGGGCAGGAACCGATCGGTTCGATGGGTGACGACACGCCAACTGCGGTGCTTGCCGATCGGTCGCGCCCGCTCTACAACTATCTCAAACAACGCTTTGCCGAAGTCACCAACCCGCCGATCGATCCGATCCGCGAGGAACTGGTTATGTCACTCTCGTTCGGGCTTGGCCGACGCGGCAATTTACTCCTGGAAACGCCTGAACATGCGCATCTGCTGCGCGTCGCCAGCCCCGTGCTGAATGACGAACACCTCGCCATGTTGCGCGATTTGAGCGATCCGGCGTTTGCAACGGCAACGCTCCGCGCCACCTTCGTCGCCGGCGAGGGCGCCAATGGCTTGCTGTCGGCGCTTGATCGTCTGTGCCGCGAGGCGGAAGCCGCCATCGCCGCAAACAAGGTTATTCTGATTATCAGCGACCGTGGTATTGATGAACACCATGCACCCGTTCCAGCGTTGCTGGCTCTTGGCGCCGTCCACCAGCATCTCATCCGCACCGGCCTGCGAACCGCCGTCAGCCTGGTCGTCGAAAGTGGCGAACCGCGCGAGGTGCATCACCTGGCATGCCTGGTCGGCATCGGTGCCGAGGCCGTCAATCCGTATGTCGCCCTGGCAACAGTGCGCGCACTCGCCGTTGAGCGCGATGAAGTGCGCGGCAAGGTCGCAGAACCTGCTGATCGGCGCTCGACCATGGAACTGGCTGATGAAGCCGAACAGAACTATATCCATGCCCTGGAGAAAGGGTTGCTCAAGGTGATGTCCAAAATGGGCATCTCGACCGTGGATAGCTACTGTGGCGCCCAGATCTTCGAAATCGTTGGTCTGGACGACGAAGTCGTCGCGCGTTGCTTCGCCGGAGTTCCGGCGCGCCTTGGCGGCCATGGCTTCCGGAAACTGGCGTCCGATGTACTCGAACATCACGATGCCGCGTTCTCCCATCGCCTGCCGCTCCTTGCCGGGCGCGCGGCTTTGCCGCATCCGGGATATTATAAGTTCAAGAAAGATGGCGAGTATCACGCCTTCTCCCCTGCCGTCGTTCACGCGCTGCAACGGGCCGCTACCGGCGGCGATTATGCCGCGTACCAGGCCTATAGCCAACTGGTCCATGATCGCCCGCCGGCTGAACTGCGCGACTTGCTTGAATGCATTCCGATCGGCTTGCTCGAGCCAGGGGACGATACCGGCAGCGGGCTCCCCCTGCCGATTGATGATGTCGAACCGGTTGAGGCGATCGTTCGTCGCTTCTCGACTGCTGCCATGTCCCATGGCTCGACCAGTATCGAAGCGCACGAGACCCTGGCGATCGCCATGAATCGCCTCGGCGGCCTGAGTAATAGCGGTGAGGGCGGTGAGGACCCGGCACGCTACGGCAATGAACGGAACAGCACCATCAAGCAGGTTGCCTCCGGGCGCTTCGGTGTGACCCCGGCGTACCTCGCCTCGGCGCAGGAGTTGCAGATCAAGATGGCGCAGGGGTCCAAGCCGGGTGAAGGTGGGCAGATCCCGGGCGTGAAGGTGTCGGATGAAATTGCCCGGATACGCCACACCACCCCCGGCGTCTCGCTGATCTCGCCGCCGCCTCACCACGATATTTACAGCATCGAAGACCTGGCCCAGCTGATCTACGATTTGAAACAGGTGAACCCCCGGGCTGCCGTCTCGGTCAAACTGGTCGCCGAGGCAGGCGTCGGCACCATCGCCGCGGGTGTCGCGAAAGGCGGCGCCGATGTCATTCATATCTCGGGGCATTCGGGCGGAACCGGCGCATCACCTCTGTCATCCATTAAGAACGCCGGGGTCAACTGGGAGCTGGGCCTCGCGGAAACACAGCAGACGCTGGTGCTCAATCGGTTGCGCGGGAGGGTGCGCCTGCGCGTTGATGGCGGCCTCAAAACCGGTCGCGATGTCGTCGTGGCTGCAATGCTCGGCGCCGATGAGTTCTCCTTCGGCACGACCGCCCTGATTGCCGAGGGGTGCGTCATGGCCCGTACCTGCCATTCCAATAACTGCCCGGTTGGTGTCGCTACCCAGCGCCCCGACCTGCGGGCGAAATTCACCGGCAAGCCCGAGGATGTCGTCACCTTCTTCCGCCACGTTGCGCACGAGGTGCGTGAGGTGCTCGCGTCGCTTGGCGTTCGCTCTCTCGATGATGTCATCGGTCGCACCGATATGCTGCGCCAGGTTCCGCGTGGCCACGCTGGCGCAGATTCGCTGGATCTCTCGGCGCTGCTGGCGCGCCTCGACGCACCGGGCGATCCGATCCGCAATACGCAATCCTGGAGCGGCATGATCGCCACCGGTGCGCTGAACCAGCGCTTGCTGGAAGATGCTGCACCGGCGCTGGAACATCACTTGAGCGTCGAATTGCACTACCCGATCAGCAACGTGGATCGTACAGTCGGCGCCACGCTTTCAGGCGCGATCGGGCGTCGCTTCGGCGAAGCCGGCCTGCCCGAAGGAACCATGACCATCAGCTTTCGCGGCAGCGCCGGTCAGAGCTTCGGTGCGTTCCTGGCGCCCGGTATCCGCCTGCTGATCGACGGCGAGTGCAATGATTATGTTGGCAAAGGTATGGCCGGCGGCGAGATCATCGTGCGGCCATCGCCTCTGGCACGGTACGCCTGGCACGAAAGTTCCATCATTGGCAATACATGCCTCTATGGCGCCACCGGCGGTACCCTCTTCGCCGCAGGTCGCGCCGGCGAACGCTTCGCCGTGCGTAACTCGGGCGCGGTTGCCGTTGTCGAGGGGGTCGGTGACCATGGATGCGAGTATATGACCGGCGGCGTCGTCCTGGTTATCGGGCCTGCCGGGCGAAACTTCGCCGCGGGTATGACCGGCGGCCTGGCGTATGTCTATGATGAACATGGCGGCTTCCCATCGCGCTGTAATACGGAGATGGTGACCCTCGGCATGCTCGATCCGGCTGACGAAGATAATGTGCGTGCCTTGCTGGTGCGCCACGTCGAAGTGACGGGCAGCCCACACGCGGCCTCGTTGCTTGAGCGCTGGGAAGTGGCACGCGGCGCCTTCTGGCGCGTTCAACCGCGCGGGATGGAGACCGTGCGCCTGCCAAAGGCACTCCTGCGCGTGCGCGAGCGCACCCTCGGCGCACTCCGCTGAGGTGCAAGCTGGAAGTAGTTAGCACGCTGAAGGGTCGTTGTTGCGCCATCACGCGCTGCGTTCAGACGGGCTCAGGCCCGTCTGAACCTCCTGGCGAACGTTCACCGCTGTATGCCGGCCAGGGCGCCGCCAGCGTGAAGGCGCGTCTATGGGCGTGCTCGCACCATTCGCCACATGTCGGAACGTTCTAAACATGCCCATGTTCATGACCCCTTGCGGTGCAACGCCAGCAGATCGGCAACAATCGCATACCCGGTGGCAAGGCTCCCCGCGCCCGGCCCGATCAGCGTCACATCGCCAAGTAGGTCGGTCGTGATGGTCAGCGCATTGGTTGCGCCACTCACACCGGCAAGTGGGTGATCAAGCGCCAGGCGCATGGGACGCACCGCGGCGCGAACCGTGCGCCCATCGCGCCACACCCGCGCAATAAGCTTCCACCGCTCGCTGGCGGCAGCGGCGGCCGCAACCATATCGCGCGTGACACCGGTGATCCCTTCGCGCTCCACCTCCGCCGGCACGAGAGCAGCATCCATCAGGACATTCGCAAGAATCGCCGCCTTGCCGGCTGCATCATGCCCTTCCACATCTCCTGCCGGATCAGTCTCGGCATATCCCAACCGCTGCGCTTCTGCCAGCGCATCGCCGTAATCCATGCCTCGTTCCATCCGGGTCAGGATGTAGTTCGTCGTCCCATTCACAATACCGCGCACTTCCTGAATCTCACAACCTGCGAGGTCACTCCATCCCAGGCGCAACGCCGGTGTACCGGACATCACCGTCGCCTCGAAGCCAAGCGTCACACCCTGTTCACCCGCCAGTCGCCGCAATTCGGCCAGATGCAACGCAACCGGCCCTTTATTTGCAGTAATCACATGCATCCCACGCGCAATCGCCGCCCGCAAATGGCTCATGGCAGGCTCGCCCGTCGTCATATCGGTGGGCGATGCCTCGACCAGCACATCCGCAGCGACTGATCCGATCATCTCGGTAGCGCTCCAGCGGCATGCACCCGGGAGGCCAGCTGTGTCGCCTGAAGCGGCGGCGCGCAGCACACTGGCGGCATCGAGTCCTGCTGCATCGTATGCGCCCCACCGGCGCGTACAGATTGCGACAATGCGTACATCGGCGCCATACCGCTCAACCAGGCGGCGATGATGGTGTGCCAGAATCTCGGCAACGCCACGACCTACCGCGCCGAACCCGACAAGTGCCAGACGATAGATAGACGACTGCATGATGACCCTCTGCATACTCTGACCGTACGATAGACCGCAGTCACCAGGAACACACAGCTATCCCCTGATGCATGATAAGGTGTATCATACCATTGACCGCGCCCAATCATCGAGGATCGATCGATTGGTGCCATACCAGGAGCAGTACTCGGCAGCGATCTCCCGCCAGATACTGCCGGAGGAGCAGATAATGACACGAACCGACTCACGCCGCTTTGTTCGCGGCCATGGAACCGTTACGGTCACGACGCGCAAAGGTCGCAAGGTGCGGGTGCGCCATATTCGACCGACGGACGCGCCGCTCTTGATTGACATGTTTCACCGCCTCTCGCCCGAGACGCGGCGCTTCCGCTTTTTCACCTCGATCCCCGATCTGCCCGAAGACATTCTGTGGCGCGAAGTGCGCCGCTACACCGAGTTCAATGAGCGGCGCCAGGCCGCGCTGATCGCCGTGGTGCGCGAAGATAGGCAGGATCGCGCGGTCGGCGTGGTGCGCCTCGTGGTTGAGAAGGCCGACCCTGATATTGCTGAAGTGGCAATTGTTCTGCGCGACGACTACCAGCGGGAAGGGCTGGGAACAGCCATGTTCGACCTGCTGATTCAGCTCGCGCTGGTGCGCGGTATCAAGCGATTACGCGCCGTGTCGCTCGCCGAGAATGAAGGGGTCCAGCGCCTCATCCAGCACGCTGGCTTCCGTGTCGCCAGCCAGACATCACATGGCGAGACGACGCAGATCATGTACCTTGAGGAACAAGACGGGGAACAGCATGGCCCCGGCAGTACCGCGGCCTGCGAGAGCCTCACGAGTGGCTGAACATCTGTCAGGTATTTCGCCAGCCGATCAGGGTAAGACGCTGAGCGAAGTATGACCGGCAGGGAACAATGTACTGAACAATGACCGGGCCGACTGGCGAACCTGACTGCCTGTGTGGGCCATCGCTGCAACGTCGGGGATGATCTGGCCCGTGCCGCAGCCTGACTCTACCATGCTGCCCCCCCCCCACAATCGCCCGCGAGTCGCAGCCAGACTTCGACAGATGTACCAGCCGCGACAAAGGTAAAAGTACTATTAACGGCAGGCAATTGCGACAGAATCGCTACACATCCGCAACCATTTCATGCGTTGATCCGTGCGCTGTCGCAAGCTATAGTAAACCTGCCTCTCCGGCGCGTGTGCGCTGCCGTAAAGAGCCCGCATGATAGGGAGCATGCCAGCATGAGCAACATTGAACCAGATGGCGCAGCATTGATCGCCGAACTCGCTGTGCTACGCACTCGCGTCGCCGAGCTTGAAGAACAGGCAACAAAGGTGCAGCACCTTGAAGCAGCGCTGCGTGAGCGCGCCGAAGAACACGAACAACTCGTGGCAACGATACGCGCCATCTCGACACCAGTGATCCCGGTGTTCGACGAGATTATTGTGCTCCCACTGGTCGGAACGGTCGATAGTGCCCGAAGCGCTCAGATCATGGAAACGCTACTTACCGGCGTCCAGGAGTTCAGCGCCGAGTTCGTGATCATTGACATTACCGGCGTTCCAATCGTTGATACATCGGTCGCAAACCATCTGTTGCAGGCAGCCCGCGCCGCGACATTGCTCGGCGCACAGTGCGTGCTTGTCGGCATCTCGGCTGACGTGGCACAGACGATCGTTCAACTCGGCGTCAACCTGTCGAACATCACAACCTGCAGTAACCTTCAGGCCGGCATTACCTTTGCGCTCCAACGCCAGGGTCGCTCAGTGTCGGAGCGCGGCGACGTTCAGCACGATGCCGTGACATTCGCCGATCTGCGACGCTGATGGAGCTAGACTGACCGGAAGAGCGGGCGCGGATCGGCACTGATGGCTGGCCAGGGAATGGCCAGCAGTACCGCCAGCATGGCCAGACCGGCAAATACCGCGTAGCGCTGATATCGCTTCCCTTCGGGCATGCGCCTGGCCGTCACATGGCCAACATGCGCGAGCACAACGGCCACCACCATGAGGAGAATGTGCTCGATTACCCAGAAACGTAACACCGATTCGCGCATAGCACCGCCGAAATCGGTAAACGCGCGCTGCACCGCCGGGCTGAAGACGCCGTACAGGAGCAATCCGAGGAGTAACTGAATATCCATCGCGATAGTGAAATACGAGCCTACGCGAGCAACGGTGGGATCCCACCTGCGCCGGCCCAGCCACCCGACCAGAGCGCGCAGAACAATTAACACGCCAAGGATCACCACAGCCCAGCGCATATATGAATGCGCAAAAAGCAGAACGTTATACACGGACCGTCTCCTCCAGAATCAATTCACGTCAGCACGTGAGGCCTTATCCCGAAGCTGCCACTCCATTGCCGCTGCAGCTTCCCAGAGGTTCGCACATTGCTGCCACCCTGTCACAAGCATGACGGCGTTCCATCTGCGCCAATCGCAAGGCCCGGCATGCGGTAGCGCGCAACCAGGAAAGGGTTTCCTTACCGGTAGGTAAGGATTATAACTCGTTTGATGCGCCGTGTCAATTACAGCACGTGAGGAGCGCGAGCGACAGGTACGAGTTACGCGGTGGCACGTTTCTGAGTTTCGCCATAGCCTGCGATGGAGCAATCGATCCCGCGACAGCGCCCCGGCCGGGGCGCCGCAACACACTGGCAAGACGCCCACGCTTCCAGGAGTGGTGTGACCGTCACGAATGGTATAATGGTGCTCAGAGTCGATCATTGTCCGGAGTCATCCGTGTCTGAATCTCGTACGAACGCTCGTCCTGTTCGCCTTGCGCCATCCATCCTGGCCGCTGATTTTACGCGCCTCGGCGAGCAAGTGCGTCAAGCCGCCGACGCAGGCGCCGACGCTCTGCACATTGATGTGATGGATGGCATGTTCGTACCGAATATCAGCATCGGCATACCGATCGTTGCTGCGCTCCGCCGCACCATTGACCTTCCGCTCGACTGCCACCTCATGATCGTTGATCCGGAGCGATATCTCGAGGCATTCGTCACTGCCGGTGCCAACCATATCACGGTGCATGTCGAGGCATGCCGCCACCTGCATCGCACGGTGCAACAGATTCACGATCTCGGCGTCACTGCCGGCGTTGCGCTCAACCCTGCCACACCGCTCGCTGCGGTTGAAGAGATCCTGCCGGACCTTGACCTGGTGCTCCTCATGAGTGTGAACCCTGGATTCGGTGGCCAGACCTATATCTCAGGCAGCACTGCGAAGATCGCCCGGCTTCGCCGCATGCTGGAAGATCAGCATCTGCAGCGGATTGAACTCCAGGTGGATGGGGGTATCGATCGAGCCAATATTGCCGAGGTTGTGACCGCCGGCGCAACCAGTATCGTCGCCGGCACCGGTGTCTTCAACACACGGCCCGTCGCTGAAACAATGCGGGCATTGCGCCACGCCATCCAGCGTGCACAACCATGACATGAGGGCACCGCGCATGTTAGCGACAGCATCACGTGTGACAATAACGAGAGAGAATCCGTGAGATGAACAGATTGCGATGCGACTGAACACCACCCTGGCGTGCGTTCATCATGATCCTGAGGGGCGCCTGCGTGCCCAGGCAGAGCGTGCGTTGCCGGTGTTGTGGCGCACCTTTGCCACTATCGTTGTGCGTGTGACCGATGTGACGCCAGAGGCTGCGCTGGCACCGCTGCGCCAGGCAGGCGCGCTGATCAGTCGCGCTCCTTCGGAGGGGCATCTCCACCTCGGCCGGGCTCGCCGCGAGGCGCTACGCCTCGGCGCCGACGCAGGCGCAAGCCATGTCCTGTTCTGTGATTTCGATCGCATACTGCACTGGGCCGAGTTTCATCCAGCGGAACTGGTTTCTGTTGCCGGCCTGATTGCCGCCTACGATTTCACCATCCTCGGGCGCACTGCACGCGCCTTTGACAGCCATCCGCGCGCGCAGCGCGACACCGAGGCAATCGTCAATCGGGTCTTCGCCCGGGTCAGCGGGCAGCACTGGGATGTGACCGCCGCCGCGCGCGGTGCCTCGGTCCGCGCCGCCAGAGCCATCCTCGCCGGCTGCCCTGACGAAACCATCGGTACCGATGTCTCGTGGCCACTCTTCCTGCAACGCACCGGCGGCTTCGCGCTCGGCGCCATTGATACCGAGGGTCTGGAATACGAGACCGCTGACCGCTTTCCTGCTGAAGTCGCCGCGGCCGGCGGGCTGGCCGCCTGGATGGAGCGCATAGATGCCGATCCGCGCGAATGGGCACTACGGCTTGAGATTGCACGGCTCGAGGTGGAAGCGATGATGGATAGATGAAGCCTATGGTACAATAGCAGTTCTGCGGGGCGTTTTGCGTTCGCTGCTCCGAAATCGCGCCACGCCATTCATATGCGCCAGATCCGTCGCTGCTGATGGCGTTGATTGTGCCAGCTCATCTGCAACCAAGAAAGGTTCGACCGACGTGCCCAAGGATGGAATTACTCCCCGTGCACACGATTACTCCCAGTGGTACCTTGACATTGTGCAGCAGGCCGACCTGGCCGACTATGCCGAGGTGGTCAAAGGGTGCATTGTGTTTAAGCCGACCGGCTATGCCATCTGGGAGGCGATTCAGCGCGGGCTTGATGAGCGGATCAAGGCGACCGGCCATGTAAACGCCTACTTCCCATTGCTCATTCCCAAGAGCTTTCTGATGAAGGAAGCCGAGCATGTCGAAGGGTTTGCGCCTGAGGTTGCAGAAGTAACGCGCGCCAGTGGTGAAGAGCTTGCTGAACCATACGTTATTCGCCCGACATCGGAGACGATTATCGGCTATTTCTACTCAAAATGGGTGCGGAGCTATCGCGACCTGCCCTTGCTGATCAACCAGTGGGCCAATGTGATGCGCTGGGAAATGCGTACCCGCCCGTTCCTGCGCACCGCCGAGTTCCTCTGGCAGGAGGGCCATACCGTCCACGCCTCCGAAGAAGACGCCGAACGCGAGACGTTGATGATCCTCCACGACGTCTATGCCGACTTCGTCGAGAAGGATATGGCCGTTCCGGTGATCAAGGGGCTGAAGAGCGAAAAAGAGAAGTTCCCTGGCGCGCTCCGCTCGTATTGCATCGAGGCCATGATGCAGGATGGCCGTGCGCTGCAGGCCGGTACATCGCATAACCTGGGGCAGAACTTTGCCAGAGCATTTGACATCACCTATACCGACCAGAATAATACCATTCAGCTCGCCTGGACGACGAGCTGGGGCGTCAGTACCCGCCTGATCGGCGCGCTGATCATGTCACACTCGGATGACGAGGGCCTGGTCGTACCGCCGCGCCTCGCGCCAACGCAGGTGGTCGTCGTCCCGATCTATAAGAACGACACCGAGCGTAGCGCCGTCCTGGCGGCGATCCAGCAGATCACGGCGGATTGGAAGGGCCGGCTGCGCTTCAAAATTGATGACCGCGATAATCTGACGCCAGGGTTCAAGTTCAATGAGTGGGAATTGAAAGGTGTACCGATACGCCTGGAGGTTGGCCCGAAAGATGTGGCGAATAGAAGTGTCGCGATTGCGCGCCGCGATCAGCCGGGGCGTGAGGGGAAAGTGATCGCGCCGCAAGCCGGCCTCACGGAACGGCTGACGGCACTCCTTGATGCCATCCAGCAGACGCTGTACGATCGTGCACTCGCCTTCCGCAACGCACGCACGGCTGATGTGACAACCTACGACGATCTGAAGCAGCAGGTGGAACGCGGCTTTGCACGGTGCTACTGGGCCGGCAGCACCGAGGATGAAAAACGCATCCAGGACGAAACGCGCGCAACGATCCGCTGCATCCCGCTTGAGCAACCGCAGCAATCCGGACGTTGCGTCTACACCGGCAAGGAGACTACCCGGCAGGTCATCTTCGCGCGCGCCTATTGAACCACGCGGTATCGTGCCTTACGTGCCTATCCGAACAACGGATGGCTGAATGTCAGTGCGCCCGAAGCGAAGCAATCGCTGTAGCAAACGCCGCGATGGCTTATGAAGATGAACAATGAACACCGGCATATCCTCGCCGGCAATTGAAACCGCGTCTGGAGGCGCTGCGCGCCGGGCGTTGGCCTGCGCCGACGCTTCCCCACCCGCGAAGGCGGGTGGCTGGCCGAAGGTTCAGAGGGCCGACTTCAGTCGCCGGCGCACAGCGCATAAGCCGCTAAGCACCGCACGGCCTCCCTCCCAACCTCCTCCCACCCGGAGGCAACGCCGGGCTTCCTCCCCTGGCGGGGTAGGGCTGGGGTGGGGGCAACGGGCTTACGTGAAAAGTATTGGCCCTCAGGCCAGCAGCCAGGTATCAGGCGTTCAATGGTATTTCAGTCAGCACCCGCAGCGCAGCCCGTACCCCGCTATACATGGTCTCCAGCGCCATTGTCGGTCGCGGGCGATGGTCGCCGTTAGCCTGCGCCGGCAATGATGGCAGGTGGATAAACACGCAGCGTGTCGCAAGATTGTGCAGCGAACAGACGTGCAGCGCCGTATAGTAGACCATGTTGCACAGATAGGCGCCCGCCGACAGAGAAAGCTCGGCGGGGACATCGGCGGCGCGTGCCGCCTGAACGATATCGCTCACCGGCGCAGTGGCGAAATAAGCGGCCGGCCCGCCGGGAACAATGGGTTCATCGATCCGCTGCACGCCCGCATTGTCGGGGATCGTAAAATCGCATAGATTGACCGCAACGCGTTCAACCGCCAGCGCGGCATAGCCATCCGCCTGGCCCAGCATCATGCACGCATCGGGCCGCAGATCGAGCAATGACTCGCTCAACAGGCGTGGTGCGGCCAGGGCGTCAACAGGGAGGATCGCCGTCACTATCTCGAGGGCATCACTGCCGTCAATCGCGAAGCGACGCACGACCTCCGCCGATGGATTGATCGAGGCGCCGCCAAACGGCTCAAAACCGGTCAATAACAGGGTTGGCATACCGATCCTTAGCAGCCTGCGATAAACAGTCGTAGAGCGACAGTATACAGCATAAAAAGCTTCAGCCTGACGAGGAACCGCCTTATGGATACTCAGGATATCAAGCCGGCCATCGTCACCGGCAACCTAACCGATGAAGACAACAACCTGGCCAGCGAGTTGAGCGAAGATCGCATAACCGCATTTCTGGGCCGCTATGGTCGTCATCTTGCATTGTTACAGGCGTGCGTCGCAATGAGCGGCAGCCTGTTCATGAGCGAAGCGCTCGGCTGGCCGCCATGCGTCCTCTGCTGGTACCAGCGCATCTTGATGTACCCGCTCACGCTCCTCATCCTCGTTGGCATTCTGCGGCGCGATCGCGGGTTGCATCTCTATGTGCTGCCGTTGTCGCTCGCGGGTGCGTGCGTCTCGCTCTATCACTACTTGCTCGTCAAAACCGACTGGCTCCCCCCCCCACCGTGCCGCGACGGCATTCCATGCACCGTTGACTACCTGGACATCTTCGGTTTTATCAATGTGCCATTCATGGCGCTGACCGCGTTTCTGGTGATCAGCTTCTTGGCAGGTGCCACAGCGATCGGCGGGGCGACGGAGAACGAGCAATCTCCGTCACTCCGCGATAGCCAGGCGATTGCCGCTTACGCAATCATCGCAGTCGTCGTGGCTGCCTTCATCGGCTGGGGCATGGTCATCTGACGTGAAAAACCGATAGCCGATAGCGTAAGACCCCTGTGCCGTTGTCATCCACAGTCTGGTGCGTACACACCTGATGGATGGCGTCGTTGCGGCCTGGCGCAAGCCATTTCCGGACCTGTTTGCAGGGTATTGCATCTCCAGCGGCGCGCAGCAACGGTGATCCGCGGATGCGCCACCGTTCCTGCACGCCGCGCGCCCCATCGGGGCGCAAGGTTGTTGTACGTTGCTATCGTGAAGCTTTCCAGCGGAGCCAGCAGTCTACGAACGTCCGTGGAGCTATCCTGGCGGCGCGCCGCCAGGATCATGCCTTCAGCGCCTGCACGGTCTCGGCATCCAGTCGCCTGATCACTGCAACCAGCAGTCGTACTGCCTGTTCGAAATCGTCGCGGTGCATGATCGAGGCATGGGTATGAATATAGCGCACCGGAACGCCAATCACCAGTGACGGGACGCCGGCGCCAAACAGGTGCATCCGCCCGGCATCGGTACCGCCTCCGGCAATATGGTCTGTCTGAACCGGGATCTGCTCCTCTGCAGCAGTATCCAGCACCAGGTCGCGCAGGCCCACATGCGGGATCATGCTCCCATCATAGATCAGCACCACCGGACCGTGCGCCAGTTTCCCCTGCGCCTCATCAGGCGTAATCCCCGGCGTATCGCCAGCAACGCCTGTATCGAGCGCAAAACCAATATCAGGCGCAATTGCGTAGGTCGTCGTTTGCGCTCCGCGCAACCCGACCTCCTCCTGAACATTCCCAACAGCATACACTTCGTTCGGATGGCTCTCCTGATGCAGCCGGCGCACAACCTCGATAGCCGCCGCACAGCCAAAGCGATTGTCCCATGCCTTGGCCAGCAACAGCTTCTCGTTCTTCATCACGGTAAACGGGCACACCGGCACAACCGGATCGCCCGGGCGCACGCCAAACGACTCGGCTTCAGCTCGCGATCCGGCGCCAATGTCAATGAACATATTCTTTTTCTCATACACCCTGGTACGTTCATCTTGCGCCAGAACATGGGGTGGCTTGGAGCCGATCACGCCAATCACCGGCCCCTGGCGCGTCCAGATCTCGACTCGCTGGGCCAGCATCACCTGCTCCCACCAGCCGCCAAGAGTCTGGAACTTCAGAAACCCTTCATCGGTAATACGCGTCACCATAAAGCCAATCTCGTCGAGATGCCCGGCAAGCGCGATCTTTGGCCCACCCACGCGCCCGACCTTGCGCCCGATAATTGACCCGAGATTGTCGGTGGAAACGTCGGCGATCGGCTCCAGATAGCGCCGCATAACGCGCCGAACCGGTTCTTCCTGACCAGGTACACCCGGAGCATCGGTCAGTTCTTTCAGCATCAGTAGCAGATCATCCACATGGTCCTCTTTCTGCATCATGCAATAGTAGACACCTATGACACCTCCCGCAGCAGTGTGTACAAAAAACCAGACTACCGCCAGTTGTTGACCGGCGGTAGTCTGCTGTGTGACTGGTCGGGGCGAGTGGATTTGAACCACCGACCTCAGCGACCCGAACGCTGCGCTCTACCAGGCTGAGCCACGCCCCGACAGCATGCTCCTGAGCGGAATGGTGCCGAAGGTGGGAGTCGAACCCACACGGAGTCACCTCCAACGGTTTTTGAGACCGTCGCGTCTGCCATTCCGCCACTTCGGCGCTCTACGTGGCAGTATAGCGCAAGCCACACAGACTGTCAAACAGAAGGAACGCGAACCACATCGTTCATGCTTGCATATATTGAACACATGTGCTATACTGATGGCGGGCATGAGATGGTTCGGCGAATACGAGAAACAGCCTTTGCGCGCAGCGCCCACGGCGGCAAGGCAGGAGGTACGAGCATGGCATCCCCCCGCAAGAGTAGTGACACCACCCGCAGTGAGCCGGTAGTATCGCGCACCTACCGTGCAGCGATTCGTATCGGCGAAGATTTCGTCACCCTCGAAGAGACGATCACACTGCCAATCGACGCGACGGACGATGAAGTTGCCCAGGCGGTGGATCTTGGCTGGCGTATCTACCGCGCTCAACGCGCAGCCATTGAAGAACAGGTCGCTGGCGTGCGCGAAACCCAACCCGCGCCGCAACCGCCGACAGTGCGCGACCCGGATGCGCCAGCAAGCGACAAGCAGCGGCATTACATCACCGTGCTACAGGATGATCTGGCCTGGTCGCATGAGCAACTGGCAGCGTACGCGCACGAACAGCAGGTCGACCTCGTCACCATGACCAAAGGGCAGGCCAGCGCATTCATCGACACTCTGAAGAAACTCGCCGAGGAACGAACAACGTACACGACCGCCAGCCGTTCCACGGGTCGCAGCGATGAAGGGGGTGCGCCGGTGCGGCCAGCCGATACAGGGCCGGCCAACGAGAAACAGTTGATCGCGCTTGAGCGGCTGGCGCAGCAACACGGATTCGACCTCGACGCAGAAGTGCGACGGCGTTTTGACGTCGCCTGCAACGAACTGACCGGCGCCCAGGCATCCGCACTCCTCCGTGAGTGGCAACGCGCCACACGACGAGCCGTCGGCGAACCGGCGCTGTAGGAATATCACCGCTGTCAGTTCGCACAATACTACGAATGGCCGTATCTTTTTGCTCCTCTGTACGGTAGAGAAGGTGTGCAGAGGGAGTCACAGCCGGAAGCACAATGTACTCTTACAGCAGCCTATCTGAGCACTCGGTCCGGCCATCAGCAGGCGTCCCTTATGACCTGCGCGCAACCTGTTCAGGTGTTTAGCCGCCTCGGATAGGCATCGCAGTACCATCACAAGGAGACGATCATGCGCCAGGTCAGAGGGACAGTCAACTCGGTCGAGCTGATTGGTTGGATCGGCGACGCGCCCGAACAGCGCGTCTTTTCGTCGGGAGCGAAGGTCTGCACGTTCAATGTCGCCACCAAGCACTGGGGCGCGCGCACCGACGCTGGCGACCGCACAGTCGAAACGGACTGGACGCCGGTTGAGGCGTGGGAGAAGCTGAGCGAACAGTGCATGCGATCCCTGCACAAAGGTAGTCGTGTGCGCGTCGTCGGCAGCCTGCGCACCCAGAGCTGGGACGACAAAGAGAGCGGCCAGCGGCGCTACAAGACGTTTGTGCGCGCCGATGAAGTACTGTTCCTCGATAACCGCTCCGAGGGCAATGGGCAGGAGATGCCGGAGGCCACCGAGGAAACCGAGGAAGTGCCGTTCTAACCTGATGACAACCGGTTCAAGAACGAACAGGCCCCTACCAGTGGTAGGGGCCTGTGTGCTAACAGATGTACGCTGCCTCGGGCTTACCAGCGGCTGCGCCCGCCGCCACTGCTGCGGCGCTGCTCCTGGAAGCAGTCCGAACAGTAAACGGGCTTATCACCACGCGGAACAAACGGCACCAGCGCCTCGCGGCCACACGATGCGCAGGTTGTACTGTGCATCTGCCGCTCGCCGCCACCATAACCGCCGCGCCCGCCACCGTAGCTGTCGCGCCCGCCACCGTAGCTGTCACGATCGCCGTAACTGCTGCGGCCACCGCCCGACGCTTTCCGCTGCTGCCGGCATGACGGGCAGCGGGTCGGTTCGTTGGTGAAACCCTTCTGTGCGTAAAACTCCTGTTCGCCGGCCGTAAAAATGAAATCCACGCCACAATCCCGACAGGTGAGTGTCTTGTCTGCGAAGCTCATCGCTCGCCAACTCCTTTGGTAACAACGATGCCATGTCTTGGGGTTTGGGGGACAATGAGCTAGAGGACACGGTACCTGCGGACACCAGGACAGTGCAGAGGCAGCTCGTAATGACCAAACCTTGTAAAGACGTGCTTAGTATAGCACATCTTGCTCCGTCGCGCTAGAGGGTTCGATAGTTATGCGACGTTGCTACTTGACAATCCTGCGTAACTCGTATACTATCTCAGCAACAAGTGAATAGCGCAACTCTTATCCAGAGAGGTGGAGGGACCGGCCCGATGAAGCCTCGGCAACCTACGGTAAAGGGTGAGAGTCACGGATTATAAGCCTGCCATCGGTGCTGATGTCACGCTTACCGCACGTAATCCCTGACTGTTCGCTCAAGCCGGAAGGTGCCAATTCCGGCAGATCAGTTCTGGAAGATGAGAGGCGTGCGCTGCGGGAGCAGATGCCCCGGCCGTATCTCCCAAAGCTCACACACAAAGCCCTCATCGTACAGATGAGGGCGATTTCGTTGCCCTCACGCTGCACGAGAGCATGGAACATGCGCAGAACGATGCGCCCTGGCCAACGTCAGGGATGTATCGTCGGCTTTGCTGTCGCCTGCACCATGCAACAGGTCACCCCTTGTGATGGCGGGATACATGCTAGAGAGGAGTTCACGCTACCAATGACAGCCGACGCGCGATTTACCGGTTTTGAGACTCTGGCGCTCCATGCAGGCCAGCAACCCGATCCCACAACTGGCGCACGGGCAGTACCGATCTACCAGACGACATCGTACCAGTTCAAAGACACGGGCCACGCCGCTCGCCTTTTTGGCTTGCAGGAGTTCGGCAATATCTATACACGTATCATGAACCCGACGACTGATGTCCTCGAGCAACGCATCGCCGCACTCGAAGGCGGCGTCGGCGCGCTCGCGCTCGCGTCGGGCCAGGCGGCAGAAACACTCGGTATCCTGAACGTTGCCGGCACCGGGGACAATATCGTTTCCTCCAGCGATCTCTACGGTGGCACCTACAACCTGTTCCGCCATACGCTACCAAAACTCGGCATTACCACCCGTTTCGTTGATGCGCGCGACCACGAAGGCTTTCGCGCAGCCATTGACGATCGGACGAAGCTGGTGTTCCTCGAACTGGTCGGTAATCCGCGCCTCGATGTCGTTGATCTGCAAGCCATTGCAGCCATTGCTCACGAACGTGGCGTGGCGGTCATGGTTGACGCAACGACCGCCACACCCTACCTGTGCCGGCCATTCGCATGGGGCGCTGACATCATCGTGCATTCCGGTACCAAGTATCTCGGCGGGCATGGCACCAGTATCGCCGGTCTCCTGGTGGACAGCGGCACCTTCGACTGGACCAACGGGCGCTACCCGGAGTTTACCACGCCAGATCCTTCGTATCACGGCCTGGTCTACAGCCAGGCGTTCGGCAACCTCGCCTATATCCTCAAGGCGCGTGTGCAGGGGCTGCGCGACATTGGCGCATGCCTCAGCCCGTTCAATTCCTTCCTCCTGCTGCAAGGCATCGAGACCCTCGGGCTACGCATGGAGCGTCATAGCCAGAATGCGCTGGCAGTTGCCACGTTCCTCAAGGAGCATGCGAAGGTCAACTGGGTACTCTACCCCGGCTTGCCCGATCATCCCAGTTACGCGCTGGCCCAGAAGTACATGCCGAAAGGCCAGAGCGGCATTGTCGGGTTTGGTATCAAGGGCGGGCGTTCAGCAGGCGCAGCGTTCATTGAGAACCTGCGACTTTTCTCGCACCTGGCGAACATTGGCGACGCCAGGAGCCTCGCGATTCACCCTGCCAGCACAACCCACAGCCAGCTCACGCCCGATGAACAACGACTTACCGGCGTCACCGATGATTTCGTGCGTCTTTCAATCGGCATTGAGACCATTGACGACATCATTGCCGATCTCGACCAGGCGCTGGCACGGATCTGAATGCTTGATTGAAGGCAGACCATGACCGCACTTGCCACTGAACGTGTATCACCTGGCATCGGCCTGGTCCAGCGGCGTTATGCCACCTGGCTTGAGCCGCTTGCGCTCGATAGCGGCGCATCGCTTGCGCCGGTCACCCTGGCATACGAAACGTATGGCGAACTGAATGCCGCGCGCGATAATGCCGTGCTCCTTCTGCACGCCCTTTCGGGCGATGCGCATGTCGCCGGACGGTACAGCCTGACTGATGCCAGACCCGGCTGGTGGGACGATATGGTCGGCCCGGGACGCCCATTTGATACGGACCGCTATTTCATTATCTGCGCAAATGTGATTGGCGGCTGTAAGGGCAGCACAGGGCCATCGAGCACGAACCCGGTAACCGGAAAGCCATACGGCTTGAGCTTTCCGGTCATTACGATTGGTGACATGGTGCGAGCACAGGTACGGCTCATTGACCGGCTAGAGATCAATCGCCTGCTGGCCGTGGTGGGGGGATCGATGGGCGGCTTTCAGGCGCTCGAGTGGGCCACGGCCTATCCCGAGCGGGTACATGGCGCCATATTGCTGGCGACCAGCGCCCGTTCGTCGGCACAGACCGTGGCATGGAACGCAATTGGCCGGCGCGCGATTATGTCTGACCCGCGCTGGCGTGGTGGCGATTATTATGAGCACGAGCCGCCGGTCGACGGCCTGGCAACGGCGCGCATGATCGGCCATATTACCTACCTGAGCGAACCGGCGCTCGAGCGCAAGTTTGGCCGCGCATTTCAGGCCGGCGGCGGCCCGGCCTTTACACTGGCCCAGGAGTTTGCGATCGAAAGCTACCTTGAGTATCAGGGTGCCAGCTTCAACGCGCGCTTTGATGCCAACTCATATCTCTATATCACTAAAGCAATGGATTACTGGGATCTGCCGGCGCGCCATGGATCGCTGGAGACGGCCTTCGCCCGATCACAGGCGCGCTTTCTTGTCCTCTCCTACAGCAGTGACTGGTTGTACCCGACCTCAGAGTCGCGCCTGATTGCCAGTGCATTGCATCGTGTCGGGCGACCGGTCGCACACCTCGAAATCGCGTCAACCGCCGGGCACGATGCCTTCCTGGTTGATATCGAACAGCAATCACCAATCATTGAGGAGTTTCTGGCGCGCCTCGCGGAAGAGAACGGGTAGCGCCAGGCAGTACACGGTCGTCCCTGCCGGCGGTGCGTATCGCGGCGTTCTTGCCCTGGCGGCAGGGGACCCTGCCTCGGTAGATAATGCGCGATAGACGGCGCGCGGCGCCAATGGCGGTCTCGAGGGCATCATCATGGTGCGGCTGGTTTCGGCGGCAGAGCCGTCGAGATCAGCCGCATTTTTCGTCTGCGCCACAGATCCACACTGTGCACGAACACCATCCCCTGTCGATCTTCCGGGCCGCGTGAATGACCGGGTTGTGCTTTTGCTATAATGGACCCGCCATCCAATTGTAGGTGTCATCCGTATGACTACACAGAAGATCATACAACAGCAGCGTGGAGCCGTCCGATGAGCCGGCTCAGCTCTCCAGCTACAGGCCTGTCTACGGCGGAGGACGAAGCGCTGCTTGCACGTGTCGCACGAAGCGACAGCAACGCACTCGAGGTGCTGTATGAGCGCCACGCGCGTATCGTCTATGCTACGGCGCTGCGCATGCTCGGTAATGCCGAACTTGCGGAAGATATCGTACAGGAGACGTTCTGGCGCGTATGGCGTCGAAGCGGGTCATTCGCCGCAGGGCGCGGCCAGGTGGCAGGGTGGATCTTCGGCATTGCTCACAATCTGTGTATTGATGAACTACGGCGCCAGCGTTCGCGTCCTATGTATGCACACGGCGAGCAAGAACAGCAGGCCCTGATTGAGCAAACTGACGATCGTGGTGACGTCACCAGTACAGCTATTGAGCGTGAACGTCGCCGGGTGATTGTAGCCGCGCTTGCGCAGATCCCGCCCGAACAGCGCGAAGTTCTCGAACTGGCGTATTTTGGGGGATTCTCGCAGAGCGAGATCGCCCAGCGCCTGAATAGTCCGGTAGGAACAATAAAAACACGCACCAGGCTTGCGTTACAGAAAATGCGAGACTTATTACACGCACAGCAAATGAGCGCCGAAGATCTGCACGACTGACCCGGTTATCACCCGGTACTCACCATGTTGAATAACGATCATCCAATCGAGTCGATCCCCGCGTTTGTGCTGGGCGCGCTTGACGCTGATGAGGCGGCGCGCGTTGCTGCACATCTTGCGGCGTGTCCATCATGCCGTGCCGAAGCTGAGTCTTTTCGGACAGTCGTTGGCATGCTGCCATATGCGGCAGGCGCTGCCGAGCCACCAGCGCGCGTTAAGCGCCAGCTGTTTGCCCGTATCGCCGCCACAAGCGCCGAAAGCGCCGTACCGGCAGCACCAGAACGGCCCGTTACGCCGCCATCACACAGCGCAAAGCCAGTTCGCTGGGCTGTCCCCGTCATGGCGCTATCGCTCGCGCTTGCGCTGGGCTTTGGCGCGGCAACGTTCGAGGCTCGTGCGCAAGCGGATCGGCTGGCAATGGAGCTTGCCACCAGTCGCCAGACGCTTGGCCTGGTTGAGACACAACTTGCCGAGAGTCGTCAATCAGGCGCAGAGGTTGCAGCCCGCCTCATGGCAAGCCAGCAACAACTGGCGCACACGCAAGCACAGCTTGCCGAAAGCCAGCGTGAAGTGCTTGCATTGCAGGAGGCCGGGCAGCAAGGTGAGCAATTCGTCTCGTTTATTGCCGCACCGCAGACGGTATCACGCACACTGGGGACCACCGGGCAAGCTCCAGACAAAGCCAGCGCGCGCGTATTCATGCAACCGGGCCATAATCGCCTGGTTGTGCTTATCCACGGGTTGCATACGGCTGAACCTGGTAAGGTGTACCGGCTGTGGCTGGCGCGAGATAATCAGGCAGTGGCCATCGGCACAATCACCGTTGATGAGGATGGAATCGCAGAACTTGCGGTTGATGCCCCTGAACCGATGGATACCTATGACCAGGTCATGATTACGCTGGATGCAATGGATATGACCACACGCCCCAGCGATGAGGTAATCTTCGAAGCGAACCTGTAATTAACAGAGTTCAGTGCCTACCCGAATAACGGACTGGATGTCATTGCGAGCGAAGCGAAACAATCTACCAGCGCGAGCGGAGAGTACTTCAGCTACACTACACTCGCTGCAGGCGGTCGCTTGCGCCCCTCGCAATGACGAAAGACGCATTGTTTTCTGGATAGGCACTTCTACCAGGCAGCAGTCGATTCTGCCGAAGGCAACAAGGACACATTGCGCTTCAGCATGGCGCTGCTACTCCGATCAGCCCCGCCAGAAGCGCCGGATCAAACCTTGATCCGTGTTGAACACCGGATCCACGGTGCGTGCGAAGCAGTCGAGACGGTTGGCCCCCCACGACACGCACGCCGGTGACGAGGCGATGTTACCACCCAGATCCTCCCAGCCAATCCAGCGGCTGCCGTCCCAGTAACGATGGAGCATGTTGCCATTGTCGCCGCGGGCAAACACGCTGATCCGGTTCGGGCCCCACGAGGCTGCTGTCGGGGCAGAGGTAATGCCACCGCCCAGTTCTTCCCAGATGGCCCACTGCTTGCCGTCCCAGACGCGCCGATAGAGACGATTGTCGCTGCCACGCACGAAGCAGTCGATCCGGTTGTCGCCTGCAGAGGTGCAGGCCGGCGCCGACGTCAGAATACCCTCATGGCTGATCCAGCCGATCCAGCGCTGGCCGTTGTACCACGACTGGTACATCTTACTGTCGGTTCCACGTACGAAGACGCTCACCAGGCCAGGCCCCCACGACACGGCGGCCGGCGCTGATGTGGCGACGCCACCCAGGTTTTGCCATTCGCTCCAGCGCTCACCGTTCCACCACATATGCCAGACGGCACCACTCCCCTGGCGGATGGCGAAACAACTCATACGGTTCGATCCCCAGGCTGCACACGCCGGCGCCGAGGCAAGACCCCCGCCAAGATTGCGCCAACCCGACCAGTTGCCGCCAGCAAATGTCTGCCAGAGCAAGTTGCCACCATCGCCGCGTACAAACACCTCCAGCCGATCGCGACTCCACGTCGTGACGCTAGGCGCCGATGTGGCAAGCACTGCGCCTGGAACACCTTCCCATGCACCCCAGCCAGTCTGCGCCAGCGGCGCCAGCGGCGCCGGATTTTCCACGCTCGCGACCATCATCTGCGCCGGCAACAACCCCATGTCCTCTGCCGACTGAACCGGCGTGGCTCCGGCACGCGCCGTTGTCAATGTTGCGACCATGAGCCAGACAACCACCAGCACCACGAAGCCGGCTGCCACTCGATAGGATTGCTTCATTCCTGTACCCTCCAACTCACCCACGCAAGCCGCGCCATGACACGATGCCCCAGGAACCCGCCGGTCAGGTGACGATAACCAGAGGTCCATGTTGCGGTGGATCAACCTGGTGTCATCGTACTATACACGGGCGTTTGTTTCAAGGACGTTTCACGAACATACGAGGTTACGGCGCGTGAGCGGGAGAGTGTGCGCATCCGGGAAGCAATGGCGCGTCACGATGAACAACGAGCGATGATGAGCGTCAACCAGCCGGGAGGATAGCGCGAAACGCATCGGTAGCCGCATCAATCGTCGTACGAATGATACCGTCATCATGCGCCAGCGAGAGGAAGGCCGCTTCGAACTGGGCCGGCGCAAGGTACACGCCACGTTCCAGCATGGCGTGGAAGAAACGGGCAAAACAGCGAGTGTCGGATGTTTTCGCCGACGCATAATCGTATACTGGCTCGCCCGTACAGAAGAAGCCCCACATACTGCCGGCATATGTTGCGCGCAGTGGAACACTGGCAGCGGCGGCGGCTCGCTCGAAGCCGGTGCACAGGGTGGTGGCGGCGGCTTCCAGTCGCTCGAACACGCCTGGCGCACTGATTGCCCGCAATGTGACGATCCCGGCCGCCATTGCCAGCGGATTGCCAGAGAGCGTACCTGCCTGATAGACCGGCCCTGCCGGCGCGATCAGTTCCATCAGTTCGCGCCGGCCACCATACGCCGCTGCGGGCAATCCACCGCCTATGACTTTACCGAGACATGTCAGATCAGGACTGACGCCGTACCGTCCCTGGGCTCCGCCAGGCGCCACACGAAAGCCGGTCATCACCTCGTCGAAGATCAGCAACGCACCGTGCTCGTCGGCCAGGCGACGCAACCCTTCCAGAAAGCCGGATTGCGGCAGCACGAGCCCCATGTTGCCGGCGACCGGCTCAACCATGATAGCCGCAACTTCGCCTGGATTGGCCTTGAGCAACGTCTCCACCGCATCGAGATCGTTGTACGGCGCAGTCAGCGTGCCTGCGGCCGTTGCCGCAGTAACGCCCGGGCTGTCCGGCAGGCCAAGGGTTGCCACACCTGAGCCAGCCTGAACAAGAAAGCCATCAAAGTGCCCATGGTAGCATCCGGCAAACTTGATGACCTTATCACGCCGGGTCGCGGCACGCGCCAGGCGTAGCGCACTCATAGCCGCTTCCGTGCCTGACGAAACAAAACGCACCATTTCGACCGCCGGCATCGCCTGTACAATCAGGCGAGCCAGTTCATTCTCAAGTTCCGTCGGTGCACCAAATGACGTGCCGCGCGCTGCCTGCTCAGCAACCGCCGCTACAACATCCGGATGGGCATGACCAAGGATGAGTGGACCCCACGATAAGACGTAATCGATATAGCGATTGCCGTCCACATCGATGAGAAAGGCACCCTCACCGCGTGCAATGAAACGCGGTACGCCGCCCACGGCACGAAAGGCACGCACCGGACTATTGACGCCGCCAGGGATCAGCGACTGAGCCTCGGCGAATAATTCCTCGGAGCAGGTGGTTTTCATACTGGTCCCTCCGGAAGCAGGCACGCGCAAGTCGATCGGCGATATTATGCGCCGCCGGCGATCCAGCGCGCTGCATCTCTGGCAAAGTAGGTAATGATCATATCGGCTCCGGCGCGCCGAATAGCGGTCAGGCTTTCGAGCGCCGCACGGCGTTCGTCGATCCAGCCCTGCTGCGCCGCGGCTTTTATCATGGCATACTCGCCGCTTACCTGGTATGCCGCCAGCGGTAGATCGTACCGTTGCCGCACGGCGCTGATGACGTCAAGGTATGCGCCTGCTGGCTTAACCATCAGCATATCGGCCCCTTCGGCAACATCGAGCGCCACCTCGCGCATCGCCTCGCGTCCGTTGGCCGGGTCCATCTGGTAGGCGCGGCGGTCGCCGAATGCCGGGGTAGACTCGGCTGCCTCACGGAAGGGACCGTAAAACGCCGACGCAAACTTGGCGGCGTATGACAGGATTGCCACCTGATCGTGACCGGCGGCGTCAAGCGCGGCACGAATCGCTGCAACCTGGCCGTCCATCATAGCGCTGGGCGCGACAATATCTGCGCCGGCATCGGCGTAGGCCACGGCACAGCGCGCAAGCAATTCGAGCGTCGGGTCATTCAGCACATCACCGCTGCCGGGCGCATCGGCCAGGACACCACAGTGACCATGGCTTGTATACTCGCACAGGCAGACATCAGCAATAACGGCCAGATCCGGCGCATACTGCTTGATTGCACGGATCGCCTGCGGCACGGGCCCGGTTGCATCCCAGCCGCTGCTGCCGGTTACATCTTTGTGCGCTGGAATGCCGAACAGCAACACCGCCGGTATCTTGAGTTCCATCAATGCATCGAGCTCGCTGGTGAGCCGGTCAACCGAGCGCTGCGCCTGGCCGGGCATCGAGCCAATGGGACGGACGATTCCGCTGCCGTCGGCGACAAACAACGGCGCTATCAGATCATCAACGGTGAGTGTCGTCTCGCGCACCATCTGGCGCAGGGCTGGTGTACGGCGCAACCGTCGCGGTCGCCGGGTAAGCATGGAGGGGTTCCTTTCGTAAACATCAGTGAAGCAACCGCCGCTGCAGCGCCTCTACCAGCGCTGCGATCATACCTTCCGCCGTCGGCACCGGTGCACGGGCGCTAACGACCAGGCCTTCTTTTTCCAGCGCACGCGCCGTTGCAGGACCGATCGCTACAAGTGCGGCGCCGGCGAGCAAATCACGTGCTGTCTGCCGGTCAATGCCGAGGCGTTCACATCCATCGAGCATATAGCGCAATGTTGACGGGCTACTGAAGACCACCGCATCCAGCGCGCGCGCGCGGAGCGGCGCGAGCAGGCGTTGCACACCGGGGCCGGGAACCGTCCGGTAGGCAATGACGACATCAACCACCGCTCCGCGCGCGCGCAGGCCGGCCGCCAGCGTCTCACGCGCAATGTCGGCCAACGGGAGGAGTACGCGCGCCCCGGCCATCTCTCCCAGTTCAGCGAGCAACCCTTCCGCGTGCTGTTCCGCCGGCAGAAGGTCCACGCAACCACCACAGGCCTCAATGGCAGCGGCGGTTGCCTTCCCGACCGCTGCCACGCGCATATGCGTAGGCAGTGGCCACGCCTTCCGGGCCGACAGCGCCTCAACTGCTGCGGCGCTGGTGATCATGAGCCAGTCATACCGATCAAGATCGCGCAGCGCCGCGTCAAGCGGTGCCGGGTCATCCGGCGGGGCATAGGCGATGGTGGGGCATACCAGCACCTCGGCGCCACACGCACGTATTGCCGCTGCAAATCCCTCGGCGCGCTCGGCAGCGCGAGTAATGGCAATCCGTTTACCCTGTAATGAGCCGGTCGGTTCCACGGTGCTTCCTCGGCGAGTGGCAGCGTTCCTGGAGCTTACGCTACAGCCAGCAGCGCCCGCCCGCCAGAATCAAGCAGTTCATCAGCCAGCGCCGCCCCGAGTCTGGATGGTTCGGAAGCCGGGCCGCGGCGCCGGCCACGCACCAGACGCCCATCACGCGTCCCGATCATGCCGTCGAGGATGAGTTCCTCGCCTTCGAGACGCGCCAGCGCGCCAACCGGTACCTGGCAGCCACCACCGATCCGCGCAAGAAACGCGCGTTCAACAGTGATTGCCAGGCGGGCCGCCGGATCCTCCAGCGGCGCCAGCCGTTGCAGCACGCGATTGTCACCGGCGCGTGCCTCAATGCCGATCACCCCCTGCCCGACTGCCGGGATCATGACATCTGGTTCGATCAACTCGGTGATGACACTCTCAAGACCCAGGCGTACCAGCCCGGCGGCTGCCAGCACAATAGCATCATACTGACCATCGTGCAATTTGCGCAGGCGCGTGTCAACGTTGCCGCGCAGATCCAGAATATCGAGGTCGGGACGCATCGAACGCAGCTGGCACGCGCGGCGCAGGCTACTGGTGCCGATGCGTGCGCCGCGCGGCAGCGTCGCGAGGGTTGCGCCGGAACGCGCAACCAGTGCATCGCGCGGATCAGCGCGACGCGGACACGCAGCCAGCGTCATGTCGGGTGGCAACTCCGACGGGAGATCCTTTGCGCTATGTACCGCCAGGTCAACCCTCCCTGCGCGCATCGCTTCTTCGATCTCAACCACAAACAACCCTTTGTCACCAATCGCGTTCAGCGGGCGGTCGAGAATGATGTCGCCCCTGGTCGTAATGTGCTCCACGGCGACAGTGAGGTCAGGATGCACAACCTGCAACCTGTCGCGGATCATGTGAGTCTGAACCAGCGCGAGCTTGCTGGATCGCGTGCCGATGGTCAGTATCGCCTTCATGCTTTTTTCGCGGCGCCGATAATATCGGCCAGGACGGCCACAAACTCGTCGTCCGCATTCGGCATACGGATGCGACGCAGTTCGATTCCCAGTTCAGCGGCCTTCTCCTGCGCCTCATGGTCAATGTCCCACAACACTTCGAGATGATCGGCAACGAAGCCAAACGGCGCGCTGACCACGGCGCGCACGCCTTCGCCGTGCAACTCCTCCAGGTAATCGAGAATATCGGGGCCGAGCCAGGGTTCACCGCTCATACCGGCGCTCTGATAGCACAGACGCCAGTCGGCCAGTCCGAGCAGACTGGCGATACCCATCGCACTCTCGCGGAGCTCTGCAGGGTACGGGTCGCTCCACGCAAGGATGCGCTCGGGAAGGCTATGGGCACTGAACAGCACCAGCGCCACGTTGTGCATATCTGGCGGAAGTTCTGCACGCGCCGCAACGATCCGGTCAGCAATGAGCCGGCGGAAACCCGGGTGATCGTGCCAGCGCTCGATGAATGTCACCTGAAGCGGCTGGTCAAGCGCCGCATTCGCCTGGTCAAGGTAGGCACGGTAACCACCTACGCTCATCTTCGAGTAGTGCGGCGCCAGCACCAGTGCGACGACATCCCGGATGCCTGCAGCAGCGATCTGTGGGACGGTCTCGGCAATGAACGGATGCCAGTGTTTCATGCCGACGAAGAGGCGATACTGCCCTGGCGCTTCAGCATCGAGGCGCGCCTGGAGCCTGTCGGCTGTGGCAAAGGTCAGGTCCTTCAGCGGCGTGCGGCCACCAACCAGCCGGTAGCGCTCACGCAGGTTTGCCAGCGCTTCAGGTGATGGCGGTCGGCCACCGCGAATGTGCGTGAAATATGGCTCAATATCATCAAGGCTCTCAGGCGTGCCATAGGCAAGCAAGAGGATGCCAGTCGGAGGCGAAGAACTGGTCATATCGTTCGTTCCACTGAATACTCATGCACAAACTCGGCGAGACGGCGCACGGTATCAACCGGCGTTTCCGGAACGATGCCATGGCCCAGGTTGAAGATGTGCCCGGCGCGACCTGCGGCACGATCGAGAATATCGGCGGCGCGGCGACGCACCTCGGGCCAGGGGGCCAGGAGCACGTGCGGATCAAGATTGCCCTGTACTGCGACTCCCGGGCCGAGCTGTGCCCATCCCTCATCCAGCGTAATGCGCCAGTCGAGGCCGATGACGTCTGCGCCGGTCTGGCGCAGCAGGCCGGACATTCCCCCAAGATCGACGCCGAAATAGATCATCGGCGGTGCCGGATCGCGGGCGAACCCTGCCCGCACCGTGGCAATGCACCGTTGCACGAACGGCAGCACATACTCGGCATAATCACCTGGTGCCAGCGCACCGGCCCAGCTGTCGAAGATCTGCACCGCGTCGGCACCAGCCTCGATCTGAGCGATCAGGTATGCACTCACGAGGCCCGTCAGGCGGTCCATCAGGGCGCGCCACGCCTCCGGCTCGGTATACATCAGCACCTTGGTGCGGCGGTAGTCACGCGACGACCCTCCTTCGATCGCATAGGCCGCAAGGGTAAATGGCGCACCGCTGAAGCCAATCAATGGAACCTTTCCCGACAGGTCACGTTTGACCAGGCGAATGGCATCAAGCGTGTAAGCAACCGTCTCTCGCGGATCGGCATCGTGCAATGCGGCAATGTCGCCCGGAGCACGCAACGGGTTGTGGATGACCGGTCCCTCACCGTGCTCATACGTCAGGCGGAGACCAGCTCCTTCCAGCAGCGGCAGAATGTCGGCGAAAACAATGGCGGCATCAACCGCAAACGCGCGCACCGGTTGCAGTGTTACTTCAGCCGCCAGTTCAGGCGTCTTGACCATCTGGAGAAAGCCGTAGCGCTCGCGCACCGCCCGGTATTCCGGCATATAACGCCCCGCCTGGCGCATGAACCAGACCGGCGTCACATCGGTACGCTCACGGCGGCATGCCGCCAGAAAACGATAATGCATCGTAACTCATCCAATCAGGGCCAGCGCCTCGCGCAACGGCCGGTGAATCGCGGTAATGATCGGTGTGTCGCGCAACGTGTAGCGGCGCGCTTCGGTGGCGCGGAGATCGGTCACCAGCTGGCTGAAGCGCGGCAGGTCTTCGGTCTCATACGCCACGACAAACTCCTGGTCATCAATGCCGGTGGCATACAGCAGCACCTGGCGAATGTCGGCATACTCATGGCCGACGCGCATATGTTCGTTCATCATGCCCTGGCGCGCGTCGCGGCTCATCAGATACCAGTCGGTCGTCTTGCTGAACGGGTAGACAATCAGGTATGTCTGGCGATCATCAAGATCGATCGCCTGCTCCTGGGTGGTCGGTCGGCGGGTGTAGGTGGATGGACGGGTGTAGCCGAAGAGCTGGTACGTAATTTCACAGTAGCTACCCATACCACTCGTGAGCAGGCGCGCCGTCATCTCCTGCATGCCTTTTGGATCGATGCCACGCCGCCAGAGAAGCAGATCGACACCGATCTTCATGCCGATACCGCTGTAGGCCCAGGTGGTAATATCCGGAGCATAGTTGTCGAGCACACCGGCGAATATCTCTCGTCCATCGGCGCGCCCGGCCTGCGCCATGCGACGCCAGGCAGGGTCGACTTTGAAAGCCGTGAACTGGACAAACCACGGAACGGCAGGTGCTTCGTACTGCGCCTGCATGGGCGTGGACTCCTTTCTATCGTGCGATCAGGGCAGGCTCGCGAATCAGGTGCTCCTTTTCAGGTAGCACGAGTTACATGGTTGCCATCTCTCGCGGCGCGCACCTGGCTCGTTTGCCTTCGGCAGAGCAATTCAATGGGAATTGGCATAACCGGTATACGTGTCTTCCGGCAACGGCGCGATATTAAACAGGCGCCGCACTGCGGTCAGCAGTTCGCCTCCGCCGTCTGGATCGCGTAGCGCAACGATAGGCTCATGCAGCAACTTGTTGATGATAGCCGAGCTGAGCGCCACAACCGTATCGCGCTGTTGGGACGACAGTTCGGGGCAGCGCGCCAGCGCCCGTCGAATCTCGGCGTCACGGATCGCCTCGGCGCGTTCACGCAGGGCGCGGATCGTTGGCACCACCTGCTGGATGGCCCACCATTCCATAAACTTTGCCACCGCCTCATCGACCAGCGCCTCGGCGCGTTGCATTTCTGCCGCGCGAGTCGCACGGTTTGCGCTGCATACTGGTTCGAGCGCATCAACATCAAATAGTTGTACGCCGGGGATGCCGGCTACCTCCTGGTCAATGTCCCGCGGAACCGCCAGATCGAAGAGCAACAGCGGTGTGGCGCGTCCTGCCGCGGCGTGCACCACGGCATGCATTGGGATGACGATGCCCGGCGCGGCAGTGCAACTCAACACCATATCGCTGCCCGCCAGTGCGCCTTCCAGTTCGCTGAACGGTCGCCAGGCAACACCATAGCGTTGCGCCAGGGTCGCCGCCCGTTCATCGGTGCGATTCACCACCGTGATCGCGGCGCCCGCCTCGACGTGCAGATGCTTCAATGCCAGTTCGGCCATGCGACCCGCGCCCACGATCAGGATGCGCCCGCGCGCCAGCAAGCCAGGGAAGTGGCGCGCCAGATCGATTGCCACCGACACGACCGATACACGTCCGGCGGCAATACCCGTCTGCGTGCGCACATGTTTGCCGGCAGCCAGTGCGCCATGAAGCACGCGGTGCAGCACCGGGCCAACCGTCCCGGCCGCGTGCGCAATCGCGAGGGCTTCTTTCAACTGGCCGACGATCTGGTTTTCACCCAGCACCATCGAATCAAGGCCAGCTGCCAGGCGGTAGAGGTGACGCACCACCGCAGCATCCTGATGAACATACAGCGACGAGGCGAAAGCCGTCTCACTTATGCCACGCTGAGCTGCCAGAAAGGATGAAAGCGCGCCCTCGCCGGAGACCCTATCGTGCGTCACGGCACAGACCTCGACCCGGTTACACGTCGAAAGAATGAACCCCTCATCGACGCGCGCGTGGAGCGCAAGCAGCGCTTCGGGCAATTCGCCCAGCCCAAAGGCCAGGCGCTCACGCACGGTCACTGGCGTGTTGCGCTGGTGAACACCGATCAGGGTGAGCTGCATACCTGAATTCCTCGACTACTGTTGCTCATAACCGTCAATCGCGCCGAGCAGTATGGCGTCCATAAAGCGATCAATGCGCATATGGAGTGAGGCTGCCTGGTCAATGTCGTTCGGTTGCGCGATCCCGGGAACCGGGAGAGCCAGGCGCGAAAACGAACGACGAAAGAACAGAAACGCCTCGACTGTATCGTGCATGCTCAGGCCGGCCTCGCGGGTCTCACGGCCGTAGCTGCTGCCGACGGTTCGCGCTTCATTGAGGAAGCGGGCATCCTCTTCGTGACGATTGATATACTGAATGAGCAAGCCGAGCAGGCGCTGCCCAAGGCCACGCATGCGGTCGGTATCGGAACGGGTCACGAAGCGCGTATGCCAGTTGGCGCGCGACATTGCATGGGCATCGAACTGGAGCAGTGGGGATGCAGGCGCAGGTGTGCTTCCGTGGATCTGTGCAGCATCAAGGTGCTGCAGACCGGCGCGTGAAAAGCGCCGGTGTCCACCGAGGGTGCGCTTCATCGGCACCTTGCCGGCATCGCCCCAGCGCCGCAAAGTTGAGGCCGCGACCCCGAGCAGTGCACTGGCCTCGGCCAGTGAGAGCCAGTCGTCTGACGTTGGATCAGAATTGGTGATCATAATGATGATCCAGCTACAGCATGGGCCGCAGACACCACCATCAGCGCCTTGCGTGCCGCCTCGCGCCCCTGTTTGATGCAATCAGGAACGCCAACGCCGCGATATGCCGCGCCAGCCAGGAACAACCCTTCGGGACAGAGTCGCTCGAGAGCCTCGATGTGCCCCAGATGACCCACATCATACTGGGGGTTACCATTAGGCCAGCGATAGACTCGCGACAGCACCGGCTCGGCAGAAACGCCAAATATCTCGCGAATCTCGGTTCGCGCCAGTGCCACCAGTTCGTCGTCCTCGCGCGCCGGCAATTCCGGACGGCGCGATCCGCCAACGAAGCAACGCAACAGGAGAAACTCATCGGGAGCGCGGTGGCGAAACTTGACCGACGACAACGTGCAGGCATTGATCTGGCGTTGCTCACCACGTGGAATCACGAGCCCGTAGCCATCCAGCAGATTGCCGGTATCGGCGCGCCGGTATACGAACGAGACAGTAGCCGTCGAAACATAGCGAATGGCGCGCAAGGCAGCCGCCAGCTCAGGAAAGCCCGGCGCAGTCAGGTCGGCTGCGACAAAGGACGGAGTGGCAAGAATGACCGCATCGGCATCCAGCGCCGTACCATCATCGAGGCACAGATGATACGGTCGAGCGGCAGCCGGCCGGTGCGCCAGGGTCACCACCGTGGAGCCGGTGAAGATACGCGCGGTCAGGCGTTGCTCAAGGCGTTCAACGAGCGCACTCATCCCGTTGCGCAAGGTCATGAATGGCGACTGGTGGGCGGATGGCTCCCTGGGCGCATTGCGCCGCGCAGCGAGCATGCCGCGGATCAGGCTGCCGTAACGCTTCTCGAGGTCGCGGAAGCGCGGAAACGTCGCCATGATACTCTGGCGTTCGCACTCGGCGCTATGGATGCCGGAGAGGATCGGTTCGGCCAGGCGATCGAGCGCCTCAGTGCCCAGGCGGCGCCGGATGAAATCCGCCAGCGTCTCATCACCATCATCGCGGCGCGCCGGTACAACCAGATCGAGCACCATGCGCAATTTACCAAGTGGCGAGATCAGGGGCGAAAACGCAAAGGGAGCAATGCGTGTCGGGACAATGAGCAGCATCCCTTCGGGGAGTGGCTGCGGTCGGCCACGTACCAGCACCCAGGTGGTACGTCGCATTGGCGAGGCAACCATCAACTCGTCACCCAGGCCAAGCTCGCGCGCCAGTTCAGCGGCCCATGGCTTTTGCGCCATAAATGAATCTGGCCCACCCTCGATCAGAAACGGCCCGCTATGTTCCGTGACAATCTTTCCCCCCAGACGCGGTTCGCGCTCGATCAGCGTTACCGCTACCGGCGGCGCGGCAGAGTGCGTACTACGACCGAGTTCATAAGCCGCGCTCAGACCGCTGATCCCACCGCCAACCACCACAATGTGCGGCAGAGCGTCAGGGGGCATCGTCGCCACCGACGATGGAGGCGTCGTGATCATGGACGCACCAGATTCTAGTCAAATCTCCTCAAATCTGCGCTAACTATAGTAGATTCAAAAGGTAAAGTCAAGGTTTACAAAAGTGATGCATGCAGTACACAAAGCATACAGGGCGAGGAAGCCTCACCCTGTACAACAGATCACCTGCACCTATGTGAGGGATTACGCCAGCCGCATCAGGTGATAGTTCTTCCGCCCTTTGCGCAACACAATGAACTGACCATCAATGCTGTCATTCAGCGTCAGGCGACGCCCGGCATCGGCATGCTGAAGATTATTGACATAGATGCCGCCCCCTTCGATCGCACGTCGCGCATCACTCTTCGAGGTTGCAATGCCACAACGCAGCAGCGCATCAACCAGTGCCAGGCCATCTCCCTCCAGGTCGTGGCGCGGCACCGTTATAGACGGCACATCGTCGAAGATATCCTGCACATCACTGGCAGTCAGACTGCTCAACACACCACCGAACAGCGCCCGGGCCGCCTCTTCGGCGCGTGCCAGCGCTGCATCACCATGCACCAGGCGTGTGACCTCGCGCGCCAGGTGCAGTTGCGCGGCCCGGCGCTCCGGCTGCGCTGCCGTTTCCTGCTCCAGTCCCTGAATCTCGGCAGCGGTCAACGATGTGAAATACTTGAGGTAACGCACCGCATCGGTATCGTCGGTGTTGTACCAGAACTGGTAGAAACGGTACGGCGATGTTCGTTGTGCATCGAGCCATACGGTACCTGTCTCGCTCTTGCCAAACTTCGTGCCATCCGCCTTTGTCACCAGCGGGTACACGACGCCATAGGCTTTCTTGCCATGGACACGGCGGATTAACTCAATCCCCGCTGTAATGTTCCCCCACTGATCACTGCCGCCGGCCTGCAACGTGCAGCCATGGTGCTCGAAAAGATAGGCGAAATCATAGGCCTGGAGCAACATATAGCTAAACTCGGTAAACGAGATTCCAGTTTCGCTGGACAGGCGCGAGCGCACTGAGTCTTTCGCCAGCATGTAGTTGACCGTCAGGTGCTTGCCGGTATCACGCAGGAAATCCATCAACGACAGGCGCGTCAGCCAGTCGGCATTGTTGATCAACCTGGCAGGATTCGCCTGCGCATTAAAATCAATGAACCGGGCAAGCTGGCGTTTAATCGCCTCAACATTCTCTTCGACCTGCGCTTTGCTCAGGAGCTGGCGTTCCTGTGTTCTGCCGCTCGGGTCGCCGATCAGGCCGGTGCCACCGCCCGCCAGCGCAATTGGCGTATGGCCGAAACGTTGAAAGCGGGCAAGCGTGAGCAGCGGCACCAGGTGGCCAATATGCAAGCTGCTGGCGCTGGGATCGAAGCCAATGTACAGCGTGACATGCTCGCGTGTCAGCACCTCGGCGAGGCCATCGCTACTATCGTACAGCAGGCCACGCCAGTGGAGTTCATCCAGGATCGTTGCCATAGATCATCATCCATACAGGTTTCGCGAATGCTTCAAAGCATACCAGTAATGCCGGTCGTCGTCAAAAGTAGGAAGGAGGGTATCTGTGCACGGTCGAGGGTTTTGGGGAGGCCCCCGAAATAGAGAACCGGCGGCTGGAAGGCTTGCGCCAGCGCCAGATCACGTCGCCCCGCCGGCGGAAAACACCATGTTCAGGGATGGGTGAACAGTGATGACCAGGCGTCACTGTTCACGCTTTTCCTCAGAATGGTTCTATTCCATCGGTGGGGTGTATCATCAATCTGTCGCTCACTGCCGCAACACAATCGGCAGGTAGAGAGAATAGGTGGAGGGCCGTACTTCTTCGACAACGATGTCGAGCTGATCGGCGGATCGTACCGCGATCCCTGGAAGCGGGCAGATCCACTGATCCGACGGCGAATCCGTCCGGCGGCAGGGAACATAACTCGCGCTGCTACGAACCACTCTGGCACGGATGGTGTAATTTCCGGCGGTTGCAGGTGTAAAGCGGAAGCGGACCGAGAGGAGCCGCGAAGGATCTGCCGGATCCAGCCCATACGAGATCCGATCGACGCGGTATCCTCCAGCATACGCCGGCAGGGAACTGGTGGCAGGGTTCAGGTGAGAGCGAACCACCCCCGCGCTAAGAAGTATGATGGCGGCGGCTGCACATATAGCAATGATATTCTGTGTCGCACCTCGCATCATTGCTCCTTCAGGCCGCACAGCAACACCAGCCCGGCAATGGCGACCCGTTGACATATCGTACGAATGCCCGGGCAGGTCAGACAATCCACCAGCGGTCCTGTTTGCGGAGAGCTGCGAGGTATGGTGTCCAGCAGATCAGGTGGGATCGAAGTACTACGCCCTCACCGACGTACTTTCGGTGAATGAACATTCTCTCCAGGTCACTGCTTCTGCCCTGGTATACCGCGTAGTCTCCTGTACATTAAGGGATGAATGAGCACAAGGAGGTGCTACGATGACGTGTATCGAACGACTTGGCGCATTTCTGCGCGAGCACCACGTATCGTACACGACCTACCATCATCCCACCGCGTATACCGCTCACGATGTCGCCGCTTACGAACACGTTCCACCCCACACATTCGCGAAAGTTGTCATCGTGTTCATTGATGGGCACATGGCGATGCTCATGCTGCCCGCCGACACACGCGCTGACCTGGCACGCCTGACCGAGGCGATCGGTGCGCGCGAGATCTGCCTTGCTGACGAGCGTGAGTTTGCCACGGTCTTCACCGATTGCGAGCCCGGAGCCATGCCGCCGTTTGGCAACCTCTACGGCATGCCCGTCTACATGGATCGCGCGCTGACCGAATCTGAAACGATCATGTTCCAGGCGGGAACGCATCAAGATGCCATCAGCATGCGTTGCGACGACTTTATCCGGCTGGTGCGGCCGATTGTGACCGAGTTCGAGCGCGATGCCGGCATGCTGGCAGGGCGCTTCTGAATCACAGTTAGCGGCATCTTTGAACAAAGGAGGGTACCATGTCCGAGAGCGTGTACAAGGTGATCGAGTTGGTTGGAACGAGCCACGAGTCGTGGGAGAAGGCGGCCGCCACCGCAATTGAAACAGCCTCGCACAGCCTGCGCGACCTGCGGGTCGGAGAAGTTGTCGCTATGGACATCCACCTGGAGGACGGCAAGACTATCATGTTCCGCACCAAACTGAAAGTATCCTTCAAGTATCACGGCGACGACTAATGGCAAGCAGTCGCCCGCCACCAGGGCGAGGCACTGTAGCGGTGTGCGGCTGAGCCGCACACCGCTGCTTGTTGCGTTGAACATCTCGCTGGTGATGCTGGAAGATGACTCAATTGTCACAGTTTGCCACACGAGGCGCCGGCAGGCTGGATGTTTCCCAGGAGTGTGCTACAATAGAGACCTGATAAATACCTGACAAGCATGCATTGCCTGCTAAAATCGTGCCATGAATCGCACCCACAACAAGGGGTAGCCTCATGTCTACTGCCGAGCTTGATGCATTGATTGACCGTCTACTCCCCCGCGTGCTCGCCGATCGCGATCTTGGCGACGGTCGCGTATTCACCCGGCTGCATCTGAGCCATCTCTGGGCTCTCAGCTGCCTCTACGCCGAGCGGTGTTATGATGAGAACCTCCTGGTCAGTCGTGTGACTGCGCGGCTACCGCGTCATGTGGCGGTTGGAGGTGATATCGGCGTAGCGCCGCCGATCAGGTAGCGCCGATTTCTTCACACGACAATGCAACTGCGGGCAGCGCCACACACATGGCCGAACCTTCAAAGCTGGTACGTTCCAGCCAGATCTGACCACCAAGCGCTTCGATGTCGCGCCGCGCCAGGCTCAAGCCGAGCCCGGCGCCTGGCTTCTCTGCGAGTGCGCGTGTTCGCCGCCCACGGTAGAAGGCGTTGAACAGCAGATCGCGTTCATCAGCCGGAATGCCCGGCCCCTGATCCTCGACCGTAATGACGGCCAGGCCATCGCGAACCTGGGCGGCGAGGGTCACCGTTCCCGCATCGCTGTAACGAATGGCATTGTCGATGACCTCATGCAGCGCACGCCGCAGTGTGGCGGCTTCACCCCACGCCGCCAGGCCCTCAGGCGACTGAATGCGAAGGTGCAGCCCTTTCGCATGCGCCATGGGAGCAAACGCATCGGCGATCTCTTCCAGCAACGGCAGCAACTCAATGGATGCTGATGCCCGTCGTAAGCCTGCCGCCGGATCCTCAAGGTAGTGGTCCAGCAGCAACACTCGATCAGCCAGCACCTCGAGTTGCGCAATACTGCTGTGCACAACCTGGCTGAGCTCGCGTACCAGTTCGGGCTGCCGCGTGAGCAACTGGAGCGCCAGCGACAGGCTGGTCACCGGTGTGCGCAATTCGTGGCCCACATGCTCAATGAACTCATCCTTGAGCTTGTCGAGCGCATGGAGTTGCGCGTTCAGGCGCGCAATTTCCGTGTAGGCGCGTGCGTTTTCCAGCGCGCTGGCCACCGCAGGTGCAAGCATCACCAGCAGGCTGGTGACATGCCGTGGATAATCGCGCCGGTTGATCGGCGGGCCGCAGCCGTAGATACCAACCAGGCGATTGCTCACCCGCAGGGGGATGACCAGGTGAACACCCTGGGACACAAACGGCGCCATCCATTCGGCGTCGGCGAGAGCAGGTATGCGTACATACTCGGTGCAGACTCGCACCTTGCTGGCACTCGCACCCTGGGCGAGCAAGGTTGCTCCGGGTATGTGCGCGTCCTGGCCGATAGCGCTGAAGATGCGGTCATCAGGAGGTTCGAGCATCCAGAGAGTGGCGCCACGCAATCGCAACCGTTGCGGCAAGTCTTCCACCAGCAAGGTACGCAATGCTTCCGGCTCGATGGTACGGCTGAGCGCCGCGCCGAATTCGCGCAGTATCTCTTCGCTATCTTGCCAGCGCAGCCGTAGCATGCGATTACTGATCGCCACCAGCCGGCGCCGTAACGGGATGACCGCAACCGCCAGGCTGACCGACGCGACCATATGGACGGTTGCCCGATCGCGCATCCCGAACCATGGCAAGACGACGAGACAGCCAAGATAGAGCATGGCCAGCAGCAACGCCGTGCTGACGTTCACCAGCACCATGCCCAGGAGCCGCGCACGTGAATCGGTGCCAACCAGCGTGGCATTGTCACCCACGGCTATCTCCAATGCGCAATCATTCGCATAGGAGATACCGCTACTATCGTGCTGCGGAGATACGTCGCCAGCAGGCGCCAGACGATCGTCCGGCCCGAGATTGCCGATCTACCAGGCAGCACGAAGGAGAGCAAGTGCGTCGTCATACTCGACTGGACGTGGATTGCTCATGATCGCGCCATCCATCAGCGTGCCTTCCGCGAGGGCCGGCAGGGCATCCTGAGAAATACCGACATCGCGCAGGCGGGTTGGCAGGCCGCAATCTTCCGCAAGCTTGGCAACTGCAGCTATTCCGTCAGCGATGACCGCCTCTTCAGGTCGCCCACCTGCGTTGACCCCCATGGCGCGGGCAATGCGCACAAGCCGGTTTGGCACAACTGCTGCATTGAAGCGCATGCCATGCGGCAGCATGATTGAGTTGGCCGTGCCGTGATGAATGTGATGCGCCGCACCAACGGTGTGTGAAACAGCATGAACAATACCGGTATTGACGCCAATACCTGTGGTTGAGAATGCAATACCTGCGATCGTTGCTGCAACCAGCATCTGTCCGCGCGCTTCGAGGTCGTTGCCGCTATGGGTCGCCGCACGCAGATAGTTCGAGATCATATCAATCGCCTGCAATGCCAGACTGTCCGTGATCGGGTTGGCGCCGATGCCGACAAAGGTTTCGATTGCGTGGCTGAGTGCATCCATGCCGGTGGCGGCCGTCAGGCGCGGAGGCAGCGTGCGCGTCATTTCAGGATCAAGCACGGCCATCTCCGGGCCAATGTACGGGCTGACAAAGAACAGTTTTTGCTCCGACTGCTCATCACGAATGACGGCCACTGGCGTCACTTCGCTCCCGGTACCGGCCGTGGTCGGAATCGCAATCATCGGAAAGAGGGGACGATTGAGCAGGTTGGCGCCCTGGTAGTCGTAGAGCGTCCCCCCTTCCGTCAGGAGAATACGCATCGCCTTCGCCGTATCAAGCGCTGAGCCGCCACCGACCGCAACCAGAAGATCCGCCCCGGAATCGCGTACAGCGGCGGCGCCGCGTTCGACGGTCGCAACCGACGAGTCGGATGGCACGTCGGTGAACGTACCGACCACCGTCACTGCGCCCCCCAGGCCCTGGCGCACCCTGTCGAGCAAGCCGGCCTGTACAACACCAGGATCAGCCACCAGCAGGGCGCGAGACCGTCCGAGTTGAGCCACTTCATCGGCAAGTTCACCTGCCAGACCAGTTTTGTAGAGCAACCGCGTGCGCATCTGAAATTCAAAGAACTCGATCATAGCTCCTCCTGAAGGCCCTCACGAACACTACGGAGCATGGCGCGGCATTCAATGGCATGTTCCGCCAGCGCGGCATCACCGCGCATACGGGCACCCGCCGCAAGTTCGAACAGTGCATCCTGCGCCGCTTCAGTAAGTAGTGCAGGATATTCGCCGATCACAGCAAGGAGCATCTCGGCTGCATGACCCGCGCGGAGCAGCGCGTCGATCGCGCGCCCTAACTCATCGGCACTGGTGAGTTCGGCGCGCATCTGTGCCAGAGCGTCACGGTACGCCTCAATCAGTTGCGCAAGTCGCTCGTTGCCGTCATCAAGCGCATGATCCACCCGCCAGGCAAGCTCATCGTCAACCCAGGGCTCCAGCAACACAGGGTAATCACACACGGCATCATGCAGTGAGTCAGGCCCATCAGTAAGCAGCAACGCTTGATAGGCGGCCTCCGCGAGGTGCGGCATCGCGGGGGCAGTTGGTGGCGGCCTGACTGCCACGCCAGTGCCAATCATCCCATCCTCGCCGGTATGCACGCGCCTTGTACCGGCCTCGGCGCTCTGGCCGGCGCGCAAATCACGCAGCACGAGGCGCGCCTCAACCAGGGCGTGCGCCACGTCATGCTCACCCTGCGCGCGAGCGGTCACGATGAGTTGCTCAAACACCTCATCGGCATGGATGGTCGTCACTTCCGGGCGCCGGGCGGCGATCGCGATCAGTTCGGCGGGCGTATCTGCGCTGAGCAATTCCTCAATGGCGGCAACGCCCGATCCAGCCTCAGGAACCGGCAGAGATGGAGCGGCAGGCACAGGCGGCACACTCATCTGCTCCGGCGCGAGTGGCTCCTCTGGCAGGCGTGGTGCAAAGCGCCGCCCGCGACGCGCCATGGCGCGACGGACGCCATCCATGTCCACTTCCACCTGCACATCACCCAGGTACGGCTGGCGCGCCTCCTCAGGTAAGCTGCCAATGAGGACATAGAGCAGCGCCTGGGCCTGTTCGCGCCAGAGATGCTCCGCCGCACCCGCAGGTGCAGCGAAATAGACCCTGCGCCCGCCGGGATCGTGAATGAGCAGTGGCCCACCAGCCGTATCGCTGTAACGGCAGTTCGGGCAGGTCACGACATTCAGCGTTCCTTCCAGCAAGTTCTCAGCAAGATCCGGACGCTCACCCGTATCGAGCAGCATCCAGATGGTCGCATCGAACTGCGTCGCACAGTTCGGGCATGTGAGCGGTGTCTGTTCTGCGTATGAGACCGGCATGGCACTGACACAGGTTATACCCGGTTGCATTCAGCCATTCAACGATCAGGAGCGACGACATGCACCCTTCGATATGCCGCTGCACGCCTCCTCAGGGTCCGGTCATTCCGTACGATCGAAGGCTACCCGGTATTGCAAAGAAGCCAGATGATGCATTGATAGGCGACAGGCCTGCAGAAAAACGCTTGCCTGTCGCCTATCAATCGAGAGCCGTTGCACGAATGCCCGTTCCATCGTGGCACAGGCTCACGGCAGGCATCCGGACACCAACAACTGCGCGCCGGTATTGATACTATGTTCCGGCAACTTTTGCCCCGACTGCCTCCACCTTCGGCTCGCCTGCCACAGCAAGTTTCGCCTTCTCTTCATCAATCAACACGCGGCGCAACACCTTGCCGACCATTGTTTTCGGCAGTTCGTCGCGGAACTCCACTTCGCGCGGCACCTTGTAGGGAGCCAGTTGCTGTTTGCAGAAGTCGCGGATCTCATCGGCAGTAGCCGTGACACCCGGTTTGAGGACGATGAACGCCTTGACGGTATCATCGCCGCGTGTCGGATGAGGAATGCCCACAACCACCGCCTCAAGCACCTTGGGATGCGTAAACAGCACCTCTTCAACATCGCGCGGCAGCACCTTGTACCCTGAGGCGATCATCATATCTTTCTTGCGATCGACAATATAGAAGTAGCCATCACTGTCAACTTTGCAGATGTCGCCGGTACGCAGCCAGCCATCAGGCGTGATCGTCACAGCTGTCTCATCGGGGCGATTCCAGTACCCCTGCATCACCATCGGGCCACGAACGAGCAATTCACCTTCCTTATCAGAGCCAAAGGGAATATCCTCGCCCGTCTCCAGGTCCACGATCTTGGCATCAACATCCGGCAGCGGGATGCCGATCGACCCTTTCTTGCGCGTACCGAATACGGGATTACAATGCGAGACCGGCGACAACTCGGTCATACCGAAGCCCTCAACCAGCCGGCCACCAGTGATCTGGCCAAACTGCTCCTGCACCTCAATCGGCAGCGGTGCAGAACCGCTAATGCAGGCCTTGACCGACTTCAGATCATACTCGCTGATGCGCGGATGGTTGACAATGCGAATATACATCGCCGGCACGCCAGGGAACAAGGAAGAGCGCTCGTGTTGAATCACATCCATCACGTGATCAAGCTCGCGCGGATTGGGAACAATCGTCAACTCGCCGCCCAGGTACAGGCCAAAGATCATCGCGACGGTCATACCATACACGTGAAAGAAGGGGATGGCGCACATCATCTTCTCGGCGCCGGGGTTGGTATCAGTGAGCCAGGAAGCCACCTGCAATGTATTGGCCACCAGGTTGCGATGTGAGAGCATCGCCGCCTTCGGCAGGCCGGTCGTACCGCCGGTATACTGGAGCAAGGCGGTGTCATCGGGGACGACCTCGACCGCGGGCGGATTCGGGCCATAGCGTTCAAGCAGATGCTGAAACAGATAGATACTTTTATCCTGGCTGACATCCACCCACTCGGGCTGTTTGCTCTGCTTGGCGTGGACAAGGAAGCGGGAGAGCGGGCCAAGGGTATCGAACACGTGAGCCACGATCACCCGTTTGAGGGGCGTTTCGGCGCGGATCTCCTGCAAGCGCGGGTAGAACAGGTTCAGCAGAATGATCGTCTCAGCGCCGCTGTCGACCAGTTGATGCTTCAGTTCGCGAGCAGTATACGTCGGGTTATTATTGACGATAATCGCACCGATACGCATCGCGGCGAAGAATGCAATGACATAGTGAGGCGAATTGGGCAACATCAACGCAACGCGATCGCCTTTACGCACCCCTAATTGATAGAGTGCATTTGCGAAACGATCAACCATCTCGTTGAGCTTCTGGTAAGTCATCTTCCCGCCGACGGTCAGCAAACGGCGCGCCAGGTAGCTCAAGACAAAGTTGGTTGCCGTGTTGTACGGATACTTGCGGGTGCTTTCTGCCAGAAAGTAGTTGAGAGTAACGTCGGGGATCTCGATCGATCGCGGCACACGCGGTTCATAACTCGTAAACCAGGGTCTGTCCATTGCTTCATCCATTGCTCCATGCTCCTTCGCATGCGCTCAGGTCATACACAAACCCGGCTGAAGGGTTCGCGCATCGAGCGATGCAGCAGCGCCCTATAACGGGCGGCTCGCTCCTATCACACCACCGGGTACATCGTACGGCACCCGGCGGCAGCGACCAGTATTCCCGGCGGCAACGATACCCGTACAGTTTCCTGGAAGGCCGTATCCGGTTCTCTGCAGGCTTCAGCCCACCACGCCGCGGTGTCACCCGCAGGCGAATCTGCGCTTCAGCGTACTAGACGTCGTCACGTAGCCAGCCACGCTCACGCGCGATGAACTTGATCGTGGCATCATCAGGTGGATAGAGACCGGCGGCCTGGTAGGCATACGCCAGCAACGCTGCTCCACCAATCATGCCGATGCCCAGGCCGATCAGAAATGCCAGCGCGCCCAGTATATTGCGCATGGTCGAGGCTCCTCTCGAAGTGTCGTCGACATCACCTGCCGGCGCTCAGCGAGCGCACGCTCGTATGATACCGCAGAGCAAGCATCGGCGTCAACTGCGCCAGATGCGCTGCGTCATTCCTTCATCCGGCACCATGCGCATTGCGTCATTACGTATCGTCAGAACCAGGCTGCTCTGTGCTATAATAGTGTATGTATGGAGTGCTGCCCCAGCAGGATGGAACAGCGAATCACACGCTCAGCAGAGACCCGGCATGTAACGGTGGCGTACCGTTCGCGACGTACCGCACGGCGCTGCGGGTGGCCTTGTGACTTCGAACTTCGCTGAACGCTCTGCACGGGTAGCTTCCTGCATTGCGCATTACATAGCGTTCCAGCATCCACAACGCGTAGTTGTGTTCAGGGCGGAGGTGCGTCATGCTTGCTCGAGCTTATGTTTTGATTGAAGCCGAGGCTGGCCAGGTCGGCTCCGTTATCGCAACCTTGCGCTCGATTAAAGGGATATCAGTTGCTGACCCGGTCACGGGGCCGTACGACATTATCGTCACGATCGAGACGCCGGATCAGCGCGACATCGGGCGCCTGGTGATGAACGAACTGCACGGCATTCCCGGAATCAAGCGCACGGTCACATGCCTCGCAATCTGAACGTGTTCGTCGCTCGCTGAGGGCGCACATACCGGTGCGCCCTTATGCTGATCTATCCGGCCATCGTTCAATGACTACCGCCTGACACACATGGAACCGTCACTGGTGAGCAGGGCGTCATTGTGCCTCGTCTGAATGGAAAACCGGAATTCGCCGTCATCGGCCTGGGGCGTTTTGGCAGCAGCCTGGCACGCACCCTCGCTGAACGCGGCTTTAGTGTTCTCGGGATCGACCGCGACCGCGCGATTGTCCAGTCACTTGCGGATCAACTCACGCAGACCGTTGCGCTGGACTCGACCGATGAACAGGCGCTGCGCGCGGTGGATATCCCGTCGTTCGACACGGTCGTCATTGCGATCGGTTCCAACTTCGAGGCGAATCTCCTCACAACCGTGGCTGTCAAGGCGCTCGGCGTTCCCCACGTGATCTGCAAGGCGACGACCGATCGCCAGCGCACGATCCTGCTGCGGGTCGGCGCCGATCGCGTCATTCTGCCGGAACACGAAGCGGGTTGCCGCCTGGCGCAGGAGCTCGCCGCACCCGGGATGGTTGACCAGATCGCCCTGGGCGTTGAGCATAGCATTACCGAACTGCGTGCACCGTCGTCGCTCGTGGGGCATACCCTGCGCGAATGTGACCTGCGCCGGCGCTTCGGCGTGACGGTGCTGGCAGTCAAACGTGGCGAGCATCTGACAGTCTTTCCGGCACCGGATTACACCTTCTCCCAGGGAGATCTGCTGGCGGTCATCGGCGAGAATAGCGGTATTACACGCATCTCTGAGCTCAAATGATATACCCCTCGCGCACCTCAGTGCGGATGCCTTCCCGGCGACGCCAGGCACCGATCGCCTTGCGCCTTGTGATTGGCCTGGCGCTCCTGATCACCATCGGCACCCTGACATTGATGTTGCCCTGGATGGCCACCAGCGAGCCACTGACCTGGAATGAGGCGTTGTTCACCGCCGTGTCGGCCCTGAGTGTGACAGGTCTCTCCATCATTACACCGGTGAGCGACCTGAGCCTGGCCGGAAAGATCGTCCTGCTGGCGTTGATCCAGACCGGTGGCGTCGGTTTTATGGTTGTGGCAGTGATCGCCTTTCAGCTGCTCGGGCGCCGCGTGTCGCTCACAGACCGGCTGGCGCTGACCGACTCGATGGGGTTACTGGTGCCCGGCGCTATTGTGCAACTCGTGCGGCGCGTGCTCCTGACGGTCGTGCTCATTGAGGCCGTCGGCGCAGGATTCCTATGGATTCACTGGCACAACGAGCTCGGAACACAACGCGCCTTGCTCTACGCACTCTTCCATGCTGTATCGGCATTCTGCAACGCAGGTTTTGATCTCTTCAGCGGATTACCACAATATCCGTATGGCATTCCCAACGACAGTGTCACACTTGCCATCCTGGGCGCGCTCATCTTTCTTGGCGGGCTTGGCATTCCGGTGCTGGCCGAATTGCTCGCTTTCTGGCGTGCCCGCACGTTCTCGCTCCACACACGAATTACGCTGGTTGTTGTTGTCGTGCTCGTACTGGTTGGCGCGCTTGGCCTGTTCCTTGCCGAGCGCCAGCCGGGCCGTGTGATAGCCAGTGAACCGCTACACCGGCAGGCAATTCTGGCGATCTTCCAGTCAATCTCAACGCGCACTGCCGGATTTGGTGGTTTGCAGCCATTCAGCGCTCTCTCACCGGCCAGCCAGATCCTCACAATCACGCTCATGTTTATCGGGTGCGCGCCCGCGTCGATGGGTGGCGGGATCACAACCGGTACTTTCGCCGTACTCATGCTGGCGGTTGGCGCCTATGCGCGCGGGCTGCCGTCACCACAGATCGGTGGCCGTACCCTGGCACCACAGACGGTGCGTAAGGCCGCCGCAATCCTCACCGTTTCCCTGCTGGTGGTCCTCCTGGCAACCTGGTTGATCCTGATCACCCACGACGCATCGCTCGACGAGGCGCTGTTCGAAGTCGCCTCAGCATTCGCAACATGTGGCCTGTCGCTGGCATTTACCGGCAAACTTAACCTGTTCGGCCAGCTTATCATCTGCATTATGATGTTCTGGGGGCGCCTGGGCGCACTGACACTCGTACTGGCGCTGGCGAACCAGCGCCCCCAGCTCGTTGCTTACCCTGAGGAACAGGTGCTGATCGGCTAATTGCTCAGGCGCTGAAAATCAGCATATTGAGCATGATCGTCACGCCGATCAGCACGCCGGACGTGATCAGAACGGCAATAACTTGCGCCAGCTTGAGCGGCAACTCGTGCGCTGCCGACTGCGCCATGGCGCGGTTGGTATGGGTCTCGGGAACTGATTGCAGCATGGCCCCTCCTCATTTTTCTTCTACCATAGCCGCATGCGCCAGAGACGGGAAGGGACGGCAATCCCGAGACGAGGGGGGAAAACTACCTGCTCGACGCTGTATGAGCCGGCGTGCGCCCATGTTCCACTCAGGCGCCCGGCTCATCACCCAGCGGGCCGGTACCGCGCTGCATACGGGGTTTCACATGCTCAACGCTGCTGAGCGTATGGCGGCGTGTATCATAATGCCCACGAAGATCGTCAACCACCGTACCCTTCCAGAGCGGCACACCGATCATATAGGCAGCACGACCGATCATATGCGCTGCAACCGGCGTCGTGAGAAAGAGGAACAGCACACCGGCAATGGCCCGCACCGTGATGGCAATCTCCGCAGCGGAAACCGCGACGGCCAGCAAGATACATCCCGCCCCCAGTGACGATGCTTTTGAGGCAGCCGACATGCGCAAGAAGATATCGGGCATGCGCACAATGCCGATACCGGCCAGCACCAGGAGCAATGTGCCGATGATCAACAACGCGGCGCTTGCAAGTTCCTGAACAATACTCATCATATGCGTCGCTGCGTGTAATATGCGAAGGCCACCGTACCGATGAACCCGATCAACCCGACGACGATCGCAACATCAAGAAATGCCGGCTGCGCGTTCAGCAGCGCGTACGCGGCAAAAATCGCGATGGCGACCGTGCCCATGACGTCGAGCGCCACGACCCGATCCGGCAGGCTTGGCCCGCGCACCAGCCGTACCAGCGTCAATGCCACCGTCAGGCTTAACAATGGCAGCACAATCCAGGACACAATCGTCTGCAGAATCAATGGAACACCTCATAGACCAGGCGCTCGAAACCATCTTTGATCGATTGGCGAAACTCGTGCGGATCGCCAATCTCCATTGCATGGACATACAGGCAGCGCCGGTCAGTCGAAACATCCAGACTCAACGTGCCAGGGGTCAGCGTAATCAAGTTGGCCAGCATGGTAATCTCAGCATCCGATCGGATATCGAGCGGCAGGGCCACAATACCCGGGCGCAACCGCTCTTTCGGTGTCAACAGCACCGCCTTTGCAACATTGAGATTCGCCAGGATAATTTCCCACAGCACATACACGACAAAGCGAATGATCATGGGCACCTTGGTATAGTATCGTTCGCCATTCAGCCAGTGACGAAACGGCCAGAGGATGAGATAGCCGAGGGCGAATCCGAAGGCCAGATCGATCGGGCCGAACTGCCCGCTGAGCGCGCTCCAGGCGATAGCAAGCAGGATATTCAACAGAAACATCTAACGCCCCTTTCAGCGCACCGCGAGCGACGCGCCCCGCACCGCCTCGACATACTCGGCCGGATTGAGCAACTGATCCGCGGCGCGCAGTGCAAGATCGTAGAACGGCTGGGTTGCCAGCCCGATCACGACCGTCACCAGCGCCAGGCCGACCACGGGTACGACCATCAGCGCAAGATTCTGCGTCTTCGGCTCCAATGGTACCGGCGCCTGCTTCCAGAATGCTTCGGCCCAGATCTTGGTCATTGAAAAGACCGTCAGCAGACTCACCGCCAGCGAGACGCCAACGATCAGATATTGCTCAACCTGCAACCCGGCCTGAACCAGCATCAGTTTGGCCCAGAATCCGGAGAGCGGGGGAAAACCGGCCAGCGAGAAAGCCGGGATCAGAAAGAGCACCGCCAGCAGCGGGTAGGCCTTATAGATGCCGCCGAGATCCTTCAACTCATACGACCCGCGCAGCCGGTGCACAATACCGCTCACCAGAAACAGGTTGGTTTTGACGATGATATGATGCATGATATAGAACACGGCGCCAGCCAGCGCCAGCTGGGTGAACAGGCCAAGCCCCATCAACATGTAGCCGATCTGGCTGACAATATGGAACGAGAGCACGCGACGAAACTCATTCTGCGACACCGCACCCAGCACGCCTGTGATCATCGTTAACCCGGCAAGCACCAGAATGATCGTGTGGGTGAACGCGATATTCTGAATGAACAGCAGCGAAAAGACACGGATCAATGCATACACGCCGACTTTTGTCAGCAGACCAGCAAAAATGGCCGACACTGCGATTGGCGGCGTATGGTACGACGCCGGCAACCAGGCAAACAGCGGGAACATGGCGGCTTTGATGCCGAACGCCACCAGAAACAACATCGCCAGCGTCGTCACCAGGCCAGGCTGGCCAAGCAATGCCAGTTGTTGCGAGAGATCAGCCATGTTCAGCGTACCAACCGCGCCATAGAGAATACCGATAGCCGCCAGGAACAGTGCCGACGAGATCAGGTTCAGCGTCACATATTTGATCGCGCCCTCGAGTTGCGCGCGTTCGCCACCCAGCGCCATCAGCACGAATGACGACATCAGCAATACCTCGAACCAGACATACAGGTTGAAGATGTCGCCGGTCAGAAACGCGCCACAGATGCCCATGAACATAATATGCAGCAGTGGATAATACCCAAACCGCTCACGATTGGCATCCATGCTGCTCAACGAATAGATTGCGATAGCAAGTGCCATTAACCCTGTAATGACCACCATGATCGCGCTGAGCAGATCAGCAACGAATGAAATGCCGAACGGCGCGGGCCAGTTGCCCAGTTGCGTCGCCTGAATGCCGTTGCGTGCGACGCTCATGAGCAGTACGATGCCCGCAGCCAGGAGTGCCGCCGCGCCGGCAACGTTGATTACACGCTGCACGCTGCGCCGTGACCAGAACAGCAGCATTGCGATGCCGCTGATGAATGGTATTAAGACTGGCAAAACCAGAAGTATGTTCATAGCCGATTCACGATCGCTCTATTCCGTTCCACAGATACCTGTCATCCCTCGGTCGTTCGCAGTTCATCAATATCATCTGCACCGCAACTCTGATACGCGCGTCGGAACAGCACAATGGCAAATGCCTGCACGCCAAAGCCGATCACGATCGCCGTCAGGATCAGCGCCTGCGGTAGCGGATCGGCGAATGGCGCTACCGGCATACTCGCACCCTGCGGCACAAGCGGCGGATTGCCACGTGTCAGGTGCGACACATTGAAGATCAGCAGGTTTGCCGCATACCCCAGCAGCACCAGGCCGATAATAATCTTCACAATGCTGCGCCGCATCATCATGTACAGGCCAGCGGCATACAGCGCGCCAATCACTATCGCCCAGATCAGTTCCATGACCTATGCTCCTTCATCCTCCAGCAACGCAAACATGATCGTTACGGCAATCCCCAGGACGACAATGTAGACCCCTACATCGAACAGCACAGGAGTGCCGATCTTGCCAATAACCGGCAATGGTTCTTTATACCAGAGCCCGGTCATCAGCGGCAGGCCAAGGAACAGCGAAGGCAGCACCCCGCCAGCCGCGATCAGCAGCCCGATACCGATCAGGCGCTTTGGATCGATCCGCAATGCTGCCTGTGCCGGGCCCACACCATGCACCGCCGCGTGGAGGGTAAAGGCGGCCGCTGCGACCAGACCACCGACGAACCCGCCACCTGGCTCGTTATGGCCGCGGATCAGCACGAAGATCGAGAAGATCAACATCAACGGCAGCAGCAACCGCGTTGCTGTGGCAAGAATCAGTGAGTTCATCTCTATCGGTGTTTCATCGTCTCTTCCAGCTGCCCCTCAACCTCAACCGTCGGAGATCTGACCGGAGCGGCAGTGGTACCGTCGTGACCGGGCAGCAACTTGAGCAAGGCATAGATTCCGATCGCTGCCACGCCAAGCACCGTAATCTCGCCCATCGTGTCGAAGCCACGGAAATCAACCAGGATCACATTCACAATATTGCGCCCATTGGCCAGCGGCTGGCTGTTCTCCGCCATATACTGGCTCAACCGCGACTCCGCCGGCGATGCAAGTGCGACCAGTGTGAGCAGCATCATGAGCGTTCCACCCGCAATTGCCAGCGCGCCCGAACGCAGATGTGCACCCGTATCCGATAACCTGGCAAAGCGGGGCAGGCGATACACCACCAGTACAAACAGGATGGCGCTGAGCGTCTCGATGGCAAACTGGGTCATCGCAAGATCCGGGCCGCCAAACAGCAGGAACACGAGCGCAATGCTGTATCCCACGAAACCGAGACCGACGATTGCTGCCAGGCGCGACGTTGCCCGAATAACAAAGCCCGTTGCCACCAGCATGACCAGCGCGAGAATGAGTTCGTACACCCGTACATCCGCCCAGCCCGCCGGTATGGTGACTGCGACCCGGCCAGCAACCAGCGCGAAGCTGGCCAGCGCCAGCACCATGGCGATAATCAACCCGATATACGAACGCAGATAGCCATTCTGAAGCATGCGCGTCTGCCAGCCGGCGACTGCAAGCATGCCATCAACCGAACGTTGATACCAGGTTTCCGGTCCCCAGGCGGCGAGGGGCGCCAGTGCCGCAGCAATGCGCGCAAAGGCACCGCGCGCCACATACAGGCCGCCACCTACCACGACGGTAAACGCGCTGAGCACCAGCGCCTGTCCAGCAGCTCCCTCGATGCCCGCCCACAAGAGTAATTCAACCTCTTTCGTTTTACCGATCACCGCCCCTGTTGCCGGACCGATCAACGTATTAGCGATCGACGTTGACAACAGGCCGATTGCAAGGCCGGACACCGCCAGCGCAACGGGGCCGAGCCACATACTCAGCGGCGCCTCGTGGGCATGCTCTGGTGTATGCGCCGGCGCGCCAAGGAACACCTTGAGCGACACCAATCCGGCAGCCGCGACGGTCAACATGTTCGTCAGGAGCGCCGCGATGATCAGGATTGGTTCCTCCAGGCTGGCCTTGTATTGCACCTCTTTGGCGATGAACCCGAACATAGGCGGCAGGCCAGCCATCGAAACCGCCGCCAGCATCGCCGCCGCAGCGGTAACCGGCATGGCAGCGCGCAGACCACTCAACTGTGAAATATCACGTGTGCCGGTTTCGTGATCGATCGAGCCGGCAACCTGAAACAGCGCACCTTTGTAGAGCGCGTGGCTCAATGTAAAGACCATCGCCGCCTTGAGCGCATCATCAGTACCGATCCCGATCAGCGTCACCAGTGTACCAAGGGCGCTCACTGTGGTATAGGCCAGGATACGCTTCAGATCCGTCTGTTGCACTGCCAGGAACGCACCAACCAGCATCGTCGCCCCGCCAAAGCCGGTCAGCAATAATTGCCAGGCTTCCGTGCCTCCCAGCACCGGGTTGAGCCGGGCCAGCAGGAAGACCCCGGCCTTGACCATGGTCGCCGAGTGGAGATACGAACTGACCGGTGTTGGCGCCTCCATAGCACCAGGCAACCAGAAATGAAACGGCACCTGAGCCGACTTGGTGAATGCGCCCAGCAGAACCAGCCCCAGAATGCCGCCATACAACGGATGAGCGCGCACCACATCGCCCTGCTTCAGCATGTCGCTGATCTCGAGTGACCCGGCAACCTGGCCAAGGAGCAACACCCCGGCAAGCAGCGCCAGGCCGCCAATACCGGTCACCAGCATGCTCTGCAGCGCAGCTTTGCGCGCTTTCTCATATTCGTGCTTGTACCCGATCAGCAGATAGGAACTGACCGTCGTCAGCTCCCAGAAGACAAACAGGCCGATCAGGTTGTCGGACGTAACCACACCGAGCATGGCCGCCATAAAAATCAGCAGTAGCGCCAGCATCCGCCCCAGCATCGGATCGCCCGCCAGGTAGCCTCCAGCATAGATCATGACCAGCGTACCGATACCAGTGATCAGCAGCGCAAACAGAATGCTCAGGCCGTCAATCCGGAACGAGAGATTCACACCAAGACCAGGCAACCATGCATAACTGGAGCGCAGCACCTCGCCACCAGCCACGAGCGGCGCAAGACTCGCAAAATAGATGAACAACGCGAGTGGGACAAGCGCCGCAATCCAGCCTGCGCGTCGTGGCACAAGCCAGTGAACCATGGGAGCCACAATTGAAGCGCCAAATCCTGAAAGAACTGCAGCAAGCATTGGCCATTACTCAGAAACAGCACGGGGCCCGAAGCGCACTGCCCGCCCCGGCCCCGCTATCTTCAACACGATACAGTATACCATCGTTCCGGCATCACGCGGCAGGGTACTCCTTCCCTGTAGCGCCACAGGCTTTTCCCCCGGCACGGGATATGCTGGCATCCGATACGGATGGCAGGTTGCGCTCATGCCATGATATTCACGTACTACGCACCTGACGACCGTATGGATGGTGCGCGGTGAACTGGCCGGTTGTGCAACTGCAACAATACACCAGGAATTGTTAATTGACCAGTCAATCAACTACGCGTAGAATGTTATTTGATCGAACAATCAATCGCCAGAGATTTGCGGCGATCGTGTTCCTGGCTGGAATGAGCCTGCGGCAGCGACTCCACATCGCGTGTCAATGACTGGAGGTACGCGGTCACGCGCGCAATCGGCCAGCCGGGCGCATGCCAGTGCCCGCCCGCCGGCGGAACGGCGTTCTTTTCCACGTTGCGACCGCCTTCCCGCCGCCGGATGGTTGACCCTGGAGGGCGTGCCGCCCGCCAGGCCACCCTGCTGGTACACCACCGCATACGTCGTGTCAATGACACGAGTTACACGGTCGCGCTCAAGGAACACGCTGCCGCAGGCAAGAACAACGCGGGGTCGCGCCACCGCACATCTCGTGCCATTGAGGGCCATCATGACCGCACCAGATCAGACCGAAAGCAGTGATCGGCGGCGCCAGATCATGGAAGCGGCGCTGAAGGTCTTCAGCACCAGAGGGTTCCAGGGGGCGACGAACAAGGATATTGCTGAAGCGGCCGGCGGCATTTCGCCTGGATTGATCTACCACTATTTCAAAGACAAGCAGGATCTCTTCTTTTCGCTCCTACGTGAACAGGGCCGGCTCATACAGCTTGCTGATGATCCGCAGCAATTGATGAGCCTGCCGCCGCGCGAAGGCCTGACGCTGATTGGCCATTCGTACCTGGGAATGCTGGACGCCCCGGAAAACGTGGCGATTTTTCGCATTATTCTGACCGAAACACTGCGCTTCCCGGAAGTCGCCGATATGATCCGGCAAACCATCGTTGACCGGGTGTTTCGTGTGCTGCGGGCATACCTTCAGCACCAGATTGACCAGGGGCACATCCGCCCGCACGATACGTCGCTCGGAGTGCGCGCCTTCCTGGGAAGCATCGTCATCAACGTGATTGCGCGTGAGGTGTTGCGCCAGCCGGAGGCATTGAACACAACCAATGATCAGATCGTCGCCATGGCCGTCGAGATCTTTCTTCACGGGTTGAGCCGTGTGGGAGGACCCCCTGATGTTTGATCGTCTATGGCCGGTGATGCGCAAAGAGTTTATTCACATCCGGCGCGACCCCCGCACCTTGATCGTGATGTTTGTCGCGCCGTTACTGCAGCTGATCTTGCTGGGGTATGCTGCCACAACTGATGTACGCAACGTACCACTGGCCATTTTCGACCAGGATCGCACCCCGGCGAGTCGCGACCTGGTGAGCGCCTTTGTTGCGTCTCGTCAGTTTGCGGTCTCACACTATGTTGGCAGTGAGCGCGAACTGGCGATGCTGATCGATGGCAGCCAGGCGCGCGCCGGCCTGGTGATCCCGCCCGGCTATGCTGCCGACCTGGCCGGCCGGCATGGCGCGCAGGTTGTTTTCGTGCTGGATGGATCAGATCCATCCGTGGCCGGGTCTTCCCTCTCAGCGGCACGACTGATCGGCCAGGCGAAATCCGTCAGTATTCAGCAGGCACATCTGGAACGGCGCGGTCAGGCCGCAGCGCTGGTGCCGCCGCTGGAGGTGCGAACACGCGTCTGGTACAACCCGGATATGACCAGCGCCGTCTTCATGGTGCCTGGCCTGATCGGGCTGGTACTTCAGATGCAGGCGACACTATTGACATCGTCGGCGATCGTGCGTGAGCGCGAGCGTGGAACGATCGAGCAACTGATCATCACTCCCATCCGGCCGTATGAGCTGATTATCGGCAAAATTATGCCATATGCGCTGGTTGCGCTCCTCATCACGGTAGAAGTGCTGTTCCTGGGTACATTCTGGTTTGGCGTGCCGATCAAGGGCAATGTGGCTCTGTTGATGTTGATCTCTTGCCTGTTCCTGGTCTCGACGCTCTCGATCGGGCTGCTGATCTCGACGGTGGCCAACACGCAACAGGAAGCCTTTCTGTTGACCTTCCTGACCTTACTGCCATCGGTCTTCCTGTCCGGCTTCATCTACCCGATCGCTGCGATGCCACTGGTACTGCAATTCGTGAGCGGTATCATTCCGCTGACCTATTACCTGGTGGTCGTGCGCGGCATCGTCATTAAGGGAGTCGATGCCCCGGTATTGCTGCCACAGATCGGCGCACTGGCGTTGTTCGGCCTGATCCTCATCGCCGCAGCATCAGCGCGGTTCCGCAAACGGCTTGACTGAACCATTCTAGCGTTGGGAGGCGACAATGCACCAGCGTGCGCGAGTTATCATTCCGGCGCTCCTGATCGTGGCGCTGGCCAGCGGCGGGTACTGGTGGTATCAGCGTGATATCGAGGCAACGCATGGCCAGCTGAGCGGCTCTGGAACAATCGAGGCCGAAGAGGTGCTGGTCACGGCCGAAATCGCCGGGCGCGTGCAACAATTGCTGGTTGACGAAGGGCAGGAGGTGAGCGCCGGCCAGCGACTGGCGCTGCTCGATACTGCCCTGCTGGAAGCGCAACTTGACCAGGCAACCGCAGCGGTCGCCGCGGCAGAGGCCAGCCTGGCGCAACTCCGCGCCGGTACGCGCAGCGAGGAAATCGCCATTGCCGAAGCGCAGGTGGCTCAGGCTGAAGCTGCGGCTGAGGGCGCCGCCCTGGCATACGAAAACGCGCTGGCGGTGCTGAATAATCCTCAGGAGCTCGACATCCAGCTGGCGCAGGCGCGCGCCGGGCGCGACTCGGCATTGCGCGCGCTGGAGAAGGTGCGCGCCGGTACCCGCCGCGAGGATATCGATGCGGCGCGCGCCTCATTCGCGCTGGCGCAGGAGAACCTGCAGGCCGTTCGCGACCGCCTCTCCGCTGCCAAGACGCAGGCCGAGGCCCAGGTGCAACAGGCCGCCCTGGCGCTGACCCAGGCCCAGGCACGCTATGCCCAGGCAAAGTTCAACTGGGAATATGTGCAGGACACTGGCAAGGATGCGATTGCGCCCAATGTGACGATCAGCACGGCAACCGGCCTGCAGCGCCTGCCGAACACGGTCAGCGATGGTGTGCGCGAGAATTACTATGCGCAGTTTGTCCAGGCTGAAGCGGCGCTGCGGCAGGCCGAGACGGCCGTCGACCAGGCGCTGGTGAACGCCGAGAGTGCGCGCCAGGCGGAAGCCGCCGGCGTGCGCCAGGCGGAACAGCAGGTAACCGTTGCCGAAGCGGCGCTGGTAAAAGCCGAAACCGGGCCGACGCGTCAGGATATTGCCGCCGCTGAAACGGCCCTCGCAAATGCGCAACGCCTGCTCGATGTCGTTGAAGCAATGCGCGCCAACCCGCAGCAATTAAAGGCGACAGTTGACGCAGCCCGCACACAGCGCGCGATTGCCGAGGCGCAACTGGCTCAGGCGCGCGCCCGCCTGGACATGGCGCGCAGCGGCGCCCGATCGGAGCAGATCCAGGCGGCTGAGGCGCAACTGGCCCAGGCGCGCGCAGCCCGGCGCCAGGTCGAAGTAACGCTCGGCAAGGCCATATTGACCGCACCACGTAGCGGTATTATCCTGAGTCGACCGATCCACCAGGGCGAACAGGTGACACCCGGTACGCCGCTCATGACCATCGGCACACTCGACACGGTGCGCCTGACGGTGTACATTAGCGAAACCGATATTGGCCGGGTACGGCTCGGTCAAATAGTTGACGTGACAGTTGACAGTTTCCCTGGCCGCCCGTTTCGTGGCCAGGTGCATTTCATTGCGCAGAGCGCCGAGTTCACACCACGTAACGTGCAGACGCGTGATGAACGCGCCACGACCGTGTTTGCGGTGCGCGTCGAATTGCCCAATCCTGACCACGCGCTGAAACCCGGCATGCCGGCCGACGCGATTCTGCGCGACGATGCACCGGCAGGCGGATAACAACAGGATCCGCCCGCCGTTCCGCTCCGGGAGACTCGCTTATGACCAGGACGCTCGCCATTGAGACCATGGATCTTAGCCGCTCGTTCGGCAAGGTGCATGCCGTTGCCAGCCTGAACCTGGCCGTGCCGGCTGGCCGGATCTACGGGTTGCTCGGGCCGGACGGCGCGGGTAAGACGACGACGCTACGACTGCTCTGTGGCGCGCTCCGCCCCGATCGTGGCCGTGCGATGGTCGCCGGCCTCGACGTTGCGCACGATCCGGAAGGCGTGCGCCGCCGCATCGGCTATATGCCGCAGCACTTCAGCCTCTACGGCGACCTGACCGTGCTTGAGAACCTGCGGTTCTACGCCGATGCATATGGTGTGCCACAGTCGGAACGCGCGACCTTACTGAGCCGGTTACTCGGCTTCAGTCGCCTGGAGCCGTTTCGCCACCGCCGTGCCGATGCATTGTCGGGCGGTATGCGACAGAAACTGTCGCTCGCGTGTACCCTCATCCATCACCCGCAGGCATTGTTGCTTGACGAGCCGACCACCGGCGTCGATCCGGTGTCGCGGCGCGAGTTCTGGGATATTCTGCGCGAGGCGGTCAGTGATGGCACCATGACAGTGTTACTCTCTACACCATACATGGATGAGGCGGAGCGCTGCCACGAGGTGAGTTTCATGCGTGATGGATCGATCCTGGCGCACGGTACGCCGCGCGAACTGCAGCGCTGCGTGCCAGGAACGGTGCTGGAAGTGCGTGCGGAGCCACGCCAGGTCGCCGAAGCGGCGCTCCGCGGCATCCCCGGCGTGCACGACGTCCAGGTATTTGGCGACCGGTTGCATGTTGCGGCCGAGCCGGCGCCCGAACAGGAAACATTGCAGCAGGCGCTGACCAGAGCGGGTGTCACGCTGCATACGTTCCGTCCAGTCACGCCAAGCATGGAAGATGTGTTCATGTATCTCCAGCGGGAAAGGGAACAGCAATGACGCGCAAGATTCTTGTACCACTCGATGGATCCGTGACGGCGGAGGCGGTGCTGCCGCATGCCGTCGCGCTTGCTCGCGCCGCTGGCGACGCGCTATTGCTGCTACGTATCGTGACCCCGGCCGAAATCAGCCAGTCATTGTTCTGGAAGACCACCATCCCGCAAGAATTGCGCCGCGAATGGACCGAGGCCGTGCTGACACGCGCCAACGTCTACCTTGCCAGTATGGCCGAACGCTTACGCGCCACGGGGGTTCACGTCCTGTTCGATGTGCAACCTGCCGAAGACGCGGCGGCAGCCATTGTTGCCCGCGCAGGCGGCGAAACAACGATCGGGTTGATCGCCATGACCACCCACGGGTATGGCGGTGCCCTGCGCTGGGCATTTGGCAGCGTGGCTGGCAAAGTGCTGCACGCCGCGCCAACTCCCCTGCTGGTTGTGCGTTCGAATGGCGGCGCGCGTCTGCCCGCGCTGGAAGCCAGTTATCGCACACTGTGCGTTCCGCTCGATGGATCGACCCTTGCTGAACAGTCGCTGATCGAAGCAGAACTGCTCGCAACCAGGACCGGCGCCAGGATCGTGCTGCTCAGCGTCGTCGCTCAACCTGCCGATGAGGCTGCCGATGCGGAGGAGTATATTGGAAGGATCGCGAATCGGTTACGTGCTGACCAGTTCAAGGTCACCACACACGTTGTAGCAGGTACGCCGGCTGAACAGATTATTCGAGTTGCCGCCGAAGAACAGGCCGACCTGATCATGATGGCGACCCATGGACGCACCGGTTTGCAGCAACTCTGGCTTGGCAGCGTTGCAACCCGGGTGGTCCATGGGGCAAACATTCCCGTGCTACTGATACGCGCGCGAAATGGTGTCTAAGTACCTATCCGAAAACCCATGGGCATGCGGTCAGTGCGCGGAGCGCCAGCGACAGCGTGCAGCGAGCGACGCGTGGCTGAAGCAATCGACCGGTGCGAGCGGAGATTGCTTCGCTCGCGCTCGCAGTGACATTGACTATCTGGTTTTCGGATAGGCTCTAAATGCAATACTTTTCAAATAACAGGAGTTACGCGGTCGCCCGAGTGAGCGACTTGCGGAACCGATCGTCTTGCCTTCGGCAGCGTAGACGTACCTTCTTTTCGCACCACCTTGATCGTGAATACCACGCTGCCGCAGGCTCTGGCGGAGCCAGGAATACGCCACCGCGTACATTGTGAGTCTTCATCAGCCACGCTTCTCCGCGCAATGACAGGCGGCGGAGAGGTTTTCGGATAGGCACCTGGCCATATGACATACCATTACGCGGTCGAAACCGACCGATTGACACGGCGCTTTGGTTCATTCGTGGCAGTCGACGAAGTCTCGCTGCAAGTGATGAACGGCGAGGTGTTCGGCTTTCTCGGGCCAAACGGCTCGGGCAAGACCACGACGATTCGCATGTTCTGCGGTCTCCTGATGCCGAGCAGTGGTAGCGGCCACGTCCTGGGTCTCGACATTGCGCGCGACCAGGAAGCGATCCGTCACCGTATCGGCTATATGTCGCAGAAGTTCAGTCTCTACGGCGATTTGACGGCACGCGAGAATCTCACCTTTTACGCCGATGTGTACGGCACGCCACGCGCCGAGCGCGCCGCCCGCATTAACGAATTGCTTGCGGCGGCAGGGTTGCACGCTCACGACAACCTGTTGACCGCCAACTTACCGGGGGGCTGGCGCCAGCGACTGGCGCTGGCATGCGCGATCGTTCACCGGCCACAGGTATTGTTTCTGGATGAACCAACCAGCGGCGTCGATCCTGAAGCGCGGCGCGAGTTCTGGGATCTGATCTACGAACTGGCTGCGAGCGGCGTGACCGTCTTCGTCACGACTCATTTCATGGATGAGGCGGAACACTGCAACCGGATCGGCCTGATGTACGGCGGCAGACTGGTTGCCCTCGATACGCCGATGGCGCTGAAACAGAGGGAACTCGATGGTGCAGTGCTCGAGGTGGAGGGTACGCCACAGGAACTGGCACGTCGCACATTGCTGGCGCAGCCCGGCGTGCGAGAGGTCGCACCGCATGGCGCTCGCCTGCACGTCATTGTTGACGACGCATCACGCCGAGCGCCGGAACTTGTGGCAGCGCTTGCCGCCGCCCACGTCGAAGAACTACACATCGAAGCGATCGACCCGTCGCTGGAAGACGTGTTCGTTGCGGTTGTGAACCGGCAGCCTGGCCGCAGCGATGCGCACGTCTCCATCTGAACATCCATGGGTGTGCGGTCATTGCACAGAGCATCAGCGACGAACATGTTCCGCCTGTGCGGGGATGCAGCGCGCCTGCCCGCCTGGAGCAGGTCAGGCAGCCACCCCGCAGGCACGGTCTGCTGCAAACTGAACGCTGCACAGTATCATTACCACGCGCATGGTACAATACCATCCACCTGCATCATTGCATATTGGGCACCGGGTGTGACGAATGGTCCTATGTGCAATACCTTTCACATAAGGCGTTACGCACCGCACAGCCCCCCCGCCCAACCTCCCCCTGCTGGAGGAGGAGTCGGACTCCCTCCCCCAGCGGGGGAGGGCCGGGGTGGGGGTGACGGGCGTATTTGAAAAGTATTGGTCCTATGTGCGCGTGCCAGGAGTAAACCTCCGGGAAGCTCTGCCTGAAGGACGTGTGTCCTGAGTGCGTATCCTGCGCGCCCGTGAATCGGTTGGCGCCGTGCCGTGCGTTTCCCGGAAGCACCGTTCCCTGGAACGTTTCGTCACATTCTTTTGCACTATTTCGATAGTGTTTAACTTCGAAATATGCTATACTATAAGCACCTGATGACATGGCCGGGGAGTAATACGTGATGGGACTCTTTTCACAGAAGAGCAGCGGGCCGAGTGAGGAACAGATCTTGCAGGCGCTGGCAACCGTGCAAGAACCTGAACTGGGCGGCGACCTGGTGTCGCGCAAGATGATCAAGAACCTGGTCGTTCACGATGGCAATGTGCGCTTCGCCGTCGAACTGACGACTCCTGCGTGCCCGCTGAAAGATCAGATCCAGCATGCGTGCGAGGAAGCGATTGAGCATATCGCCGGCGTGCCGCGCGACCGGGTGACGATTGAATTTACCGCCCAGGTCCGCCCCCGCGGTGGCATCCCCGACAAGGCCGCCATTCCCGGCGTCAGCCATGTGATTGCCGTCTCAGCCGGCAAGGGTGGGGTCGGCAAGTCAACCATTGCCGTCAATCTCGCCGTCGCCCTCGGTATGGACGGCGCGCGAGTCGGCCTGCTCGACGCCGACGTCTACGGCCCGTCGGTGCCGTTGATGATGGGAGTGCGCGCCCGGCAGCCTGAGGCCGTCAGCGGGCCGGATGGCGAACCGCGCATGCTGCCAATTGAGGCGTTCGGCATCAAAATGATCTCGATTGGCTTCCTGGTTGACGACCGGCAGCCGGTGATCTGGCGCGGGCCGATGGTGTCGCAGTTATTGCGCCAGTTCCTCTATCAGGTCCTGTGGGCACCGCTTGACTACCTGATCATTGATATGCCGCCTGGCACCGGCGATATTGCGCTGACGCTGGCGCAATCGTTGCAGAATGTCGGCCTCACCGGCGCGGTGACTGTGACGACACCACAGCAGGTGGCAACCGCCGATGTGCTCAAGAGCATGGAGATGTTCAAGAAGGTCAACGTGCCATTGCTGGGCATTATCGAGAACATGTCGTATTTCATCGCGCCCGATACCGGTAAACGCTATGACATTTTCGGATCGGGCGGCGCGGCGCGACTGGCCGGCCAGCTGGGTGTTCCGTTGCTCGGCCAGGTTCCAATCGGCGTCAGCGTGTGTGAAGGCGGCGACAGAGGGCTGCCGGCCGTGATGAGCGACACGCCCGACGCATACGCCGACATCTTCCGCGAGATTGCGCGCAAGCTTGCCGCGCGCGTGAGTGTTATGGAATATGCGTAGAGAGGGCTATGCAGTACGATGATGTACGCCGAATGACGATCCCGCTGTATACCGCCGATCAGGCGCGTCAGGCGCTGCCTGCGTACCCGACGGACGCTCCGGCGCTTGATTCATACGGCCGGCGCATCAATTATCTGCGTATTTCGCTCACCGACCGCTGTAATATGCGTTGCGTCTATTGCATGCCGGAGATTGGTATGCAATTTATGCCACGCCCTGAGTTGCTCACGACTGAGGAGTTATTGCTCATCGTCCGGGCGGCGGCACGGGCCGGCTTCCAGAAGATCCGCCTCACCGGCGGCGAGCCGACGTTGCGCCCCGATATTGTCGCCATTGTGCAGGCCATCAAGCAAACGCCCGGCATCACGCATATTGCAATGACGACCAATGCGCTGCGCCTGGAGAGGCTGGCGCAGCCGTTGAAGACTGCCGGTCTTGACCGGGTCAATATTAGTATTGATACGCTGAACCCCGAGAAGTTCCGCCGGATGACGCGCGGGGGCGCCTTCGAACGGGTATGGGCCGGCATCGAGGCGGCAGATTGCGCCGGGCTGCGGCCAATCAAGCTGAACTCGGTGATTGTACGCGGCATGAATGATGATGAAGCGCCGCAGCTTGCCGCACTGACCTTGCGTTATCCGTGGGAAATGCGCTTTATCGAGGTGATGCCGCTCGCCGGCGTCGCTGATATCGCGCACGATGGCGTCGTCACCAGCGCCGAGTTGATCGCCCGCCTCGAAGCCGTCTATGGCCCGCTCGAGGATCTTGGCCTGGCACCGGCCGACTCGGCGCGCCGGTATCGTATCCCCGGCGCGCCCGGCACCCTTGGATTCATCAGCTCGGTCAGTGAGCCATTCTGCGCAACCTGCAACCGGATGCGCCTGACATCCGATGGCCGGTTGCACCTGTGCCTGCTGCGTGATAACGAAGTTGACCTGCGCACGGCCATCCGCGCAGGCGCCACCATCGACGAGGTTGAACAGATCATCCGGCACGCGGTGATGATCAAGCCATGGGGCCACGGCTTGCCCGATGGAGTGCTGCCCACCCTGCGCGGCATGTCCGAACTGGGCGGGTAATACTCAATTATATATTGTCTTTCTTTCGTAACTCTGGTATACTGCGAGCTATTCCTTCTCTTTCCGATTCTGATCTCCTCGTCCACGCGTGTGATCGCACGGACGGCGATTGAGCGGTTTGATACTGGTTCCGTATTGGCGCACAGGAGGCACACACATCATGGCAATCATTGAGCAGGACGTGATCAATCTGCATCAGAACGACGATTATCCGCCAGTGCTCGACATTACCGAAGGCGCGTCCCTCCGTTTGCAGGGGATGATGAAAGAGCGCAACCTTGAGGGGTATGCGTTGCGTGTCTTTGTATCTGGCGGCGGCTGTTCCGGCCTGCAGTACGGCATGACCTTCGACAATGAGGAGCGCATGGGCGACACGATCTGGAACGCCTATGGCCTGCAGGTGATGGTTGACCCGATCAGCGCGCGCTATCTTACCGGCGCGACGATCTCGTATCAGCAGGATAACATGCTGGCCGGCGCATTCAAGATTGATAACCCGAACGCGGTGTCGAGCTGCGGTTGCGGCCACTCGTTCCGCTCAAAGGAACAACAGGGCGCCGACGAAGGATACGATGATTACAACAGTGGCGGCGGTTGTGGCTGTAGCCACTAGGTTGGTACGCTGACCATTAGTTGCCCTGGAATGACCCGTAGAAGTTCGACTTCGTGAAGAAGTCGAACTTCTGCTGTGTATGAGTCGTTGTGCGGTCGTCTGGCGGATAACTCGCGTAACATCCATCGCAGAACCTGCACCACCGCGTCATTGTGTAGATGATACATGGATCACCACCTCGAAGGCATTCGCCTGTTTAACAACGGCGAGTTCTGGCACGCCCACGAGCAGTGGGAGATCTGCTGGCTTGCGGCGGCACAGCCGGAGGCGACGTTCTACAAAGGGATCATCCAGGCAGCAGCGGCCCTGGAGCAATGGCGGCGCGGTAATCTGCGCGGTTTGCGGCTCAATTATGCCAAAAGTCGGCCAAAGCTCGTGGCTGTCGGTCCATCTATGCGCGGCCTCGATGTTACGGCACTGATCAAAGCGATGGACCGGTTTGTGGTGCAGGGTGGGCCACCCGCGCCATTACCGCAGATCATGCTCGATCCGCCGGCATTGGCGCGGTTTGAGTCGTATACACGATCATACGCCGTGCTCCGTATGGTCCATGCATCGGACTAAGTGCCTATTCGCAAGACGTTACGCCTCCCGTCATTGCCACGACGTACGCGGTGGCGTACCAGCAGGGTGGCCTGGAGGATGGCACACCCTCCAGTGTCACGCATCCGGCGGCGGGAAGGCAGTCGTAAAGCGGTAAAGAACGCCGTCCCGCCAGCGGGCGGGCATTGGCATTCACCCGACTGGCCGATTGCGCGCGTGACCACGTAAGTCCTGTCATTTCGCGGAGCGTTAGCGACAGCCGGCAGTGAGTGCAGGGTGGCTGAAGCAATCTCGGCATTTGATAAAGAGATTGCTTCGCTTCGCGCGCAATGACATCCAACCATACCGTGTATGTACGATGAGATACTTCCGTTCCTGCGCTGCCCTGCCTGCGCCAGCACGCTTGATCTCCACGCAGCGCGCCGGGACGCGTCCGGTGAGATTCTTGCCGGTGTTCTGCGCTGCGGCTGCGGCGCCCACTACCCGCTGCGCGACGGTATTGCCGATTTTCTCGGCCCACCGCGCCCATTAACCATTGCCCAGCGAACCAATGAACTGGCGGTGACGGCATGGGCCTATGAACGCATATGGCGCCCATTTGCGCTAACACTCTTGAGTGGTGAGTCATTGCCGTACCGGCGCGAATTGCCGCTGATCGCCTCCTGGGCCGGCGCCGAGCGTGGTGGCCTGTTTGTGGATGTGGCATGTTCCAATGGATTGTATGCGCGCGCACTCACCAGAGCCATGCGCGGCGCGCCCGGCCACGTCCTCGCCGTGGATCACGCATTGCCAATGTTGCGTGAAGCGCGCCGCCGCGCGCTCGTCGCCGGGTTGCGCATCAGCTATGTGCGCGCGGAAGCCCGGGTGCTGCCGGTTGCAGCCGGTGTGGCGGCAGGCGTAACCATTGGCGGATCGCTGAACGAAATCGGCGATCTGGCCAGGTGCCTGCAAGCGGTGCGCCGGGTGCTTGCCACCAATGGGCGATTCGTCGCGATGACCCTTCTGGCTGCCACGGGGGCTGCCGGCCAGGTGGTGCAGCGCGCTCTGGCCAGCGGCGGAATCGTCTTCTGGTCGCGCGATGAGCTGCTGGCGCACTTTCGTGCCGCCGGGTTGCACCCGCAGCGTGATGAGTGTCACGGCATCGTCCTTTTCTCGCTGTGCGTTCCCTCCAGGGAGCAGTAATGGCCAGAGCCGTGCTGGTGTTCATCGGGGCCGATGATGGCCTGACACTGCTGACCGATCCCGGCGACACCGGGCGCTGGCGGCGTGCCGATCTCAGCCTGCCCGGCGCACCGGTGACAGGTCTCTGGGTCAACCGGGCCAATCCACTCGTGGTGCTGGCGATCGCCGCCGGATCGCTGTACCGGAGTACGGACGGCGGCCAGAACTGGCGCGTCGAGATGCATGGCGCCGGCCTCAGCGGCCCGTATGGCAGCAGAGCGCACCCGCCGCATGTGTATGTGACGGCAGGCGACACGTTGTTGCACAGCGCCGATAGCGGCACGACCTGGACCAGCATACGACTGCCCGCCCCATGTACGGCGCTGGCCGCCGGAGGCGACGGTCGCCTGCACGTAGCGCCCGGCACGCAGGCGCTGACCAGTCGCGATGGTGGAGCAACATGGGAACCGGCAGGGATGGCCCTGCCCGCTGCCATCAGTGTGCTGGCAACCATACCAGGCCCTACAGAGACGCTATGTGCGCTTGCCGGCGGTGTTGTGTATTGCGCCGAGCATGGCACCTGGCGCACGCCAGCAGGCACGCCGGGCAATGCAACGCAACTGGCGGTTCTGCCAGGATCCCCACCCACGCTTTTGATAGCGCTGGCAAGCGGCGGAATGATGCGCGGCACACAGCTCGAGTGGGAACACCCCGCCGCATCCTTGCCCTGGAGCGACGTCACGACCGTCATTGCGCCTTCCGGGTACCACATGGATTGTGTGTTCGCCGGCTCAGAGACGGGCGCCGTCGCGCTGAGCGTCAACCGCGGGCGCTCGTGGAACGTGGTGTACCGCGGCATGGCTGCGACCCGTAGCATTGCATCGGCGCGCCTTGCCTGACACCCACACCAAAATTGTGCAATGCTTTGACAAGGGGTGTGCGTTGTGCTACTCTACACAAGAGTTCATATAACATTGCATCCTGGGTAAAGCGAGGCACAGACGGATCATGGCGCACCCTCCGTTACTGGGGCAACTTTCGACATCGCCCGTGTTCAATACCAAAGCTGTTGCGCGCGAAACGGGCGTTCCTCCTGACACCTTTCGCGCCTGGGAGCGCAGGTATGGCATTCCGTGCCCGCAACGTACGGCAGGCGGGCATCGCCTCTATTCCGAGCGTGACATCGCCATCATACGCTGGTTGCGCGATCGTACCGCTGAAGGCATGAATATCAGCCATGCAATCATGCTGCTCACCAGTGTGACGGAGGAGCCGTCACTGCAGATTGAGCGCGGTGGAACGCGTGCCATCGAGCGCATGGTTGATGAACTGGTGGCGGCGTTGACGACCTTCGACGCTCAACACGCTGAACGCCTGGTGAGTGAAGCGTTCGCATTGTACCCCTTCGAACACGTTCTGCTCGATCTGATTCAACCAGTGATGGTTGAAGTGGGCGAGCGCTGGCATCGTGGCGAGATCAATGTCGCCGCGGAGCACTTCACGACCGAGTTCGTCCGGCGCAAACTGGCCGGCCTGCTGAACGTCTTTGAGAACAATGCCCAGCGGGAAACGATCGTCGTTGGGTGCGCGCCGCAGGAACTGCATGATCTTGGCGTCATGTTCGCGAGCCTGTTCCTCGTACGCCGCGGCTGGCACGTCGTCTATCTGGGGCCACAGGTGCCGCTCGCCGATATGCTCGAGACGGTCCAGAAAGTCAGGCCGCAACTGGTGTGTCTCTCAGCCTCGACGCTCGAAACCGCGATGAACCTGCTTGAAGTGGCACGCGCGATGCAGAAAGAGTTCCCTACGGTACGCTTCGGTTATGGCGGCCGGATTTTCAACGTCAACCCCGAGTTGTGCGCCGCCATTCCCGGAACCTTCCTCGGCCATGATGCGCGTGAACTCATTGAGACGGTGAGTTCCATCATGGCACGCAATTGACATCCATGCTGGCACAGCAGACGTAAGAACGATCGGGTGTAGCGAAGACGTACGATAGCGCCGGTTGTGCCTGGAGAGCCTGTGCGCAAGCATCCGTGAACCGGTGCGCAATCGCTGCAGGGGCGTTCGCAAGTGGCGCTATAATAGCGCCAGCAACAAGCTATCGCAACGATCAACTTCCACGACGCCCTGACCGCGATATTGACGGAACCGGTTCCGTGCGATCGCCGTACCCGACAAACTGCGCATCCCTTGATGGCCCGGCAGGCTGTGATGAGCTGGAGACGGGGCCGGGCGACGCAATCACGAGTGAGAGAGGAGCACCGGTGTCGCTCCAGCATTCAACCAGCATTCCGGTTCGTACGTTTGCCGATCGCGATGTGCCCGCGGGCGATGCCGCTGCGTTACTCGCCAGTCTACGCCACATGGTCGAACCGGGCGAGTATGCGCATCCTGTTCATACGGCCGATGCGCCGTCGGCGCTCTCCCTCGACGAGGCGTATCGGCAATGTGTCGCGATCACGCGCACGAATTCGCGGAGCTTCTTTCTCAGTTCACAATTCTTGCCAGCGCAAAAGCGGATGGCCGTGCGTGCGTTGTATGCGTTCTGCCGTACCAGCGACGATATTGTTGATCGAGCAATGGACGATCCGGCGCGTGCCCTGGCTCGCTGGGTTGCGCAAGTGCACACACCTCGCCCGCCTGCCGACAACCCGGTGCTGCTGGCCTGGAACGATACAGTGCAACGCTACACGATCCCGGGCGTGCTGGTGGATGAGTTGCTCGCTGGCATCGCGATGGATCTGACGGTGCACCGTTATGAGACATTCGATGATCTCTGGCTCTACTGTTACCGTGTCGCCTCAGTGGTCGGTCTCCTGTCCATGCACATCATCGGTTATCACGAGGGCGCTTCGCCCTATGCGGTCAAGCTGGGCGTAGCGCTGCAACTCACCAACATCCTGCGGGATGTTGGCGAAGATGCGCGCCGTGGCCGGATCTATCTGCCGCAAGAAGATCTGAGGCGTTTCGGACTCACGGATGATGATATTCTCGCGGGCCGGCGCGATGAGCGATTCCGGGAGCTGATGCGCTTCGAGATGCTACGCGCCGAGACGTTGTATGATGAGTCGTGGCCGGGCATTGCGCTGCTCGATGCGGATGGGCGCATGGCCATTGCAGCGGCAGCGGAGATTTATCGCGGCATCCTGCCACGCATCGTTGCAAATGACTACGATGTGTTCCAGAAACGCGCCTATGTCTCATTGCTCGGGAAGCTTAGAATCTTGTGGCGCACGCACCGCAAGCTCCGCCGCTTGCTTCAAGACGCCTGACCGACATTGCAATTCGTATCGCACGTGGCACATTACAGAGACGGTTGCGTGACACAGCCGCGCAACCGTCTTTTTTCACAACTATCGCAACAGTTATGACCACAACAAAGAAGATCATTGTTACGGGCGCGACAGGCATGATCGGTCGCGCGCTCTGCCGTCGGTTGATCGCACGCGGCGATACGGTCACAATCTTTTCGCGCAGGCCCGACTCAGCGCGCGTCGCTATCCCCGGCGCAGCACACTATGTCGCCTGGGACGCCACATCCGGCGGCGCGTGGGAGGCCACGCTCGATGACGCCGATGCGGTGGTGCACCTCGCAGGCGCGTCAATTGCCGGGCGGCGCTGGAATGCTGCGTACAAACGCGAGATCCTCGAGAGCCGCACCCGGAGTACCCGCACGCTAGTTACCGCAATGGCGCGCACAAGCCACCGCCCGCGCGCGTTCGTCTGCGCTTCCGGCATTGACTACTATGGCCCGCACGGTGATGAGCCGGTTGATGAGAATACGGCACCCGGTCATACGTTTCTGGCGCAGGTGTGCGTTGCCTGGGAGGGTGAGGCGCGACGCGCTGAAGAACTTGGCATTCGTACAACACTCATCCGGACCGGCATCGTGCTCGACCGCTACGAGGGAGCGCTGGCGCGATTGCTGCTTCCGTTCCAGCTCTTCGTCGGCGGCCCGATCTTGCCGGGGACGCAGTGGTGGTCCTGGATCCACCTCGATGACGAGACCGGTCTTCTGCTGCGGTTGATTGATGATCAGGACGCACATGGCCCGTTCAATGCCGTTGCGCCTGAGCCGGAACGCAACCGGGAGTTCAGCGCGACGCTCGGGCGCGTGCTCGGGCGGCCGTCGTGGTTGCCGCTGCCGGGATTCGCGCTCCAGGTGCTACTCGGCGAAATGGCGCCAGCACTTCTGATCGAACGCCAGCGCGTGCTGCCGTCCCGAACGCTTGCGCTTGGCTATCGCTTCGCCTACCCGACGCTCGAACCGGCGCTGCGAGCTGTGCTGGCAACGCCCTGACACTACGTTCATCGTGGTCTAACCTTTGAATCGCACGGCGCATGCTATGATCGTCTGTGAGGCATCCATCTGTTGCCAGCCAGCGCTTCATGCGCATATCAGGTCATCGAGGGCATAGTATGCGCCATCTACCGTTCGTTGCCGCTGCGCTTGCAGCCATCCTGTTGTCAGCCTGCTCGATCCCATCCCTGCCGGCGTCCCGCTCGGTGACGGCGTCGGCAACGATTGCGCCTGCGCCGGGCCGCGCGCCAGACGCTAGCATGGCACCCACAATGCCCGCAGTGCCAACAGCGACGCCGCTCCCCCTGCCGACGGTAGCGCCAGTGGCCACGCTCGCGCCTGAACTCACGAATGCACTGGCCCAGGAGCAACAGGTGCTCATCGAGTTGTACCGGCGAGTGAATCCGTCGGTGGTGAGCATTGAAGTTGTCGCTGATCACCCGATCGTTGACGGGAATGCCCCCCTGAGCGTTTCGATCAGCCAGGGGTCCGGCTTCCTGTTCGACGACCAGGGGCACATTGTCACCAACGACCATGTTGTTGAGGATGGTAAGCAGTATCAGGTGCGCTTTTCTGATGGCAGCATGTTCACTGCGCGCCTGGTCGGCGGCGATCCGGGAAGCGATCTCGCCGTGCTCAAGGTCGATGAATTGCCGGCGGAGACTGCGCCGCTGCCACTCGCCGACTCGCGCACTGTGGAAGTCGGTCAGACGGCGATCGCGATCGGTAATCCCTTCGGATTGCGCAACACTCTGACCGTCGGTGTGGTTAGTGGCGTCGGTCGCAGCTTGAGCGGCCCTGCCAGTGAGCGTGGCGGTCGTTTCCGCATCCCGAATGTCATCCAGACGGATGCGGCCATCAACCCGGGAAATTCGGGCGGGCCGCTGCTGAACATCTATGGCGAAGTGATCGGCGTGAATACCGCCATCCGTAGCGACTCGGGCATCTTTGAAGGGGTCGGATATGCCATCCCGGCCAATGCCGTGGCTCGCGTCATACCGGCGATTATCCGTGACGGGCGCTACGATCATCCGTGGATGGGAATTGGCATGCGCGATGTCGATCCGCTGCTGGCACAACGGTTCGATCTGCCGGTGCAGCAGGGGGTGCTGATCACCGAAGTCGTGCCGGGCAGCCCGGCGGACCTGGCCGGATTACGCAGCAGTGGTCGCGTTGCCGATGCCGCAGCGCAGGGGCGTCGCCTTGAGGGTGATATCATTGTGGCGATTAACGGCCAGGCGGTCCGTGACGCCGATGAACTGGTGAGTTATCTCGAACTCGAGGCATCGGTCGGCGATACCGTCCAGATGACGGTGCAACGTGGCGACCGTGAGGAGCAGATCACGATGACTCTCGAAGCCCGCCCGCAAGAATAGTACCTGGTTAAGCGCCTATCCGAATAATGCCACGCCTCCTGTCAGTGCGCGGAGCGCGAGCGAGCGAAGCAATCTACCGGCGCGATAGGAGATTGCTTCGCTCGCGCTCGCAATGACAGTGACCATCTGGTTTTCGGATAGGCTCTAATACTACAGTTGTAGGTGCGCTCCCCGTCGGGCTGAAAGCCCTCGGCCAGGGGGTGCAAAGCCCACCTTCGTGGGCTCAACAGGCCACGGAGGTGGCCTTCGCAAGCGCTGGCCGAGGCGTTTACGCCGTCGGAATCGGATCATCTGCCGAAATACAACTGTAGTACTAAGGGCAATACCTTTCACATACGCCCGTCATCCCCAC
>JACAEQ010000031.1 GCA_013388755.1 Chloroflexota bacterium
CCCCCCCCCGCTTCACGTATATTTGCGTCGCTATTCCATTTCCATCCGGCCGATGACCACACTGCCCTGCGGTTGCTCCGCGCCGCGTTGCGTCGCAGGCAGCAGCGCCGATCCAACCAGAAGCGCCGCCACAGCAATCAGCATACCACCCAGATAGTACGGAGCGCCGGCATTGATGGCATCAAAGGTAATGCCAGCGAAGATCGGGCCGGCAATCATTGTCAGGCTCGTCAGCGCCTGTGTGCCGCCGAGTGTTGCCCCTTGCTCGTGGCTGGCGACTCGCCGCGAGATCAGGCTGGTGAGCGATGGCGTTGCCATGCCGCTGCCGATCGACATGGCGCCGATCACCGGGTAGAGCATCCAGGCCTGCGGTACAAACGCCACAGCCACAAAGGCCACGGCCATCAGCGCCATGCCGGCGATCGCCAGTCGCACCTCACCGAAGGCCAGCACCAGACGGCGGATCAACACGCCCTGCATCAGCACGGCCAGCAACCCGACCAGGGCGAACACCAGCGCATTGTCCAGCGGCCCGAAGCCGAAACGGACATCGCTGAACACGGCGAAATTGCTCTGCAGGCTGGCGAATGCCAGGTTCAGCAGAAACACACCCAGCAACAATGGACGGAGCGCGGGGCGTCGCAGCATACCGCTCAATCGCCCCACCGGGTTGATCGCGCCAGGCGCCGTGTGCTGGCGCCGCTCCGGCGGCAGCGACTCGGGTAGATTGAAGTAACCAAAGACAACATTGGCAAGCGCCAGACCCGCCGCCACAAACGCTGGCGTTGCCAGACTGATGGTGCTCAACAATCCACCCAGCGCCGGGCCAATCATGAACCCCAGACCGAATGCTGCGCCGATCATACCCATACCCTTCGCTCGTTGATCGGGCGGTGTCACGTCGGCGACATAGGCCTGAGCGGTTGAAATGTTGGCGCCGGTGACGCCATCGAGGATGCGCGCCAGGAACAGCATCGCCAGTACTGGTTCGACGCCCAGGAACAGCAGGCGATCTGCCAGGCCAAAGACGATGTATGAGACACCGGTGCCAAGCAGACTGATGAGCAGGACCGGCCGCCGGCCAAACCGGTCCGACAGGGCGCCCAGGAGCGGCGCGCACAGGAACTGCATCAATGCAAACGATGCCGTCAGCGCGCCGACAACCATCGCCCGGTTATCTGCCAGCCATGGTACGCTCGATTGCTCGACAATCTTTGCATAGTACGGCATCAGCGGCAGCACAATGCCGACGCCGAGTAAGTCGATCAACACTGTCAGAAACAGGAAGAGCATTGGTGAACGCTGCTTCATGCGCTGCTTGTCTCCTTTTGTTTGACTGTTCAGTAAACCATAGCGATGATACTTCATTGTTGATGTTTTGTCAATAGTGTGCAAAGCTTTTGTAGGGGAATATTTCCTTCTGGCGGCAGGGCATGTATCACAACAAAACGCCGCTCTCCAGTGATGGAGAGCGGCGTTTTGCGGCCGTACACAATCCCACACCAGGGCACATCATCTACGGGGGTACGCCTGGCGGATCAACCTTTGCTGGAATCTGTTGCGCCAACTCCGGCCTGGCCGGCTTATTCTTCCGCAGGTGTCGCTTCCGGTGCAGTGAACCAGGTATACAGCAACGAGAAGGCAAGCGGAAGGAACGGCACCAGCACGAACAGGAACATGAAGGTAACAAGAACCCAGCTCATAGGAACCTCCATTGAGACCGGCACCACTATTGATTATACGACGTTTTGACACTGGCGGAAGTGTGAATTCGCATGATTTTTGCTGCCGTTTCCTTACGCAAATCCTACACACCAGATCATGCGGCTTGCACGTACCGCCTACGACGGCTGGTTTGCCGCGAGCAACTCTTCCTCGCGCCGTTCGTGCGACAGTCGCACGCGCAGTAGCAGGAGCGCGCCGAGCACGATCAGCAGGAACGGCAGCGTAATGAGGTTCAAGATCACCCAGCCGGCAGCGAAGATCACGGTGCCTGCCGACAACGAAGCAAGCGCCTGGATGCCAAAGATGGTGAATTCATTGGCGGCCTGCGCCTTGAACCGCTCGGCAGGCAGATAGCTGCGGGTCAACAGGACCGTACCGCCAACGTACAGGAAGTTCCATCCGACGCCAAGCAACACCAGCGCCCACCAGTAGTGCACCAGGTGTTCGCTGATAATGCCCAGGCCAACGCATCCCGCCAGCAAGACCACACCGGTAAACATAACGCGCAGTACGCCAAGCCGCTCGATGATATACCCGGTGACCAATGACGGCAGGAACATGGCAACGACATGACTCTGGATGACCCAGGCAGTCTCGTCAAGGGTAAAGCCGCTGATCTTGTTCAACTGGATTGGCGTGGCGGTCATAGTAAAACTCATGACGCCGTAGCCGACGACGCCGGCGAGCAACGCCACAAGATAGACCGGCTGGGCCATGATCCGGCCAAGGGGCCGTTCGTCGCCGGTGATCGTGCTGGCCTGTGGCCGCACATCCTGGAGCAGCGCCAGCAGGATCGCGGCGAGCAGATACACCAGCGCAAGACTTATGAACGATCCGGCATATGGTGCCGCAGCCACCAGGTCCCGGGTTCGTCTGGCAATCTCAGGCCCCAGCACGCCCGCGAAGATCCCGCCGACCAGGACGAATGAAACGGCACGGCCGGCATAGCGTGGTGCAACGCTTTCGCTGGCTGCGAAGCGGTACTGCTGGACGAACGCGCCATTCATGCCGGTGAAAAATGTCGCGCAGCAGAACAGGGGGAAATGACGGTTCGCGACGGCATATGCCGCGAGCAGGGCCGCCAGTGCCGCGCCGAGTGATGCACCGACGAACCCGGGTCGCCGGCCAAACCGGCGCATGAGGAGCGCTGCGGGGACGGTCGAACATGCGACCCCCAGCACCTGGATCGAGATGGGCAACGTCGCCAGTGTTGGAACAGGTGCGATATCTGAGCCAATGATGCCTCCCAGGAGGACCATCAGGGTTATGCCGGCGCTGCCCAGTGCCTGGCTCAGGGTCAGCAGGAGAACATTGCGCGCACGCATGGATGGGCCTTCTTCGTCATAACGCGCTGGTGCAGCTACAGCGGCGAGCAGCAACCGTGATCCGCGGACGCGCCGTTCCTGCACGCCGCGCGCCCCGCCGGGGCAGAGGGTTGTTGCTCTTTGCCATAAACACCGCCACACGATATCTTCCGCGAAGGTTGATATATTCGCATCACTTGCCCTGTTCCCGGAAGATGTTCAGGGTTCGATGGAGCGCCAGCGCCTCACTCAACCGGCACAAGCCAGACCACTCCTTCGCGCGATTGCTGTGCAGCCCAGGCAACGCCGTCACGCCCCTCGATTCGCCACCAGACATAGTCATCCGCGGCAACGGGGCCTTCCAGAATCCGCACCCGCTCACCTTCCACGAACACGACTCGGACAGGAGCCTTGAGCCCTGGCGCGGCGCGTCCACGCAACGAGCGCCCTTCGGTGTTCGACACTTCTGCCACGCCACCCGTGCGCAATACCAGGATCACCGGCGAGGGAGACACGTCGGGTGTCACCGTCGCCGTCGGGAAGAGTGGGGTTCGCGTTGGTCGCGCCGCTTCAGGAGACGCTGTCGGCGTCGCCTGCATCGCCATGATCACCGGCGCCGGCGTGTCTTCGGGGCGCATATATGCAACAAACGCGACAACAACCAGTGCGGCCACGACGATTGCCACCAGTACCCAGCGATACTCTGCCACCACGGCCAGCGGCGCGCGTCGCAAACGGCGGCGCGCGTGGTCGTAGCCACGGCGATAGTGGTAATAATGCTGGTAATAGAAGGGGTGCGACTCGCCACGTTCGGCATCCGCCACACCACGCTCATACATCTCTTCGCTGCTCATTGGTTCGCGCGAGTGCTACAACAAGCAGCCGACCGCGGTTGACGGTCGGCTGTGAAGCATACATGTGGAGAGCGGAGCGTTCATCGCAGGTGCACTGGCGATATGGTTCACTGCCGCCGCGGCAATATGCAGCCACCACATGTCGCAGCGACACAATTCACTTCAGCACAAGATCGCCGCGCCCGATTTCATGCAGCAGCCGGGGATACATTTCATACATTGGTTCTACGGCCGGCAGCAGCTTCAAGATCTTTGGTATCGGCCCTTTGGCGATAATCTGGCGCCGTGCCAGCGCCGTCATCAGGTTGATTTTGCCATGCCAGAACTGGTGCGCGATATCTGCCTTCATACTCATCTCGACATCGGGTTTGAGGCCGGTATCATCGCCCCACAACACATCAAAATAAGCGCCTTCCTGGGTTGGCGGCGCCGCGGCATTGATCGTCACGACCGCGCGTGGATCGTCATAACGGAACTGAATGACAAGGTGCGAGTCGCGGATCTTCGGCGCAATACGCGAGTCGCATTTCGCACGATCATACAGCACACTCAGGCAGTGATGCAATTCGGGATAGTCCTTAAATACAGGCATAACGTCTTCCTCCTGGCGGCGCATGGGACAGATGGGGCATGCGAAGTATTATAGCATATCCCGCTGTAGCGACCTGACAGGTGTGACGGAATGTTCTCCACGACGCGGCGCTGGATGCTCCCGGATTGGCTCCGCGGCATGACGGTACGCGCGCGGGCGCAAGTACGACCGCATGCGGAAAAGAACGCCATCTCGCTGGCGGACGGGCCCTGGCATGCGCCCGGCTGGCCGATTGCGCGCGTGACCGCGTCACTCCAGTCAATGACAGCGCCCTGAGGAGCTGTGCAGCGGCGTAGCGAAGGATGCATGCCGTCTCTGCTGATCGCTGGATATCTGCATGCAACCGGGTATAAGGCGTTTCGTCGCACCCGCTGTGGCGCTTGACGCGCCGCACAACGCCGCGGTATACTACCCCCACCCCCTGGGAGGGGGTCAGGAGGGAACATGACAACTCAGCAGAAAGTCAATCGTCTCAAGACGATCGAAGGCCATATTCGCGGCATTCAGCGTATGGTCGAGGAAGATGCCTACTGCATTGATATCATCAAACAGGTGATAGCAATCCAGCGTGCGCTTGACGCATTCAACAGCCTGGTGCTGGAGGAGCATCTGCAGGGATGTGTGACGACCGCCATTCGCAGCGATGATGCGGTTGAACGCGAGCGCGTCATCAAGGAGCTACTGCAGGTGTTCGAGACAGGCGCCAGGTTGTAGCCGTTGGCGAGAGAGCTATGCCTGGTTGCCGCTCTGGATTGCGATATCGGGGAGCGATTCGTGGTTGAGCGCATAATGCTGCCACTTCCTCCCGAGCAATCCTGCCCGGCCGGCATGCCAGATCATTGTGCCGAGATATGTGCCGAACCGGTTAATGAAATACTGCCGGCTCCGACTCGCCTGGTAGTGCGTCCGGGCCAGTGCAACTATCGACTCCAGCTCAGGGGCCTCATCATCGCGCTGTTCCTGGTCCACATGGCGCGGCACAATGAAGCGCACATCATCCAGGCCAAAGGTCGCCGACATATCAACGACGGCCGGGATCGATTCGTAGAGCGGGTCAAGATGGATATTGGCATTGACACGCATCCCGAGGGCGCGTGCCTGCTGAATCACCCCGGTCAGCGCTGTGCGTTCACTTGTCAGATCGAGCACCGAGAGCGCAGAGAATTCGAACGTGAGCGCCTCACACCCCGTACGGCGGCACTCCTCCAGGAGGTTGTGGGTCAGCCGGGCATATGATACTCGACCCATCCACTTGATGCCGAGGCGTGAGCTTGCAAGTTGTTTCAGCAGGTCGCGCAGCCAGAGGATATCGTCGGTGAGCGCCGCGCCGCTGAATATGATGTGGCGGATGCCATGTTCCTGGGCGATCGTGCGCAATTCGGCAATGACCAGCGGCGGCTGGCGCGGCGCGAAGCTGCCGTCGTTCCTGACGCGCCCGATCAGCACAGGGGTCTGCAGGTCGCCATCGGGTGTGACGTGCGGATAGCGTTCGAGTGGTATCAGATGACGCGCAGGAATTGGCAGCCGATCAAGATCGTCTTCGAGGGCAAGCAACGCGTACGCGATGACGTTCTTTTCATCAGGCTGGCCAAGAAACGGCTGGCTGAGCGCATTGAGCGCGCGGGCCGGTAACCGCGCAGGCAGGTGATCGCGCATGCCCAGGCCCACCGGCAGCACCGGCCCCAGACCGTGCAGCGTGGCGGCAACCTTTTCCGCATCGGTTACCCGTTCGGCGGCAACCACGGTCAGTTGCGGGCGAAAGGCGCGTACAGCGTCGAGGCGATCGCCATGGGGAACGCTCTCCGGGAGCGCCAGGTCGTAGACTCGTACGATGTGCCGTTGCTGCTCAAGCAATGCTGCAACGTAGCACAACGGCAGCGGTGGCGTTGCGCGCGGTTCCTCAAGCCGGGGGAGCGCAACCAGAGCAATTTTCACAACACCCTCAACCAGCCATGCCTGAACGAATGAGGAAGACGTTTCGAGAGGATTATACCAGGCATCGCTGAGGAGGCAATGAAGGCATGCATCAACATGGTAAACGAAACTTCACCATTTCCGGCGCTGGCACGCCGGTCATATCAGATGCATGGTCTCTCCGGGTATGGTATGCAGAGCGCGGCCCGCATACTGCGACACCGCGAACGTCACCCGCCACTGTTTGCCGGGAGGCGCTAACCTCGCCCTTAGAGCCTGTCCGAACACCAGATGGTCACTGTCATGGCGAGCGCGCGCGAAGCACTCTCCTCGCGCGCCGGTCGAGTGCTTCAGCCAGGCTGCGCGCGCTGCAGGCGGTCGCTGGCGCTCCTCGCCATGACCGCATGCCCATGGGTGTTCGGATAGGTACTTACCGGTATTACGCTGCGACCCGCTGTGACTCGATGATCAATGGCAGCGCAAACGTAAATGTTGTGCCCAGGCCTTCTTCGCTCTCAACCCAGATCCGGCCGCCGTGGCCCTCAACAATCTGCTGGCAGATTGCGAGGCCCAGACCCAGGTTGCCGCTGGTTGTGCCGCGATGTTTGGCTACCTGATAGAAACGCTGGAAGACCCTGGCAAGTTCATTTGCCGGGATGCCCACGCCCGTGTCGGAGACCCGAACCCACACTTCAGTGTCGTGTGTTTCGGCAGTGACAGTGATCACCCCGCCGGATGGTGTCGCCTTGATGGCGTTTTCTATCAGATTAGTAAGTACCTGACCGATGCGCTGGCTATCAAGGCGGCAGAGCGGCAGGTCTGGCGTGCGATTGACCAGTGACAGGCCATTCTGCTCGGCCTGCAATGCCAGCCGGTTGACCGTACCGGCGATCAGCAGCGCCAGGTCGCCGGTTTCGGGATGCAGTGCGAGGCGCCCGGCCTTGAAACGGTTATACTCGAGGAGTTCGGCGATGCGGCTTTTGAGTTGTTCGATCTGATCATCGGCCATGGTGAGAAATTCCTGCTGCAGCGAGGTCAGCGCCCCGGCGCGCCCTTGCAGCACCACTTTGACGAAGCCATTCAGCGAATGGATTGGATTGCGGAGTTCGTGGGACACCATGGAGATGAAATCCATGCGCGCGCGCTCCTCGGCCTTCTGATCGGTGATATCGTGGAGCACGATGGCCGTAAGGTTAGGCAAGATTCCATCGGTATGAACGCGCGACGCGAAGGCCTGGTAAACTCGTTGCCCTTCACCGGTGTCATCATCACCGCCAACCCGCAACTCGGGCGCCATCACCGGCCTGCCATCCTCAGAGAGGCTCCTGGCCAGTTCGCGCAGCCGTTCGAGCCATGGCCGTGGCGCCGACCGATCATTGAGCAACGCCTGGCCGATCGGATTGGTGAGCAAAACGTTCAGATCCTCATCGAGCACAACCAGACCATCGTTGATGTCGCGCAGGACAGCATGCAGGAGCTGTTGCTGGCGCCGCAGGCGGCTATGCAATTCAGCGTTGCCGATTGCGATGCCAGCCTGGGCGGCAAAGGCTGACAGGTGACGCGCATCACTGCTGGAGAATGCTGCGAACGTTGCACTCACCACCGTGAGCGCGCCATGCGGTGCGCCTTCTCCGACGAACAGAGGCACACAGAGCACGGAACGCAACCCGAGGCTGCTCATATCACCCAGTGCCGCATCAAGTGCGGCGTCGGCAATGACGGCCGGTACCTGCTCGTGCATAACCCGGCGCGTGAGCGCATCAACCCAGGGTGCTTCGAGCTGGCCATCGCGCGAGTACACGCGATTGGTCAGCCCATCTTCGGTTTCCAGGGTCAGAACCACCGCGTGCGTGCGCTCCGGGCCGAATGTCTGGACGGTGCTGTCAACGATCTGTTCCAGCACCTCTTCCAGGCTCAAGGTGCTGGTCACGGCGCGCAGACCTTCCTCGAGTGCATGTCGCTCACGCATGCGCGCGCGCAGTTCGCTCGCAAGATGCTCAAGCTCCTCAACACGCGCCTCGCGGGTATTACGTTCGCGCTGCAACTCGCGCGTCAGGCCGGCAATGGCGTATTGCTGGCGCACGGCCGCCAGAATCGCCGTCGCGCCGAATCCCAGGCTTCCCAGCAACAGGCCCCATCCGCCCGGTTCATCGCCGGGGGCAAGTGATGCCGCCTGTGAGCGGGCCAGCGATGCGTGGTACAGATAGATCGGGCCAAGCACGAAGGGCATCACCACCGTCGCCGAGTTGCGCGCATACCCTGCCAGCGCCCGCAGCGCGATCAGCAGATAGACCGGCAGGAACGAGGCAAGAGCGCCGGTGCGGCTGATCAGCACGATACCAAGCATGGCATCGGCGGCGATCATCAGCCAGCCATAGAGGGATTGTCGCGGCGCGACTGCCTCGGAGATGCGATCCCCCGCTAACCAGAGCAGCCACAACTGGATGAAGGCATAGATCATGAGCGATAGCCAGACGACCTCAGCCAGCGGAGCCGCGATGAGCCACCAGGCCAGGAACAGGCCTGGTAACGGCACGGTCGCCCGTAAGAGCGACTTACGGCGCTCCACCAGCCAGGATGGAACCTGGCGCGCGAGCGTATCTCCGGCAATCATGGCTGTATCCTGTTCACGAAGGCGACGGTAAACGGTCGCCCTGCTCCATGCTTCCAGATTGATTCTGCGGCATGATTGTTCCCGCACAGGCATGACGATACGCGCGTGCGGGCGTACGAGCAACCGCCTGCGGTCATTGTGCGGAGCGTCAGCGACAGCGTGCAGTACGCGACACGTGGCTGAAGCAATCGCGGCGTTTGATCAGGAGATTGCTTTGCTAGCGCTCGCAATGCCATGGCATCCCTCAACCGTGGTGCGTGTGGGGCCACACGCTCATCCTGGAAGCATTTAGCCTTCAAACTTGTATCCCAGATTGCGTACCGTTACCACGTACCGTGGGTGTTCAGGACTTGACTCGATCTTGGTACGAAGGCGGCGGATGTACACTGCGACCAGATTGCTTTCTCCCTCGTAGTCATAGCCCCAGACTTTGGTCAGTATCTGGCTGGTGTTGAGCACGCGCCCGGCGTTCTTCATCAGATAGTACAGAAGACGAAACTCCAGCGGCGTCAGTTCGACCGTGCGGCCATCGGCAAACAGTACCTTGTGTTCAACCGGGTCGAGCGTTATCTCCCCCTGGCTGAGGCGCGCCGACGGATTGAGCATGTCGCTATTGCGGCGGCGCAACACTGCCTCCACACGCGCCAGCAATTCTGATGGCTCAAACGGTTTGATCAGATAATCGTCGCCGCCGATCTGCAGGCCGGTCACTTTGTCCTGGAGCTGGGATCGCGCTGAGAGGAAGATGATAGGAACGTCGGACGTCCGGCGAATCTGGCGGCAAACGTCGAAACCGTTGGCTTTCGGCATCATGACATCAAGCAGCACCAGATCGGGGTTATGCTGCTCGACCGACTGCACGATCGATGCGCCGTCGTAGGCTTTGATGACCTGGTATCCTGCCTCTTCGAGGAGAAACGAGGTGAGCTTCACACTGGGCAGATCATCGTCGGCGACAAGAATATACATGAAGGTGTTCCTCTTCTGATGTAAGAGACGGGCGCTACCTGGTGCGTATCCGATCATCATTCGGACAGGCACGGATGGGACAGCGCGCAGTTTTGATTACGCTATCCCGGCGGATATGTTGTCTCTGGCGATGATTACAGCTCTACTACAATTATGAACAGTGAGAATGATCGAAAAGTTACGCCGGTTGCAAATGACTTACAAACTCTTCATTGCGAATATATTCGTTAATTGAAGGTTAAAGGTGCCTGACAGAGTGGAACATGCAGAACACGTGGATTAGTACAGCTACCAATTCCCGGGTCAGGATCGGCCCATTCTGACCGAAGGCTCGGCTCCAGTATTCACGCTCACGTTGATCGTGCAATGCGAAGGAGCACTCCCCGAACCTGGTACGCGCGTCACACGACAGGCGAATCACACGGCGCTCTGCTATAATAGCGCTGCTATGACAATCGAGACGCAACATCAGAACCTGGCAGCCATCGACCGGGCCGTTTCGTGGATCTTTCGCCACTGGCTTCTGCCGCTGAACGCGCTTGTGGGCATGTATGCCTGTCTACCCTGGGTCTCTCCCCTGTTGAAAGCCAGCGGGCATCCATTGCTGGGAGAGATTATCTTTCGTATCTATACTCCCTTGTGCCACCAGCGCCCCGAGCGTTCGTTCTTTGTCTGCGGGCACCAGGTGGCGTTTTGCCATCGTTGCACCGCCTTCTACGGTGGGATCTTTCTCGCCGGGCTGGGTTTCTCGGCGCTGCGCCACCGGCTGCGCCCGGCATCGCTCCGGCTTGGCGGTTTGTTGCTTCTGCCAATGCTGCTGGACGGAGGCTCACATATCATCAACGACGCATTGAACCTGGGTTGGCGCGGCGGTGGCGATGATATCGGCTCGCTCAATTTCTGGTTGCGTATGATTACCGGTGTGCTGGCGGCGCTGGCGGTGTTGCTCGTCGTGTACCCACGACTCGATCATGAACTGCCGCTTCAAGTCGTCGGGCGGCCGTGAGTCCGGCAGGCGGCGCCGGTCCAGCTGGCCGTCATGGTCCGATATATGAAACGATTGCTCCCTGTCACGATATGTCTGGTGCTGTGTGCGGGGCTGGCGGCATGTGGCACGCAAGGCACCGCGCCTCCCGCTCCCACGCCGGGCAACACTTCCGCCGCGTTGCCGGCTGTCCCGCCGACAATTGCAGTCGAGTCGCGCCTGCTTGATCGCGGTTCGCCGGCGATACCATCGCCGGGGCAGGTCGCACCCGACTTCGTGTATACGTTTACCGACGGTACGACGCAACGCCTGAGCGACTTGCGCGGCAGGAGGGTGCTGCTGAACTTCTGGGCAACATGGTGTGGGCCGTGTGAGGAGGAGATGCCGGATCTGCAACGCCTGGCGAATGAACGCCGTGATGTGACCGTTCTGGCGATCAACAAGCTCGAACTGGTGGAGGCGATCGTCCCGTTTGCGCAGGAACGCGGCCTGACCCTGACGCTGATCGCCAATCCGGATGGCGATATCTCAGAGCGCTACGGCGCAAAGAATATTCCGATCAGTTATTTTATCAACAGTGACGGTAGCGTTGGCTCGCGGCACCTTGGCATTATGACCTATGAAACGATGATGGAACAGATCGAGAGATTGAAATAATGGAACGATCGAGCGAAGAAATCATCGAGCTGGCGCGGCGTGAGATCGCTGCGCGCCAGGCGCACGCGCTGGAAGAACGTGGTATGCGCGAGGTTCCGTGGCGCTATGCGTTCCTCGGTATGCTGGGCGCCATTCTGGCAGGGATGCTGCTCTGGCCGGGTGCGCCATTGAACTGGAAGATGTACGCGGCGGTACATGGCGTCTGCGCGCAGATTCATAATGTTGCCCTGGGGGGCGAGCAACTTCCGCTCTGTGCGCGTAATACCGGGATCTACAGCGGCTTTTTGCTCACCATGGTCTACCTGGCAATTCTGGGGCGCAGCCGCGCCGCCAGGCTGCCGCCGCCGGCGATTGTCGTCGTGCTGGCCGGCCTGGTTGTGATCATGGCGATTGACGGATTCAACTCGATGTTCGTCGATCTCTTTCTGCCGCATCTTTATACGCCCCGCAACGATCTTCGCACGTTGACCGGCATCGGTATGGGAACAGCGATGGCTGTGATGATGGTGCTGATTCTGAACCTGTCGCTGCGACGCGATGCCGACATGGAGCAGCGGGTGATTGGCAACTGGCGCGAACTGGGGGGCGCATTACTGCTGGGGTTGCTGGTCCATGCCGCAATCTACGGCAATGTCGCCGTGAGCTACTGGCCGATCGCGATTGTTGCCTGGGCCGGGATCGTCGGGATTCTGTTTTGTGTCAATCTGCTGATTGTTGCGCTGATCATGCGGTACGAGGGGCGGGTGACGCGCCTGGAGGACCTTGCGAGGCCGGCGACGCTGGCGCTGATTGTCACCGCGATCATGCTGGGCGCGCTCTCGTGGGGGCGCTTCTGGCTCGAAGCGAACGGGTTGATCTTGTAGGGGTCAGGGTGACGCGCCTGGTTGCAAAAACATCAGTGCTCTAACCTCCGATCCCTGACCTCTCCAGCGGCGCGCGGCAACCGTGATCTGCGGACGCGCCGCCCTTCCTCGCGCCGGTAGATGGCTTCGCTGCGCGCGCAATGAGAGCCAATCCGAATAACGGACTGGCTCTAAATGTAATACATCACGTCGCCGGAGCGTTGCGCCTTGCGCTGCCGCAGTTCCTCAAGCGTCACGCCCGCCAGGTACCGTTCCAGCATCGCGCGCGCGCCGTCCCATACCTCGCGCACCAGTTCCCGGTCGAGCGGTTCAGCCGGATCGATCGCATCGCGACCACTGTCGCTCGCCAGCAATGGCCCTTCCAGTGCCACCAGGGCGTCGAGTACCGTGATCTGCGCTGGCGGGCGCGCCAGGCGATGCCCGCCCTGCGGACCACGCACGCTTTCGATCAGCCCCGCGCGGCGCAGCAGGATCAGGATCTGGTTCAGATAGTTCTCGTCGATCCCCTGGCGCTCGTGAATGTCGCGGCTCTGGATCGGCCCCTCGCCAACACGCTGCGCCAGATCGAGGAGCGCACGCAAGCCGTATTCGCCTTTGCTTGATATACGCATGGCAATAGTCACGTAATTTGCTCAAGTATCTAACTATTATACCATGACCTTTGCCCATCCGGACGTGCGCCGCCCTGAAATGGATGCCGTCATCGGTGCATACGGCGGCCAGTATGATCGCGGCATGTTCATGACAACCGCCGGGTACGCGCGCCAGGCGCGCGCAAAGGCCACGGTATCGCTGCTGCTGCATGTTGATATCATTGACGGCCACCAGGTTGCGGAGCAACTATTCACGATCGGGGGTTCGGGGGATGCCCCCGAAATGAACAATTGGCGGCAGGAAGTTTCCGTACGCGCCATGATACATCGAACCGGCCGGCGCAAAGAAGATATTCGTACTCCAGGTGTGAATACATACGTTGCAGAGCTTATCCGCCGGCATAACTTGGTATAATACCAGCCAGCCACATACCGTGGATAGCCTTGCAGAACGGCCGCCTGGATGTGAAAGGGGGTGTCACCATGTCCGGTGATGAGATCCATGTCTGTGTTGATCGCGTTCTTCCAGCGGAGCTACAGGTCGAGGCCGCGGCGCGCGCTATTGCCGAAAACCCGGCCAATGCGCGCGATGTCAGCTTTCTCCCTTCCCCCGGGGCGCTGCCGCTCCCCCCCTCGTTTCTGGCATTGCTGACGGGCAAGTTGTGGGCCAATGGGCGCACCCTTCGGGTGCGCTTCCTCGACGGCGACCCGGTGGTACAGCAGCGTATCCCGCCGTTTGCCCACGAGTGGAGCAAGTATGCCAATATCACCTTCGCTTTTGGCAACGACCCTGATGCCGAGATTCGCATTTCGTTCCAGGATAGCGGCTCCTGGTCGTATCTTGGTACGGATGCGCTCAGCATCCCGCGGGACCAGCCAACGATGAACTATGGCTGGCTGCGTGCCGATACGCCCGACGAGGAGTATTCGCGCGTCGTCACCCATGAGTTCGGCCACGCGCTGGCCTGCATCCACGAGCATCAGAGCCCGGCAGCCGACATCCCCTGGGATAAGGACGCAGTCTACCGCTACTATATGGGCCCGCCCAATAACTGGACGAAGGCCGAGGTTGACGCCAACCTGTTTGAGCGTTACAGCCGGACGATCACCCAGTTCAGCGCGTTCGACCGTGAGTCAATCATGCTCTACGCTATCCCGAACCAGTTCACTGTGGGCGACTATGAAGTTGGCTGGAACACGCATCTATCACCGGTCGACAAATCGTACATCGCTACGATTTATCCGAAGGTAGTCAAACCAACCGTTGAGTTGACGGTTGATGCGCGCGCAACGAACGCCACCATCGGCGCTCACGGTGAGATGGACCATTATCGTTGTGCTATCGCCGCTGCCGGCGTGTATACCATTCAGACCGGTGGGCCGACCGATGTGTTCTTGCAGCTCTACGGCCCGAATAATGACACGACGTTGATCGCGGAAGACGATGATAGCGGGCTCTGGCTGAACGCGAAAATAGTGGCGAACCTCGGTCCGGGAACCTACTTTGTGAATGTGCGTCACTATCGCCCGACAGGCACCGGGCGCTACACAATTGCCATCAAGAGTGGGCGACGGTGATGGCGGAACGGCTTCTCTACCCGAACGGCGTCAATGGCGCAACCGGCAGCTACCTGCAGCCGCCGACGCCATTGAGCGAGGCGGCGCGCCTGGCGCGTGGTGAGCCGCGCGACAGGGTGCACCTGCGCGAGTTGACCATCGCCCGCCTGCGCCGGCGCGCGGCGCAACCACAGGAGACGTTGCTCCGTCCCAGAGAAGGGATTGATCCGCTCAAGCTCGACCAGGCGGGCTGGGGGGTGGTGTTCGCGGCGGATGACCCGCAGGCGGATGCCATTCGTGAGGCGCTCGCGCCGCTACTTGATCTGCGCCGTGCACAGGCCGGCGACCGCTACCGCGAGTACCACGGCGGGCTCGGTTACCGCGCCGGTGAAAGCAAGCTCGATTTCCTGCGGCGGTTCGGCGTGGCGCCCGGCGCGGTGGATCCGCAGAAGATCCCATACTATCTGTTGCTGATCGGAGACGCAGAGCGCCTCCCGTTCCGCTTCCAGTATCAACTCGATATCCAGTTTGCGGTTGGCCGCCTCTGTTTCGATACGCTGGATGACTATGCCCGCTATGCCGCCGGCGTTGTTGCCGCCGAGACCGGTACGCTTGCACTGCCGCGCCGCGCACTCTTTTTTGGCGCGCGCAGCCCGGCCGATGAGGCGACCTTTCTCAGTTCCACGGAACTGGTTGCGCCGCTCGCCGAAGCGATCGCCACGCAACATCCGGACTGGCGGATCGACGCGCCGGCGCCGCACGAGGCAAAACGCGCGCGGCTGGCACAGGTGTTGCGCGACGGAGCACCGGCGCTACTGTTTACTGCCTCACACGGCATGGCCTTCCCCACAGGTGATCCCCGCCAGGCAGCGCATCAAGGCGCACTGCTCTGTTCCGACTGGCCGGGGCCGCTCGACTGGCGGCAGCCGATCCCGCCGGAGTTTTACTTTACTGCAGATGATGTTGACGATCATGCCGTGGTGCAGGGGATGGTCGCGTTTTTCTTCGCCTGCTTCGGTGCCGGAACGCCGCAACGCAGCGATTTTGACCACCTGGCCGGCGTGGCTGTGCCGCTCGCGTCGCGTCCCTTCGTTGCGCGGTTGCCGCAGCGTTTGCTGGCCCACCCGCGCGGCGCGGCGCTGGCCGTCATTGGCCATGTCGACCAGGCGTGGGGCTATTCGTTCCAGTGGGAAGGCGCCGGACGGCAACTGGCGGTCTTCGAGAGTATGGTCACCCGCCTGCTGGCGGGCCAGCCGGTCGGCCAGGCGGTGGAGTATCTGAACGAGCGGTATGCCGAGTTGTCGGCGGAACTCACCGCCCTGCTGCAGGACGAGCGGCGCGGCGCGACGGTGGATGATGCCACGCTGGCCGGCATCTGGACGGCCACGAATGATGCGCGCAGTTATGTGATCCTGGGCGACCCGGCGGCACGCCTCGCTCTGGTTGCTGCACCCGTCGCGCCGCAACCGGCCTCCGTCGCGAGACGTGATACGCGCGAGATAGCCAGCGAATCAGGCGCTCGCGAGGCAGCGCCCGGCGCCGGGCGAGCCGCGTTTACCGCCATAGGCGCAACGCAGCCGCGTGACGCAACGGGAGGGATGGAAGGCCTCACAGCACCGTTTCGCGTTGCGGTCGTACAGGACGCTCCCCAGGCATTCGATCAAGGCGCGTCGCTGGCGAAGGCAATGACCCTGATTGCCGATGCCGCAGCCCGGGGGGCGCAACTGGTGGTGTTTCCCGAGGCATTTCTCTGCGGCTATCCCAAAGGACTTGATTTTGGGGCGCGGGTCGGGATGCGATCCTCCGAGGGGCGCGACCTGTTCCGGCGCTACTTTGCCAGCGCGCTCGATGTGCCCGGCCCGGCGACCGTGGCGCTCGGTGAGGCAGCACGTGCCGCTGGCGTCCACCTGGTGATCGGCGTGATCGAGCGCGACGGCGGCACCCTCTATTGCACGGCGCTGTTCTTCGGCTCTGATGGCGCACTGCTCGGCAAGCACCGCAAGGTGATGCCGACCGCAATGGAGCGCCTGATCTGGGGGTTTGGCGATGGCTCGACGCTCCAGGTGATACCAACATCGCTGGGCCGGCTGGGGGCGGCAATCTGCTGGGAGAATTACATGCCACAGCTACGCCTGGCGCTCTATGGCCAGGGGGTGCAACTCTACTGCGCGCCAACCGTTGACGACCGCGAGACCTGGCTGCCGACGATGCGCCATATTGCGCTGGAAGGGCGCTGTTTTGTCATCTCGGCATGCCAGTTCGCGCGCCGGCGCGACTACCCGCCCGACGTGATGCCCATTCAGGGGAACGATCCCGAGACGGTGCTGATCCGCGGCGGAAGTTGCATCATTGGCCCACTGGGCGAGGTGCTGGCCGGGCCGGTCTTCGATGCGCCTGTGATCCTGACGGCCGACATTGACCCGGGCGCGATCGCCCGCGCGACCTTCGATCTCGATGTGGTCGGGCACTATGCCCGGCCGGACATCTTTCGGCTGTCTGTCAATACGCGCCCGGCGCAGGCGGTACGGTTCGATCCGCCGCCTGATGCCCCATAATGGGCCGGCGATGCGTCGTGCCGGCAACGCCTGCTTAGTGCCTATCCGAAAACCCATGGGCATGCGGTCAGTGCGCGGAGCGCCAGCGACCGCGTGCAGCGAGCGCAGCGTGGCTGACGCACTCGACCGGCGCGAGCGGAGATTGCGTCGCGCGCGCTCGCCATGATAGTGACCATCTGGTGTTCGGACAGGCTCTTATTGCGCCGTCAGCCGGTCATCCGTGCAACGCGTCCGTCGAGACGACACAGGGCATATGGGTCAATTATGGCATATGCTCCTTGCCCGTGGTCCGAACAGGCGATCAGGGCGAGGTGGCTTCCTGTGATGCAAGGTATTGCTGGATCGCAATAAATGCCGGGCGCGGGCTGCCATCGGCATTGAGGATGGCGAATGATGCCTGCTCGTGCAACGGCTGGCCATTGCGGGAGCGCAGGATGGCGAAGTTCAGGTTCCAGAGGAACATGGCCTCAACCCAGGGGTAGTGCTCATTCGCACGTTTCATCGCCCCGACGATGTATTCCGCCTGCTGCTCGAACGACACCTGGTTGCCATACTCAAACCCGGGGGTCGTGTTGCGCGTCGCCCAGCCAAATTCAGTGATCCAGATCGGCCGATCGCCCACGCCGTGGCGGAGCATCAGCCGCCGCACATTTTCGACGTGGCGAAAGTAGAACGTCGGATGGTCGGTCCACCCGCGCGCACTGCCGGGATTGATCGGCCAGAGGGTGTCGGGAGGATTGGCCGCACCGCCAGGATGCACCGCCTGCGCATCCATAACGTCACGGATGATACCCTCCTGGTAATCATACATTGCCGCATAATAGGCCATGTCGTCCACCGCGACTCGCGCGCTGGTGATACCGGTTGATGAGGGTGCACCAGCGAGCACGATGATGGAGGGATCGATCGCCTTGATACGCGGGTAGGCGGCGCGCAGCAGTTCGACATAACGCCCGGCGTCGTCGAGGGTGACCCGCCCGCCATTCTCGTGCGCCAGGTTCTGCTCGTTCCAGATCTCGATGGCGTGGATCTGGCCGGGGAACCGTTGCACGAGCGCAGCAACGAAATCTCCCAGCCGCGCCGGGTCATCTGGCATACCATAGGTGCCACGCGAATAGAATGGTGGCGCACGGACGATCGAGATCAGCAACTTGAACCCCGCAGCATTGACCGCTTCGATGACGGCGGGGAGTTCGCCCCAGGCATAATGCCCCGGTGGCCCTTCCAGGTCCTTCCAGTGGATCTGCTGGCGAATCCAGGTGAAACCCGCCTCACTGGCGCGCTGCAATGGTAACCGGCGTGAGGTATAGAACAGATGTGCTGCAACGCCAAACTGGAGCGGCCCGGCGCGGATCGGCTCTGGTGTCGCCGTGGGAGGTGGTACCGGTGTCGGCAGTGGTGTCGGCGAGGGGGTGATCGTTGGCTTCGGCGTGGTCGTTGCCGTTGGTGCTGGCACTGGCGAAGGGGTGACCGCTGGTTCCGGCGTGGCCGTTGCCGCCGGTGGTGGCACCGGCGCAGCGACGGGGGAGGGCGCCGGCGCGATGGCTACCGGCGCGTTGCACGATGCAAACAACGCCACCACAGGCAAGAGCCGGAGAAGCATGACGTGCACCACGAGTTGAGGTTTACCCGCCTCCAACCGTTCCCCTTCACGCCCAACGCTTGACATTCAATACTGAATCATGGAAAAGACCGGATACTTTGCCAGGCGTTCACGCCCATTGAGGAAGGTCAACTCGATCAGGAAGGCGGTCTCCTCGATGGTGGCGCCGGCCATTTCGACCAGCTGGCAGGCTGCCGCGACGGTGCCGCCGGTAGCGAGGAGATCATCAATAATCACGACGCGCGCGCCGGGTGTGAACGCATCGCGATGGATCTCCAGCTTGTTGGAGCCATACTCCAGGTCATACTCAACCTGGTAGGTTGCGGCAGGAAGCTTACCCGGCTTGCGGATCGGGACCAGCCCGATGCCAAGCCGGTAGGCAAGGGGCGCGCTGAAGATAAAGCCACGCGACTCGATTCCTACCACCGCGTCGAGCGTTCGCCCCGCGTATCGCTCGGCGAACGCGTCGATCGCCTGCCTGAATGCGGCGCCATCGCGCAGCAGGGTGGTAATGTCCTTGAACTGAATCCCCGGGATCGGGAAGTCGGGAATGTTACGGATCAGGTCGGCAAAGCTGGCGGTCATCGAGCCACCTCCTGTGAGTGATGGTCGTCATCGAGGATGCAGTTGTCAATCAGGCGCGTTGTACCGATGCGCACCGCAAGCGAGGCGAGCGCACCGGATGTCACCTGGTCGAGCTCGTGCAGATCGGTGAGATCGGCGACGCTGACATACTCGGGGCGCGCGAGCGGTTCGGCGTTAAGCACGGCGTGCATGGCAGCGCGTAACATATCACCGCGGCGTTCGCCGGCCGCGAAGCGCGCCTGCGCTTCCCGCAGCGCGCGAACCAGGACGGTCGCCGCGCGGCGCTCTTCGGGTTGCAGATACACATTGCGGCTACTCATCGCCAGCCCATCGGGTTCGCGGATCGTCGGGCAGATCACGATCTCGACCGGCAGGTTCAGGTCGGTGGTCATGCGGCGAATGACCAGCGTCTGCTGGGCGTCCTTCTGGCCGAAATAGGCGCGTTGCGGCGCGGTAATGTTGAACAGCTTGCAGACCACGGTCGCGACGCCGCGAAAGTGCCCCGGGCGTGCCGCGCCCTCAAGGGGAGTCGCAACCGGCCCGACATCGATCGAAACGCTGAAGCCTGGCGGATACATCTCGGCGACCGTCGGGGCGAAGACCAGATCGACCCCTTCGCGCTGCAGTAGCGCCAGATCGCGCGGCAGATCGCGCGGGTAGCGCGCCAGGTCCTCCGAGGGGCCGAACTGCGTCGGGTTGACGAAGATCGTGGCTGCAACGAACGCATTCTCAGCGCGGGCGCGGCGCACAAGTGAGAGGTGCCCCTCGTGGAGAAATCCCATGGTTGGCACGAGGCCGAGGCTGCCGGTGAGTGCGGCGCGCGCGGCGCGAAACTCAGCGATGGTAGTGGTGACATGCATCATGGTCTATCCCAGACCTTCCAGGGCTTCGCGTAGTTCCGCATCATCCATGGAGCTGCTGTTTTCGGCGGCGGGAAAGCTGCGTTCGGCGACGGCCGCGAGATAGGCGGCGGATGCCGCGCGGATGAGCTGGGCCAGTTCGGCGAAGCGGCGCGCATGGCGCGGTTTGAAATCGTCGCGCAGGCCAAGCATGTCGGTGGACACCTGAACCTGGCCGTCGCACTGCGGGCCGGCGCCGATCCCGATCGTAGGAATGCGGAGCCGGCTGGTAATGGCTGCGGCCAGTTGCGTGGGAACGAGCTCCAGCACCAGCGCGAACGCGCCGGCCGCTTCGAGCGCCAGGGCATCCTCAAGCAGGCGACGCGCGGCGAATGCGGAGCGCCCCTGAACGCGCACCTTGCCAAACACGTGCGCGGATTGCGGCGTATACCCAAGGTGACCCATCACCGGCACGCCGCACTCCACCAGGCGGCGGACGATCGGAACCATCGGCTGCCCACCCTCGAGTTTGATCGCCTGGGCGCCACCCTCCTGCATCAACCGGCGCGCCGCACCGACCGCGTCTTCCAGGGTGGCATACGTCATGAACGGCATATCGGCAACGACAAGCGCCGTGCGTGTGCCACGCGTCACCGCCGCCGTATGGCGCACCATGTCGTCAAGGGTCACCGGGATGGTGGAGCCAAGGCCGAGCACATTATCACCCAGCGAGTCGCCCACCAGGAGGATCGGCACACCGGCAGCATCGAAAAGCCCGGCAGTCACCGCATCATAGGCCGTCAGCATGGCGATTGGTTCGCCGCGCGTCTTCATTTGCTGAATATCGGTAAGTGTTTTTCGCATAGGCATTCACGAGGATTGGCACCGGCCCGGCCCCTGCCGGCAGCCAGTACCCACAGCGCGTCTTGTGACACGTCGTATTATACATATGCCCGTGCAGGCAGGAGAAAACAAAACGAGGCCGGATCGGCGATCCGGCCTCGCCAGCATATGATGCGCCAGAGCAGCGCTCAGACCAGGCTCAACAACTCGTTCGCCGTGCGCTTCATCTCAAGGAAGACCAGGCCCAGTTTTGCACGACTGGCGGCCAGCGCGGTCAGTACTGCCTCTTCGCCAATCGAGACCAGCACCACATACCCTTCTTCGCCGCGCACAAACACCTGATCGAGCTGGCCGCGCTTCAGTTCGTTGGCGATGCGCTCGCCGAGCGACAGCATAGCGGCGCTCATTGCCGAGACGCGGTCCTCTTCTACATCAGCCGGCAGCGCCGAGGCCATGATCAGGCCGTCTACACTCACGACAGCAGATGCCTCGATGTCAGGCGTGTTCATCTGCAGGGCCTTGAGATGCCGAACCATCTCCTCGGTTCTGCTAGCCATTCAGGTCCTCCTCGGGACATCGGAACGAATGCGGGGATATTGATGCGACACGATGAGCGGACACCAGTGAACTTCACGATAGGCGTCCGTACGCCGCAAGCCGCAGATATTCTACTACACTTTTCGACAGAGAGCAACTAGGCATCTGGTACGCCGGACGCGCTAATGCGTTGTTTGCCTGCCGCATGCTGCCATGCCGCAAACGACATCAGCGGTTGTGGCAGTGTTACGGTACTGCAACAGGGGTATCGAGCCGCTCACGCAGACGGCGGTCCGTCTCGGCCACTGCATCGGCCGGCGTGGCGAGGCCGAGCAGTACCTGGCGCTGCATTCGCTTGATCTCCTGTTCAACGAAGGCGCGTGCGGCGTCATTGGGCATCGGCAGGCCCTGTTCGGCCTGGGCGCGGAACACCTGCGCCACGATGGTTTGCGGTGCTTCGCCAGTGAGCGGCAACGCGCGCGACGCCGGCTGGATGTCGTTCCGCAACAGGGAGAGTTGCGCCTCTTCACTGATCATGAAGCGGAGGAACTGCGCCGCAGCGCGCTGCTCATCTGCGCCGGCAAGGGCGTTGACGGCGAGAACATCGGTGCGTACATAGGGACGCGGCAGGCGGCCGGTATCGCTCAAGCGCGGCAATGGCGCCACGCCGGTCTGCGCGCCCCAGAGATCGCGATAAACGGCGATCTGGTGGGCCCAGTCGAACGTCATGATCACCCGGCCATCCTTCAATTCACGATCCACCAGGATGCTACTCTCACTGCGCGCAAGGATGCGCGGGTCGTTCTGGAGATCGGCCAGCCAGGCCAGCCAGCGTTCGGCGCCTGCACGGCCAGTGTCGCCAAGCGCAACGCGCCCATCGTCGCCGAAGACCCGGCCATCAAAGGCGTAGAGGTAGCCGATGGTGTTATCGTACGACAGGTTGAGCGCCAGGCCCCAGACCGGCGGCTGCGCCTCGGGATCGCCGAGGCCGCGCGCAATCGCCAGCAAGGTGGCAGTATCGGCCGGCGGCTGCGTCAGGTTTGCGGTATTGTAATAGAGCGCGAGGGTGTCAAAACGTACCGGTACGCCGTACAGGCGCGCTTCGCCGGTCTGATCGCGCGCCTGGGCGCCGGCCAGGGCCACCGGCAGGAGCGCGCCCACGTCCGCAGCCGGCAGGAGATCGTCGAGCGGCAGCAGCACGCCTGTCTCCGCCAGGCTACCGATCCAGGTATGTGGCATGAGAACCAGGTGCGGGCCACTCCCGGCTGCAACCGCGGTTCGCAATTCGGCGGCGAAACTGGCGAGCGGCACCGACTGCAATACGATGCGCCCGTCGCTATGCTGGCGGTTGTACTGCTCAACCAGGCGCCCCAGCGTCTGCCGCTCGGTGCCGGCCCAGCCATGCCAGAGTAGCAGGGGGCTGCTGCTGACGGAACCGGGTAGCGTGCTGGGGACGGGCGTGGTTCCCGGCGCGACCTGTGGCGCGCATGCAGCAAGCAGCGCAAGTATGAACAGTGCGGCGGTGAGACGGTATTGCATGAAGCGGCGGACTACTCCCATCATCCGCCGTATTCTAGCATACGACTGGTAGCGCGGGACGCTGCAGGTTCACCGTTTACTCAATGCGGAACAGAAGGCGGGGCAGTTCGGCGAAGGTCCCCATCCCATCGGCTTGATACACATAGGTGCGTTCTTCGGCGGTGGTCATGGCGCAGTGATTACCATGACGATCGATCGCCACCAGGCTCATGGCGTTGGGAGTACCGCGCATGATCGGCGCGAGATCGCGGAACGCCTCGCGGCAGGCTTCCTCCAGTGGATAACCCATCTTCAGATACAACACCACGCTGCGCGCCGTGGCCATACGCACAGCCGCCTCACCCCAACCGGTGCATGCCGCGGCGCCGTAGCGGTCGTCGGCATAGTTGCCGCCGCCGATAATGGGCGAGTCGCCCAGCCGGCCAGGATACTTCCATGCCCAGCCGCTCGTGCTGACCGCCGACGCAATGCGCCCGCAGCTATCCTGGGCGATAAAGTTCACCGTGCCGGTGACATGTTCCGGGTCCTTGGTCAGCGTGGCGGAGCGCTGCAGCAGCGTGGCAACCAGTTCGGGAACACCGTGCCAGTCGATCATCTCGCGCCCCTCGATGCCCGCGCGCCATGTTTGCTCGGCCTCCGGCGTCAGCAAGTTTTCACGTTTCAGCCCGAGCTCAGCAGCAAACCGCATCGCGCCATCGCCAACCAGAAACACGTGCGGCAGGTCGTCCATCACCCGGCGCGCGACCGTGATCGCGTAACGGTAGCCACGCAGGGCGCCGACCGCGCCGGCACGCAGCGTCGTCCCATCCATGATCGAGGCGTCAAGCTCGACATCGCCCAGCAGGTTGGGGTAGCCGCCATACCCGACCGAATGATCGTCAGGATTGTCCTCAACCAGACGCGTGGCGGCCTCAACGGCATCAAGCGCGCTCCCACCCGCCTGCAGAATGGCCCAGCCGGATGCTATACCCACGTTCCCATTGCTGCTGCCGATAATGATCATGAACGTGCACTCGCTTTCTCAAATGCCAGCACCATATAGCGCATCAATCGCAGGCGGTGCAGCCAGCCGAAGACTGTAAACAACTCGGCCATGCCGGTGTGATCGGGCAACAGATGCCTGATCAGTTCGCGCCACACCGGGAAGGTTGGCAACAGGCCGCCGGTGACGTCATCAACGACGACGGGCGTCAGGCCGACGCTACGTGCAGTGCGGAGGTAGACATCAAGGGTATAACTCAGGTCGAACGGGCCGAAACTTGGCGCAATGGCGCGTTCGACCGCTCCACCCAGCATCCACAGCGCCGCGCGCATCGGCCAGGCCGTGGCGAAATCCGAGAGCGCGAGGCGCCCGCCGGGACGCAGGACGCGCTGCGCCTCGCGCAAGAAGCGTAACCGGCTCGGAAAGTGAAAACTACATTCGACCGCCAGCACGGTATCGCACGACTCGTCAGCATACGGGAGACGCATCGCGTCACCGACCGAGAACTCGACCAGGTTGCCCGGGCGGGCGCAGGCGATATGGCGCGCCTGTTCGATTTGCAGTGGGTCAATGTTGAGGCCCAGGAGTTCGACCTGGCTGAACTGCTCGTTGATCATGGCCAGTGTTCCGCCGATGCCGCAGCCAACATCGAGGACGCGATGGCCGGGGCGGATCGCGCTGGCGTCCAGAATGCGTTGCGTGAGCGCATCGGCGGCGCGAACAAAATCCGCAATTGACCCATCGGCGCGCGCGGGATCCTCCCAGAACCCGAAATGCACATGGCGACCGAAGGCTGCAAGTGCGAGTGGATCCCGGGCGCGGCGGCGGTCAAGCACACGATCAAAATATGTCAGGCCGGCGCTCGACCGGCGGTTATCGATTGTCTTCATAGCGTTGGAACAGTACGACGGCATTCTGACCGCCGAAACCAAAGGCATTGGCAAGCGCGACGCGCACATCCTGGCGGCGCGCCTGGCCTGGCACATAGTCGAGGTCGCACGCCGGGTCAGGGACCTCGTATCCCATGGTTGGCGGCACCATGCCGGTTACGATGCTTTGCACACAGCCGATCGCCGCCAGTGCGCCGGCAGCGCCGGCGGTGTGACCGAGCATTGATTTGATGCCGCTGACGGTCACGCGGTAGGCATGTGCGCCGAGCGCACGCTTGATCGCCACCGTCTCGGCGGCATCGTTCAGTTGCGTGCCGGTGCCGTGGGCGCTGATATGATCCACGTCTTCGGGGATCAGGCCAGCATCCTCAATGGCGCGACTGATGGCAAGCGCGGCATACTCGCCGCCGGGTGCGGGCGCGGTGAGATGGAACGCGTCCTCGGTGGCGCCGAAACCGGCGAGTTCGGCATAGATCCGCGCGCCGCGCGCCAGCGCATGGTCGAGTTGTTCCAGCACCAGAATGCCGCATCCCTCACCACCCGCCGTACCCTGGCGGCGCGCGTCGAATGGGCGCACCGCGCGCGCCGGGTCGTCACCCGGTGGCGCAATCGCGCCGATGACGCCGAAGGCCATGGCATTGAGCGCCGTCACACCGGCATCCGTGCCGCCACAGAGTGCCACGAGCGCATCGCCGCGATGGACGGTACGCGCCGCCTCACCGATGGCATACGTACCGGTGGCGCATGCCAGCACCGGCGTGGTTGTCGGGCCGTGCAACCCGTGCTGAATCGCCACCTGGCATGACGCCATGTTGTAGATGAATGTCGGCATATAGAATGCATCAACGCGCTTACGCCCTTTTGCCATGAAACTGAGCGTCTGCTCCTCAGTTTCGGCGGTACCGCCAAGCGACGTACCGACATTGACCGCGATCCGGGTTCGATCAACCTGATCGAGATTGAGACCACTATCGCGCAGCGCTTCGGCTGCCGCCGCCACCGCAAACTGGGCGAAACGCGCCATCCGCCGTGCCGCTCTGGCGTCCATGTAGTCGCGCGGATCGAACCCGCGTACTTCGGCGGCGAGCACATAGGGGAAGTCGGTGATGTCGTAGCGAGTCGCCAGCGCAACGCCGGATCGCCCCTCGATGAGCGCCTGCCAGAACTCGGGCAGGCTGTTGCCAAGTGGCGTGATCGCGCCCATGCCGGTGACGACGACTCGGTGCGTTGGTCGGGTCTGCATATGGGTGTGGTACCGGGCCACGGTGTGCAACGTACACCACCGCGCCGCTTCAGTCAGGTTCCACCAGGCAGTGCTCCTGGCAGCGCTGCATTATACCATTCCGGCAAACGTGCATGGCGTGGCCATGGGCAACGGCACCACGATCGTGTGTCAGGTGTGGTGCGAAAGAGGTCCACCCGCTCGTTCGACGCGACCATCGAGATCGTGTTCCTCGGCGGTGCACAGGTATGCTGGCGGCATGGGTTGCCCGATTATTCCTCTCGCGGTACCATAGCGCATGGTGAGTGCCATGACGAATACCATCCGCCTGGAACTGAATGATGTTGCCGTCGAATATGGCGCGCGGCGGGTGCTGGCCGGCGTGACGTTCGACCTGCGCGCCGGCGAGACGCTGGTGGTGGCCGGTGCGAACGGCAGCGGCAAGAGTTCATTACTGCGCGTCATCTGCGGCCTGCAGCGCCCGGCGCGCGGCACCGTCACCATCCGGATCGGCTCGGCGACCTATGGCCCCTCCGAGGCATTGCAGGCACTCGGCTGGGTTGCGCCCGACTTGCAGCTCTACCGCGAATTGACAGCGATCGAGAACCTGGCGTTTTTCGCTGTCGTGCGTGGCCTGCGCCACCGCCAGGAGGACCTTGAGGCGTTGCTGGACGAGGTGGGGCTTGGCGGGCGCGGCGGCGACCTGCTGGCTGCCTATTCGTCGGGAATGGCGCAGCGGTTGCGCTATGCATACGCCTTGCTGCACAACCCGCCTGTTCTGGTGCTCGACGAGCCGACGGTGACCTTTGACGAACGGGGCGTGGCGCTGGTGGAGCGGGTGATTGCGCGGCAGCGGGAGCATGGCATCACCGTGATCGCCACGAATGACCCGCGCGAGGAACGCTTTGGTGATTACGTGCTGCGACTCGGATAACGTATCGTTGCCGGCAGGACATAGACAGTGACGGCGAGAGATACAGAACTATCTAGCCGCGACCCGGTGCGCGAAGCACCGCTGCTGGCCGCGGCGTGGGCCGTGTTCCGCAAGGATGTGCGGAGCGAGCTCCGCACCCGCTACGCCCTGAACGCCGTGATCCTGTTCGCAGCCAGCACCGTCGTGGCGCTCAGCCTGGGTATGGGGCCGCTGACGGCCTCGCGCAACGCCGATCTACCGATCATTCAGGCGGGGTTGCTCTGGATTGCGATCCTGTTTGCGGCATTCACCGGCCTGGCGCGCGCCTTTGTGCAGGAAGAGGAAGCGCGCAACGCGGCGGCGCTGCGTCTCGCCGCACGCCCGGCGGCGGTGTTTCTGGGCAAACTGCTGTTCAATCTGGCGCTGTTGTTACTCCTGGTCGCTCTGACAACGGTGTTGTTTGTGATCATGCTGCGCGTGCAGGTGGGCAATCCCATGATGCTGGCGGCGATCCTGCTGGCGGGTAGCCTGGGCCTGGTGGCGGCCACAACATTGATTGCCGCAATCATCGCACGCGCCAGTGTTAAAGGAGCATTGTTCGCCGTGCTCTCGTTTCCATTGCTTGCGCCGCTGCTGGTGGTGGCGATTCAGGGAAGCGCCGCGGCATTGCTCGGGCGTGGCTGGGAGTATGGGGTCGGGCCGCTGCAAGTGCTCGCCGGGTATACGATTGCGCTGGTCGTTGCCTCGTTGTTTTTGTTCAACAGTGTGTGGGAACCCTGACGTGATTGCCGAGTGTACCGCGGGAGTGCCTCTGTTGTGCGGCGGCCATGCCAGCAAAAGGGGTTTCCTGCGGGTATGCACACATACCCCGCAGCCTGGATTTGATTCGCCGTATCACATGTAGTATTATTATGGCTGTTCGCATCCGCACGATGCCTAGAAAGAGCCACTCCATGGGTGCAGGGCTTCGCCTCGCCCAGACTGCCAAGCTCCTCCTTGGGGTCTGGATGGCCGGGATCGTTGTGGCGATGTTCCTGGTCATACCGCCCTATGTCGGTCTGGGTGATGCAGGGCGCATCATTGTGATGCACGTGCCCACCGCCTGGGTCACCACCGTCGCGTTTGCTCTCTCCGCGTTCTATAGCGCCCGCTACCTCTGGAAACGTCGCGCCGCCGATGACTCTGGCGCCGTCGCTGCGGCGGAAGTCGGCTTCCTGTTCTGCGCCCTGGCAACGATCACGGGCGCGCTGTTCGCGAATATCGTCTGGGGCACGTTCTGGAACTGGGATCCGCGCGAGACGTCCATTCTGGTGCTCTTGCTGATCTACGCCGCCTATTTTGCATTGCGCTCCGCCCTCGACGATGTCGAACGCCGGCGCCGCCTCTCGGCAGCGTACAACCTGTTCGCGGCCGTTACCATGCCGTTCCTTCTCTTCGTTGCGCCGCGCCTGGCCGATAGTACGCTGCATCCGAATTGCGCCTTCATTCAGGGCAGCACGTGTGATGGCGTCTGGCTCGAGACAAAAGGGGTCAGAATCGGTCAACTCGGCGACGTGGTGCTGGCATTGCAGGGGCTTGAGCAACGCGGCGACGTTGCCGTCGCCTACGTCGAGGTGCGCACGCCGGGGCTGCAGAATGTCGCGCTACTCGAACCGACGTTCGAACTGGCGAGCGGTAAACCGGCGGATCGCCCGGAGTTCCCCGGGCAGCAATTTCTCCTGGCCGTCGAAGCGGTTGATCTGGCGAATGGTCGAGCGCTGCTGAATATCGAAGCTCCAGGGACCGGGCTGTTAAGCAATAGCCGGACGTTCTGGACCTTTATGGCCGCCAACCTTGGCTTCCTTGGTTTGTTCATCTGGCTGTATCGACTCCGCGCCGACGTGCTGGTGTTGCAGGAGCGGCTGGCGCGGCGGGAGGTGGTGCATGAACTTCCTGCTTGATCCGGCTATCGCGCTGTATACGGCGCTTGCAGTAGCGCTGTCGGTCTGGATTGGCGTGTTCATCTTTCTCTGGCGCGTTGATAGCGCTGCGCGCGAGTTGCGCCGCCGCCTCGACGACGAATCGCCTGCCAGGCCGGCCGCAGCGCCGCGTGCGACCCTTGAAGTGCGTGGTGGTCGCACACAGCAACCGGTATCCATCACGGAGCCGAAGGCAGAGTAGGGGGATCGCGTCGCATGCGGACAGACCACTATAGAGACGGCATGCACCCTTCGCTGCACGGCTCCTCAGGGTACTGTCTTCTCTGCGAACGAATGCTGCCTGGTATAACTCGTCATAACAGGGTCAGGAGGCCAGGATGGCTACTTCTCATCCAGCAATCGCTCGTCGCCCATTCACGGTCAGGCCGTTGCACCTGATTGGCATTGCGATGATTGTGCTGGCAATCGGGCTTGGGTACTATGGCCTGACCGCATCGTATCGCCCGTACACGGTCAGTATCGCCGAGGCGAAGGGGAGTGGGCGCAGTGTGCAACTCGCCGGGTACCTGGGTGATATGGGCGGGTATGATGCGGACGGGAACTTTGTGTTCAAGCTGCAGGACAGCAGCGGCACGATGATCCCGGTCGTGTATGCGAAGCCCAGGCCGTCGAATTTCGAACAGGCGGTGAGCATCGTAGCCATCGGCCATTATGATGAGGCGCGTGGCGTGTTCCTCGCTGACGATCTACTCGTCAAGTGCCCGTCGAAGTACCAGGAAATGCAGGCTGGCGCGCAGTAGGGGCCTGTCCGAATAACGGATAGGCTCACTCCAGGGTCAGTTCACGCAAGCGCTAGATGTGAGGCACCATGTACCTGCTCGGCACTGTGTTCATCATCGCCGGAATTGCCGCGGCATTGCTGGCGACAGCCGGCTACGCGCTGGTGCCGCGTGGCAATACCATGGCGCTGGCATATGGCCGGATCGGCGTGCGCATTGCGCTGGTCGCCGTATTGCTGGTTGTCGTACTGCTGAATTATCTGTTCGTTGCCCAGCGCTACGATATTGAGTATGTCTATAACTACAGCTCGCGTGAGCTTGAACCGGCATTCCGCGTCGCTGCGGTGTGGGCCGGCCAGCCCGGTTCGTTCGTGATCTGGGCACTCTGGGGGGTCATCGCGGCACAGTTCCTGGTGCGCCGTACTCGCCATGCCGAGCCGTATGTGCTCAGTGTGTTCATGGCGATCCAGGCCGCGTTGCTGGTTTACATGCTGATCCGTAACCCGTTCGTGCCCTTGATGCAAAATGGTGTGGCGGTGTCGCCGGTGGATGGCAAAGGGCTCAACGCGACGCTGCACAATTTCTGGATGCTGATCCACCCGCCCGTTCTGTTTGTGGGCTTTGCGCTCATGGCGGTGCCGTTCGCATTCGCAATCGGCGGGTTGTGGCGCCGTGACTACGACGGCTGGGTGCATGATGCGCTGCCGTGGGCGCTGGCCGCCTGGGTGTTCCTTGGCCTGGCACTGCTCCTCGGCGGATACTGGGCCTACGAGACGCTCGGCTGGGGTGGCTACTGGGGCTGGGATCCCGTGGAGAACTCCTCGCTGGTGCCCTGGCTGACTTCGACGGCGCTGTTGCACGCTATGCTGGTGCAGCGAACCGGTCATGGCCTGCGCCGTACCACCTTCGCCCTGGCAATCGCAACGTATGTCCTGGTCTTCTACTCGACATTTCTGACGCGCAGCGGTGTGCTCTCGTCGTTTTCGGTCCATTCATTCGTGGAAGAAGGGCTGAAGTCGGTGATGATCGGCTCGCTGGCGTTCCTGTTCGTTGCCAGTTTCGCCGTGCTTGCCTGGCGCTGGCGCGATATTCCCGGCAAACCGCTCTCCGACAAATTGCTCTCGCGTGATAGCTTTTTCGTTCTCGGAATCATCGCCCTGCTGGTGATCGCCGGTGTGGTGGCGCTTGGCACGTCCATGCCGATCATCTCGGCTATTCCGGGTGTCGGCCACCAGTTGCAGTCGGTCTTCTCCGGCGCGTTTTCGATTGATGATGGAACGACGTATGCCAGTGACCCCAACGCGCAGCCGTTCGCTGATGGGCGCTTCGGCCTGGTGGGCGATTTCTACAGCACGACGGTGCCGCCGCTTGGCCTGATCCTGGTGATCTTGCTGATCGTCGGGCCGCTGCTTGGCTGGCGCGATGCCAATCTCCGTTCGTTGCTGCGCGCGCTGCGGTTGCCGGCGCTGGGCGCGGTGCTGGTAGCCTGCCTGGGGCTTGCACTCGGGGCGCGTGACCCCCTGCCGCTGGCGTATGTCGGCCTGGGAACGTTTGCGCTCGGCACCAATCTGCTGATGATTGTGCGCACACTGCGCAGTGGCTGGCTGCGCATTGGTGGCTACCTGGCGCACGTTGGCCTGATGATCTTTCTGGTCGGCGCGGTGAGCTCGACGATCTACGCAACTGAGGAGGCGCGCCTGCTGGTCCCTGAGGGTGACAGCGTCAGCGCCTTCGGTTACACGGTGACATTCAATGGCTGGCGTCAGACGCCGGAGGGACGCGGTGTGCTCGACCTGACGGTGACGCACGGAAATGATACGTTCCACGCTACTCCCGAACTCTACTTCAACCAGACGATGGGCGGCACCATGGCGACGCCGGCCATTCGCAGCGAGCTGTTTCGCGACGTGTATATCTCGCCGTCGGAGTACCAGCCGCCGTATGACCGCAACATGGCCGATATGGGTATTGGCCAGTCGGGAACGGTCGGGCCGTATGCGTTCACCTTTCTGGCATTCGACGTGCCCGACGCGCATGCCACCGGCAATGCTGATGTCGGCGCGAAGCTACGCGTGGACTACGAAGGCCAGTCGCTCGAACTGACGCCCAGAGTGACGCTGGTGACCAGCGCAGCCGATCAGAACGGCGCGATCCAGGATGTGCCGGCCACGTTGCCGGGCGGTCACACCGTGTCGCTGGCGGCATTCGATCCACTCCAGCGCCGCGTGTTGATCCGCGTTGATGGGCTGAACCTGCCGGTTGACCCGGCCAGGGCAGTAATAACGCTGGGCCTGAAGCCGGGAGTCATGCTGGTCTGGACCGGCGTGATCGTGGGCGTCACCGGAGGGCTGATCGCCATGCTGCGGCGCACGCTCGAAGGGCGCGGCGCGCTCGAGGGGCGGCGGGTGCGCCTGCCACGCGGTGCTGGCGGCCTGGCGCGCTTCGTTGGTTCCCGGTAATCTGGACATGGCCGGATTGACGTGGCGGCGTCGAGCGCTAGATGAGATGCGCCTGCGCGCTCGATTATCCGGCGGCGGGAAGGCGGTCGCAACGCGGAAAGGGACGCTGCACCGCCGGCGGGCGGGCACATCGACCCGCAGCTACGACCACCGGCGGCGAGACTGCCAACACTGAGCACTCAGAACTGATATAACTCGTGGTATCATCCATCCCATGGAAGACGCTATACAGTCTCAGATTCAGAGCCGCCCGCGAATCGACCGGAC
>JACAEQ010000054.1 GCA_013388755.1 Chloroflexota bacterium
GCGAGCGATAGCGAAGCAATCTCCGCATCAAACGCCGAGATTGCTTCAGCCACGCTTCGCTCGCTGCAAGCTGTCGCTGACGCTCCGCGCAATGACCGCATGCGTTCGTTCATGCGCCTACACGCGCGTGCCAGCATGCATGTGTGGGATACGGTCATGCCGCAGAATCAAGCTGGAAGCACTTAGAGCCTATCCGAACACCAGACGGTCACTGTCATGGCGAGCGCGAGCGAAGCAATCTCCTATCGCGCCGCTCGATTGCGTCAGCCACGCTGCGCTCGCTGCAAGCTGTCGCTGGCGCTCCGCGCAATGACCGCATGCCCATGGGTTTTCGGATAGGCACTTAAGAATGAAGTCTGGCAGACTGCATACCAACGCCGCAGGGCGGAAAGCCCTCGGCTACGTACAGGCGACGCCGGCCTGTGCCGGCTAACGTCTCCTGCGCCGTAATGCGTAGACCCCTGCAATAATGCCGAGGGAAGGAAGCAGCGCAATGCCGATGATTGACAATGCCGATACTTCCCAGCGTGGTTTGCTGGTAATCGCCGGTGCCTGCGCAACTTCATCAGGCAGCGGCGTAGGGACCGGTGTCGGCGGTAGAGCAGTTGGCGCCTCGGTTGGAGCAGCCGTCGGCGTGGCCGTGAACAACGGGAGCGGCGCTGTCTCGGGCGCATCAAGTTGCCGTGAACTATACCAGACGCGATACTTTTCATCTTCCACGGTAGCACGCCCATCGGCTCTGCGCGTGTACCAGACGGCGTGCAGCCGGTTGCCATTCGACACCGCAATTACCGGCCATTCGGGGAATAACTCGTTAGCAGAGACAATCTCAGGTATGCTCCACCGTGAGCCGTTCCACACCAGGTGCAACAGCATGGATGGCGTTGTGCCCGGTATGACATTCGGCGTGGCTGCTGGATACCCGACCATCAGGAGGTGGACGTTGCCCGAGCCATCGGTTGCCATGGAGTACTGATCGAGAGCATTCCCCGTCGTGTCACGCGCAATGACACCCGGCACCGGCTCGGGTGGGGTCCACGAATCGCCGCCGTTGCGCGAGAACTGGAAATAGACTCTTCCCCGGAGTGTGCGGTAGACAGCGATCGGATTGTCGCCGCCTGCCATGCCAAGCGTTGTCTGCTGCACGGCATCATCGGGGACGGTGAAGTACACCGGTGCACGCCAGGTTTCGCCACGATCATCCGAGCGACGATAGACTCCCTGCCTGGGCTGACCCCGCCCGGTATACCAGTCCTGTCCCTGATCCCACACCACATGCACCCGATCGCGGCTATCAATCTTCACCTGCGGCCGGTTGTCGCCATAGGGTGAACCCGACAGGTTGGTCGGCTCCGACCAGATGGCGCCGCCGGAGTCGGAATACCGGTAGAAGAGATTGGCGCAGCCGGGGCACTCCGGTCGTGGCCGGGCCGGATCATCGGCAACGCCCTGCGACCAGAAGGCATGCAGGCGCGCCTGCTGATCGACACCCAGGGCAACATAGTAGCCATTATTACCTACGCTGTCCGGCTCGCTCCAGGATGCAGCGGTCCATGCACGATCCCACGGTGCGCTCATATGGCGAATGCCGGTCCCGGAGCGATACAGCACATGCAGCCGGCCATCGCGGCTCATCACCATGCTGTTGCGTACCGTGTAGCCGCCGCTTGCGGCCACTGCAACATTGTTCACCGGCGTCCATGCTCCATCGCGCAGTTCACGGTACATCAGCAGGTCAGTACTGCCCCCCTGCTCACCAGGAGTAACGAAGCCGCTATACCACGTGACGTGCACACTACCATCCGGGCCAATCGCCATGCTTGGGAACCAGGAGGCGCCATAGCTTGGCTGGCGCATGTTGATAGGAAGTGGCGTTGCGGTTGGTCGCGCCGGGTCATTCAACGAATCGGGCGTTGGCGGCGAGACCTCGAACGGCGTTGTCCATCCCCCGCCCTGTGCAGTCGCCGGCGTAAGCGGCCAGGCCAGGATAGCAACAAGCAATAAACCGGCCAGGTACAGAAGTGGGCGCTTCATACGGCCTCCTGAGCCGGGCTGATACCCTGCCGGCGCCTGATGATCTGCCGGATGCTTATCAGCGTGCCGAGAAAGAGCCAGCTATAGACGGTGTATTTGTAGCCGGCGATTGTCTGGTTGTAGGCAAACGGCAAGATCCAGTCACCGAAGAACATTGACGCCTGTGCGCCAATCCAGCCACTGGTCGCGATCAGGGCCATCGTCTTCAGAAACCCGGGTTGCGTTTCGCGGAACAGGCGAATACCTTCCATCGTGCTGGCGAAGGCGAGCCACAACCAGAGCGCCGAACCAACGATTCCGAACTGAGCGATGATGTCAAGGTAGTTGTTGTGGGTCGAACGGGCGTCGGAGCGGAAGTAGGTCATATAATACGGCGCATAACCGGTCGGGCCGGTGCCGAACAGCCAGTGTTCACTGATCACGCGCAGATTTGTTTCCCACAGGCTGGCGCGCTGATCCGCGCCTTCGCTCAACTCAGCCGCGATCATCTGGTTCAGGAACTCGCGCTGTGTATAGCCGACGATCGCCGCAGCAATGAGTAACACCACGAACCAGCGTCGCGAGCGCAGCAACGTTGCAGCAAAGATCGCGACCAGCGTCGGGATCCAGCCTGACTTCCAGAGGGTATTGACCAGCATGGTCTGATAGAGATTGGCAGCAATCAACAGTGCCAGCAGCAACCGCCACTGCCAGCGTAGCTTCGGCTGTGCAATCAGCAGGCCAAGTGCCGGAATGACCGTCCACAACCCCCAGAGACCACTGTCGGTAAAGATTCTATGCTCGATGCGGAGCAACTGTAACCCGGTCATCAACGCGCCGAAGAACAGAAAACACCCGACCAGATACTTGAGCCGGCCTTCGGTCCGGGCGACGTTGCCGATCAGCAGCGCTGCGCCAATGGACGCGAGATAGGTGAGCAGGGAGCCGATCTGGACGACGCTGAAGTTCGGTAATGCTCTCATACGAAGAACCGGGTCGCGCCAGATGATTCCCCACACCAGTGAAATGATGCAGGCGACACCGAACAACAAGAGCGGGCGATTGATTGGCGATGGCGCCAGGTACCAGCGCTGGTGAATAACCATAGATAGAACCCAGAGCCCACAAAGTGCGAGTGTCAGCGCCAGCACGATCGGGACCCTGCTCTCCGTGCCGGTAGGCAGATCGAACGGAACGGTCAACGCCATAAGCGGCAGCGCCAGCACAAGGAGATCGAACCTGGAGTTGGCGATCAGGAACAGGAGCGCGGCGACCAGCGGGAGAAAGAGAAGTAATCCCAGGCGCAGTTGTTCCTCAGCAACCACGTATCCCATGGCCAGGCTCAACGCTGCTATGCCAAGCAGAACGCCGGCCAGGAGCACTCGGCGACGTTCCGGTACATCCAGCCAGCCCTGGCTCGCCTGAATGGCCGCCGGCGATCGTTGTTCAAACAATATGCGCACGTTATCCATGCCTGCCTTTCAGAACACCCACACTATTCGCATGAGCGCCAGGTAGTTGTGCACCGTCTCATGCATCGCGGCGTTACGCCGAACCGCGAAAAGCGCCGATCCAATCACAATCCGCATCAGGCTGGAAAGTAAGAGCACGGATTTGAACAGGCGTGTTCTAACGAAACCATAATGTTTACGAAAAAACTTCACCCGGCTCTCGTAGAGTCGCAGAAACGACTCGCGACGCATGCGACGCGAACTGCCACCCCACAGATGCGTCGCCGATACCGTGGGCAGATAGTAGTTCTGGTAGCCATGCTCCCGCAGACGATAGCACAGATCGACTTCCTCGGAATACATAAAGAATCGTTCGTCGAAGAGCCCGATACGTGCAACGACCTCGCGGCGAACCAGCATACATGCGCCTAACAGGGCGTCTACCGCGCGAGTCTCGTTCATATCCCAGTAGGTCATCTGGTATTTGCCAAAGTAGCGACTCCTGGGGAGCAGTTTATCCAGAAACAGCGCGGTCCACAGTTCAGTCGCAAGGGTCGGGAAAGCAAAGCATGACCGCTGCAACGATCCATCTTCATAGTAGAGCCGGCAACCAACCGACCCCGCATCGGGATGCGCATCCATGAACGCGACCATGCCGTCAACCGTGCCCTCGTGGACAAACGCGTCGGTATTGAGCAACAGAATATAGCGCCCACTGGCATATTTCAGCGCCTGGTTGTTCGCGCGCGCAAAGCCGGCGTTGTGCCTGTTTTCGATCAGGATCGTCTCCGGAAAACGTTTCCGCACCATGGCCGCGCTGCCATCAGACGAGGCATTATCGACAACAATGACCTGGTACTGAGATGCACGAATCGTATCGTAGAGGCACGAGAGCGCCTTTTCGAGCAATTCGCGCCCGTTCCAGTTCACCAGGATCACCGAAACATCTATCGCATTCATGCAGGAATTCCCCTGGCTGCGCCGCGATGCATGTATTCATCCAATCAAGCTGTACCGCAGACATTTGCCACTTCAGACCGATATCTGTCCAGGAAGGTGGCGTTTCGACTGCACCACGGTATGCGGTGCCAACGCTGCGACCAGATCGACGAGGCGCTGCCCGATGGATGACCAGTCATACTTCTGCGCCACAATCTGGCGGCCAGCGGATGCCAGCCGCGAACGCAGTTCCGGCTCTTCAAGCAGGCGGACTGTCGCAGCAGCAAACTCGCCGGGCGTCTGGGCAATCAGAACATGTTCATCCTGCTTCAGATCCAACCCTTCGACACCTTTCGGCGTCGAGACAACCGGCGTACCGAGTGCCAGCGCTTCCAGCACCTTGAGGCGTGTTCCCCCACCTTGCCGCAGGGGAACAACTTCGCACCACGAGCGCGCGATAAGGGATCGGACGTCGTCAACATAACCGGTGAAATGCACACCCTCGGCTTGCGGCAAAGCCACCCGCAGTTCCGGTGGCGCGGCGCCGGTGACGACGAATCGCACGCCAGGCCGCACATGTCGCACTCGCGGAAAGATCTCGCTGATGAAATACTTGACCGCATCAAAGTTCGCATCATACGTCAGAGCGCCCGGATAGATGAGCGTGTCAGGCTCGGGCGAGCCCCAATCCCTGGCGCAGCCATGCACATCTGCACCATTCGGGAGCACATGGATCGCCTCCATCTCCGGTGCAATGCGGCGTACAAGCTGCTGCTCATTGTCAGAAACCACCGTACAGGCATCAAAATGACGGAGCAAGCGCTGCACATACGAGGCATGCTTGCGCCATGTCAACCATGCCCGCAACCGCCGATGCGTACTTGTCTGGTTAACGTAGTGTGCGTGAATGTTGCCGACCTCAAGTTCCTCAAGCAACCGCGGCGCTCTGGCAACATGAAGCGCATAGGGTGCCGTATCGATCTGGAAGGCCACGACAACATCGGGCCTGGCATCCGTTGCTCGTTCACCGACGCGGGCAGCGAATTCGGGATTCCAGGTTGCCCGAACCGATGCCGGTTCGGATCGCCACAGACTCACAATCTGCTCACCTGGTTGTGGCCGCCACACGCGTTGAGGTACGACATCAACTGATGCGCATATCCGAAGCATGCGCTGTATCTGCTGGGCGCTCACCGCCTCCTGCCGGAACGAAACGAGATGAACCTCGTGCTTCTGGGCCAGGGCGCGCAGCAGATTGGCGATTCGCAGCCGCGAACCGTTGTTTGCCGGCTCCGGCCACCAGGATGTGAGAGCAAGAATGCGCATATAATCACACTGATCGGGCGATTGAACGAGCTATCACGCACGCAATACGCCGACACGTATAATGACCAGACAGGGCGTCGCTCGATTACCTGTCGCCGCTGGACTCCCGGCTCCTGACAACCTGGAACGCGGGTGCGCCATGCGGTACCCTTTCTACCTGTTCATAGCTTTCCAGAATCTGTTGGGCCGTATTACGCCAGGTAAACCGCGCCGCGTGCGCGAAACCACGCTGGCGCAATCGCGCTGCTTCCGATGGGTCGGTCAGCAGCCGCTCCAGGTATCTCGCCAGAGTGGCATCATCTTCAGCATCCATCACCAGCGCCGCACCACCCGCCACCTCGGGCAGCGGCCCGCGATCGGAGACGATCACCGGCGCGCCGCAGATCATTGCCTCGAGAATCGGAATGCCAAACCCCTCGAACCAGGAAGGAAAGACGAACACCTCCGCCATACTGTATAGCGCGATCAGGTCGGCGCGCGATGGGTTGATGAGCAGCAGCGCATCACCGCGTTTGACCGTCTCAAACACCACCGGTAACGGGTCGGGCCGGCGCGAGAAATAGACGATCTGATGGCTGCGCCGCAGATGTTCCGGCAGGCGCCGCCAGGCGCGGGCCAGAACACCGGGGTTCTTCAACCCGTCGGCCAGAACGAACGGAAGCGTCGTACCGTGCCGCTGGCGCACATCGGCGAGCGTTGCCTGATCCTCGATCCGCCGCATATCCGGCGTCGGGGCATGCGGTACGGCAATGATCCGTTGCGGATCGAAGCGGCAATAGCGCAGAATATCACGCTTCGCGTGCTCCGAAACGGTCAGCAGCATATCGGCGTCTCGAAGCATCAGCCGCGAACCGGCATAAAGGTAGAGCGTGAGCGCAAGCGTGCGCAGCGTTCGCCGCGAACCGGAGCTGAACAATGTCTCACGTAATGGCATAATCGTCAGCGCATCGTGCAACGTTACCACGGTTCGCGCTCCAGGCACCCGAAAGCCATAGTTCGCCGGATAGTGTGCGACATCGAGACCATCGCGCGCCATTGCGTGCCGCAACCCGATGTAATCGAGATAGATGCTCGAATACGGGCCGCGGTAGGGGAGGAGACGCAGCGTCACGTGCGGCGGCAGGTCGCTGAGTTCAAACGGGCGCTTGGTATCGGCGTACAGAAAGATCTGGTGATTGACCGCCAGTGCGCACAACTCGGCAACGAAATGCCTGACATAGGTGTGGACGCCACCGACAAGTCCATGGGACAGGTAGCGAACGTCAATGCCGATCCTCATCTGCTTCTCCGCCGTGCTCAATGTCGCGCAAAAAACCTTCGGGTCCGCCACAGGTCGCCGTCACCACCGCGCGTGATCCGCCTGTGGCGTATACGCTGCCTCAACGGCTCCAGGCGACCCGAAGGGTCCGGCAGGAGCGCTACTTACTGCCCTATAACGACATCGCCTTCATTCAGACCACTGACAATCTCCACCTGGTTCTCATTCGCCAGGCCGGTCTCAATATCAATCCGCTGCGGCTGATCCCCGCGCTGAATGATCACATAACTGCGCGAGTCGGCGCGAATGGCTTTCGGCGGCAACCAGAGCGCATCTTCACGCCGCGCCAGCACGACGGATACGACGGCAGAGTCACCCGACTCAAGTTTCAGATCGGAGGGTTCGAAGGTGATATGGTAACCGCTCAATGCGAGTGATGCACTCTGTTGATCGGCAGGCGTTTTCGCGATGATGCCGTTGTATGTTGCGCCTGGATAACGGGCAAACGTAATGGCGACCGGCTGGCCGGCAACAAGTGCAGGCGCACCGCCACCCGGGACGAGTACTTGCATCAGTGACGGATCAACGGTCGGATCGGTCACGATGATCGCTGGTTCACCGGTACGTATGACCGATCCAGGAGCGACATTGACCGCCGCCACCCGGCCGTCGAAGCCGGCGATCAACTTGAGCGCATCAATCTGGCGCTGCACCTCGTCAACGCTCTGCTTCGCCTCGGTCACCAGGCGACTGATCTCAGGATCAACCTGAATGCGATTGCGCGCCTCGTCGACTGCCAGTTCAGCGCGTGCGACCGCGCGGCGGGCCTCGGCAATTGCCGACGGGCCGGGGCCTTTGAGGAGATCATCAAGCGCCAGTTGCGCCAGTGCGAGTTGCGCCTCGGCGGCCTGCACCGCTGCGATCTCGTTGCCACGCGCCGTATCAACATCAATCTGCAGGCGCGCCACATCAGCTTCAGCGGCGCGCAGCGCGTCCCGCGCGCGCGCGAGACGCTCCTGAGCGCCATTATCATTCCGGTCACGCTCCACTTCCTGAGTGGCCGCCGTGAACTCGGCCTGCGCCTGGCTCAACCGCTCCTGCGCCGCTTTGAGTTCAAGTTCGGCGCGATTCTTGATCGCCGAGGCATCGTTACGCGCCCGGTCGCGTGCAGCTTCAGCCTGAACCACCGCCGCGCGGGCAGCCGCCACCCTGGCTGGATCGGGCGGCGCCAGGAGTTGCGCCAGCACCGCGCGCGCCGATTCAAGATCAATCTCAGCGCGACGCAACGGGAAGCGTAGATCACCCATCGCCCGCTCCATCCGCTGTTGCGCTTCATCATACTGCTGCTGCGCACGGGCCAGGCGATCGGCCAGCTCACCGGGCGCCAGTTCGGCCAGAACCTGGCCCCTGGTGACACTGGCATCAGGCGTTACATACACATTCTGGACGATCCCATCAACGGCGAATGCGAGTTCGCGCTCACCGGCGCCGACGACACGACCGCGCAACTCGGCGCGCTGCTCGATCGTGCCGCGCTGTACCGTATACGTCGGAACCGCAGGACGTGTCGGCGTCGCCATGGCTGTCGGCGCCGGCGTGGCCGTTGCTGGCGGCGTCCAGCTCTCGGGCGTTGCCGGCGCCGAGGCCTGCGAGCCGCAAGCGGAGAGGGCAAGGGCCCCTGCCAGCAGAAGAACGCTTACTGTGTGTCGCATGCCTGTATTCTCCTTAACCTAGAGACAGGTGATCAATAAACGCCGGCACCGGCGCGCAACGTTCTGCTCTGCCTATCCGACCTCGCAACCAGCACATACCAGGCTGGCGGCACCGGGGTGTCTGTATGCTGTCACTCTAGCACGAACGCGTGACGGCGTACTAAATGACTGGTAGCAACGGCTAACGATATTGTCATCGCCTGGGGGAGAATGCTCCAGGCAGTGCGCGTGACAAGGGCATCATCCTGCGACACTGGAGTGAAATCTTGTTAATTGCGGGGAATGTTGCATGCTTATTCATCTCAGAAAGACCGACAACGCACACGCCTCGTCACTGGCCAGTACAGTTCCAGGCAATGTGTGCGGAACTCAAGGGGACAGCGACCACATCCAGATGCGCCATGCCCGATCCACAATCAGAAATCTGCAATCTCACCAGGTTCGCGCCAGCGGCCCGAACCTGCCACACCAGAAGTCTATCCAGCCCTGACGCATCCCCTGGCGGCCGGCGCGGGTGCGCCATTTGGGCCGCAACACCAGGCTGATGTATGTCCGCAGGTCCTGCAGGATCAATGCATGCAACCATGCCGATAATGGCGCATGGGTAGCGCGCAGGAAGAGCAAGCGATTGCGCGTCATGTAATACGCCAGGTACTCTTTATCGAAGCGCGCATTGAGCGGTATTTTATGCAGCACGCGCGATTGTGGAACGTGGACGATTCGGAAACCGGCGCGCCCGATCCGGACGCACCATTCGGTTTCTTCGAAGTACATGAAGAACCGTTCGTCAAGCAATCCGGCGCGCTCCAGCGCGGCGCGTTTCACCAGCAGCGCACAGCCGGTCACAAAATCGACGTCGGCTGGCTCGCGGTACTGTCCGCTATCGACTTCGTTCGTGCGCATTCGCGCAATGCCATGTCTCCAGTCGATCATGCCGCCTGCGGACCAGATCAGGTCGGGACGTTCATAGTAGGTGATCGTTGGGCCGACGACGCCGATCGTCGGGTCAGACGCGGCGACATCAATCAGGCGCGTCAGGAAATCAGGCGCAACTTCGGTGTCATTGTTGAGAAGCAGTGCATAGTCGTACCCGTGCCGGAGCGCATAGCGCAAACCGACGTTATTTCCCGCCGCGAACCCCAGATTTGTGCCATTCTCTATCACCGTCACCTGCGGAAACCGCTCGCGCACCGCCTCTGGCGTGTCATCGCTCGAAGCATTATCGAGTACCAGCACATCAAATGACGGATATTCCACGCGCTGCAACGATTCCAGACATGCCAGGGTGTCGGCAATTCCGTTGTAGCAGAGGACAATGACCAGAATACCCGGCGCCGTGGCCGCCGGTCGTGGTGCGGAACGCTGCACGCCCGCAGATTGTGCCGGACCAGGATCAGAGGACATATGCAATCAGCATCTCAATCTACTCGGAATTGCTGAGCCGTCGGTTCTGGCCGTCGGGTACGAGTGGAAGACCCTGCAACGCGTTTGGATGGAGCAGTGCTCCGATCCCCGGCATGATCATCCTCAGGAGCCACCAGCGACGCATAGAGGGCTTCGTACTCACTGCGCATCTCGTCCACCGTCTTCACCGGTTCAATCGCCTCCCTCAACCGGGAGAGTAAGGCTGGATCATCAACCAGCCGCTGGATCAGAGCAGCAAGGCCTGCAGAGTCGTGCCGGGCAAAGAGCAGGCCATTGCGTTCGTGGTCAACCAGTTCATTCATACCCGGCAGATCCGTCGCCAGCACTGGCGTCTTTGTGGCAAGGGCCGAAGAGACGACCAGCGGAAAGTCGTACCAGGTCGAGGGGACAGCCAGCACATCAATCGCGGTCAGCACCTCGCCCATTCTGCTGTTCTCGAATGTGCCCGCGAAACAGATACGTGGATCGTGTGCCGCCATCTCGCGAAGTTGTCGCCCGTACTCGGCGTCCTTCTCAAGATCGCCGTAGATGACCACGCTGACGGGCAGATCGGGCGCCAGACTTTGCACGGCGCGTAGCAGAATATCGGGCCCTTTGAACGGGATGATCTGACCGATAAAGCCGACTCTCAGGTGATCGGAAGGTGTTTTTGTCTCAAACCCGCGCGCCCACACGGTATCCAGCCCATATGCCGAGAAATCGATCCTTTCCGCTGCCACACCGTACCGTATAAACAGGTCTCGCAAGAATCGCGACGCAGTAACGATTCGATCCACTCTGGCCAGCGATTGGAGCAGAAATGCCTGGCGTCTGTCCCAGTCGCCGACCATGCCGCGTAAACCCGGCTGGCGCGTCAGCAAGGGATAATGGCCAATTGTGCGCATAAGCGCGGCAACTGTCGGCTCGGGAAGGATCTTGCTTGGCCAGCGGTAGATCTTGGCATGCGAGGTCATGCAGCGGGTGCATTTCCAGGCATCGGTCGGGCCACTGCACAACGAGCCGTCCGGTTGCAGAAGCGTATTACGTGCGCAGAGGAACCAGAAGTCGGTGGCGGTGAGCACAATCGGCAATCCCAGTGCGCTTGCTGCTGAGATAACGCTTGCAGAGAGTGAATAGCACGATGTAATATGCACGACATCCGGCCTGAAGTGCCGTAAGAACGCGGTAAGATAGCGCTCAACCTCAGGATTGTTGTAGAGGTAGGTGAAGACATCGGGCGCCTTCATCCAGTTGAAACGCAACCGTCGCACCCGAATCTCCTGGAAGACATCATCAACCGCATCAATGGTATGGCCCGGCGCCGTCTCCCAGTCTTCGGCGCAGATAACCTGCACCGTATGCCCGGCAGCCTGGAGGCTCTTTGCCAGGCTCATCGTCAGAACTTCGGTGCCGCCGAGATGGCCTGGCGGGAAGAAGTGGGTTACGATTGTGATGCGCATGTGTGGTTGGCCACCCTTCTCCATCGTGTGATTGCAGGTTGCAGATTTCTGATCATAGATCAGGCGCAGCACATCTGGACGTCGTCAATTGCGGATCACGAACGTCCTTCACCGGGCATCATCGTCACAGGGTGCGAGTCAGTCGCACCAGCAGGCTTGCGATTTCCCGCGCGGCGCAGACGCTGGTATGCTCGGTATAATTGATTGGCGTCCCAGACGTAACTGCCGAAATATCGTTTTTCGGCACCGAAGCTCTCTTTATAATGCTCCACTCCCGGCAGGCCTCCGCTCGGGCCAAGGTCGAGATATCTGATGCCGATCTGGCAGGCATCTTTAATGATCTCTGTCATCAAGAGCGGCCCGGGATGATGATTGAAGTAATGCTGGAGCGTCGCCCCATGCCAGTAGAACGCCTGTTGATTATGGTAAAAAACGACTTTTCCAGCAACAATATCGCCATTGACCTTTGCGATCCACAGCTTGATTGATTGCGAGCGCTGGCGGCACATATGATCGAACAGCGCAGAAGGATACCTCACCAGCGTCGTTTCGCCCCATCGTTGCAAGGTATCGAGATAAACTTCGTAGTACTGACGATAATCTCGCTCTTCTTCGGCAACAGCAATCTCCACCCCCATTTTCATTGCTTTTCTTGTGTATCTTCTTTTCTCTGCGATATAACCATTAAAAACCTCATCAAATCCTTTATCAAGAGACATCAAATGTGTGTATTGTATAGAATGGACATAATTTGATGATATACAAAAGTTTTCCTCTCTATCGAAAAATGGATTTCCCATGATATGTATAAAAGCCGTCCTTGGATTAATCAAATGCCGGGAGATAGCAAGTACTTCTTCACGAGTCAATGATCTCCTGGCAACGGGGCCACCATAGCCTCCCGGGAACATCGACTCATACCACCTGAACAAGCGATTCCGCTCAATCGTACCGGCAATCGGCACAATCGCTACAGTGCCATCATCAAGCACGAATGCTTTCGTCGCTATATGCATATCAGGATAGGTCGCAGCGAGGATATCCGCCCAGATCGGAGTATGGAAAAATGTTGCATACGGCGACGCTGCGACAACCTGGTGCCAGAGCTCACGCGAGGGATGCTCAATGACCTTCATGCATATACCCTTCCATTACACCGCGGCATTCACAGGCTCACTATGAGTTGCCCGCCGTGAAGACGATGCAAAGATATCGTAGATTGATTCAATAATGTATTCCTGATCTTCCACCGTGAGATCCGGATATATTGGCAGCCGTATCAGTGATGCCGCGACACGTTCGGTAACCGGAAGGTCTTCGGCGCGGTATCCCCACCGCGCACGCGCGTATGGTGCGGAGTGCAATGGAACGAAATGAAACGTTGCGCCGATCCCACGCCGCTTGAGCTCGTCGAGCACCAGATCGCGGCGCTCCGGATCGGACACACGGAATGCATAGATGTGCCAGTTCATCTCAGCTTCCGGCTGGATGTACGGCAGAATGATGTCGCCATGGCACGCCAGATCGTGCAGACCATGCTGGTAACGCTGCCAGACCGCCTGCCGTAACCGGTGGATCTGCTCCATTCTGTCAAGCTGAGCGAGAATGACGGCAGCAAGCAGGTCGGATGGCACGAAGCTTGATCCCACATCGACCCAGGTATACTTGTCCACCTCGCCACGCAGGTATTTGGAGCGATTGGTCCCTTTCTCACGGATGATTTCGGCTTTTTCGGCGATCTCATCGTCGTTCGTCACGAATGCGCCGCCTTCACCGCCGATGATATTCTTTGTGACGTGGAAGCTAAAGCATCCGATATCGCCGATCGCACCGAGGTAACGCCCACCATATCGCGCCCCGAGCCCCTGGGCGGCGTCTTCTATGATGTACAGGCGATGCCGGCGTGCAATATCGGTGATCGCATCCATCTCGCACCCCTGCCCGGCGTAGTGTACCGGCAGAATGGCGCGAGTTGCAGGAGTTATATGCTGTTCCACCTGCTCAGGATCAAGGTTGTACGTCCGCTCATCAATGTCGACGAACACCGGCCGTGCACCCTGCCGCACGACAGAACTGGCGGTTGTGACAAACGTGAAGCTCGGCATGATGACCTCGTCACCCGGGGCAAGTCGCAACGCCATGGCAGCCAGTTCCAGCGCATGGCTGCACGAGGTTGTCAGCAGCGCATGGCGCACGCCGAGCATGCCGCGCAGGCGCTCTTGCACCTGCGCGCCAATCGGCCCGTTTCCACCCAGCGCACCCTCATCCAGGGCACGTAGCACTGCGGCCCTCTCCTCCGCGCCGATCGAGACATGGTTGAATGGGATGTACGTATGCATGTCTGTGCCTTCTTGCTTCACAAGGGTCCCTATTGTTGCACCGCTGTGCGGGCCGGGCGTAATTTGCGGCGAACCATGCCATAAAGGAAACGCGCCTCGTCGGGACTGACCGTTCTCAGCGCGATAGCAGCGATGGCATATACCGCCGCCCCGAGAGCGATCAGCGCCAGGAGTGCGAGTTTCTCATCGAGCATGAATAGCAAGGAACTGTTTTGAGCAAACCAGACGATGATGCCCATCACAACGCTGGTCATCACAATACGCGCGAGTGGTGCCAGGTTACGCTCAAATAAGAGCTTCGGGCCGATGATGATGATAGATCCGGCCACGTTAATGAACTGGTTGATGACCATGACAATGGCGGCGCCGATCGCGCCAAACAACGGAACGCAGATGACGGTGAGGACGACCGAAAGCACGCCGTTAAACGTGACAAGCATGGCATCCTGTTTTTCACGATGGATCGTACTGATGACGCGCCCCAGAAGCTCGGCAAGGAACATAAACGGCAGCGTCCATACAAGTATGCGCATCACCGGAACGGCATCGGCAAGCTCCTGACCATACATCAACAGGATGATCCGCTCGGCCAGCAGCATGCCGCCGATCGCTAACGGCAACGAGAGAAGCAGGAGGTAGCGCAATGCGCGCTGGACAGTATCTTGAATGGATCCCCGCCCAGAGTCGTACTCAATGACCATGCTGGGGTACATGGACAGCGCCAGGCTCTGCGCCATAAGTAACAGCATCAGAATGAGGTTATACGGCACCGTATACGAACTGACGGCCGCATAGGTCAGGGCGAATGACATGAATACGACAAAGAAGTTGCGGGTAAACTCGCCAATGATCCCCATCACACCAAATGGTGCGCTGGCGCGCAACAGCCCCCACCAGCGCCGTGGATCCGGGCGGCTCATCGAGAAGCGCATGATGAAGATCGCCACATAGGCAAAGGCCAGAGCCATGGCCAGATTACCGAGCTGTGAAGTGATCAGCAGATTGATGTACCCGCCCACAGTGAGCAACACGATCGCGCCTAGGACGATCGTAACGACCTGATTCAGCACATTGAATGCAGAAGAGAGATCGAGGCGCTCACGGGCGATCATGAGGCTTTCGAACGGGCCCTGAAATGCGTACAGGATCAGGCTGCTGCTGGCGATGAAGATGGCCAGCACCATATCGGGGGTTTTCCCCAGGATCCAGGCCGAAAGCGTCGTGACAGCAATGACTGCCAGCGAGAGCACCGATCGTATGGCAATGATGTCGGGCACCATCCAGGAGATCTGTTCCGGCTTGCGGGCCATCTCCCGAATGGAGAGTGTTGACAGACCAAGATCGGCGAAGGTGGCGAAAAGGTACCCATACGCCATTGCTGCCGAATAGCGCCCAAAGTCGGCTGCGCCCAGTTGCCGCACAACGTAGATGCTAAAGATGAAGCCGCAGACTTTGATGAGAATCTGGCCGCCAAGCATGAACGCGGTGTTGCGCGCCACGATGCGTAGTGTCGGCCTCCGCGCCAGCCCGGCGTCCCCAGGTGCGTCCGAAACGGTCGCCATCAGTATGTCTCCAGATCCCGGGCGAGACCAGGGTTCTTTATAGGAAACACCAGCCTTCGCTCACCCCGGCAGTATCGCTGTAAGGAACACATGGTTCGCGCTCGAAGTACACGGAACGGGTTGGCTGAACGACCTCGATAGACAGCGCCTGTGCTCTGCCAGTCTCGTGTACGGGGCGGGATAGCTCGCGCTTCGATCGTGAACAAGACAGCCAGGGAACACATCTGACGCCTGAGACGAATCTTACGCATCAGGATTAACAACTGAATGTCACACGCCAGATGACAAATGACATTCCTGAAACAACCTGCAGGGTCATAGTGATGGCACAAATGGAACCCGCGTCGGTGCATCATCGCTTGAGATGCAACTGTCATCAATTCCTGGTGCATCTCTGGCCAGGCTTCGATAGGATGCCCACGAACACCTGATGGCGCCATCCATGCCCTCCGCTCTGCCTGCGCCTGGCGACAAGGATGCAGCAATCGTTCGGCTTTATTCGATAACCGGCAAGGATGCTGCACATATCGGGGAGAGTGTACCCATGATAAGAAATGTCAGAGTCACCACAGTTGCACGCACAATGCTCGCCATAGCGCTGCTCGTTGCCCTCACTGCCGGGTTAACGCCGGCGCATAGCGCAACAATAGGTGACTATACTGTCTACCTGCCGCTTGTCACAACACAAACCGGCGCAACGGATCAGGCGCTTCCCGCAGTCGTCTTCGTTTCCCGGCAAATCATGCCCCGGGGAAGTATCTACTGGAACGTCCCAAAAGGGCTGGCCGGAGTTGGTCCTTACAGCCGGTTTGCCGTCGCTGCACCAGGAAAGTTGATGGTGCGTGAACCGGATGGGCGACTGCGGGTGCTGGTTGATGGATCACAGCCAGCAACATCGGCACCGTTCCAGTTGATCGATGTCAATGCGCCGGATGTGTCGTACGATGGTCGGACGATCGTCTTCGCCGGTCTGCCGCAGGGGCGTCACCCTGATGGGCCGGTAACAAATCCGGGTGCATGGCGAATCTACGCCATCAACGTTGATGGGAGCGGCTTACGCCAGATCACTTCCTCCGAAACTGCGCTCGACCTGTCGCAATTCGGCGGCGCGGCCGGTGGCCTGGCGGCCTATGATGATACGGACCCGGCCTGGCTGCCGGACGGTCGCATCGTGTTTTCATCAACGCGCTGGCGCGCGTATGCTCATTATAGCGGTGTACGCGCTTCCAATCTGTTTGTTGTCAACGCTGACGGCAGCCAGCTTCACCGGATCACAGCCGAGCGTAATGGCGCCGATCGTCCGCTTATTGACCCGCTCACCGGCAAAATCGTATATGCGCGCTGGTGGCGCAACCACCGCTTTCCGGTCAATAGCCTCGCCACCATTCCCGATCCTGCGGGCGGGTATGTTCAGCGCGATGGGCTCACCGCCGACCGCAACAATCCGGTTGGCGGCGAGTCCATGTTTCGTAATGCCTGGCAGGCTGCAACGATCAATCCGGATGGAACCGGCCTGGCGATGTGGGCAGGGTCCTTTCGTAATGAAGAAGCCAATCACGTCTACGGCGGCGCGTTTACCGCTGAAGGCGAGCTGATTGCCAATTACTTTCCCATGTTCAACATGACCGAGGCAGCCGGTTTTGGCGGGCTGCGCCGGTACCGCCGCGGCGCCGGGAGTTACACGCCGGTCATGGGCGTTACGACACTTACCCTCGACTATGTCAATCCAACGAACCCGACATCGTTCGGCATCTTCAAAGGCAATTATGTCACCGATCCCGACCTGGCCGGCGACCAGATGGTCATCTCCTGGGCGCGTGACATCAACCAGGACTACGGATTGTACCTGGCACGCGCCGATGGCTCCGGGCTGCGCCTGTTGTATGACAACCCGGGGACAAGCGAGGTGCGGGCGCGTTTCATCCGGCCACGCCCACTCCCGCCCGTTATCGCCGATCGTATCACGCAGCCGGCCAGTGCGCTGCCGCCTGCGGCTGCGGGGCCGTACGATGTAGATGGAACGTTCGTCTTCGATGCACTCAATGTGTATGCCAACGGTCCCGTGGACATGGACATCGTGAGCGCGCCACCAGTAGGATCCGCCAGAAGTATTCGCTTCTTTATCGATCACCAGCGTACCAGTCCGGGGTCATTCCCCAATCTCGACTGGCCGATCTTGCTTGGCGAGCTTGCCGTCAACCCTGACGGCTCAGTCCGCGAGCCGCGAGCGCCGGCGAATGTACCCCTGTTTGAGCAGTTGCGTAGCCCTGCCGGAATGGTGCCCCTGACGGGAAACCTGTCAAATCCGAATGGTGCGGCCCACGTTGCCGGCATGAACTTCGGGCGCCCGGGTGAGACGCAGCGCTGTGTCGGTTGCCATGCCGGTCACACGCTGATCCCGGTGCCGGCAACTGATGATGAGGCCCGCTGGAGCAACCTGGCGCCCGGTGCGACGATCAGTGTCTCATCAGCGTTCGATACTCGCTACGTGGGCGGCCTGACCGATCGACGGGTGATGAAAGGCGAAGTATGGCGGTACTGGCGGAGCGCTGCCAATCAAACCAGTGGGCAGTGGGTCACGCTTACGTTTCCTGTTCCCGTGTCGGTACGCCAGGTGCGGCTCTACAATCCGCGCAGCGCCCCGAACACGGACCTCCAGGTTCGCCAGGCGACAGTGCGCCTGTTCAGTGATGAAGCCGGCACAATTGAGGTTGCACGGCAGTCGAGCGGGCCACTGTCCACATTCGGCGTGGGCGTTGATTTTGCCAATGTACGCGTGCGTGTCGTGCGCGTGGAGATCGACCAGGTCAGCGGAAGGGTCGATGGAGTGACGTGCGCCAGCCTGGCTGAGATTGAGGTGATTGCCCGTGGCGAAGCGGGGAACTGACGTCAATCGCCCCGGGCACTCCAGACGTTCTGGTGCAGAACCAGGCACCATGGTCAATGTGAGGAGCATCAGCAGCGGAGCAATCCCATCCAGTTCGGGGGCGATTGCTCCACCGCGTTTCCCCCGCTCGCAGCGAAGGACCACAATGACACCGGGCGTATAGGCGATGCCTGCACGAACGCTTGAAGCGTCGCTGCCCCCGGCGTGGTATCAGCGAAGAGCGTCATCAGGCGTCTGGAGTGCGTTGAGTCTCCCCTCCTGCCGGGCAGTAACGTCGGCATAGAGCGTGACGATCTGGTCAACTTCATCGTCAACATGCTGGAAGGGCATGACGTTCCTGCGTAGTTGCCCGATGAGGTGAGGTTCGTCGAGCATGCGCTGCATCTGGCGCGCCAGGTCGCGGGCGTCGTCGGGGATATGGAGCAGGCCGTTCTGTTCATGCTGCACCAGTTCGGCCACGCCACCCAACCCGGCGCCAACGACCGGCACACCTACTGCCTGGGCTTCGAGAATGATGTTCGGGCTGTTCTCGAACCAGCGTACCGGCATGACCAGGACATCGGTTTCGGCCAGCACCTGCCAGACGCCTGCGGCATTCAACTGGCCGCCAAACGTTACACCTGCCAGATTCGCGGCCATGGATTGCAGCAATTGAAAATAGTCGGGTTCGCCGTCCGCTGAGCCATACAATGCGAGCCGGCGCGGCTGATCGCCGATCAACTGCCCCCATGCTTGCAGCAGGAGATCAACACCTTTATGGGGCTTCAATTGCCCGAGGTATGCAAAACGTAATTCGCTGGCAGGACGCCTCAACTGGCAACGGTCAAGCTCGACACCCTGGCGCTGAACGCGAACAAGGCGTGGATCGGTCCCATGGCGCACATAAGTCTCGGCCAGGTAACGTGAGGGCGCAATAAGCGCCGCGCACTGGTTCAGCGTGTCGGCAAGCAGGGTATGCCGCGCGACCTGTTGCGGCACCCCCAGTACCGCGCCAAACGCTGGAACCTGTTCCACGGCGGACCAGATAGCGTTTGCGCCCTGCGGCCAGGCCTGTGCCGGTAAACGGAAGCGGCGCCGGCTTTCGGCAAGGCACCGGGCGCAGCCAGCCGCAGTCGGGCCATCACATCGCGAACCATCGGGGCGTAGGAGATTGATCCGGTGGCACAGCCACCAGTAATCGGTCAACGACACTACGACCGGCACACCCTCAGCGACCGCAGCGCGCACGGTGCTGGCCGACATAAGATACCCACTGAAGAGATGCACAATATCAGGGCGCCACGCCATCAGCAGCCCTGTCATCATCTGGCCGATCTGAGGGTTATCGTAGCTCCAGTTGAACATATCGGGGGCATCGTCGAAGTTGCAGAATAACCGCCGTACGAACACCTGATCTTCACGCACATCTTCCCAGCGGATACCGCGCGCAGCAGCGACAAGCGTCTCGATACTGACGACATATACGTCATGACCACGCGCCGCGAGACCACGCGCTGTACGTTCGGCGCGACGTTCCGCGCCGCCGTTGTGCGTCGGCGGATATCCATGAACGGCAATCAAGATTCGCATGCGTTTCCCTGCCCCACTGCAGACTCCCGTTCACGCGGCGTTGCGATAGGAATCTCATCATGTAATACCCGCAGCACCAGCTCCAGCGAGATCAGCGGAGCGATCTTGCCGATCGTCCACAGTTCCGTGCCGGTGAGGTGGCGATTCCAGAGGGCGCGCACGGCCGCGGGTTGGAACAGCCCGCGCGC
>JACAEQ010000032.1 GCA_013388755.1 Chloroflexota bacterium
CCACAGCACAGCCCAAAACGTCGTTTCGCTTATTTAAACGGCTTTGCGCCGAACCGTCGGTGGAACCAGGCGGATTGGTTGCTGCTGCTGGGCGCAGTAATTCGCCAGGTCAGCATTATAGCCGCAGGCATTGCAGATCGGCAGGCCGCCGGGCACGCGATAGTGAACCGTCGGGCGACCACAGTCGGGGCAATACTGCACGGAACCCTTGAGCCCATTGAGGCCGCTGTCTTTCATCAGAGTCATCATCGCCATCTCCTTTGTTTATTCTGGTGAACGTATGCCCGCGTTTCTTTTGCGTTCACCATACCACCCCTCCCCTGCGGTACGGCCCCGGTGTAACCATGGTGTAACCTCGGCGGGACTGCGGTGAGACTGCGGTTACCGCCATGTTGGACGTATGAGGCGGCGTAAAGGTTCCCGCGTGGGGCAATGGTTACTGGATCAGCACACCACGCACACTACGCTGCACCAGATACATCTGGTAGTACGACTGCCACTGATCCTGGGACCACCAGCAGTTGGCGTGATAGGCGGCGTCGAAGGCCATGCGCAGTCCGCCCGTGCTGTCAATTGCCATAGCCGGAGTCCATGCGCTCCAGATGCCGCCAGTGCAGACCGGCGCGAAGGCGACCGGCCATTCCTGGGCAAGCGTTGCCTGGGTATCAATGTCCTGTCGTTGCCATGTAGCCTGCGATGAGGCGCAGTTGGCGTTACAGCGGGCATAGCCGATGCCGGAGTTCTGGGTGATAAAGATGGCATGTGATCGCCCCTGGGCGTCAATTTCCAGATCTGGCGCAGCGCCGTGATATGCGCCCAGGCCAAGGCTGGTTTTGCCCCAATTGGTCGGGTTTACGCAGTTGATGTTGCACCAGCCGTAGTACAGCTCGGAACCCGTGCCATTGTCAAGTGCTTCGGGATAATACAGGACGCGAGGATTGTCGTTGGCATCCAGTTCGAGATCCCAACCGGGGCGCGGTCCCTGACCTCGCGGCCAAAGCGCGACTCGCTTCCAGCCGTCAACTGTGTCGCAGCCAGTGTCGCAGGCCAGATAGTGGAGCATTGGAGTATCGCCACTGAGCGCTGTAAACGCTGCAAGAACCCGCGGTTGACCGTTTGAGGTGAATTCCAGCGATGGATACTGGAAGTTTTCGGCATTGGCGGTTCCGTATACATGCTCGCCAATCTGAACTTCATACCAGCTGTCGATATTGCCGCAATCCATCTGGCAGTATACATAATATGTGCCATAGCGATCAGGCTCGGCGATATAATTGGCATCAGCGTAGACAAATGCCGGGTTGCCCTGGTTGTCGACATCAAAATAACGCTGCGGCAGGTCATTGTCGGTGAGATTCATGGGTGAAACCGCGGCGACCGGAATAAGATAGGTGACTTGCCATTGAGCGCGATCGATGCAGTTCGTATCACACTGGGCGTAATAGTAGTCATAGTTGACATAAATATTATTACGCCAGGTACGGAGCAGCAGGCGTGGCCGGCCATCGGGGGTCACGGCCAGTTGTACTTCATTGACGCGCACTCCCAGATCCTCAAGGAGTTTGACTTCATGCCAGTTGGCGCCCTGATTGCAGTTTGCCGCACAGTAACGATAGACGGCATAGGTTGGTGTGCGCTGATCGCCGCCATATTGGGCTTCGTAGTAATGGTAGGCCATATGAATGGCTTTCTGGTTGTCAACTTCAATGGCGGCGCCACTGGTTTTCCAGCTGGAATCCACGAAAAATGAGGCGCGTTGCACCGGCGGCGGTTGATCAGGCGGCGGTTGATCGGGCGGCGGGGTGGTTTGCGTACCGGTGGTTACCAGCGGAAGATATGCGCGTGGCGTCAGGGCGGTGGTTGGCGCCGGTTCATTATTCGCCATGATGAGGTTAGGATTGGCCGCCAGCGCAATGAGCGGCAGCAAGAGCAGCAATGACAGATAACGGTGCATGATAAGCCTCCGAATACAACAGGTTTCCGGGAGATATACTCCCGGAAACTGTGATAGTTATTAATGGTTATGCGCGCATTTCGACGTGATAGCGGCCAGCAACTTCGGCCATAACGGTTTTGCTGGGCGGGCCGTTCTGTGCCACCTGGCTGAGCGCCAGCAGGAATTCTTCATGACCGCCGGGGAAGAGGCAGACCAGGATTTTACCGGGGACGTCGCCCACATTCCTGAAATTGTGGAGCAACCCTTCCGGCAGGATAGCAACATCGCCGGGGCCTGCGGGAACGACCTGGTTTCCTACCAGAATATTGAAGCTGCCATCAACGACATAGATGATCTTGTGACCTTCGTGCAGAATATGCGGCGGTGAGCCGCTGCCTGGCGATACGACCTGTTCGATAAGCGAGAATGCGCCGGCGGTATCAGCGGCGGTAACCTTGGGGGTAAGCTTGATGCCCATCATCGTGAATGCCGCGCGCTCATCGTGGGTGATCAGTTTGCCGGTCATGTCACTGGCGATACTCGTGGATGCCATTGGTGAAGCCTCCTCATTTCATTTGTTACTGCCATCGTCCTGTGCGACGATGGCTGCATCATAGCGGGGAGGAGGGTGTAGTGTGATGCCCCAAACGGGCCATTCGCCGGGTGTAGCAGGGTGTAGATTTTACGTCGCCAAAAGAGATGTTTCCGCTTTTTCGCGGGTGAGACGCCCGCGAATCGACGAGCAGTGCGGGAGATGTTTATTTGAGGAGGCCGAGTTCGCGGGCGCGGGTTACGGCAGCGGTGCGATTTCCAACGCCAAGTTTGCCATAGATGTTGATGGTATGGCGTTTTACTGTCGCGGCGGCGACTACCAGGCGCCGAGCGATGTCGGCATTGCTGAGACCATGCGCCAGCAGGCGGAGAACTTCAATTTCACGGGGTGATAGCGCTTCGGTGAGTTGCGCGGTTGGAAGCGGTTGCGGCTGGGCGCTGGGTGATAGTGGCGAGGTTGTACTGTCGCGCTGGAAAATTGCGAGCGCCGAATCAATGAGCGTCGGCTGGAGGGCGTGGATATCGCGCCGTTTAAGTATGGGGATAATGACCGGGCCTTCCTGGAGCAAGATGCCGGGCATCGCGCGCTGTGCCATCTCAGCCAGGGTTTGATCAAGGAGGGGCAGCGCATCATTGGGGCGTTGCCATGCCAGATAGAGTTGCGCCAGGCTAAGCTGGGCGTTGGTGATAAGCAGCGTATTGCGTGTGTGGCGCTGCCTGGCTACTGCGTCGCGCAGGTGTTCTTCGGCGTGCGCGAAGCGTTCCTCCGCGAGCGCCCCCAGGCCGGCCATCAGTGGCGCCGCAACATGGATTTCCGGCAAATCATAGGGTTCTTCATGGGTCATCATTTGCCGATAGATATAACGCGCTTTATCAAGGTCGCCCTGGAGCAGTGCGGCGCGTCCCGCGAGGTAGCGATAGCAGACCAGCCACTGGCGATAGGTTAGCACCTGTTCGATCCGAGGCAGGATGGCGCTGAACTCCTCATCGAAACGGGTGTAGTCCCCCTGAATCAGCGCGCTGGTAAGATGTACATGGTCGATAAAGAGATGGAGATGAGCGAAATCGCCCAGTTGATTACAGAATGCACGGGCGCGGGAGGCTATGGCGCACGCTTGCTCAATATTGCCCTGAAGCAGTTCGATATAGCCCAGATAGGCAAGCGAACCGGCCGCGATCGGGCTGAGATCATCGCCAAACAATGTCAGTGCGCGGCGGCATAGCGCTTCAATTGGCGCCATGCCAATATTGCCGAAAACTGCATGCGGCCCCAGGCTGGAGATAATGCTATAGTAAGCCTTATGGTCGCCAGATGCGCCAACATCAGCCAGTATCGCTTCAAGATACGCTTCACACTGAGGCCAGTCCTGCTGGTAGTAGGCGATCCAGCTAAGATTCACCGTAGATTTGATTTTGCGGTGTAATGGTATGGTGTAACCAAGTGAGCGCTGTAAGACTGGTAGGGCAGGCTGTACTTGCGCCAGGCATGTGTATACCTCGCCAAGTTCCACCAGGGCTTCGCCCTCGCCCAGCGGGTCATTGATGCTTTCAAACCGATGTAGCGCCTGTTCCAGTATTGGGCGCGACATTTCATAATGACCACGGTGGGCTGCATCGGCGCCAAGCAGCAGAATAAGCCAGGGGCGCTGGTCACGGATGGACTGGGGGAGTTCCTCAATGAGGCGGCGTAGACCGCTCGTATAGCCTTCCTTGAGTAACTGCCGGCCTACCTGTTCCAGCAGTTCGGCAGCGTCATTCCACTGGCTGGCGGCAAGAAGATAATGAATGGCGCGGATTGGCAGGGTTTCCGCTTCAGCGGCGCGACGGTATAGTTCGCGTACATGGGATTCCGCGGCTTCCTGCCGCAATATGCGCTGCAGATACTGGGCGAATAGCGCATGATAGCGGTATACCGGCGAATCCGCTGGGGAGTGCGGCGATCTTTCGGGATGCGGCCAGGTGCTGACAGTTGCTGACTGGCTGGTAAGTAGAAACAGATTGCCGCGATAGAGGCGTTCAAGGAGCGCGGCGGCATCAGCGAGACCGGTTACGGCCTGGCAGAGCGCGGGGGTCAGTTCCGCCAGGATGGAGGTTTCGAGCAGAAATGTTCGGGTTTGGGCGTCAATCTGGGTAAGCACTTCTTCGGCCAGAAAGTCGAAAATGTAATGCTGTGCATCGCCCAGATGCTGCAGGAAGATATGACGATGGCCGCTTCTGTCAATCTGTTCCAGTTTAAGGGATAGGAGGTGAATCCCCGCGGCCCAGCCTTCAGTGCGCTGGTGTAATTCCGTAAGTTGTTCCGGCAGCAGCGTCAGACCGCGCTGCTGATTGAGCCAGCGGTTCATTTCATCGATAGAAAAACGCAGATCGTCAAGGCGAAACTCGGCAAGTTGGTCACGAGCGCGCAGGCGGGCGAGTGCGAGCGGCGGATCATAGCGGGTTGTCACCGCCAGATGCATTGCTGGCGGCATGTGCTCAAGCAGGTAATCCAGCGCTGAAAAGATGGCTGGTTCGTAAATATGGTGGAGATCATCAAGCGCCAGAAGAAATGATGGTGGGTCCAGTTCGATGATCTCATTAATCAGCATGCTTGTGATTCGGCGTAGATCCTGTTCGGGGTGGGCGCTATTCTGGAGCAGTATACTGGTGTGAGCGCCAAAAGTTGGATGTAGCTGGCAGAGCGCTTTCAGAAGGCCGCTGAAGAAGAAACTGGGATTGTTGTCATCATCGTCAAGCGACAGCCATGCAATGGGAATGTCACGATGAATGCGCGGCAATGACGCCAGAAGTGTTGTTTTGCCTGAACCGGCGGGAGCCGAAAGCAGGATGAGCCGCCTGGTTGTAGCCGCGGCGGCAAGACGCTGCAATAACGCTTCGCGCCGGCATGGTTCGGCGCTAAGATGTGGCGGTTGCAGTTTGGTGCTGGGAAACCACCAGTTGTCCATGCTGAGGCTTCTCTTTTTGCCGCGCCGCGGCGCGGTATTGGATATGCGTCGCCAGCCGTGGCCTTCACCCTCACCCTTTTCGGCCAGTTCAGACCACGACTGGCGGCGTCGTTGACTTCAACTGTAACTGTTTCCAGGGCGCGCCGGCTTACGCCTGCGCTTCCCGCATCGCGCGCCAGAGCATTTCTGCACGGATCGGAATCTCTGTCACGCGAACGCCGGTGGCAGCGCGGACGGCGTTGGCGATGGCGGCGGCGCCCGCGGTAATTGGCGGCTCGCCGATGCCGCGCGCACCAAACGGGCCGTGCGGTGAGCGATTCTCCACCAGCACCGCCTCAATATCGGGCACCTGGTCAAACGCCGGCAGGTTGTAATCCATGAAACTGGCCGTCAGCAACTGGCCATATTCATCGTAGACCATCGCTTCGTACATACCCCAGCCAATCCCCTGGACCGACCCGCCATGGATCTGGCCAATCACCATCGTCGGGTTAAGCGCAAAACCCACATCCTGCACCGCGACATATTGCTTGAGCGTCACCTGGCCGGTGTCGGGATCGACATGGACCTTTGCAAGGTGAGCGACGAAGCCGGGAGCATTTTCGGAAACCGCGGCGCCACCTTCCGCGACGATCGGCCCGGGACCACCGGCCCTGCCTTCGGCAATCGCCGCCAGTTCGCCAATCGGCGCCGCCTTATCGGGAAAGCCCTTGACGCTGACAATGCCGTCGCGCAACTCAAGATCCGCCGCGCTCGCTTCGAAGTGATCGGCAGCAACCTGAAACAGCTTTTCGCGCACCGCACGCGCCGCGTTCGCCACCGCCCCGGCGACGCTGTAGGTCGTCTGGCTCCCGCCAGACGGCCCGGCGAACGGGCCGCTCCGCGTATCGCCCTGAATCAGTTCCACCTGTTCCGGCGGGACGCTAAGGATTTCAGCGGCAACCAGCACCAGCGACGAATTGACACCTGAGATATCGACCGAACCGACATGCACCCGGACCGTGCCATCGGTGTCTACACGGCATACTGAAGCGGCAGGCGACATACCGCATGGCCAGCCACCGACGGCAATGCCGATCCCTTCGTTCGGTCCCGCCTCACGTTCCTTCCAGGCAGGGTGATCGCGCAGCCGTTCGAGCACCAGGTTCAGCCCCATGTGGGGCCATGGATCATTGTTTCCCATGGGATCGCCGGTTTCGGCGGCATTCTGCAGGCGAAACTCGAGCGGATCACGGCCAAGGGCACGCGCGATGTCATCAATCGTAGACTCAATCGCGAATGTCGCAGTCGGCGCGCCAGGCGCACGATAGGCGCCGCCTTGCGGTTTGTGGGTCAGCACCTCATAGCAGTCAATCTGCAGATTTGGGCACTTATAGTAACCACCGAGCAGGATGCTGACAATGCCCCCGAGGGTAAATGGAAAGACGCCATTGTCCATCAAGACGCGCGCCTGAAGCGCAGTCAGCGCGCCGTCGGCACGCGCGCCAACCTTCAGCTCCACAATTGCGGCAGGCGATGGCGTGGTTGAGAGAAAATCCTCGGTGCGGGTCAGCACCAGCCGCACCGGGCGTTTGACCGTGACTGCAACCGCCGCCGTCAATGGATCGATAATGCCATACTTCGCGCCAAAGCCGCCACCGATCGTCATCGGCACGACACGCACCCTGTGCTTCGGGAGTGAAAGCAGGCGTGCCACTTCGTCGCGCACGCCAAACTGCCCCTGTGTACTGGTATAGACCGTCACGCTGCCACGATACGGGTCCGGCTCGGCCACCGACGCATGCGGCTCAAGGTATCCCTGATGCACCATCGGTGTGCGGTAGACACGCTCGATAACGACATCGGCGTCGGCAAAACCACGTTTCACGTCGCCGCGCGCATAGTGTGCTTCGTCATGGATATTCGACGGCGCGCCGGCTGTCTCCTGTTCGCGTTTGTCAACCGCCGCGTGCGCCGCCGTCAGATCCATGCCCTCTTTTGGCAGACCGTTCGGCCAGATGACCGGCGCATCAGGCGCGGCTGCCCTGATCACATCAACAACCGGCGGCAGCGGTTCATACTCGATGACCACCTGATCGGCGGCATCCTGGGCAGCCGCCTCGGTCTCACCGACCACGACGACCACCGGCTGCCCGCGAAACAGCACGCGTTCTTTTGCGAGGACGGCACTATGGCGCGAATTGACGGCACGGTCGCGCGTGGGTAAGTCATCGGCGGTCAGGACAGCGACGACGCCCGACATGGCCTGCGCGGCAGAGACATCAATCGCTGTAATACGCGCATGGGCGTACGGGCTCAGCACCGGGCGGGCATGCAGCATGCCGGGCAGAACCAGGTCACCGGCATATTTCGCGCTGCCGGTTACTTTCTCGAGGCCCTCAACCAGACGATGCCCTTTGCCAAGATAGCGAAACTCTGATCCATTCTGTGTCACAGCTTCCTTCCTTCTCTCACACATCGTCTCATTCTTCAAAAATGGCACGGACACGGAACATGCCGTCCTGCTGCACCGGCGCATTCGCCAGCGCCTGCTCGCGCGCTAGCGATGGCCGCAATTCATCATCGCGCATCACATTGACCAGGTCGGTCACCTGCGCCGTGGGCGGGATCGTGCTGACATCAATCTGCTGCAACATCTGGAAGTGATCGAGGATATTTGAGAGTTGCTCGCGCATCTTCTCAAGTTCGGCTGGTGAAAGGCGCAGGCGCGCCAGACGTGCAACATGTTCCACTTCCGCCAGGGTCAGTGCCATTATCAACCTCCATCGATCTCGACCCACATCTTGCCAGTACCGGCCATGCTCCAGGTTCACCGGCAGGCATGCCGCAGCGTCAACCGGTCACGGTGTTGGTGTTGGTGTCTCACTTGCCGGTGTTGGTGTCGTCTGTTCCTCACCTTCGGGTGGTGTCGGTGATGGTTCAGGTGTCAGAGTTGGTGGCAACCGCAGTGTGACGATCACACGTGGTACCGGCGTAACAAGCGCAACCCCCTCGGGCAATGCAAACACCGGCTCAAGCTCGTAGGTTCCTGGCGTGCGTCCACGCACGTTGACGATACCCACCAGCTGCGCTGATGACAGCGCGGCAAGCCGGCTCGCCGACCCGGAAAGCGTAACCGACGTCACGGCAGGGCTGAGCGAGACCAGTAATCCATCCGACATGCCGGTCACCTGAACCAGGGCCGGCAAGGTCACTTGAAACGGCTGATCGATCGGCGCAATGGTAACGGTCACAACTGCCTCGACCGGCTCACCGAATCGCAGTTGCGTATTACGTGGCGTAATCAGGGCCACAGTGCGCGTAAAGGTCTCGCTGGCGCCGCCCACATCAACATCAGCGGTTGTCACATTCTCCACGTCATCGAGCGGCCCTGAACTACCGGTGAGCGTCACCAGCAGCGGCGCAACCGAAACGCCGACGACCGTATACCCACTGGCCGGCGCGCCGGTCACAGAGGGCACGATCGGCACACGTTTAATGCCGACACTTGAGGTAATCGGCACCAGCACATCAACCGTTGCCGGTTCAACCGTCACGCCGGCAACCGGCTGGCCATCGGCATCAACCGGTTCGAGTGTGCGCGGTGAATTATAATTCGCCGTCAGCCGGTCAATATCCGCGCGTGCGCGCACCGCCGTCACACGCTCGACCCGCCCCTGTGGCCCGCGCACGGTCACCGCATTCACGGGCTGCGCGCGAGACGTTACCTGGGGCGCTCCAGCTTCAAAGCCAAACGGGACCACACCGGTAATCTCAACCGTAAGTGGCACCGTCTGCATGATCTCCTGATCGAGCCGGATGAGCATATAATCGGGGTCAGCGGAGGCGCGCAGGCGGATCGAACGTGTTGTGACCACATTGATCGGGATATTATGTTCGCCGGGGCCACGGCCCTCAAGATCGACGAACACGCGCAGATCGCTAACCCGCACATTGCGCAGCGTCTCCTCGTCGGTATTGACGCTGACATCCACCGCCTGGCGCTGCGCGCGCGGCAGGCCTTGCTCGTCAACCACCACCAGGCCCGGCTCAAGCCCTTCAATATCAACGGGCACATTATCGTACGAGATCGACTGATCGGGATTCTGGGCATACGACACAAAGACCCACAACGCGAAGGCCAGCGCCAGGGCCAGGAGCAATCGCAACACCGAGGTACTCAGCGCGCCCATGGCCGGTACCTTTCGGCGTGGATGCGAATTCGAGCGTCACAGAGCGCAGCACCACCACATCGTGACGGGGGGTCACCGTGCTGACAGAACACCGTCGTGCTTCGGCTCATCTTCAAGCTGTACTTTCAGCAATCCCGCCAGCATGCTGCGTAGCCGGGCTTCGTTGAGATAGCTCACCATGCGACCATCGTTGACCAGCGAGATCGCGCCGGTTTCCTCGGAGACGACGACCGCAATCGCATCGGACTGTTCAGATATGCCTTTTGCGGCCCGATGGCGTGTGCCGAGGCGGCGCGGGCCGACGACATCTTCGCTGAGCGGCAGGACGACATTCGCCGCCAGGATACGATTACCACGCAGAATGACGGCCATGTCGTGGAGCGGCGCGTTGGGATAGAAAATATTCATGAGCAGCGGCACGGCAAGGCGTGCATCGAGAATCACGCCACGATCCGCATATTCCTGCAGGCCGGTCTCACGCTCAATGACCATCAACGCGCCGACGCCCTGCTGTGACAATTGTTGCGCCGCGCGTGAGACACCGACCACGGTTTCGATCAACTCCGAGCGATTGGCGCGCGCAAATGGGCGACCAAACAGATCGTTGGTACGACCAAGGCTTTCCAATGCGCGGCGCAACTCCGGCTGGAACAGGACCGGGATGGCAACGATCAGCGCCGGCTGGATCGCATTCTCCAGCAACCAGCGCAATGTTTCGAGCGGCAGCACCGAACTGAGGACGATTGAGATCGCCAGCATCACGCCGAAGCCGCGCAGCAACTGGACGGCGCGTGTCCCCCGAATGACACCGAGCAGCCAGTAGAAGATGAGCGTGACGATCGCAATATCAAGCAGCGCGCGCGAGTCGAGGCGATCGGTAAGGCGAGAAATCCACTCCAGGATGATACGAATGTCGGGCATACATTTCGATCGGCGACAGACGGTGTGCGCAGTCGTTCAGGCAGGAAGCTGCAACCCATCGCCGCGCCTGTGACGTCTCTTACCGCTTATTCGCTTGCTGCTGCTCAAGCATGCGTTTAGCCGCGGCCTGCAGCGCCTCGACACGCTCAACCTCGATATCGGGCAACTTTGCCAGCCGGTTGTAGATCCGCACCGCCTGCTCGAACTCCTGCCGTCGCATCAGCGCATCACCGAGCTGAAACAGATTGTCGGTGTCATTCTGGTCGAGGCCGTAGATCTGGTGCATCTCGGCGATTGCATTATCGAAGTCACGCATCTGGATCAGGATACGGACGATCTGTTTCTTTTCGGCGATCGCCTCGCGGGTGCGCCCCGCCAGAGTATACATGAAAGAGAGCCACTGGCGCGCTTCGACATCATTGGGCGCAATATGCACGATTTTGTCATAGAGTGCACGCGCCTCTTCCTGTTTCCCCAGTGTCCAGTGGACATCGGCGGCCTGTTGCAGATTGGCGACAGCATCTTTGATCTGGCCGGCCTTTCGTTGCTGGTCAGCCACGCGCACCAGCGAGTCGACCCCTTTGTCGAGATAGCCGCGCCGAATATACATCCTGGCAAGGCGATTACCGATTGGAATATTGTTAGGCGCCAGGCGCGCTGCATTTTCCAGCGCCTCAATCGCGCGATCAAGGTCCTGGCGCTGTTCATAATAGGTCGCAAGTTCGTCCAGTTGCGCCAGCGCTTCATGCAGGCGGCCCTGGCGAAAATAGATATCCGCCAGTTTGGTATAGATTGCGCGGTCATACGGCAGAAACTGCTTGGCTTCCTGCAATGCGCGTTCCGCGCCGGCCAGATCCTCGGTTGCGGCATAGGCTTCCGCCATGCGCCGCACGAGTTCGCCCTGCGAGAGCGGTGTTGCGAAGGGATATCGCGCCCCTTCCGGCGGTGGTTGTGCCGGGCCGAGTTCGAGGCAGCGCTGCAGATGATGGCGCGCTTCGTCGGCCTGCTCGAGCGCAATGCAACTGTCGGCCAGCGCCTGGTGCACCAGGTGGCGCTGCAAGAACGAATCCGCCTCGGTCTCGAACGACTCCAGCGCCTGTTCCAGTTCCAGCAACGCCGACTGGTGTTGCTCGAGGCTCTGCTGGATGACTCCCAGAATATAATGCAACACCGGCAGATCAGCGATCAGCAGTGCCGCACGATATTCGGCCTGTATCTCATTCTGGCGCTGCGGATTGCGTTTCAGTTGATCGAGCAGCGTGGCCAGCGACTGCCAGACCGCTACCGGCTGTTCGCCCATCATCGCCAGCGTCAGGTTGATACGCGCAATATTGACCGGGTTCTGCTGATCGAGTTCGAGTGCGCGTCGAAAAGCGACGAGCGCAGCCTCGGCGCGATCGAGCTTCAGCAAGGCCTGGCCATACTGCGCATGCAACTCGGCACTGGCAGGCGACCATTGGAGCCCACGACGATACTCCTCGAGCGCCTTGTTCGTCTGCCCCATACGGAAGTACGCGCCGGCCACAAACGCAATCTGGGCGGCAGCTTCGTCGTCGCGCCGCTCGGCACGCAGCAACTCCGCCAGCCGCGAACGCGCATTGATTGTGTCGGGCGACAGTTCAATGAGACGGTAGTAGACGTCGATCGCCCGCTGTGGCTCACCACGCGCCACATATGTATCGATCAGCAACTGATACTTGACCAGCGCCTCGTCCGGTCGCCCATCACGCTCATAGATCTCGCCCAGGCGCAAGTGGATCGGCAGATAATCCGGGTTCAGCCGGATGACTTCCATGCAGGCATCAATTGCCGCCAGCATCAACCCTTGCTCAATATACTTCTCGCTGGCAATGACGTAGCGCTCGCAGATCTCATCCAGGCCACTGACATCGAGCGGCGTCATCAGGGCGAACGCCCTGTGTTCGGTGGCCGGCAGTGCTTCAAGGACGGCAAGCGGGTCAATCGGTTCGGGCGCAGTCGGGGCAGTGGTGCTGAAGACCGCCTCATCCGGTGACCGGGTATCAGGAGCGCGCAAGAAGTCGGTAATCGGCCGGATCTTCCCCCAGGTTTCGGGCATCGGGCTTTCAGGCGGCGTCTCCGGTTCCGGCGTGATCGGGGGCGCGAGCGCGCCGGTGCCAAGGGTGCGCAACTTGGCAAACATGTTGCGCTCGGTCAGATCCTTGGCTTTCTGGCGAAACTCATCGGCGCGCTCGCGCCCCCAGCGTTTGCTCTGCAGAAAGTTGGCCAGTGTCGAGTACAACGTCGCGGCGCGCGCAATATCGTCAAGTTGAACATAGATCTGTGCCGCGCTTTCATACATCTGGATCATGTCATCCGACTCGGCGCGCCCGATCGAGTCCAGCGGCAGCAGGCGGATGGTCTGCTCATATTCCTGAACTGCCTCGGGCAACTTACCCAGCGCCTGGTATGATTGCCCGAGCATATAGTGCGCCGAAAGCGCATATTCGGCGTCGTCTGCGGCGCTCTGCAACAGATCCACCGCTCGCTGATGGTCGCCACGTTCCTGATAGAGCAGACCCAGGCTATAGAACACATCGCTCCGATTGGTTCCCAGCTTGAGCGCGCGCTCATACTGCTCGATCGCACCCGCTGCATCGCCGGCTTCCTGGTGCTCGTGCGCCAGGGCGATGATGCGATCAATCGCGATCTGTGCACCGCGCAGGCCACCGGTGCCACCCAGAACCACCGGTGGCGCATCAGGCGCCGGCTGCGCCGGCGCAGCGGCAAACGCCGACTGGACGGCACTGGCCAGTGCGCCGTGCAACGCAGCAATCAGTTCTTTCGCCTCACGATTACCCGGATCACAACGAAGCGCCGTTTCCGCCAGATCCGTCGCCTGTTCCAGTCTGCCCTGCGTCTGATTGCGGCGTGCCAGTTCAAGATACTGTGTTGCAGCCTCCGCAGCGGCGCCATTTTCGGCGAGGAGGTGCGCCAGCCGCGCGCGCTGATCGTCGGCATCGGGACGCAGGCGCAGCGCCTCGCGGAGCGCATCGATTCCTCGCGCCGCCAGACGCCGGCCAAGTTGCAGATCGGCCAGTTGAATATATGCTGCGACGGCTGCAGTATCATCGCCGAGGCGTTCGTGGGTGCGGGCGAGGTATTCGAGGAAGAACGGGTTACCGGAGTCGGCGCGGCGCAATTCATCAAACACCTGGAGCGCCTGAGCATATTTCGCAGTGTTGAACAGCGCGACGGCGACGGACGAGCGCGCATCCAGATCCTGTGGAAACTCCTGGAGTGCGCGCACCGCTTGCTTCAGCGCCTCGTCCCAATGCATGAGCCGCGCTGCCTCGCGGCTTTGCTCCATGGCACGATCGAAGAGTGCGCGATTGCCTGGCATGGATGACCCCTGATGCGGCGCGTGCTGGCGTGGATAGTTCCACGACGAAACGGTGGCCACAGCGCGACGGATCGCGCTATGATCGCTGATATGATAGCATAAAACGCGGTGACAGGGGAATGATGATCGCGTGATCACGCGCCGATCGGGGCACGGCGCTCCAGCCAGGCGATACCCGCCAGCGCGACCAGCGCAAGCATCCCGGCGGCTATATAGGCATCGGGCGCGCGAGCCTGTGAAATGTACACGGCAACCATGCCGGCACCGCACCCCAGCAGGTAGCACACCAGCACCGCCTCACGGCGCGTCAACCCGAGCGCATGCAGGCGATGCGATAGATGATCCTTCCCGGGCGTCGTCAGCGGATTACGGCCGCGCCACAACCGTGAGACGAACACCAGAGTGGTATCGAACAGCGGCAACGCCAGCACGCACACAGGCACGAGCCAGGTGACCCACGGCACATTGGACGGAAAGCGGAGTTTGATCGCCAGCGCTGCAAGCAGAAATCCGAGAAAGAGCGCTCCTGCATCACCCATGAAGATCGTCGCCGGGTTGAGGTTGTAGCGCAGGAACCCGACACAGGCGCCGATCAGGGCGGCAGCCATCGCGCCGACGAGGTATTGCCCGCTGATTGCCGCCAGGAGCAGAAAGAACGCTGCCGCAACCGTCGTGACCCCTGCGGAGAGACCGTCCATGTTATCGAGCAGGTTGAGCGCATTGGTCATGCCGACGACCCAGAGTAGCGTGAGCGCCCAGTTCAGCCACTCGACCGGGAAGAGGCGCACCTGCGTTCCCCCAAGGATGAGGATCGCGCCCGCCAGCGCCTGCCCGCCGAGTTTCAGGTAGGCATTGAGGCCCCAGCGATCATCGGCCAGGCCAAACAATGAGACGAGCGTCGCGCCGAGCATAATGCCCACCAGTTCACGAACGTAGAATCGGTCGCCGAAGACGATCAGGGCAATCACAAAGGCTGCATAGATCGCCGCGCCACCGAGCAACGGCACGGGCACGACCTGGATCTTGCGCGACGCCGGCGCATCAACGATCCCTGTCCGCAATGCCAGGCGCCGCACCAGCGGCGTCGCCAGTACGGAGAAGACCAGCGCGGTAAAGAAAATCAGGAGGGTCTGGGTTATCACTGCTCTCCCCCGATCCTATCCACGCAAGATTGGCCTGGTCAGGCATGTCGCGCCACCTTCCGCTTTAAGCGAGATTTCAGCACCGCGGTAGGTCAACACTTCGCACCCCACCTCTTCCAGGCGTCGCTTCGTCAAGGGATTACCCTCCAGCATCAGGCACTGGCCGGGAGCAAGCGCCAGCACATTCGGCCCCATTGTGAGAAACTCAGCCTCGGGAACTTCAACCATGCGAAAGCCGCGCCGCAGCAACTCCTGGTAGAATGGCACCGACAACAGCGGCGGGTACACAACCGCCAGACGCTCATCCACAATGCTGATCAGCGACAGCAGATGCAGGCAGGCATCCGGCCCCTGATAATGCGGCAACTCAACCGGCATGGTGCGAATGCCGTGTGGCGCCAGAGCAGCGGTCAACTGGCGCAACCCTTCGGCGTTGGTGCGATAGCCGAGGCCGACGGCAAGGGTTTCTTCGTCGAGCCAGAGCAGATCACCGCCTTCAGCAAGCGCCGCACCGCCAAGCGTCGTCAGAATCGGAATGCCGAGGCGTTCAAACCGCTGCGCCATCGCTGTCTCCTCGCCACGACGTAGCTCCTTCGCCATGCGCAAAATCACCGCACCGGCATTGGTCACGATCGCCGGGTCAAAGACGAAAATCGAGTCTGCGCGGCCAGGTTGTGGTGCGTCATGGGCGATCACCTCCGCCCCGAAACGGCGCAACGTGTCTACCAGCGCATCGTGCTCTTCCCGGGCGCGTGCCAGGTGAGGGCGCGCCGTGTAGTGCCACAGAACCGGGTCGGCATCGCCGAACGACTCGTCTGGGCGCCGCACCAGTACACGCCGAAGCGGGGCAATCATACTCTGAGCGCCGTAGGCGCGCATAGCCGTGCTCCTTATGGCTCGTGCCGTTCCGCAGACAGTTCATCCGGATGCAACCGGATGTCCAGGCTGCGCTGTTCGATTTCGCGGCGGAACTGGCGCCGCAGTTGCGCCGCCTTCCAGCGCCGCTCCTCAACTGGCGTCGTGGGCGTGAACCGCGGGACACTATGCGGCTTGCCGTGCTCATCCACAGCAACCATGGTGAAATAGCAGGTCATGACATGCCGTTCACTGCGCTCCTGAATATGCTCCGCCGTCACACGAATGCCGACTTCCATGGAGCTATACCCGGTGTAATTCACTGATGCCATAAACGTGACCAGCTCACCAACATGCACTGCCTGGTGAAAAACCACCTGGTCCACCGACATGGTTACCACATATGAGCCTGAATAGCGAGCTGCACAGGCATACGCCACCTGATCGAGCAGTTTCAGGATCGATCCACCATGCACCCGCCCGGCGAAATTCGCCATGTCGGGCGTCATCAGCACCGTCATTTCCAGCCGCCGAAAGGTGTGGTCATCATCCATACGATTGCTCCTCTCTCTCCCCCCCTGGCGCCCACTCCAGAGGTGATCATGCCCCGATACCGTTCAAATAAGGCGTTACGCACCGCATGGCCCCCCGCCCAACCTCCTCCCACTGGGGGAGGAGTCGGACTTCCTTCCCAGCGGGGGAGGGCCGGGGTGGGGGTGATGGGCTTATGTGAAACGTATTGATCCTAATCCGCCTGGTCCCGCCAGTCGCTCGCCTGGTTGATCGCCGCCACATCCTCGGTGGTCAGGCGCACCTTGAGCGTGCCAAGAATGTCATTCAGTTGTTCGACGCTGTTGGCGCCGATGATCGGGGATGTGATCGCCGGGCGCTGGAGCAACCATGCAAGCGCCATCTGCGCCACCGTCGCGTTATGCACTTTACCGCGCTCCTCCAGGAGATCAATCAGGGCAAAGTTGCGTTCGGTCATGTAGCGTTTCAATCCTTCGGCACGCACGCTGTCTGGCGTTGCACCGCGGCGGTACTTGCCGGTAAGGAACCCGCCCTGCAACGGGCTATACGGAATGACACCCACACCCTGATCGAGGCACAGGGCTTCGTTTTCACGCTCGAAGTTGGCGCGGCGCACCAGGCTGTATGGTGGCTGCAGGCTGATGAAGCGATACAGATGCTCGCGTTCGCTGATCCACAATGCCTTGCACAGCCGCCATGCTGGCTCGTTGGAGCAACCAATGTACCGGACCTTGCCCGACCGCACCATGTCATCGAGTGCGCGCATCGTCTCTTCCTGTGGCGTGTCATAGTGCGGCCAGTGCGTCTGGTACAGATCAATGTAGTCGGTCTGCAAGCGACGCAGGCTGTCATCAAGCGCTTTCATCAAATGGCCGCGCGAAAGACCATCGCCATTGGGGCCGGGCCACATACGTCCATTGCCTTTGGTCGCGATCACGAACAGGTGCCGGTCACCACGGCGCTTCAGCCAGCGACCGATAATCTCCTCACTGACGCCGCCAGGATTGCCGGGAACCCAGCTCGAGTAGACGTCGGCAGTATCGATGAAATTGCCGCCAGCGTCGGCATAGGCATCGAGAATATGGTACGACTGCTGCTCATCGGCGGTCCAGCCGAACTGCATTGTGCCGAGGCAGATCGGGGCGACTTTGAGGCCGGAACGACCTAACGTGCGGTACTCCACTGTGACCTCCGTATGCAGAAACCCGGATGCAGCGTGCAGCATTGGCACGCATGAGAGGTGTCTCCCGACCGCGCATCAGGCGATCGCCCGGCAAGTGATCGCTGGATGCGCGAATCCGGCGCCGCAATTCTAGCACGGATCGCATCTCGGCACCTCTGGCGCCGCAGCCTGAACCACCGGCAACCACTCGCGCGGCAGGTCGCTGAGGCACGCGATGCCGTCTCGCATGGCGTTCGCCAGGCTCGAGCGGGCAGAAGAGTGCATATCACCGGCGAAGACCTGCAACCTGGACCAGTCAGCGAACTACTCGCCCATCAACCGCGCGCGAAGTGTCTCGATCGCACCGGGCAGCGCATACTGGGCATAGGGGTCACCTGGCGCGCCAATGCTGACATACTCGGCGTCAAGCGCATACCGCTCCACACGCTCGGGTGCGAAATCGCGGAAGGCCCATGCCAGGCCAAGCATCTGCGTTTCAGGGATGTCGGTGGTAACGAATCCGCGCAACGCAGCGGTAAGTGCCGCAATGCTCTCGAGCCGGCCAGGGATGTTCTGCGCGCGCACCTGTCCCATTGCCGCCAGAATCACGGCCTGTTGCCGTTTCATCCGCTCCCAGTCGCTGTCCATGTGTCGCGTGCGCGCGTACATGAGCGCCCGCGCGCCGTCCATATGCTGCACTCCTGGCAAAAAATGAGCCACCGTATAGCCATAATCCATCGTCGGGTATTCTGGATCGTACAACTCGACTGGCACGTCAATCGTCACGCCGCCAATCGCGTCCACCGCCCCGACAAAGCCGGAGAAATCAACTGTCACCACATAATCAATTGGAACATGGAACAACTCACCCACGGTGCGACGCATCAACGCGATGCCGCCGCCAAGCGCGGGGTTCAACTCGCCATACACAGATGCCGCATTAATGCGTGACCAGCCCCAACCGGGAATCGGCACCACCAGATCGCGTGGCAGTGAGAGTAGCGCAATCCGGCGGCGCTCAGGTTCGATACGCGCCACAATCACCGTATCAGCACGCGCCGGAAAGGTTTCGCCCGGACGTCGGTCAACACCCAGCATCAGCACCGTAATCGCCTGGCCGGCCAGCGGCGCCCGCGCACCGGTTGCCGGCAACGTCGGCAACGCCACCAGCGCCGGGGTCGCCCCGGACGATGGCTCGGTGCGACCGGCGAACTGGAGAGGAACGGGAGTGATGGTGGCGGGAGGGAGTACCGTGGCTGTCGCCGCTGGAACCGTCGGGGGCGCGGGTGATGCACCGACCGGATCGATCGTTGCGGCTACCGCGATGGATGGCAGCGCAGTCGGAACAATGACAGGCGAGGTCACCGCTGTTGCTGGCGGGTGCGGCGGCGCTCCGGTTTCGGCGCGTATCCAGGATGGTGGTGGCAATGTCGGCGGCACCAGCGTCGCGAGCCCGGCAGGTAGCGTACTGACCGGCGGCAGGGCGCCCGATGGTGAGGCAGTACCGGCCATCGCGCGCACATTACTGGCAATTGCCGCAAGCGTGACCGCAACGCGGGCGGCCAGCAGCAGGCCTAGCACTGCCGCAACACCCACCAGGGCAAGGCTGACATTGCGCACCAGGAGCTCCGCTGATCGGCGGCGGCGCTGTGGCGCCGGTCGCGGCGCAGGCCGTAGTGGTTCTTCCAGCAGCGCAGCCAGTAATGCATGATGCGCACCGGCGCGATAGGCGCGACATGCCGGGCAACTGGCAAGGTGAAACCCCAGTGCGGCACGCTCCGGTCGCGCTGAACCAGGAGCGACGCCGTGATCGAGCAGAGACCGCGCTTCACGACAATTCATATCATTGATGCATCACAACGCCACGCTTTACAATCATGGCGTGCTCGGGTAGAATCGCGCCACACGACACATAGTAAAGACTTGCAGCCGGCCATGAAACTGATCGTCCAGATCCCTGTCCTGAATGAAGCCGAGTCCATCGCGCGCGTGCTCGCCGATATTCCACGTACCATCCCGGGCATTGTCACCGTCGAGGTACTGATCATTGATGATGGCTGCACCGATGATACCATCGCGGTTGCTCTGGCGCATGGCGCCGACCATGTTGTGCGGCACACCAGCCGTAAAGGCCTCGCCACCGCCTACCAGACCGGCATCGACACTGCATTGCGGCTCGGCGCCGACATTATCGTCAATACCGACGGTGACAACCAGTACCCCGGCCACGAGATACCACGGCTGGTTGCGCCCATCCTTGCCGGCCAGGCCGATCTGGTGATCGGCGATCGCCAGATCGAGAGTAACGTCCATTTTTCGCCATTCAAGAAGGCGTTGCAGGCCCTTGGAAGCAGCGTGGTACGCTGGGCATCCGGCACCAATGTGCCCGACACTGTGAGCGGGTTCCGCGCCCTGTCGCGCGAAGCGGCGCTGCGCACCTTCGTCACCAGCGATTTCTCCTATACCGTGGAGAATATCATCCAGGCCGGCAAACGTCGTCTGACCATCTGCACGGTACCGATCGTCACCAACCGTGTGCAACGCGAGTCACGTCTGCACACCGGCAACTGGAACTTCATCAAGCGCCAGGCGTCAACGATTGTGCGCACCTATACCGCCTATGAGCCGCTCAAAACGTTCTCGTATATCGCAGCGCCATTTCTGATCGCGGGCATCGTGTTTCTGGGGCGGGCGCTCTATGTCTACCTGATGCGCCAGCTGGTCGACAATTTCCCCCAGGATAACACCCAGTCGCTGGCCATCGGTGGCACGGCGCTCATCATCGGCTTCGTCGTCTTCCTCATTGGCCTGCTGGCCGACCGGATCGGCGGGACGCGGCGTCTGCTCGAAGAAGTGCTGTATCGCGTTCGCTCCCAGGAGATTGCCGATCAGGCGTGGCGGCGCGAGGTGCAGGCGTATCTTGAGCGGATCGAGCATGATCTGTCAACACGCTCCAACGCCGGCACAGATGAAACCGGCAGCACGTACCACGAACTTGAAGCAGAGAAACACGAATTGAGGCTTGGGAATTGAGAATGGGGAAGCAGCCAGCCTCGTATGCCCTCAGCGCTCATGTCTTCCTTCTCAATTCCCAACCCGATCAGCGCCCGAAGAAGACCGAGCGGCGCTCAGCAGTGTATTCGTCGAGCAATTCCTGAATGCGCAGCCGCACCTGGTCGTTGATCCGTGCTATGACGTCAGGATTGTCGGCAGCATCGGCACCATAGGCGCCGGTATCGATCGGCGCATCGAACACGATTGACCATTTGCTCGGCAGCGGCACCATCCCCAGCAGACCCAGCCACGGAAAGAGCGGCGTCAGCGGGAAGTATGGCAGGTTCAGTAACTGGGCGATCGGGCGGGCGTTGGCAATCATCGGGTAGATCTCTTCGGCGCCGACCACCGCCACTGGAATGATCGGTGCGCCGACCCGCAGCGCAAGCCGGATATATTCCCCCGCCTCGAAACCGGTCAACCGGTAGCGATTCCAGAACAACTTACCCGCCCCCTGTGCTCCTTCGGGGAACACACAGACCAGTTGCCCCTCGTCGAGCAGGCGTGCAGCATTCTCCGGCAACGCCTGCACCTGCCCAAACGCAGCCAGCGCCGGCGCAGCGCCGGGAACCATTGCCAGCCAGGGGACGTGCAGTGTGCGCACAAGGCGGGCCGAAGGATGCTCCTCCAGCACTGCCGTCGCAATCATGGCGCTATCCCATGGCAACACGCCGGAGTGATTGGCGAGCAGCAGCGCCGGCCCATCGCCCGGCACGCCGTCGAGGCCCTCAGCCGTTACGCGCCACCAGGAACGGTACAGGAAGCCGGCGAACGGGCGCACCAGTTCGATCAGTTCCGCATCCATCCCATAGCTATCGATCGCGAATTCACCACGTAACCGGCGCTGCACCAGCGCCGTCAGTTCGGTGACCTGGTACTGCAGCACCATACCGATCCCGCGCCAGAAGTCAGGGTCGAGATAGTCGCTGTTCAACACATTCTGGCGCAGCGCGGCAACGACATTATCGAGCGCTGGCGGGCGCAACCGTTCGAGGTTCTCACGGATCAGACGCAACACCTCTGCCGCCATAGTCCGCGTCTCGTCGGGCCCTGCCGTGTGATTCCGGATCTCCACTTCAAGTTCCTGCACGGCAGCCGCCGTCTCGGCGCGCAGGGCCGCCACGTGATCTGCAGCGGCAGCGGGTGTCTCCGGCAGAGGCGCCGCCGTTTCAATCGGGATCTCTACTGCAACCTCGGCCATGGCTGCCGGCGTCGCTTCGGAAGGCACGGCGACACCGGGCGTCGCCGCGACTTCCCCGACATGGTTCTCCGCCGGCACCACCGCGCTCACCTCAACTGGTGCAGCAGGTGCAGCCGGCCTGGCCCGCCTGGCGCGTTTCGGTTTCGCCGGCGCGTCAGAGGGTGTGTCGCCGCTGCGCTCTTGCGCTGCCAGCGTTTCGGCGGCATCCTCTGCCGCAGGATCGTGCTGATCGGTCATATCAATCCTCGCTATCAGAAACGGTATGCCGGCACGGGCATACCGATCAGGCGGCAAGTTCGCGCAACGTCTCCTCAGGTGAATGCTGCATTTCCCATTGCAGTTCACGTACCGCGCGCCGGGTATCACCGACGCATGCATAGCGCAAGTAGTCGACAGGAAATGGGAGCTCACCCACAAGCGTACTCAGCGGCTCGAACCATGGCGCGGCGCTGAACGCCAGCGCTGGCAGCGGCAGCACCGACCCGCCGGCGAAGTGAATGGCCTGCGACAGGAGCAGCGGCGGATCGGCCGCGATGTTCAAGGGGCCATCAACCCGGTCGTTCAGCACCGCCAGCGCAATCGCAACCGCAGCATCATACGCATGCACCACCTGGATTCGCGGATCGAAACCGGCGATCATCGGCGCGGGCCGGCGTACAAGAAAACGTGCCAGTGGTGAACCGATCTGGCCACCTGCAATACCAGCGCAACGCAGGATGGTCAGCCGCATACTGGAATGACGCGCGCCAAAATCGGCCGCCACGCGTTCGATCTCAACATAGTCCTGCAACAGGCCGGCCGGTTCGCCACTTGACAATGGCGCCGACTCAGCCACAAACGCTGGCCTGTCGGGCCGCGCGCCATACACCATCAGGCTGCTGCGTAACACAACACGGGGAACACCCGCGGCCTGACATGCCCCGAGTACCTCGATTGTGCGATAGACATTACCACGGCCGGCAGCCTCGCGTGACACCGGCCACTCTTCACCGGCAATATCGAGGTGCGCCACCACATCGACCGGTACGACGCGCATCAACGCCAGCAGCGTATCGCCACGCATATCGCAGACGCGAACATCCACATCAGCGAGTGCGCACTCGGGCGCCGCTCGCCCAACGCCAATCACGCGCATGTGGGGCCGTGTCGCGAGCACACCGGCAACCAGGCCTGCCAGCGCGCCATCAATCCCGGTGACAAGCGCAGTTGTCATGCCCACCTCTGAGGAGCAGATCGCTCAAGACACGATACGCTGGCGCAACCAGTGCTCCAGCCCATTGCGATCAAGATCGGAGTTCGAAACCGAACGGACCAGCCAGAGCAACTCCGCATCCACCACGTCATCAGGCAGCGACACACCGTTGAGGGTAAGGAACCGGAACATGGAGAGGAGCGCCGTCGATTCGTTGGCACTCAGGAAGGGGCGGCTCTTCACCATGAGAAATACCAGCGCCGCAGCCTTACTCGGCAGGTCGGGATACAACTCTGCGTTGAACAAGACCTGGCGCGGCGCATCCAGCACCGTCATCAGCCGATCATGGCTGGCGATACCCAGCCGGCCGCCATAGCGTATGACGGCATAGGCATGTAAATCCAGCACATCATCTTTGGTCAGATACTGCATCCGAAGCTCGTCAGAATGCGACGCGCGACAGCGCAACCGCTACGCTTGAGCCTACTAGAGCCCCGCCAGTTCGCGAAACATCTTATCATAGCGATCACTCACGCCCCGCGCCCATTCGCGGAGTTGCGGGCTCATCGGGCGGCGCAGTAACACCTCGTTCTCGGTGAAGATCAGTTCGATCAACTCCTCGTCACCGAGACCGGCGGCGCGCAACCAGCCCTGCACCGACTCAGGCAGATTCTCTCGTTCAATGGTAAATGATCGCGGCAATCGCTCCTCCTGGTTCCTCGGTTACACTCATGTTGCCGTACGCAATCCTTCTGCATCAATCCCGCTGGCGCAGGTGCGGGAACAGGATCACCTCGCGAATCGTCGACTGATCGGTGAACAGCATCGTTGTGCGGTCAATGCCGATACCAAGCCCGCCGGTAGGTGGCATCCCATACATGAGCGCATTGATGTAGTCAACATCCATCTGTTGCGCTTCGTCGTCGCCTGCGGCATACGCGCGCCCCTGCTCCAGGAAACGCTGCTCCTGGTCAAGCGGATCGTTGAGTTCGGTGAATGCATTACCGAGCTCCATTCCGGCGACGACCGGTTCGAAACGCTCAACCAGGAGCGGGCGATCCGGGCTGCGCTTGGCCAGCGGCGAGAGCGCCAGCGGATGATCCAGAACAAAGGTCGGCTGGATCAACTCTGGCTGGACATACACACTGAACACCTCATCAACCTGCTTCGCCCACGAAGGCTTCGGTTCAACCTTCAACCCCGCCGCGCGAATGGCCTGCTGCAGCGGCGCAAGCTCGGTGCATTCGAGAATATCGATCCCGGTACGCTCTGCAATTGCCGCCGGGATCGACACACGCCGCCAGGGCGGGCCGAAGTCAATCGTCTGACCCTGAAACACAATGGTCAGGCTACCGGCGACCGCCAGCGCCAGCGCGCGGTACATCTCCTCAACCAGGCGCATGATATCGTTATAATCGGCATACGCCTGATAACATTCCATCATCGTAAATTCAGGGTTGTGCGTGCGGTCAACCCCTTCATTGCGGAACACCTTACTGATCTCATAGACACGCTCAAACCCGCCGACAATCAACCGTTTCAGGTAGAGCTCGACGGCAATTCGCAGGTAGAGATCCTGTTTCAGTTGATTGTGGTGCGTGATGAACGGTCGCGCCGAGGCGCCGCCATAGATCGGCTGCAACGTCGGCGTTTCCACTTCGAGAAAGCCGCGCTCGTCGAGAAAGCGCCGCATGGCGCTGACAATCTTCGCGCGGGTGCGAAAGACATCGCGGACCTCCGGGTTAACGATCAGGTCAAGGTAGCGCTGGCGATGCCGTTCCTCAAGATCGGAGAGGCCGTGCCATTTCTCAGGCGGCGGGTTGAGCGACTTGGCGAGCAACGCCAGGCGCTCAACAACAACCGAGGCTTCACCCGTCTTTGTACGCCGCAACGTTCCCGTCGCTTCAACAATGTCGAACGTGTCGAGATCATCGCGAAAGCGCTCGAACCACTCATCGCCAATGTCGCCCCGGCTGATCCAGAGTTGTATCCGGCCAGTTTCGTCTTCAACGTGCGCAAACGCCAGTTTCCCCATCACACGGCGCGCGCCGATAATCCGCCCGACAACAGTCACACATTCGTTTCGCTCAATCCGGTCATCGAAACCGTCAAGGACGGCGGCAATCGTATGGGTGCGTTGCGCGCGGGGCGGGTAGGGATCGATCCCCGCGGCGCGTAAACGCTCCAGTTTTGCGAGGCGCTGCTGCTGCAGTTCATTCAGTTCCATGGCGCCTATGATACGCGATAACGCCCAAAACGCAAAGCGTAAAACGCACCGGCTCGCGCCACCCGGGCAGGCGCATCCACCGTACGTTTTACGCTTTCAACTCGATCAGGCGTGGATTCTACTGGATCTTGACGATCGTAATCTTCATGGTACCTGAGGGGGTATGCGCAGTCACCTTCTGGCGTACCCGCTTCCCGAGCAGGGCCGCTCCGATCGGCGATTCATTCGATATCTTGCCTTCACGCGGCTTTGCCTCGGTGCTGCCGACAATCGTCCAGGTTTCGTCGCTATCCTCACCCTCAATACGGACGGTGACGCGCGAACCGACGCGAACTTCGTGATTGTCGCCATTATCGTTTTCGATGATCTGCGCGCGCGAGAGGATGCTCTTGATCTCACGTATTCGCCCTTCGAGATGAGCCTGCTGGTTTTTGGCATCCTCGTATTCACCGCTCTCGGAGATATCGCCCAGTTCTTTGGCGGCATTGATACGCTCCGCGATCTCCTTACGGCCATTGGTGACAAGCTCTTCCAACTCGGCTTCGAGCCTGGCGCGCCCATCACGCGTGAGGTATGCTGGTCTGTCGCTCATCGTCATCGCCTTCTTCCGGACTTCGTCCTGCTGAATCTACCTGGATTGCGCCGCCATCATGGCGCGGCAGGTTCTTTGCGCTCGACACAGGTGCAACCCACCAGCCGGTGTGGTGCAACTGAGCCATCAGGCACACCCCATTAACAGGTAACAGAAACATGACCTGACGCTCCATGGCGCCCGGTCACCGCGTTGCCCGTTCTCCTGGTAGGGGAGCGGTCAGGGTGTGAGGTCACCCGTCGCATGCATCGGGTAAATGAAAGAACTGAGAGTCATACTCTCAGTCTTCGTACCGGACCTGCCCTCTACGCCGGCGCTATTGAACAACGCTGGCGTAACGTTATTATATGTGATGGCGAACCATTTGTAAAGACTATGCATGCTATAATGCAGCTACGGGAAACAACGAATGCCCCGTGTCATGTCACAGACGATCACCGAACTACTCGATACCGGCGAATCGCAGTAGTACACCCGCCTGACGGCGAACGTGCTGCCGGGGGTACGCGGCGCGGGTGAGGGGCGCCCATCAACAGCGACGCATAGCACCCGGGCAACCTGGCCAGGGCCCGGCCTGGCGCCGTCACCGTGCGGTCCAGGGTGTAACTCGTATTAGATGAAACGGGACCAGCAGCGAAAGGAGGAACAATGCCCACCGTCTTCGCCCGTATCGTCAGCGGCGAGATCCCGGCTGTCAAAGTCTACGAAGATGACGCGACGCTCGCATTCATGGATGTCAATCCGGCAAGTCGCGGCCACACCCTGGTGATCTGCAAAGCCGAACACCCCGATGTTTTTACGGTACCACCCGAACTGTTGCTGGCCACGGCTCGCACCGTGCAGCGCGTGGCGCTCGCGCTACGCGCGGCGCTCAATATCGAAGGCTTGAACATTCTGCAAAACAATGGCGCCGCCGCAGGACAAACCGTGTTTCACTATCATGTTCACCTGATTCCACGCTGGGCCGGCGATCATGTGCTGCGTCCGTGGATGCCGCACCAGGTCGAACCCACAGAGTTGCACGCACTTGCCGCACAGATTCGCGCTGCACTGGAGTGAACGCCCGATGGATACCGAAACGACCGACACGCAACCGATGGCGGCTGCCGACGCGCAAGATGACACCGCGCAGGCGCGGCGCAGTGCGCTCTCGGCAATCATGCTGTTGTTGTTGCTGCTCCTTATCCTGCTGCTTTTCGCCGCTGCGATCGAACGCACTGATATCATCAATTTCACTGCTGCGGCCTGTGCACCGGCAATCTGAATGGATGATGCGCTCTACACGCTGGCGGCCGAGCAGGGCCTCGATCTCGAGGCTTTACGTCATGGTCTGGCCGATCTGCGCGCGCGCGCCGGCGGCGACGCCTTTTATGTCTTCTGGACCACGCGTGGTGGTGAACGTACTGAATCCAGTGGGCGCGAGCGCATACTGCTGGCATTTCCTTCCCCGGATACCGCCCTCGCCTTTGCACAGCGTAACCGCCTCACGCAACCACCTGATGCGCCACGGTTGCGCCGCCTCGCACTGGTGCACCTCCTGCGCGCGATGTTACGCGAACCGGCGATTGCAACACTCTACCTGGTCTTCGAAGCCGATGACCTGCAGGAATACCCGCCGGGTAGATTGCCTGCCGGCTTGCGCCTCTCGCGCTCTGAATTGCTGCGCCTGATCGGCGCTCGCCCGTAACGGCCCCTCCGACCACCGGTTGATGGCGTAGCCGGTGAAAATCACACCCTGAACAAACAATACCACTCTGCAGAAGGCAAAAAAGGCACATTGCGCGTCACCTGAAGCGGTGGACGCGTCACTCCGTTTTTGCATATATCGTGCAACTCCCATGCAAACCCTTGACATGCCTCGTGAACCGTGGTAGACTATTTCTGACCGTTCGGTATACACGACAAAATCTTTGCAAGCATGCACGTTACTGTGCAATCGGTGCGGCATCAGCGCGCCAGACTGGACCATCATCTTGAACAGTGACCTCAGCGAACCAGCCTATAGCCCCGCAGCGACGCGGATTCTTACGACGGCCACGCGGCTGTTCATGCAACGCGGCTATAGTGCCGTGTCGGTGAATGATATCGTCCAGGCGGCTGATGTCACCAAGCCGACGCTCTACTACCACTTTTCTGACAAAGAAGAGCTGTTCGTGGTCGTGTCCATCCATATGCTGGCAGAAATGCACGCGGTAATGCGCCAGGCAGTCGCAGGCCAGCCCGATACGCGCCAGCGCCTCGTGGCGCTCGCCCATGTGCTGCTGCAGGCACCCAACGGCGACACGCGCATGATGCGCCACCAGGCGCGCGAGCATCTCAGCCCTGAGCGCCAGCAACGCCTGGCGGCTGCGTTTGGCCGGTACATGGTTACGCCGCTCCGCGAAGTGATGCAGCAGGGTCTCGATAGTGGCGAACTCGCCGGGCACAGTGCCGATGAACTCGCCTTCCTGTTCCTCGGCCTTATGGAGGGGTTCCAGCGTCAGACGGCGCCTGATCGCGAGCCCGACATCGCTGCTGCGGAACCTTCCTTCTCGACCGATCGATTCTCAGCTGAAACGGTGGTGGATCTGTTCTTGCACGGAACCGCCGCCCGCAATCGCGCATCATGACGCGGTTGTGACGGTCAAGACTACCGATTGCAGCAGCCAGGTCATCGCCAGTCTGCAAGCAGAAATCTGTAATCATAGTAAGGAGCCTGTTCTCGTGACCACTCTCCCGCAATCATCGCCGCGACTCCGGCTGCCGCGACCGGCGCTGCCGGTCATTATCGCCACAATCCTTGTGGTTGCCGTCATCGCGACGTTCGTTATCCCACGCCTGACGACGGGCGCTGCTGACGCCCTCCAGGGCGGTACGGCCGTCTCCGTGACCCGCGGCGACATTGTCGCCGGTATCAGCGCGACTGGCCGCATCGAACCGCGCCAGGAGTCGGCGCTGAGTTTCACCACGCCAGGACGCATCGCCGAAGTGCTGGTCGCCGAAGGCCAGCAGGTGCAGGCCGGCACGCCATTGATTCGTATTGATAGCCGCGAGCTTGTCGCACAGGTTGCGGCGGCGCGTGCCGCCCTTGCCCAGGCTGAGGCCGACCTGCAGCAACTCGAGGAAGGCGCGACGCCCGAAGAGATCGCCCAGGCGCGCGCGCAGGTGGATTCCGCCCGCGGTGCACTGGTGCAGACTGCAGGCAGCGTCACCGCCACCGACATCACCGCCGCGCGCGCGCGCGTCGAGGAGGCCCGCGCGCGCCTCAGCGCACTGCAGGGTTCGCCAAACAATGATCAACTGACGGCCGCTCGTGCGGCGCTTGCTGAGGCGCAGGCCACGCTGGAACGACAGCGCAGCGCCCTTGCCACCGCCAAGGTTGACGCCGAGCGCCAGGTGTTTGAACGCGCCAATCGCCTGCGTGATGCCCAGACAGCCTTCGCTGCCGCTCGCGACAATCTGGCGAGCGTCGAGACCGACGGGAAGGATCCCCTCACCGGCCTGTCACTGACCGATGCCGGCGAACGCTCATATCGCGATGCATTCGCTCAGGCGCAGCGCGCCATGGCCGATGCCGAGCAGGCGCTTGCCCAGGCGCGCGTCGCCTACGAAACGGCACGGCAAAATGAGATCAGCGGCGTGACCGAAGCCGAGGCGCGCGTCGCAACCGCCCGGGCAAACCTCGATACACTGCTCAAGCCGAACGCCGATACGCTGGCCGCCGCTCGCGCTGCACTTGCTCAGGCCGAGGCCGACCTGGCTCGTCTGCTTGGTGATCAGCGACAGGGCGCCCTCACGGTGCAACAGGCCAACCTTGCTGCGGCCGAATCCAACCTGGCCCGCCTGACGGCCGACCCGCGCGCGACCGACATGGCACGTGCCCGGGCACGCGTCGCGCAGGCGCAGGCGCAACTCGACCTGTCACAGATCCGGCTGGATGATGCCACCCTTGTTGCGCCCTTCGCTGGCGTTGTCGCCAGCATTGCCGTTGCGCCCGGCGAGCAGGTGGGCCAGGCGCCGGTGCTGCGCCTGATTGATATCAGCCGCTTCAATGTGACCGTCACGGTGGATGAGGTGGATGTGGCACGCGTCACGCCTGGCCAGGAGGTTCAGGTGCTGATTGACGCGCTCGGCCCGCCGCTGCTCACCGGCGTCGTGCAGCGTATCGCGCCCCAGGCCAGTACTGATCGCGACGTGACCGCCTACGAAATCGAGCTTGAGGTGATGCCTGGCGATCGCCCGTTACGTTCAGGCATGACCGCCAGCGCAACGATTATCACTGCGAAGCGCGAGAATGCACTCAGCGTACCGGTGCAGGCGATCCGCGACGAGAATGGCTTGACCGTTGTCGATGTGGTGACCGTCGAAAATGGGCGTACAACTGTTGTTGTCCAACCAGTGACCACCGGTATCCGCACCGGTGACCAGGTCGAAATCGTCAGCGGTCTGACCGACGGCCAGCAAGTCGTGCTGCCGGCCTCGAAGTAGCGCCTGGCTGCGTGAAGCAAGGAGTATGGCATGTATCACGATACTGAATACCTGACGCCGGTCGAAGTAACCGACTACGTCACCGAGCCTGTGGTTCGGATAGAACATGTAACAAAGGATTTCGTCACGGGCGGCAACCTGTTCCGTGCGCTTGACGATGTGTCTCTCGAAATCCATCGTGGTGAGATGATTGCGATCATGGGCCCATCGGGCAGCGGCAAGAGTACCTTAATGACCATTCTCGGCCTGCTCGATGTTCCGACCAGTGGCACGTACTGGCTCGACGGGCAGGATGTAAGCGCACTCAATCGCGGCCAGCAGGCCCGGGTGCGGAACCAGAAGCTTGGCTTCGTGTTCCAGAACTTCAATCTGTTGCCGCGCCTGAGCGCGCTGAAAAACGTCGAACTCCCGCTGGTGTATGGGCGCCTTGGCGCACGCGAACGCGAAGAACGCGCCCGCCAGGCGCTCGAAGCCGTCGGTCTGGGGGCCAGGCTCCACAACCGGCCCAATGAACTGTCGGGCGGGCAGAAGCAGCGTGTCGCCATCGCCCGCGCCCTGGTCGGCAACCCGGCGATGGTCCTGGCCGATGAGCCGACCGGCGCACTCGACACGCGCACCGGCGCCGAGATTATGGGGCTGTTCCGCCAGTTGAACCGTGAGCAAGGCATTACCATCGTGGTCGTCACTCACGACCCTGAGATCGGCAAACAGATGGATCGGGTCGTCGGCCTGCGTGACGGGCGCATCACCGAGAACATTCTGCAAGAGTACTATCACGTTGGCGTGGCAACCGAAGAACTGGAGTTGCCGGGCCGTGACCCTGTGCCGGTGCCGGTGCAGGTCGAGCAGCAAGGATAAGCGTCGTGTTCAAAGAACTTGGGCTGATGGCCCTGGATAGTTTGCGAGCAAACAAGTTCCGCTCGTTGCTCACCATGCTGGGTATTATTATCGGCTCGGCAACGCTGGTGGCGGTGCTCTCGCTCGGTAATGCGTTGCAGAGCCAGGTGTTCGAGCGCTTCGTTGACCTGGGGACGCGCCGGATCGCTGTGCTGCCCGGCGACCCTCAGGCGCGCGGTGCGCGGGATGTGCCCGGCTATGGCCTGCTCTCCATTCGCGACTACCAGGCGCTGGAGCAACTGGTGGCGCGCCACCCGGATGTGTTCCGCACGATCGTGCCGGAAGTGTCGCTCCGCGTCCAGGCGCGCGCCGGCAACTCATCCGTCACATCCACCGTTGTCGGTACCACGAAGGATTACCAGCTCGTCCAGACGGTACCGGTCATGTATGGCCGGTTCCTGACCGACACCGACGATCAACAGACGGCGCGCGTCGCGGTGCTTGGCGCACTGGTGGCGGAGGACCTCTTTGGCAAGGAAAACGTCGCCGGCGCCATCGGGCGGACGATCGAGGTCAATGGAAAACCGCTGCAGGTGGTGGGTATCTTGCGCCAGCTGGGCGGACCATTCTCGTCTGACCAGCGGATCCTGGTGCCGGTGAGCACTGCGCGGCTCCGCATTGCCGGCAACCAGGATTTGCCCGGTCGCGGCCTGCAGATGAGCAGTATTCTGCTCAATTTGCAGAGTGAGCGCATGGTGGAACGTGGCGAACGACTGGTAACCTCCACACTGCGCGCAACACGAAACGTGCCCGATGGCGTGATTGACGACTTCCGCCTCAACCTGCCGACCCAGGCGCTTGGCGTGCTTGCCGGCATCAACGGCGCGATCACCGGCTTTATTGCGCTGGTGGCGGGGATCAGCCTGGTCGTCGGTGGCATCGGGATCATGAACATTATGCTGGTGGCCGTCACTGAGCGGACGCGCGAGATCGGTGTGCGCAAGGCGCTCGGCGCGACCGACGGCGATGTGTTGAGCCAGTTTGTGCTCGAAGCTGTGGCAATCAGTGTCGTGGGCAGCCTGATCGGGGTGACGAGCGCGATTGCGCTGGTGGCGCTGGTTGGAGCCGCGGCCGGCCTGGGGGTCGCTATTTCGTGGGTTGCCGTCGGCCTGGCGCTGGCGTTCGCCTGTATCATTGGCATTGGCTTTGGGTACTACCCGGCGCGACGCGCGGCGCTGCTTCTGCCGATCGAGGCCCTGCGTTACGAATAGCATGGTCGGGGCTGCCGGTTGCACCGGCAAAGCTGGTGCAACCACAGCAAATGGAACATGCGACGCCGGGACGCAGCAATGCCGTGGCACAGCATCGCCCAGGACGAGCTACTACCGCGCACATACGTCCCGATGTGGCTCGCGCCAGGCTGCAACGATGCCATACATCAGGCCTGGACGCGTCAGACTCCGGCGGCTTCATGCCTATCCGAAAAACGCTATGCCTCGTGTCATTACGAGGAGCGTCAGCAACCTGGATCGAGATGCAATACCTTGCGCATAAGGCTCGACGCACCGCACAGCCCCCCTCCCAACCTCCCCCCGCTGGAGGGAAGCCCCAGACTCCCCAGCCCTCCCCCGCTGGGCGGAAAGCCCCAGACTCCCTCCCCCGCCAGGGGAGGGCCGGGGTGGGGGCGAAGGACCTATTTGAAAGGTACCGGATCTAGATGGCCCGTAACGTATCGAGCACCGGCAGAAAGACCTGGTCGTAGAGTTCGTCGCGCTTCTCCGGATCACTGATCAGGATCACAACAAACGTACCACCATCGCTCTCAGCCAGGGCAATGTCGGTCGGCTGGCCGCGAATGGTCGTCGTATAGAGCTGCCAGACGGCGCGCTCGCCCGTATATTCACCCGCTGCTTCAGGCGCGCGATCCAGGTTGAACTGCCGCCCCAGCCCTGTCAGAACTTCAGATGCGGGCAATGGCAGCCGCCACTGAATGATCGCCGCGTCGCCCGCCGGGCGCGCATATATCCCCTGGCTGACACCCGTCCATCCTTGCGGAGTCACGCCTGCAAGGCCGAGGTCGGCATCACGGTAGGGAACCAGTCGTACCGGCGCGCCCGCGACCTCGAACGGCGGGCCGCCGAGTTGCGCCATGCACGCATCGTCAGGCTTGCGCAGCGGATCGTCGAGAAATGCCAGCGTCATGCTCAGCGGACAGCCGCCATCGAGTGTGACACCGTGGCCGGCACCGGGGAACTCGAAAAAGAAGCTGCGGCGAAGTGTGGCCGCCGCGGCTCGCCCATCATCCGGCGGCGTCGCAGGATCATATGCCCCGGCCAGGAGAATCGCAGGAATATCACTCTGCACTGGCTGGTTCTCGATTGCCGGCGCCTTACCGGCGCCCCAGGCCGCGCAAATGTTCCAGAATGAGGTCATGTCGAACACATCCTGTTGCTGCGGGAAGGCCTCATCGGCCTGCGAAAGTTGATCGCGCGTTTCGAAGGCGATTTCGTCATAACAGCGCGCCGAATACATGACCCCATAGCTGAAATAATCACTCTGTGCAACATTATTCATAATCAGGCGCACCCACGGGCCGAACTCCCCTTTCTGCGCCGAGTCAGCAACCATGCGCGGTAGCGAAGGAATGATGTCAGTCGAGTACAACGCCTGGAACAGGGTGCTGATCAGGCTGTCGCCATTGATGAGCACCTGGTAGCCGCGCCCCGTGAACGGATCAATCCCCGGAAGCGTGACCGGGTCGGTGTTCAACTTCGCGACCAGGTCATAGAAGGTTCGCTCCAGATCAGGGTATGCCGTCGTGCATGCCGGGTCAGCGGCGCACCCCTGGAACAACTTCTGGAATGCGCGCTCGGCATCTGCCGGCGTCTGTGACTCATTGACCTGCAGCGGGCGAACCGAGTCGAGAACCACACTGCGAATACCCTGCGGATACTCGCGCATCGCCGTCAGCGCCAGGCGCGTACCATACGAACTGCCGATCAGGTTCCACCGCTCATACCCCAGCGCCAGACGCAGGTCCTCCAGATCGGCGGCGTTGGCCAGCGTATTGTAGGCCGACAGGTTAATCCCCTCGGCAGCCAGGCGCGTGCGGCATTCGAGCGCCGCCGCTTCCCAGAGCCGGGCACTCTCGTCAGCCCGTATATCTTTCGGCAACAGGTCGAAGCTCAGCCGCGTCATCTCCGGGCAGGCGAGCGACGGCGTCGAGTAGCCGGTACCACGCTGGTCAAAGATGATAAAGTCGCGATTGGCCAGGAATGGGCGGAACCAGACATTGAAGACCAGGGGCAGGCGTTCGAGCGCATCAACGCCTGGCCCGCCTTCAAGATAAACAATCGGATCGTCTGGCGGGTTGGCCCGCGTACTGCGAAACACCGCGACGTGTAACCGCACACCCGGCCCATCGGGGCGCGCGCGGTCCTCCGGGACGCTCAACCAGCCGCACTCCACCGTGACGCCGTCTGGCGGCGCAAACTCGCAATCAGCCGTCACATAGCGTGGAGCAGCCGGCGCCGGCTCAGGGGTTGACGCCACGAGCGCCGTCGCGCTCGGAGCGATACTTGAGGTGACACCGGGCGTCGGCGTCGGTACGCCAATCAACGCTTCGGCTCCCGGCGCAAACGTCGGAGTGGGATTCGGTTGCGGACCGAACGACCATGAGCATGCATTCAGCAGCAACGTGATCATTCCCAGCAAGACCAGCCGTGCACCCATGAGCGATCTTCCCTTCTTATTGAAGCGCCAGGCGCGAGTATGCGGCCAGACACCCGATACGATCCCGCATAGCGCCCGTGGCGTTACGATGATGCAGCCGTATCAACGGCATGTGCCATGCGCCGTGTAAGGCGCCGATCGAGGAGCGCCAGCCCCGACACGGAGCTGATACCGACAACCAGGCAAATGAACCACGGGAGCGCCGGAACGCCGGCATCACGGGCAAAACCGTACAGCACCCCGCCGGCATAATTGCCGATGCCACCTCCAAGCGCCAGGGCGAGGGCACTGACCCCAAAATACGAACCCAGCGCCGCCGGGTTCGCCAGGTCGGCGGCAACCGTCTGCTGGCCTGGAGCCGCCAGCAGTGCTCCGAGCGAGAACAGTGCCACGCACGCCAGGAGTGCGACAATATTGCCTGCCAGCGCCACGCCGCCAAGCCCCAGCGCCATCACGGCCATGCCAAGCATCAGGATCGGCATTGGCCGGAGCCAGCGTTCCGCCAGTTGCATCACCGGGTACTGCAAAACGATACTCATGACCGCATTCAGGGTGTACAACCAGCTGACCGCATCGGCGGTACCGGCAAGCGCCCGCGCCTCGAGCGGCAACGAGATGGTCAACTGCACCCACATGAACCAGTATCCCATGAGCAAGATGTTGAACATCATAAACCGGCGGTCACGCAGCGCAAGCACCGTGCCAGACATCAAGTCGCCGCGTTCGGTCGCCACGCGCACCGGCGGCAGGAACAGCAGCGTTACGCCGAATGCCAGCAGAAAACAGGCTGACGCAGCAAGGGCAACCAGGGCGAAATCAAGTCGCAGCAATGCGGCGCCAGCCAGTGGCCCGAGCGACATACCCAGCCCGCGCACCACACCGAGTAGCGCAAAATAGCGACTACGATCCTCGCGCCGGGTCAGAGCAGCAATCGTGGCCGATGACGGCGAGTCGAACAACGCGCCACCCAGCGCCGCAAGGAGAGCGCTGAGCATCAAGAGCGGGTAGGTGGTTGCGACCGCCATGCCGCCGAAACTCAACGCCCGGATCAGCATCCCGGCGGCAATCAACCCTCTGGCGCCCAGCCGATCCGCCAGCGCGCCGCCAATCACGGTCAATCCTTGCTGCGTGAGCTGGCGCACCGCCAGCACCAGCCCGATCGCGCCGGCGGCCCAACCCAGGCCATCAACATAGTGGATCGAAATCAGCGGGATGACCATGAAAAACCCGCCCCACATCAAGAATGTGTCGACGAGCATGACGATCAATCCGCGCCGACGATCTGCCTCGGCCAGCATGGCTGGCCGGCCTGCTCCTGTCATCAAGCCGTCATCCTGGCTTTACATGATCACCTGTACGTTCCGCTATATGCATAGTACCATGCATCATCACAATCGATCATTACAACATATATGAGGGTATAATCAGAACGCACGCGATCGCTCCGTACCGAAGGAACGGCTGCTGGACCAGTCACGCACGCCTGGACGCTGGGAGTCGAGCCTTCCGGCGATCCCGACGAAAGCCGTGATACCTGTTGTTCAACGCATGCACGATCCTTCCTACGAGGAACTTGATCATGGTCGGTGTTCGCCATCTGGAGATCACACAGAGCAGCGCCGATGCCGCACGGCACGCTGATGCCGGTAGCGCAGCATCAAGCGACAGCGCACTGAGACCCAACAATGAGTCCTCCGACGAGGCACTCGCGCGGACGCTCCTGCGCGAGCGGCGGCTCAATACACTTACCCAGCTGCTCAGCAGCGCGCAGGACATCGGCGACGTTCTGACCGACATTGTCTGCATGGCAGTCGAACTGGTCGAAGCGGATGCTGGAGCGCTGCCTTTGTTGAGTGACGATGGCACGCGACTCGAGTTCCATTATACGCACGGCATTCCGGAGGTACTGCAGGGTTTGAGCATTCTGCGCGGCACCGGACTCGCCTGGCGGATCATTGACAGCAGTTTGCCGGCGCTGCTGAACGACTATCAGTGGCTCGACGGCGCACTTGTTGAACTGGTCAATCAGGATGTCCGGGCCGTTATCGGCGTGCCGATTGTCGCCGAAGAGCGCCCGGTTGGCGTGCTCGCGCTCTACCGCATCGGCCGCGACGACAACTTCACCCCACACGATCTCGACCTGCTGGCGATCGTCGGGAGGCAGGTCGGTATGGCGATCGAACGCGCCCGGCGCTATCAGGCGGCAGTGCGCGAGGCAGAGCGGCGTGTTGTGCTCTTCACAGCCAGCCAGCAGATCGGTGCATCACTCGACCTGCCACAACTCTACCAGTTGATCCACCATGCCGTCGCTCAACTGGTGCGGTGCGACGCATTCACCCTGACGCTGATCGACAATGCCAGCGGCCTGCCGACCCTGGTGTACCGCTCGACCGACGATCCTGCCTTTGCCACGCCCGCCACCGACGACCTGATCACCCAGGTGCTCGCAACGGGTCAATCAGTGTGTCTGACCGGCGGTGCGCAACACACCCGTTTACTGATCGCAATGCGCCGTGGCGGCCATACTGTGGGGGTCATGTCGGCCCATGTGCGTGTGCCGCACGTCTATTCAGGCGCCGATCTGGAGTTACTCGATCAACTGGCGACAACTGCGGCGATCGCGATTGAGAATGCACGTCTCTTCGAGACTGCGCGTCGGGAGGCGACGGTGCGCACCCACCTGTATCACGCAAGCCAGCGTCTCGGCGCTCTGCTCGAACTGGGGCAGATCTACGAAGAGCTTCACCGCGCAACCGCATCGCTCGTCGTGTGTGACGGGTTTCTCGTCGCACTTCAATCTGGCGAGTATGGCCCGCCCATGGTGGTGTACCGCCTGGGTCGAGCGCACGACGACATGTGCGATGCCCTGGTGAATCGCGCCATCGCCAGCGGCGAATCGCTGCGCTGCGAAGGCGAACCATGCGCCGGCAGTGCGCTGGTAGCGTTGATGCGGCGCGGCGGGCGCGTCGTCGGCGCAATCCTGGTGCGCGCCCGCGCCCTCCACGCCTACACCGACGCCGACCGCAGTGCCATCGAATTGCTGGCTGCCACCGCCGCCATCGCGATCGAGAATGCCCGCCTCTTTGCTGATGCGCGTCGCCTGGCAACCATTGATGAACTGACAGGCATCTGGAGCCGGCGTTCCTTTTTCGAACACGCCGCCCGCGAATTTCAACGCAGCAACCGCACATCACGACCACTGGCAATCTTGATGGTTGACGCCGATGATTTCAAGGTCGTGAACGACACCTATGGGCACGCAACCGGCGACCAGATGCTGCGTGGCCTGGCAGAGCGCTGTTGCAGCCTCCTGCGAACGATCGATGTCGTCGGTCGCTACGGGGGTGAGGAGTTTGCCGTCGTGTTGCCAGAAACCGGTATCGATTCGGCCATAAACGTTGCCGAACGTCTGCGCGCCGCCGTCGCCGGAACTCCCTTTCCGACCGATCGTGGCGCGTTGCCGCTGACGGTCAGCGTCGGCGTGGCTGTCTATGTTCCGGGTGACGAGACGACGTTCGACACGCTGCTCGATCGCGCCGATCGAGCAATGTATGTCGCCAAGCACAGCGGGCGCAATCGTGTCTGCGCGTGGAGCGATTCGCCATCCGCCAGGACCGAACTTCTCGATTAATCAGACTCCCTGGAACCACCCGGCACTGCCACCGGCGATCCTCAGTCGCCAATCGCTGCGACTGGAGCGACCTGGCGCTTCGATACGACCAGGCGTGGCAACGCAATAGCCGACAGGATCATTGCCATGCCGAGAACTTGCAGCGATTCGAGGCGTTCACCAAGGAGTGCGACGGCAATCATGGTGGCAACTGGCGCTTCGATCACCGAAATCAGGCCAGCAACCCGGCCGGGGATGTGACGTAGCGCCAGCGTAAAAAGGGCGTATCCGCTGAGAGTCGGCCCGATTGCGATCGCGGCAAGGATCAGCCAGGCGAGTGGTTCATCGACTGCCCACAGGTACGAACGCTGCGCAGGCGCCAGCATGTCGGCGCCAACAACAAGCACCAGCAATGTCAGCGAGCCGAAGGTCATGGTGTAGGTCAGCGTTGCCCATGGGCTGATCGAAAGCGCGTTGCGCTGGCCAACCAGCACATACACCGTATGGGTCAGCGCCGTCAGCAGGCCAATCGCCGCCCCAGGCCAGCTAATCCGCAAGACTGCCGGATCATACGCGCGCACCACCAGCGCGCACCCGGCCAGCGCCAGCGCCAGTGCCACCATATGCGGCTTGCCGATTGGCTCGCGGAACAGCAGCCAGGCGCCAATCGTGACAAACGTCGGATAGGTATAGATAAGTACGACCGCTACTGCTGCACCATTCAAGGTCACCGACCAGAGCCACAACGCGTGGTAGACGCCAATGGACACGATGCCAGTCAGCGCAAGATTGCCAATCTCACGCCGCCCGATTCGCAGCATCGCGGGGCGCACCAGCAGTACTCCAGCAATACATGCGCCGGCAATGAAGACATCACGCCAGAGCGCAAGTGTCAATCCAGGGATCCGGTACGTGGTAATGAGATAGGCCAGGCCGGGCGCGGTGGCTGCCCAGACGATCGCTGCCAGGACGCTGAGGGCGTAGCCGGTACGAGGATGGGGGTGCATGGATACGTGTTTCTCCCTCTGGAACAGACAGATAGCAGAGCATAATGACGCCGCTGCCTACAGCTACAGCGGCGAGCAGAAACCGTGATCCGCGGGCGCGTCGCCGTTCCTGCTCGTCGCGCGCCCTACCGGGACGCACGGTTGTTACACGTTGCTCGAGCGCCGGAACGGTAGCATGCGGCAGAGGCTCCAGCATACCACGTTTGCCGCATCCGGCAATACTGGCCTATCCCGACCATGTTTGCATTGCGTCGGGACGAGCAAGCGTCGCGCCCGCCAGGCCGCAGTTGTCACGAACCATGCAACGGAATGAACAGCTTCCGGGAAGCCTGCGACGCGGCATCAACCTGGCTCAGTGCAGTATCTTTGCCTCAGAGACTATCCGAAAACCAGATGGTCCATGTCATTACGAGCGCGAGCGAAGCAATCTCCGCTCGCGCCGCTCGATTGCTTCAGTCACGCTTCGCTCGCTGCACGCTGTCGCTGGCGCTCCGCGCAATGACAGCATGCCCATGGGTGTTCGGATAGGCACTTAGCCCTGCGCCATTGCAACGTCTGCTTGACTCTCCCCAGGCAGGGTGATATACTGAACTCATAACGCAATGCGTTATGAAGGTTGTGCGGGCGGGCTTTATCCGCACACAGAAGACATCAGGAGGCACCCCATGACCGAAGAAGTTGAGGTCAAAGTCACCGAAGTTGAAGAGAGCGCTGCTGGCGCCAACAAGTGGGTCATTGATGGAATGCGCCGGTTGCTGCTGGCCAGCTTTGGCGCCGTCGCTATGACGTTCGACGAGGTTGAGGCGTTTGTAAAGAAGCTCGTTGAGCGAGGCGAACTGGCCCAGAAGGATGCCGAGAAGCTGCTGCACGAGATGCAGGATCGGTTGAACGCCAACCGGCCGCAGATTGAGAAGGTCGGCGACCGCGTTGAACATGGTATGGAGGAATTCCTCAACCGATTGAATATCCCGTCAAAGCGCGACATTGACGATCTGAGCCAGAAGATTGCGCAACTGGCCGCACGCGTTGATGAACTACGCAAGAGCCAGTAGTTACGTCTTCATTGAACAACAGGCAGCGGGCCGGAATGGCCCGCTGCCTGTTGTTGCCTGCTCCGCCACGGCCATATTGCCCTTATCTTTGCCGCCACGACACCATACATGCTATACTGAAGACGTGTGCAACGCCGATACATCGCGGGCGAGGTAACGCATGAAGGCTGTGGTGATGGCTGGCGGCGAAGGTTCACGCCTCCGACCCCTGACGATCAATCGTCCGAAACCAATGGTACCGATCGTCGATCGCCACGTCATGGCTCATATTATCGAACTCCTGAAACGACACGGCATTACGGATATCGTCGTTACGGTCCAGTACCTCGCAAATGTCATACAGGATCACTTCGGTGATGGCTCAGCGTCTGGCGTACATATCGAGTATTCGCTCGAAGAACAGCCGCTTGGAACCGCCGGCAGTGTCAAGAATGCCGAACATCTCCTGCGCGAGCCGTTTCTCGTAATTTCTGGCGATGCGCTGACCGATCTCGACCTTGGCAAGATCGTCGAATTTCATACCAGCCGTGCCGCAACGGCCACCATCACCCTGACCCGTGTCCCCAACCCGCTTGACTATGGCGTCGTCGTCGCCGATGAACGCGGGTATGTGCGCCAGTTCCTGGAAAAACCAAGCTGGGGCGAGGTATTCTCCGATACGGTCAATACCGGCATCTATGCCCTCACGCCAGAGATTTTCCGTTACATCGAAAAAGGCGCCTTTACCGACTGGTCAAAAGATGTCTTTCCGCGCATGTTACGCGATGGCAACGCGCCGCTGGGATATGTTGCCGACGGCTACTGGACCGATATCGGCACCATCGAGGAATACATGCGCGCCAGCCGCGATTATATGCAGGGCAAGGTCAACCTGCCGCGCGTCGGCGAACGGATCTTTGACGATGTATGGGTGGAAGGTGATGTCGAAATCGCTCCCGACGCACAGTTCCACGGGCCGGTGTTCCTCGGCCACGGCGTCAAGGTGAAAGGCGGCGCGATCATCCATGGCCCGACTGCCATTCGGGATTATACGATCGTTGATACACGCGCCACGGTCGATCGCTCGATTATCTGGCGCAACTCGTATATCGGCGAGCGCGCCGAATTGCGTGGCGCGATTGTGCTGCGCCAGTGCAATATCAAGAGCCGGGTGGTACTGTTCGAGGGAACCGTCGTCGGCGATCAGACGATCATTAATGCCGGCGCGGTCATCGGCGCCAACGTCAAAATCTGGCCCAGCAAAGAGGTTGATGAAGGCGCCACGATCAGTTCCAGCATCATCTGGGGATCGCAGGGGCGGCGCGTCCTGTTCGGGCGCTCGGGAATCTCAGGACTGGTCAATATCGATCTCACGCCTGAGTTCGGCGCCAAGCTTGGCGCCGCCTTCGGCGCAACATTGCCACGCGGCGCAAGTGTCACCACCAGCCGCGATACACACTACACGCCGCGGATGATCAAGCGTGGCCTGGTGGCAGGCCTGCCCTCGGCTGGCGTCAATGTTGCTGAGCTTCACGATGTACCGCTCCCCGTTGCGCGAATCATCACCCACGCCAGTGATGCAGCGGGAGGCATCCATGTACGCCTGTCGCCGCTCGACAGTCGCGTGGTTGACATCAAGTTCTTCGATGCTGACGGCCTCGATATTGATACAGCGACCGAACGCAAAATCGAAGGCATCTTCTTCCGTGAGGATTACCGGCGCGTCTATCTTGATGAAATCGGGCGTATCAACGAAGTCGAGCATATCAGCAAAACCTACACCGACGCATTCTTCCGCGCGCTGCGCACTGATGCGCTTGCGGCCATTGCGCGCAATTTCCACCTGGTGGTTGATTACGCCAATACCAATGCCTCCACCATTCTGCCACCTATTCTCCGCTGGCTTGGGATCGATACGGTCGAACTGAATGCCAATCTCGACGCCCAGTTACTATTTCAGACACCACAGCAGTTCGAAGAGGGCATGGAGCGGCTGGCGCGGATCGTACCGGTCCTTGATGCATCCTTCGGTGTACGGCTCGATGCGAGCGGCGAAAAGGTGTTCCTGGTCGATGATACTGGTCGGCGCCTGCCGGGTGTGCAGGCGCTGGCCGCAGTAACGGCGCTGGTTATGGCAGTAAATGGCGGCGGCACGGTTGCCGTCCCGGTCACCGCGCCGCGCGCATTCGAGGAAATTGCCGCACGTTATGGCGGGCACATCGTGCGAACGCGCACGACGCTCGGCGCGCTGATGCGTACGGCAGCCGCAAATCGCGACATGTTGCTGCTTGGCGACGGCACCGGCAACCTGATCTTTCCCGCGTATTACCCGATTTCCGATGGGTTGTTCGCAACCGTAAAGCTCATCGAGTTGCTGGCGCTGCGCAATGCCCGCCTCTCCGAGATCATCCGCGATCTCCCGCGTTACTCAATGAGCCAGGCGCGCGTCCCCTGTCGCTGGGAATTCAAAGGCAAGGTGATGCGCATCCTGAACCAGCAGTACCAGGATCGCAAGCTTGACCAGGTCGACGGCGTGAAAATTGACCTGGGCGATGAATGGGTGCTGATCCTCCCGGATCCGGACGGGCCATTCTTCCATGTGATCGCTGAGGGAAGCAGCGATGAGCAGGCGCGGGTGCTGGCCGAGAAGTACGCCGGCCTGGTCACCGGTCTGCAGTAACTGGTTGCCAGGCGTCTCGAACGCTCTGCAACCATACACCGGTGTGATTGCGGGTCGGGCACGGCGCGTCTGGACGCGGCCGACACGGGTTCATGCCCCAACAGATCGCCTGGAACGTCACCGGTCCAGCTTCCCGGAAGTTCGCACGTTGCCGGGCGCCTCTCATGGTGGTGCGCGACCGCCATCGTTATCCTGCGCCAGCTTCCGGGGAGCCTGTTTCCGCGATTCGCAGACCAGAGCTCCTTGCGCGCATGCAGGATGCTGTACCGGTAGCGCCATCACCTGTTGACCTGTGGCAGGCTGGCAGGATCGAAGCCGTCGGGCAGCAACTCGTGCGCAAACGTCACGCGCAGCATGCCGTGCAGATTGGCGAGTACCACGATTGCGCGCGGCGCCAGTTCGAAGATCACCTGGCGGCAACTACCGCATGGACTGACCGGCCCGGGGGTATCGGCGATCACTGCCAGCCCGATGATGTCGCGCTCACCCGCCGCATACGCGCCGTACAACGCCGTGCGCTCAGCACAGATCGTGACCGGGTAGGCGGCATTCTCGATATTGCAGCCAGGGAAGATCATGCCGGACGCAGTGCGCACCGCCGCGCCAACCGCGAAATGCGAGTATGGGCAGTACGCACGTTCGCGCACCATGCGCGCCGCCTCCAGCAACTCAACCAGCGCAGGCGCGATATCATTCATCACCGATTTCCTCGCCGCGCGCACTGTTCATTTCGACTTCCTGCGCTGGGCGATAACTCAGACGCAACCGGCGAGGTCGCAGGCCATCAACAGAGAGTACCGTAATCGTCACACCTTCCGCCGGGTAGACCTCGTCGCCAACTTTCGGCACCCGACCGAGGTGCTCGAACACCACACCGCCGATACGATCCGACTCTTCCGATGCCAGGCGCAACCCGGTCAGATCATTAATATCGTCAATCGGTACCCGCGCATCAATCTCGAGTTCGCCGGCGCCCAGCTCCTTGATTGGCGGCTCGTCCACATCGTATTCATCCTGGATCTCGCCAACAATCTCCTCAATCACATCTTCGATGGTCACCAGACCGGCGGTACCGCCATACTCATCCACAACAATCGCAAGATGCACCTTGCGGGCCTGGAGATCCTTCAGCAGGACATCAACCTTCATGGTATCCGGCACAAAGTAGGCAGTGCGCAGGAGGGGGCCAAGCTGCGCATCGCGCCGTTCGGAGCGCAACCAGAGCAATAGATCCTTGGCATACAACATGCCGACCACATGATCGATCGTCTCGCGATAGACCGGAATACGCGAGTGCCCTTTGGCGATCACAATGTTCAGGGCCTCGTCCACCGTAGCAGTTTCTTCCAGCGCAACAATATCCACACGCGGGATCATCACTTCACGCACGGTCGTGTCGCCAAACGAGAAAATCCCTTCAATCATCTCGCGTTCATCAGGCTCGATGAGGCCTTCCTCTTCACCCACGTTCACCAGCAGGCGCAATTCTTCTTCCGTCACCAGCGGCGTTGGCGGCGCGGCGCGGCCACTGACGAGGCGGATGAGCGGGCGCGTCAGCAGGCCGACCAGCCACACCAGTGGCGAGATCAACTGGGCGCCAAGCGCCATAGGGCCGGCAAGCAGACGCGCCGCAGCAGTGGGATGGGTGATGGCCAGCGCCTTGGGTAGCGCCTCGGCAAAGATCAGAATGAGGAGCAGAAGCCCGCCCAGCGCAGCGATCCGCTGCCAGAGCGGTTGCGTGCCAACCAGGCGCAACACAAGCGCCGTCGCGACAATGGTCGCCATGCTATTCAGCAACAGGATCGTCGCCTTGAATTGATAGGGTTCTGTCAGCAGGCGATCGATAAGTTGCGCCCGGCGCGCATCAATCTCGTGCAACAGGCCCAGGCGATGGCGGCCAATGGCGGTCATTGCCGCATCCACCGCTGACGTAAATGCCAGCAGAAGTACGCACAGCACAATACCTGCGATGACCAGGCCAGTCTCAACATCCAAGGGTACTTGTTCCTCAACCACGCGATTGCGCTGGCGGCCTCAGCCGTACATAGCCATCGCCAGGCACGACTCACGAAAACAGCGCGCTCAATGACAGGTCCTTGTGAATACGTATGATTGCTTCAGCAAATAACGGCGCAACACTGATTGCGCGAATGCGCGCCTCGCGACATCGCTCAGGCAACGGGATCGTATTGGTCACGATCGTCTCGACCAGCACCGACCGCGCGATAATTTCCGTCGCCTCGCCAGCGAAAATCCCGTGGGTTGCGCAGGCATAGACTGCCACAGCGCCGCGTTCGCGCAATGCGCGCGCAGCCTCGGCCAGCGTTCCTCCGGTGGAGATCATGTCGTCAACGATCACTGCCGTCTTGCCTTCGACATCACCGACCATATCCAGCATTTCGGCCACATCGGGTTGCGGGCGCTGCTTGGCGATTATCGCCAGACCGGCGCCAATCCGCTCACGGAAGCTATTGGCGCGCCCCACACCACCTGCATCGGGTGAGACGACGACGACGCGCAAGAGGCCCATGTCGCGAATATGTTCGGCCAGGATCGGCCCGGCTTGCAGGTGATCGACGGGAATATCGAAGAACCCTTCAATCGCAGGGGCGTGCAGATCCATGGTCAGAACACGGTCGGCGCCGGCGGTGCGAATAAGGTTGGCAACCAGTTTCGCCGAGATCGGTTCGCGACCGGTGGTTTTCTTTTCCTGTTTTGCGTAGCCGTAGTACGGGATCACAGCGGTGACACGCGCCGCCGATGCACGCCGCAACGCGTCGATCAGCAACAGGAGCTCCATCAGATTGTGGTTGACGGGCGTACACGTTGATTGCACGACGAACACATCGGAGCCGCGAACATTCTCTTCCACCTTCACGCGCGTTTCGCCATTTTTGAAGGTGCCGACCATCGCACGGCCAAGGTTGATATTGAGGTGGGCGGCAATCTCCTGTGCCAGAGGCCGGTTTGCATTGCCGCTGAAGATCTGTAAACGCCCTTCCATAAGGCTTGATCAACTCCGGATGAACCTGACGATCTATCAAACGACCAGCCGGTTACGTCTGTAGATGGGTGAATGGCCCGATATCCGCATTGGCTGCAATCACAGCACCTTCGGCGAGCGTATAACGTATACGCGCCCCGTCGGCGACGGTTGTATCTACCAGCAATGTGTGCGGCCCGATGGTACACTGCGCGCCAACACGCGTTGCGCCGCGCAACATGGTTCCCGGCAGTAATGTCGTGTCCTGGCCGACCACCACACCAACATCAACATAGGTTGCTGCGGGATCGAGAATCGTCACACCACTGCGCATCAACGCATCAAGCAAACGTGTTTGCAGCACCCGCTCAACCTGCGCCAGTTGTGCACGGTCGTTCACACCCCAGGCCTCGGTTGGATCTGTGGCAGGCAGCGCTGCGACCGCGCCGACGCCGCCATCCTCAATCGCGAGCGCAATCAGATCGGTCAGGTAATACTCCCCCTTGACCGGGCTACGCTGCACGCGATCGAGCGCCTGCCACATCCAGGCGGCGTCGAAACACATCGCGCCACTGTTCACTTCGCGGATCGCACGCTGCTCCTCGGTCGCATCCCGCTCTTCGACGATCGCGGTCACCTGGCCGGCGGCATCGCGTACCACCCGGCCATAACCGGCAGGCGGATCGGCAATGAAACTCAGCAACGCCACCAGTGCGCCGCGCGCCCGGCGCAACGCCACAACCGCCTGCAGCGTCTCGGGTCGAACAAGCGGCGCATCACCAAGCAGCACCAGCACCTCGTCGCAGCGATCGCGCAACACAGGGCGCGCCTGGAGCGCGGCGTGACCGGTGCCAAGGCGTTCGGCCTGAACGACATAGAGATACTTCTCGCCAAACTGTGCACGAACCCGTTCGACCGTCTCGCGCGCAAGCACCACAACACTCGCCACGGGCGCCAGGGCGTCGGCAGCGGCAAGAATGTGGCCCAGCAGCGGGCGCCCGCAGAGTGGATGCAACACCTTCGGCAGCGATGAACGCATACGCGTGCCTTCACCGGCGGCCAGAATAATGACGCTGAGTTTCACGACAGTGAAGAAGGGGACCACCAGGAGGGGTTTCCCCAGTGATCCCCCATGCAACTTGTCCTTCTCCAGCGGCACGCAGCAACCGTGATCCGTGGATGCGCCCGTGCCTGCGCGCCGCGCGCCCCATCGAGGCGCAAGATGTTTGCACGTTGCTATGGTGGCTGCCGGGCCAGGATTCGAACCTGGACAGACGGATCCAAAGTCCGCCGTGCTGCCATTACACAACCCGGCATCTTCGCGCCATCAGTTTCAGGCACTATGGCATTTCCATTATAGCACACGGGTCGCATCTCTCGGCGATGAATCAGCCTGCCGTGCCCAGGTATGCGCCGCGCGGAGGACGTTGCGCAACAGCATCATATTGGTCACCGGCCCGGTACCGCCTGGCACCGGCGTGATCGCCGCGGCAACCTCCACCACGCTGGCGAAATCGACATCGCCAACCACACGGCCATCGTCCAGCACGTTGATGCCGAAATCAACGACGACGGCGCCAGGTTTCACCATGGCGCCGGTGATCAGCCCCGGCTTGCCGGTGGCAGCCACCACAATGTCGGCTTCGCGCACAACGGCGGCCAGGTCGGTGGTGCGCGAGTGGGCAATGGTAACCGTTGCATGCTCTTGTAGCAGCAGGAAGGCCATCGGTTTACCGACAACAACGCTGCGCCCGACAACCGTGGCGCGGCGCCCCTTGAGCGGCACACCATTGCGCAACAGCAATTCCAGACCACCCGCAGGAGTGTTCGGCACCATGCCTGGCTGCCCGATCGCCAGCAATCCTGCATTGTAGGGATGAATGCCGTCGACATCCTTGCGCGGATCGATCTGGGCAATCGCTCCCGCAGCATCAAGACCGGCCGGCAACGGCATGTGCAGGAGGACCCCGCTCACTGCCGGGTCGGCGCTGAGGGAGCGCAGCGTTTCTTCCAGCCCTGCCTGGGAGGTGGCGGCGGGCAGCGTCTGATCCTGGAAGGCGATGCCAACATCGTCACATCCTTTGCGGATCGTGCGCGCATAGCGCTCGGATGCCGGATCACCCGCAACCTGCACGACGGCAAGCGTGGGAGAAAAACCCATCGCGCGAGTAAACGTCTGCACATCGGCGCGCAACTCCTCGCGCAGGGTTTTCGCCAGTGCACGGCCATCGAGGATCGTTGCAGTCATAGCTCGTGTTCCCTGTTTCTTCGATATAGCAGAGTTGCTTCTATTCTGGAGGACGATATGCTCGTGACAGAAGGAGCGATGGGTTGCGGTGGCACAGCCGCCGCGACCCATCGCCGTCGATCGCCCCTTCCCGGCATGTGAGGAAGAGACGGATGACATCCGGATGTCTCGTGCAACAGCCCCGATCGTCAGTATCATGCTGCCGCAGGCAAGATCTACCGCCAGTGTTATTATACGCGCGACATACATCCTGCCGAATGGAGCACGTACCATGCCACAGAAAACGATCGATCTCCGTAGCGATACGGTCACGCTGCCCACATCCGCAATGCGCTCGGCAATGGCGCGCGCCGAACTCGGCGACGACGTCTATGGCGAAGATCCGACCGTCAACCGGCTGGAGGCACTGGCCGCCGAACGCGTCGGCAAGCAGGCTGCCATGCTGACACCCAGCGGGACGATGGGCAACCTCTGTGCGCTGCTGGCGCATTGCGGCCGCGGCGATGAGGCAATTGTCGGCGACGGATCGCACATTTACAATTACGAAGGCGGGGGTGCATCGGCGCTTGGCGGTATCGTGTACCACGTCCTCCCCAACCAACCCGATGGAACGCTTGCACTCGACCACCTGCGCGCGGCGGTGCGCTGGCTCGACGATCCCCACTCGGCGCAGACACGGCTGATCTGCCTTGAGAATACGCATAACCACTGCGGCGGTACGGTCCTCCCACCGGCCTACATGGCCGACGTGGCGCGCCTGGCTCGCGAGCGTGGCCTGGCGATACATCTCGACGGCGCGCGGCTGTTTAATGCCGCCGTGGCGCTCGGCATTGACGCGCGGGAGATCACGCGTCACGTTGATAGCGTTCAGTTCTGCTTATCCAAGGGCCTCTCGGCGCCGGTTGGTTCGCTGTTATGCGGTGATGCCGACTTTATCAAACGCGCCCGTCGCGCGCGAAAGATGCTGGGGGGTGGGATGCGCCAGGCCGGCGTCATTGCCGCCGCCGGAATCGTGGCCCTCGAAACCATGATCGACCGCCTTGCCGAAGACCATGCCAACGCGCGCATACTCGCCGAAGGGCTGGCCGGTCTTCCGCAGATCGCCATCGATCTGGAGCGGGTGCAGACTGATATTGTCATCTTTGAACTGCGGAATGGTATGGATGCCGACACGTTCGTTCACCGGCTACGTGCGCGCGGCGTACTTGTAGGCGACATGGGAGGCGAGCGCATCCGCGCCGTCACCCACTACGGCATTGACGCCGGCGACATTGAGCAGGCGCTCGATGTCATCAGCAGCGTGCTTGTGTGACTATCTCGGGGACAGGCCTGAGACGGTCGCCTTGTCGTCTACCTCTTCCGGCAGCGACTCGATCGTGATTGCCAGGCCGATCGCCCCCCATAACAGCGCGCTCATATGGCTGAATTCGATGTTGAAGAAATAATGGTCGAGCAGGCCCACCGCAAGTGCAGCAGCAACCGCCGCCTGCAACGACACGAGCCAGGCGGCAAGTTCATGATCGCCATGTGCGCCGGCCACACGCAGCGCGCGCCAGCTCCGCAGAAAGAACCAGCTCATGATGCCGGCAAACGCCGCCAGGCCCACCAGCCCGGTACGCTGGGCAATTGCCAGGTAGATGCTTGACACGCCGGCGACCAGATCTCGTTCCGGCGCCGCGCCGAAACCGATGCCAAAGACCGGGTATGCCTGGATGATCGCCAGCGCATTCTGGTATTCCGCCAGGCGCATCTGGTTCGCCTGGTCGCGGAACTGCACCCCTTCGATCACGCGCTCGGCGAATTGCTCACCGATACCCACACCGATCAGCAGCACAGCCGCCAGCGCACCCGCACCGAGGATTGCCCACCAGAGCCGCCGGTAGCGCAACGTCGCGACATACATTGCGGCAACGATTATGCCCCCCAGGGCGGCGCGCGAGTAGGTCAGAAACAATGCCAGCAAGATCGCGCCGGTTACAACCAGTAACAGGCGCCGCGGCAGCACCGGTCGTTCGCCAACCAGTTGCGTCGCCGCAAGCGCGCCAACCAGCGCCAGCATACCACCAAAACTGTTCGGGTCGACCGACAGGCCGATCGCGCGCATCAATCCATTCGGGTCATCTTCGACATAGCGCAGCACGCGCCCCTCGGTCGGGTAGCCGATGCGGCCGAATGCGACCAGGATCTGGAGCGCCAGGTGATCGGGTATCACATAGAGCGCAAGCGCAATGATCGCCGAGATTGCAGCACCAATGATGAACATGCGCATGACCCAGCGCACGGTCTGCCGGTCGCGAACACAGTTCACAACACTGAAGAAGAACAGCACTGCCGTCACAAACTTCACATAGTTGTGGAACAGGGATGGTTCGGGGCTGAGATTCGCGCCAAGCAGAAATGCAAACAGGGTCATGCCGAGAAACCCGATTAACGCCAGGCCGATCGGCGTGACAGCCAGGCGCTCCTCACGATGCACAAGGAACCGCAGCAACCAGACGCCCATCAACACCACCAGGGCCAGCGTGAGCAGTGTAGGGGTCACAACCGCTCGAAACGGCAGGGTTCCGAAGGGCACGATGGTGGCAATCGCGATGACGACAGCCAGCCCGACGCGGGTATCGCGCAGCAGGGCGTAGGTCCCGGCCAGGGCCGCCAGGGCAACGAAGCCAAGCCAGAATGGCCCGAATGCGACTATTGCGCCGCCGGCCAGGCCCAGCGCGACCGCGGCGAGCACCGCAGCCAGCGGGCCACGGCTGAATGCACCGGCAAGTCGATCACGCGTTGTTGCGGGGAACAGACTCATGGTCGCCACGGTTCCAGCAATTGAACACGGATGAACCAGGGAAGTATACCACCGCTTGACAAATCAAACCGCATGTCTCTATGCTATACATAGAAAGGTCAAATCGTATTAACTGGCCCCTCATGATAACTCACACCCATTTGTACGACGATGCCCGACGCCTTGTCGCAGCCGCCAGCAGCGCCGGGCTGAACCTGCGGTTGCTTGGCGGCATCGCAGTGTTTCATCTCTGCCCCACAGCGCGCCGCGAGGGCATGCAGCGCTCATACAAGGACATAGATTTCGCCGGTCGAGCCGACGAGCGCGTGGCGCTCCAGAATCTGTTCACGGGTCAGGGTTATCAGCCGGACCGTGAGTTTAACCTGTTGAACGGTGCCAACCGGCTGATCTTCCGCAGTACAGATGGCAACCGCCACGTTGATGTTTTCCTTGATCAGTTCCGCATGTGCCATACATTCGATCTGCGCGAGCGTCTGGATCTGCACCCCCTGACACTGGCGCCGACCGACCTGTTGCTGACCAAGCTGCAGGTGGTGCATGCCACGGAAAACGACCTGCGCGACATGTTTGCCCTGCTCTCGGATCTGCCGCTCGATGATGCGCCGGGAGCGATAGACACGGCCCATATTGCCCACCTTGCTGCGCGTGATTGGGGGTTGTACCGAACGCTCACCCTTAGCCTGGATCGGCTAGAACAGTGGGCCGCGGATCGTCCTGCATACGGGCCGTATCGCCTTCCTGACCAGATTGCGCTCCTGCGCCACGCGATCGAAGCCCGCCCCAAGACGATGGCATGGAAGATGCGTGCACGGATTGGCGATCGCGTACGCTGGTATGACGTTCCCGAGGAAAGTGGGTAAGACGCATGTGGCCATTTGTACGCAAACAACAGGCTGACGCCCGTGCAACGGTACGACTATTTTATAGCAGCGACATCCATGGTTCGGAACGCTGCTGGCTGAAGTTTCTCAATGCCGCCCGGTTCTATGGTGTGCAGGCGATCATTATGGGGGGCGATCTGACCGGTAAGCTTCTCGTGCCACTGGTGGAGGAAGCGCAGGGCTATCGGGCACTCCTGCTTGGCCAGCCCATGCTGGCGCGTGATGATGCGGAACTGGCTGAACTTGAGAAGAATATTCGCTTCAATGGCTTTTATCCCTACCGTTGCTCTCCTGCAGAATATCAGCGCCTCGAAACGGATCCTACCTATCTGGAGGAGGTATTCCGCCAGGTGATGGTAGCAGCGGTGAGGCGCTGGGTTGCGCTGGCAGAAGAGCGCCTGAGCGAGAGTGGTGTGGCGTGCTTTGTGATGGCCGGCAACGACGATGAACTGGCAGTGGATGATGTGCTGCCCGATGGCCCGGTGGTGCGCAATCCTGACGGGCGCGTGCTGGAGTGGGGCCATTACCAGATTCTCGCCGAATCCTGGGTGCCGCCAACTCCATGGAACAGCCCGCGTGAATTGAGTGAAGAGGCCCTGGAAGCCAGGATTCGCGCCGTGGCCGTGCACCTCGACCGTGATCGCCCGGCGATTTTTGTGCTCCACAGCCCGCCATACCGCAGCACGCTGGATGACGCGCCGCAATTGCGCGATGATCTGACGGTTGTTACAACCGGCGGGCAGGTGGCGATGACGCCGGTTGGTAGTGTTGCGGTTCGCCGGGTCATCGAAACCTATCAACCGGTGCTGGCACTGCATGGCCATATTCACGAGTCGCGTGGCGCGGTGCGCATAGGAAACACACTCTGTATCAACCCCGGTAGCGCCTATGGTGAAGGTGTGTTACACGGTGCCCTGGTCACCCTCGAGCATGGCCGGATCAGATCCCACCAGCTGGTGAGCGGATAACACCTGTATGGAACACTCCGGTCCTGCAGCTATCTTGCGGGAGTACAAGGCATGCGCCATACAAATCGCGGCGCGGAGTGAACTGGACACGCCATCATGATGTACGACCTGACGCACCGGCTCACCGACGATGTTCCAACGTATCCAGCCGACCCGCATGTGCGCATCATCACCGGGTTCGGGGTCAGGCCGTGGTGCGTCAGTGCGCTGCACCTGGGTAGTCACAGCGGCACCCATGTTGATGCGCCGCTCCACTACATGGTCGCAGGGCGCGGTATCGGCGCCTATGCACCCGACCGGTTCGTCGGTCGCGGGATTGTGATTGATGCTCGCGGGTATGAGCCGGATGCGCCGGTTGGCCCCGAAATCCTGACGGATTATCATCTGCGGCCTGGCATGATTGCCGTGATCCGAACCGGTTGGGAAATCTTCTGGAACGATGCGCGTTATTTCCAGCATCCCTACCTGAGCGATGGGCTGGCTCAGGCACTGGTGGAACGCGGCATCTCGCTCGTCGCGGTTGACGCGCTGAATGTTGACTCGACGCCGGGTAGCGGGGAGACCGTACACGCGACGTTGCTCGGCGCCGACATCCTGATCGCCGAAAATCTCTGTGGCCTGGAGCAACTTGATTGTGGCCGCGAATATGTCTTTGCCATCCTGCCACTGGCGCTTGGCGACGTTGACGGCGCGCCGGTGCGCGCCCTGGCGTGGGATATCGATCACCGGTTTGGATCATAGCGATCATGTGGACCAGGCACTTCGTCGCACCTGACTACGAACCGTAATCGAGCAAGAGGAGAAGACACATGGCCGAAAGCGCCCGCCCAACGGCTGCCCCGCGCGTCTTCGTGCGCAAGGCTACGGGCCTGGTACGCCAGGCAGGCATGCTCGACGTCCTGATCTATAACGTCAACTTCATCAGCATTGGCCTGATGGTGGCATTGATGCTGTTGATCATTCCCTCGTATGCTGGCGGCAATATCACACTCTCACTGTTGATCTGTGCCCTGCTCGCCCTGCCGACGGCCTGCGTCTATGCCTTTCTTTCGGCCGCAATGCCGCGCAGTGGCGGCGATTATGTCTATGTCAGCCGCGTACTCGGGCCGGCGCTCGGAATGATGGGCAGCTGGAACATGACGATCTGGTGGGTGCTCTATGGTGGCGTTCCATCAGCCTTCCTGGCAACCTATGGCGTGGCGCCCTTCTGCCGTGTGCTGGCGGCGATGACCGGTAATGCCGGGTTGATTGCCATCGCAGACTGGGTCGTCACGCCAACGGGCCAGTTTATCATTGGCGCTTTGCTCATTCTGCTCCTGACGAGCCTGTTCACAATCGGGCTGAAATCCTTCTTTCGTGTGCAGAATGTTCTGTTTCTGCTGGCGACACTCAGTGCACTGGTCGCACTGGTCGTCGGCCTGGCTGGCGATGCGGCCTCGTTCCCCCAGGTGTTCAACCGCTACGCCGGCGCCTTGAGCGGCCTGCCCGATACGTACGAGCAGATCGTGGCAGCCAGCGGTTATGCCGCAGCGCCATTCGACTGGATGAACACGCTGCTGCCAATGACATGGATCTACCTGACGATGGGTTTCAGCTTCTCGTCGGCATATATTGGCGGCGAGGTAAAACAGGCGGCGCGTCTTCAGGTCTGGTCAATCCCCGGCACCGTCCTCTACGCGACGATCTGGGGCGTGTTGCTGGTCTGGGCAACGAGCCGGGCAGTCGGAGACGACTTTCTTGGCGCGGTCAGCACACTGAGCGACCTGGGCGCCGGGCAGGTCGGGTTGAGTGCGATGCCACGTTTCCATGAGTTGATCGCCTTTTCGAGCCAGAACATTCTGGTTGCCTTCCTGATCTGCTCTGGCTTCATCTTCTGGTCGTATGCCTGGTTGCCCGGTCAGATCCTGAATGCTTCGCGAAACCTGCTGGCCTATGCCATCGATGGGTTGATGCCGGCGCAGCTGGCAACGGTCAGTGAACGCTTTCACACACCGGTCGTCAGCCTGTGGGTCATGGGTATTCTGTCCATCGTATCACTGGCGATCTATGTCTTCACACCATACTTCGCGACACTCTCCGGAATCTTCGGCTTTATTCTTACCTTCATGCTCGTCTCGCTGGCTGCGATTCTGCTGCCGTACCGGCGTCCAGAGGTCTTTGAAGGCTCGCCGGTCAGATGGCGCGTCGCCGGCATTCCCGTGATCAGCATTGTCGGTCTACTCTCGCTTGTGGCCTGCCTGGTCATGGAATGGGCCTATCTGAACGATCCGTTCTCCGGCATCAGCCTCGACCCGAGCACCTTACGTGATGGTGTACTCGGATTCGGCATGTTTCTGATCAATGCCGGCATCTTCCTCTCGGGGCTGATCATCTACTTCGTTGCCCGGGCCGCGCGCCGGCACGCCGGAATTGACGTCACATTGAACTACAAGGAAATCCCCGCAGAGTGAGTGCCTATCCGAATAACGGATTGGATGGTAGTGCGCGCGAAGCGAAGCAGTCTACCAACGCGAGAGGAGATTGCTTCAGCCACGCTGCGCTCGCTTCAGGCTGTCGCTCGTGCTCCGCGCAATGACAGGGAAGCGTATCGTTGTTCGGATAGGCACCCGGCTGAGCGCAAAGGAGGCGCTGGCCCATGACATACGATACAGGTAGCGCCGATACAAGTGTGGCTCGGCATATCGCCGAACTTGAAGCCAGGCTCGATGCGGCGTACCGGCGGATCACCGAGCTTGAGCAGGAGGTGGCACGTGATCGCGAGATGCTGGACGCTATTCCGGCTCTTGTCTATCTCAAGGACCGCCAGCATCGCTATGTGTTCGGCAATCGCGCCTTCACCGAACGCGTCAGCGTTCCTGCCGCAGACCTGATCGGCAAGACCGACAGTGAATTGTTCCCACCCGAAGTCGCCGAGGCATACCTGGATGATGACGAGCGCGTCATGGCTACCGGTGTGCCAAGCCTCGGCGTTGAACTACCGGTCACCCGGCCAGACGGCACGGTCGGCTGGGTGGCCAACTCGGCGGTGCCATACCATGACGCAGCCGGGAACGTTATCGGGCTGGTTGGCATTGCACTCGACATCACCGAACGTAAACGCGCGGAAGAGGCGCTGCATCGCAGCGAAATCGAACGCCAGGCGCTCCTCGATGCCATCCCGGCGATGATCTACTTCAAAGGGCGCGATCACCGCTATCTGCTGGGCAACCGCATCTTCGCCGATGCAGCCGGCATCACGATTAACGAAATTGCAGGAAAGACCGATCATGAGTTGTTTCAGCCTGCCGAAGCTGAGGCATACATGACCGACGACGAACAGGTGATGGCTTCCGGCGAACCGCATCTCGGCATCGAGGAGCAGATCACCGAGGCTGGCGGTCGGGTTGCCTGGCTGGCGGTCTACAAGGTGCCATATCGCAATGATGAGGGCACGATTATCGGCATGGTCGGCATTGCGCTCGACATCACCGAACGTAAACGTGTCGAGGAGGAGTTGCGCCACAGCCAGGCCAGGCAACAGGCGCTGATCGAACAGCAGGGCCACCTGCTGGAGACGATACGCAAGATGTCCACACCGGTGCTACCCGTGACCAGTAACGCGCTTGTGTTGCCGCTGGTGGGCGACATTGACTCGGCGCGTAGCCAGCAGATCATGGAAACGCTCCTGACCAGTGTGCAACGACTTGGCGCCGAATGGGTTATCATTGACATTACCGGCGTACCGTTGATCGATACGGCGGTTGCAAATCACCTGATCCAGGCGACGCGCGGGGTCGAGCTTCTTGGCGCACGCACCATCCTGGTCGGTGTGTCACCTGAACTGGCACAGACAATCGTCGGCCTTGGCATCAATCTGAGTAATCTGATCACCCACAGCGATCTGCGCTCCGCCATTACGTTTGTGATGCAGCGGTCACAGCGACACACCTGATGTGGCCAGGTGGCACGAAACATGCTGTCGAAGAACAGCTTCGGCTGACACGGCCCCCCGTTGACGACCCCCGTCCCTGCGACTATACTGGCGCTCGCCATCCGGCGGGCAAGACGTTCCGCCACACTGCAGCGAAAGGACGCATCTGTGGGCACGATCCGCGTAACTGTCTGGAATGAGTTCCGCCATGAGAAGGATAGCCGTCATCCGGCAAGCACGATCTATGGCGAGGAGGGCATCCACGGCGCCATCGCCGCGGGGCTGCGCGAACTCGGTGATTTTGACGTTCGTACCGCAACGCTCGATGAAGCCGAACACGGCCTGACCGACGAGGTGCTGGCGCAGACCGACGTATTGACCTGGTGGGGGCATATGGCCCATCATGAAGTGAAGGACGAGATTGTCGAGAAGGTCCATGCTCGCGTCCTCGACGGTATGGGATTGATTGTGCTGCACTCAGCTCACTTCTCGAAAATCTTTCGCAAGCTGATGGGAACGACCTGCGATCTCAAGTGGCGCGAAGCCGACGATATTGAGCGTGTGTGGGTGGTTGAACCGGGGCACCCGATCGCCGCCGGTCTTGGGGAGTACTTTGAGCTGCCGGAAGAGATGTATGGCGAGCGTTTCGACATCCCCGCACCCGAGCAACTGGTCTTTGTCAGCTGGTTCACTGGCGGTGAGGTGTTCCGCAGCGGCTGCTGCTACACGCGCGGGCGCGGGAAGATCTTCTACTTCCGCCCGGGTCACGAGTCCTACCCGACCTACCGTGACGCAAGCGTGCGGCGAGTGATTGCCAATGCAGTGCGCTGGGCCGCGCCATCGGGTGGGCCGAAGCCAGTGTTCGGCAACGCGAAGCCGGTGGCAAAACGTTGAACAGGATCAGGAACTGGGAATTGAGAACCGACCGGATGTCGTTGGCATACTGGTTCTCAGTTCCCACTTCCTGGCTCGACACGCATCCAGGCACCTCCGGTCGTGGCACTCTGCCGCGCCGCGCCGATGATCCGATCCACTGCCAGGCCATCAGCCAGACCAGGAACGGGAGGCGTACCACGACCAAGGGCATCAACCCACGCCGCCACTGAGGCAAGGTGCCACTGGAGCGTTCCGGTCGGTGCTTCGGGCGAGGGCAACGAGGCAGGCGGCGTCGTCCGGCTAAGGGTTGCGATGCGGCGCGCGCAGCCGTCTTCCACAACCTCCAGACCATTCGGATCGCGCGTGTCGAAAACCAGGGCGCCGGTATCACCATACGCTTCGATGCGAATGTCGTCGCCGGCGCCGGGAACCACTTTCGAAACCTCAATTGTGCCATAACCGCCGACTGCCAGTTCAAGGCTCAGCCATGCCGCATCATCACCCTCCACCAGTGCAGGGCGACCGTCCGGACCGGGGCGTTCGGCGATCGTGGTGACGGTTCGCGCGGACACCGCGGCGACAGGACCGAGCAGGTAGAGGACCAGGTCAATCATATGCGCGCCGAGGTCGGCAAGCACGCCGCTACCGGGGCCGCTGAAGCGCCAGCTCAGCGCCCGGTCGCGGCGCAGATTACTGGAGCGATAGTAGCGCAGATGAAAACTGCGCACCGTGCCGAGCATGCCGCTGGCGACGTACCGGTGCGCTTCCTGAAGAGCGGGGGCAAAGCGAACATGAAAGTTGACGCCACCCGGCAGGCCACGCTCCTGTGCCAGTGTCACGATCCGTTCGGCCTCTCCAGGTGTCGCGCCCAGCGGTTTCTCACAGAAGAGCGCCTTGCCGGCGCGTAACGCTGCTTCTGCCAGCCGCGCGTGATCGCCCGTCGGCGCGCAACAATCAACCGCCGTAACTGCGGGGTTTGCCAGCACCGCACCAGCGTCGGTCGTCGTCAGCACGCCATCCCCCAGCTCACGGCGCGCACGCTCCGCCGAAGCCGCACTCGCCGTAACCACTGCGACAATACGGGCACGCGCGGCCAGGCCAGGGTATGCCAGCGGCAGCATACGATAACAGAGCGCGTGGACGCGCCCGATGCCGCCATAGCCAATCAAACCGATGCCGATATCACGATTCATCGTCGGCCCTTCAGCTCCGAAGGGTTATCCCGCCATCAAACGGCGGTTGCGCCATTCGCGCCAGGTATTCCAGTTCACCAAGCGCGGCAAGCGCCGCAGCATATGCAGCCGGGTCGTTCTGTGCAATGCCACGCGCCTCGAACTCATCTTCATCGAGCCGGATCAACTGCTCACGGTCAGCGGAGACGAACAGGTCCAGTTCCAGATCCTCAGAGATAATGGCATTGTGTTCGATCACCGCCGGGCGCGTCACATTGCAGTACCAGCCTTTGAGCACACCCGATGCTGCGCGCACTTCGAACACATTGTACCAGCGCCAGGCATAGAAATACTCGAAGAAGACGTCACCCGGCTCAAAAACGATATAGCCCAGGTCGGCGCGCGGACGATTCCACTCGGCGCGCACCAGCGCAAAGCCCGGCGCCGCCTGTACACATTCGGCGTCATAGGTGACAACGGTGTTTTTTCCGGGTTTGAGCAGCGTGATGGTCATCATGGCAACGTTGAGCGCTGAATGTGAAACTGCTACACATAACTGCGGCGGAACAGCCTGCGAAGCCGTCGGCGTGCGGTAACACCAAGGGAGCGGGCGATAAACGATCCAATGAACAACCCGATCAACTGAATGAGTGACAGCCGGGGGCGCACCAGTTCGCGCAGAACCACCGGATCGCGCAGTTGCAGCGGTGAGGCATCGCGCACGTCAACCTTCAGATCCGCGCCGCGCCACTCGCGCTCAACCCAGAACAGGTCTGGCATACTACGCTGAAAGAAGTAATACGCCGGGTTGTACTCATACAGGTAGTCAAACAATTCGCCAAACGGCTCCTGAGACTCGCGCGGATGGAGTACCAGCGTATCGCCCACCAGGTTCACATACCAGCGATGGAACGACCAGTGAAACAGGCGCTCGGCGATTTCGGAGGGGCTCTGAATATACCCGGCAGCACTGACACGCCGAAGTTCCGCGGCGAACTGCTGTGGATCGTCCATGTGTTCCAGAATGTGCGAGCAGATAGCATACGCAAACGCGCCATCCTTGAAGGGAAGGAAATGCGCATCGGCAACCACGAACGGGCGATCAACCACCAGATCACCGCCGCGTTCGCGATTATCTGCGCCAGGGTAGCGATCGACCAGCACGTTGGAACGCGGATGCGGATTGTCACCGCTACCAATTTCGAGCACCAGGCCGGTTGCAGGAGGGTTGAGCTTCTGTCTCATGCGGCCTTATTCAAGCAACGTTCAACGTTGCACATTCCCACGTTCAACTCGCCACTAATTCAAATCATCGCCACTGAGGCTATCGCGCAGGATGTCAAGATACTCCAGCGCCAGGCCGGTACCAATCGCCACGCAGTTTGCCGGTTGATCGGCCACATAGCAGGGAACACCGGTCACATCGGTCAGCAGTTCGTTAATTCGCCGCAACATCGATCCGCCGCCGGTCATGATCATCCCCTTATCAATGATATCCGACGACAGCTCGGGCGGCGTCTCGGCCAGCACGCGTCGCACCGCGCTGATGACCGCCTCCAGTGGTTCTTGAATCGCGTCCGTAATCTCATTCGAACTGATCTCAATGGTACGCGGCAGACCGGCAACCTGATCGCGCCCGCGCACCTGCATTGACAATGGGCGTTCAAGCGGCAAGGCCGAGCCAATTTCGATTTTGATACTCTCGGCGGTACGTTCGCCGATCAGCACGTTGTACTTGCGCTTGACATAGGCCGCGATCGTCTCGTCGAACTTATTGCCGCCAACCCGTACCGAGTGGCTGACGACAATGTCATTCAGCGAGATGACGGCCACTTCGGTCGTACCACCACCAATATCAATAATGAGATTACCGGAAGGCTGTGCAACCGGAATATTCGCACCGATCGCGGCGGCCAGCGGCTCACGGATCAGGTATGCTTGCCGCGCGCCAGCGGCCTCGGCAGCCTGGCGCACGGCACGCATTTCAACCGTGGTCACGCCAGCAGGAATACAGATCATCACATCCGGCTTGCTGATGGTCAACGGCCCGCTTGCCTTCTTAATGAAGTACTTCAGCATTGCCTCGGTGATATCGTAATCGGCGATCACGCCCTCGCGCAGCGGGCGCACCACTTCGATACTCTCGGGTTCGCGCCCCAGCATTGCCAGCGCATCGGCACCCACCGCTTTGATACGGTTGTCTCTTGTCGAGAGCGCGACGACCGATGGTTCGGAAAGGACGATGCCACGGCCCTTGACATACACAAGGACGTTGGCAGTCCCTAGATCGATGCCAATCTTTTTCGCCATAGCCTGTTCTCAGAACGCTACGCTGACGAGCCAGTATGGAATCATGGCACACTGCCGCAGACCGGGTGCAGCCGGATAGGCGCCACGGCCTATCCCCTGCCGATGACACGAAGTACGCGGTGGCGCAGGTTCCGCATCCGGAGATCCTGCCGCAGCGCGCGTGGTACCCGGAGGAAGGGTGGCTAGCACCAATACTTTTCAAATACGCCCGCCGCCCCCACCCCGGCCCTCCCCCGCCGGGGGAGGGAGTCTGACTCCGCCCCCCAGCGGGGGGAGGTTGGGCGGGGGGCTATGCGGTGCGTGAAGCCTTATTTGAAAGGTATTGCGGCTTGCCAGCCGCTCCAACGCTGCACGGCCACTCAGGGTGTGTCAATTCGGTACGATCGAATGCCACCTGGTATGACGCGCCGCGAAAGAGAGCACCTGCGCACCTCGGACCCATAACAAAATGTCGCAGATCGCGGCGGCGGCATCAGTGATACCACCCCATCAATCTGCGACATCGTCCACACCGTCTGCGAAGCGCGCAATCTCACTTGTCGCGCCGGACCTTCTTCAACTGCGCAACCTTCAACTGAATCAGCGCGCGGCGCAACTCGGCTTCGGCCAGCGCAAGATCCTGGGCACTCTTCCGCTCGGCAATACGTTGTTCGGCGGCGCGACGCGCTTCCTCGGCGCGCGCTTCATCAATTTCATCGGCACGCTCGGCAGTATCGGCCAGGATCGTCACCCGGGTCGGCAGCACTTCCATAAATCCGCCTGAGATGGCGAATGGCATGGTCACGCCATCCTTGATAATATCAAGTTCGCCGACCTCAAGTATCGTCAGCAGCGGGGCGTGGCGTGGCAAAATACCAACACGACCGTCTTTCGTCGGCGCATTGATCATGTCAACATCATCAGAGAGCACAACCCGTTCTGCCGTCACGATTTCGAGATGGATGGGCATGGTGTGCTACCTCCGCGACGCATCATACGCCTGAATGACATCATCGAGGCCACCCTGGAGCAGGAAGAACTGCTCCGGAATATGATCAACCTCGCCGGCCAGCAAGCGCGTGAAACTTTTCACCGTCTCGCCCACCGGCACATACTTGCCCGGCCGGCCGGTGAACTGCTGCGCCACGGTGAACGGCTGCGAGAAGAAGCGTTCAATCTTCCGCGCACGCGCCACCGTCAGTTTATCGTCGTCGGAGAGTTCCTCAACACCCAGAATGGCGATAATATCCTGCAGGTCCTTATAGCGTTGCAGCACGCGTTGCACTTCGCGCGCCACACGATAGTGCTCAGCGCCGACGATATTCGGATCCAGGATGCGGCTGGTTGATGCGAGCGGATCGACGGCCGGATAGATGCCTTTCGCGGCAATACTGCGCTCAAGGGTGATCGTTGCATCGAGGTGCGAGAACACCGTGGCCGGCGCCGGGTCGGTGTAGTCATCAGCAGGGACGTAGACCGCCTGCATGGATGTAATTGACCCTTTGCGGGTTGATGTAATCCGCTCCTGCAACTCGCCCATCTCGGTACCGAGGGTCGGCTGGTATCCCACCTGCGACGGCATGCGGCCCAGGAGCGCAGAGACTTCGGAGCCGGCCTGAACGAAGCGGAAGATATTATCAATGAACAGGAGCACATCGCGCCCTTCGTCGCGGAAATACTCCGCCATCGTCATGGCAGTCAGCGCGACGCGCAGGCGGGCACCAGGCGGCTCGTTCATCTGGCCAAAGACCATCACCGTCTTGTCGAACACGCGGGTATGCTCGTCGATCTGGGCCTCTTTCATTTCGTGAATGAGGTCATTCCCCTCACGCGAGCGCTCGCCCACCCCGGCGAACACCGAAAAGCCCGACTGTTCCTTGGCAACGTTGGCGATCAGTTCCTGGATGACCACCGTCTTGCCGACACCGGCGCCGCCGAAGATACCGGTCTTGCCACCGCGTGTAAACGGAGCGATCAAGTCAATCACCTTGATCCCGGTTTCGAAGATCTGCGCCGTTGTCGACTGATCTTCCAGGGAGGGCGGCAGGCGATGGATCGGGCGATACTCATCAGCCGTAACCGGCCCCGCGCCATCAATCGGGTCGCCAAGGACATCGAACACGCGCCCGAGGGTACCCGGACCGACGGGGACCGCAATGGCGCGCCCGGTGTCAATAGCCGTGACCCCACGGCGGAGGCCATCGGTACTGCTCATGGCCACGGCTTTGACGACGCCGCCGCCGAGCTGCTGTTGCACTTCGGCGACCAGGCGGCCACCCTGCGCGAGCGGGATCTCCAGCGCATTATAGATCTCCGGCGTCTGGTCCTCAGGGAACTTCGCATTGAGCACCACGCCGATAATATCGGTCACCACACCAGTCGTTCCGGCCATGATCTTCCTCCATTCGGGTGAGCGACTGCAGTGCCAGACGTGCTGGCCGGCGATCCGCACTCAAAACCTGGTACTCGTCAATCGCCAACGATCACATCTCGGCCAGGGCTGCTGCTCCTGAAGCAATTTCCGATACTTCCTTGGTAATATTCGCCTGGCGCGTTTTATTGTACGAAAGGGTCAGATCACGTTGCAGATCTTTGGCATTATCCGTCGCGTTGCGCATGGCCACCATGCGTGCACTATGTTCGCTGGCAATCGCTTCCAGCACCGCCTGGTAGAGCTGTACTTCGACGAATCGCGGCAACAACTCGTGCAGCACCTCTTCCTGGCTTGGCTCATAGGTATAATCAACCATACGATCGGCCGGTTCGTGCGGCGGTTCGATCGGCAGGAGTCGCCTGGTGGTGGGCCGCTGTACCAGCGTATTGACGAACTGGCTGTACAGCACGTGCACTTCGTCGTAGCGACCGGTCAGAAAGCCATTGACCACGTGCGTCGCGATACCAAGGATATCTGTCAGGCGCGGATAATCACCGAGCTTGATTTTCTCCGCCACCAGTCGCTGGTGGGTGCGAACCATGAAATCGCGCCCTTTTTTGCCGATCGCCACGATTTCGACCATGCGGCCCTTCTCTTGCTCCTCGAGCGTAAAACGGGCGGCACGTCGGAGCACGTTGGTAACAAGGCTACCGGCCAGGCCGCGATCCGGCGTCACCACAATCAGCGCGACCCCTTTGACATTCGGTCGCACCTCCAGTAACGTACCGCGCCGCATACCTACCGCGCGCCCGGTCAATTCACCCATGACATCGAGCAACCGATCGGCATAAGGCCGTGTTGCCAGCACATTACGCTGTGCGCGACGCATTTTCGACGCCGAGACCATCTCCATCGCGCGCGTGATCTGCGCCAGGTTCTTGACCGAGCGAATGCGTCGCCGGATCTCGCGTGTACTTGGCATATGTGCCTCTTATGGGCCAGGGTCAGGGGGTCAACCCCTCCCATTCATCGTACTGGTTTCATTGAGCCCTGAACCCGCAACCCTTATTCACCAAAATCGCTCGTCTGCTTAAACTCTTTCAGCATGGTTTCTATCGCCTCGCGGATTTCCGGCGAGGGGAACTTGCGATCCAGCCGGTTCTCGAAAATCATCTTACCGACTTCAGGATGCACTGTACGCATGTAAGTGAACAGATCCGTCTTGAACTGACTGATCTTACTGATCGGCACATCATCAAGATAGCCATTGATACCGGCGAACAGCACAACCACCTGCTCTTCGAGCGGCATCGGCTGGAACTGCGGCTGCTTGAGCACTTCCTGCAAGCGCTGGCCACGTTCAATCTGAGCGCGCGTCGTCGCATCAAGATCCGATGCGAACTGCGCAAACGCCGCCAGATCGCGGAACTGCGCCATGTCAATCTTCAGGCGATCCGACACCGAGCGCATGGCGCGGGTCTGCGCCGCGCCGCCAACGCGCGACACCGAAATACCGACATTCAGCGCCGGGCGAATACCGGCATTGAACAGATCGGTTTCCAGGTAGATCTGGCCATCGGTGATCGAGATGACGTTGGTCGGAATGTACGCTGACACGTCGTTGGCCTGCGTTTCGATAATCGGCAGCGCCGTGAGACTACCACCACCATAATCTTCATTCAGGCGTGCGGCACGTTCAAGCAGGCGCGAATGGAGGTAGAAGACATCACCCGGATACGCCTCGCGCCCGGGAGGGCGACGCAGCAACAGCGACACCTGGCGATAGGCCGTCGCATGCTTGGAGAGGTCGTCGTACACGATCAACGCGTCACGCACCAGTTGACCGTCGATCATCACGCCGTTCTCCATCACCTCCTCGCCCATCGCGCAGCCGGCATACGGAGCGATATACTGCAGCGCCGCCGACTCTGAGGCCGTTGCCGACACCACAATCGTATAATCCATCGCGCCATTCGCCTCAAGGATGCCGATAATCTGCGCAACCTGAGCGCGTTTCTGCCCGATCGCCACGTAGATGCAGACCATACCCTTGCCGCGCTGGTTGATAATCGTATCAATCGCCACCGCCGTCTTCCCCGTCTGGCGGTCGCCGATAATCAACTCACGCTGGCCACGACCAATCGGGATCATCGAGTCGATGGCGATAATGCCGGTCTGCACCGGCGTATCAACCGACTTACGCGTAATCACGCCCGGCGCGATCCGTTCGATCGGGCGATAGGTCGTCGACTGGATCGGCCCTTTGCCGTCCACCGGCTGGCCCAGCGAGTTCACAACGCGACCCACGAGCGCCTGGCCTACTGGCACTGAAATGACGCGCCCGGTGGAATTGACCTGGTCACCCTCTTCGATACTCAGATAGTCGCCGAGAATAATCGCCGAAACCGCGTTTTGCTCAAGGTTCAGCGCAACGCCATAGACTGGCTCGCTCCGCCCGGCCTTCACCGGAAACTCAAGCAACTCGGAGGCCACCACCTGCTCCAGGCCACTGATGCGCGCCACGCCGTCGCCCACCTGGGTGACGGCGCCAACGTTGACCATTCTCGGTTGCAGGTCGACGCCCTCGCGAATACTCTTTAACAGACGCTGATAGAGTTCTTCGGTTGTTGCAACGGCCATGCTCTCTACCCTTTCAGCGGCCATGCGCAATGCACGTACCGCTCTGTGTCATCCAGCCATCATATTGCGTTGCACCGCAGCCATGCGCGTACGCAGGCTCGTGTCGAGCACCTGATCGCCGACACGAATGATCAGGCCACCAATCAGCGACTCATCCACGCTGAAGCGCAGTTCCAGTTCGGAGCCGTACCGCGCCACCAGTTGCGCGGTAATGCGCTCCCGCTGCTGCGGGTTCAGGTCGGTCGCACTGATCACCTCGCCAGTCAGCGGGCGTGCACCGGCGCGGCGGGTCATCTGCTCAAAAGCTGCGGCAACCGCCGGCAGGCGGTCAAGGCGCCGCTCCTGGCCCAGCGCAAGCACCAGGTTCTTCACCTCGCGCGAGACATCCGCTGGAAGCGCAGCCAGCACGCGTTCTGTCGTGTGTTCACCCTCGACACTTGCAGCGGCGCGCAATGCCTGCACTGCCGCGCCCGTCAGCGAGTCGAACAGCGCTCGCGCAATCACCTGAGCCTCAGATGCACTCACGGCCATTCCTCATCTATGTGCTGCATGGCACGACACCGCAAATCCAGCATCGCACCTCAGTTATTCTTGCCAAGTTGTGCCAGCGACTCCTCGATCAGGCGATCGTGGTTCGACTTCAGTTCGGCGCCGAGCACGCGTTCAGCCGTCAACGTCACCAGTTCCGCCATGCGGCCCTTCAATTCGCCGAGCATGCGCTGGCGTTCCTGTTCCGCCTGGAGCAGCGCATCGCTTTTGATCTTCTCAGCATCGCGCTGCGCCTGCGCAACAATCTCCGCAGCCTGCGCGCGCGCGCGCTCTTGCGCCTGAGCCAGTATGCCGGCCGCCTCCTGGCGCGCCTTCGCCAGTTCGGCATCATAATCGCGTCGGGCGTTGGCAAGCTGCTCCTTCACCTTTTCCGCATCCTGCAATCCTTCCTGAATACGGCTCGTTCGCTGATTGAGCATATTCAGAATCGGCCGATACAGAAACATCGTCAGCAACCAGACGACGAAGATGACGTTGAGAAGCTGTGCGATCAGCAAACCCCAGTTAATACCCAGCTTTTCCACTGCCGTTCTCCTCATCCCCACACAGCGCCGTTCCGGCGCCGGCATGCGCTATACGATCCGGAACGCAATCAGCAGCGAGATGACCAGCGCGAAAATGAACAGCGCCTCGGTCAGGGCGAAGCCGAGGAACATGTAGGTTCGTAGCGTTCCTTCAGCCTCAGGGTTGCGGCCCATCGCTTGCAACGCACCGCTGAAGATGATACCAATGCCAACACCGGGCCCAAGGGCGCCGAGGCCGACCGCCAGCGCCGCAGCGATAAGTCGCAGACCGTCATCCGACATGATGTGTCTCCTCCTCAAGGTACAATGACGCACTCGTCTCTGTAGCTTCTGTGTCCGATGAAGTGGTACCCTGCGGGCCAGCGCCTGAACGGCGCGCCCGACAATCAGTGCCCCGCCCCGGCAGCCGACTCGCCGTGACCATGCCCGTCGTGCCCACCGTGCGCTTCAGTCGCCAGCGACATGAAGACCAGCGACAGCACAGCGAAAATCAACGCCTGGATAAAGGCAACGAACAGCTCAAACGCATAGAACGGTGCCGGCAACAGGTAGGGAAACAGGAACGCCATAACCACCAGAATGACTTCGCCAGCAAAGATGTTGCCGAAAAGTCGGAAGGCGAAAGCGACGATGCGCACGAATTCCGAAATCAGTTCGAGCAGACCGACGAACGTTGCCATCGCACCGTCACGAAAGTTGAAGAACTTGGTCAGATACGCCGCACCAAGCGCCTGGAAGCCGAAATACTGGATCAACCCGACGGAAATCAACGCCCATGCGAGTGTCATGTTGAGGTCGGCCGAAGGAGCGCGCAGGTACGGCACCAGCGTCGTCCCCTTCTCGCAGGCAAGCGGCCAGGCTGCGAAAAAATCAGCGGCGCCGGCAGGCTCTTCAGCCATTGCCACATCCGGCACTGGCGCGACGATCGCCGCTTCCTTGTGCTCTGCGGTTGGCACACAGGCGCCAATGCTGCCGACACCTGGAATAAGGCCGCTGATGTTGGCGATCAGCATGAAGAAGAACGCTGATGCGCAGAATGGGAAGAACTTCGTGACATTCTTGCGATCGATGCCCTGAGCGAAGTTGTAGAATACCTCAACCAGCGCCTCAAGCGTGTTCTGAAAGCCACGCGGAACCAGTTGCATGTTGCGTGTGCCGAAGACGATCGCGAGAACCAGCAGCACCAGCACGATAACCGTGACGATCAACGAATTGGTGATTGGGAAGCCGCTGGCACACGTCTCAAGCGTCGCTCGTGCGCCACCAAGACATATGACCGGCTCGGCAACGACTGAAATATGGAGCTTGGTGGAACGAAACCCGATAATGTAGAGGATGACGCCCAGCACAAGGAAGATGCCGGTGGCCGTCAGGATACGGTTCCGCATAGAGGCGCTCCCCCCGCATAATACTTTGAGAACTCTTTCACAATGATTGTACCAGAACAGGCATAAAAATTCAACCTGCTGTTGAGGTTGAACAGGCGCAGCACGCGCGCGTTGCACTACATGGGGTTCACCGGTGCGAGTATAGCATAGGTGAATTGAACGCGCAAACACCGAACGTCGGGTCAGTGTTCACACCTGGGGTCACACACGCGCCTGGGAGCGAGGGCGTCCCGCCCTCGGCGCGTCTACGCGGGCAAGATGCCCGCGCTCCCAGGAGACATGTGACCACTTACAACGTCGGAACGCTGGACGTTGCAACGTGAGGAGGGGTGAACAGCCCTGACCTGTTCCAGGCCAGGCGCCCGGCGCGTCAACCGAGCAGCTCCTGAATGTCGCGGATGGCGCGCTTGGCATACACCCACACAGAGCCGATCTTTGCCGGCGTCCCCGATTTATCGAAGACAATCACCAGCATAAAACGCTGCACGATATCGAAGCAGTACAGATCGTAGTGACTACCCTCGTGCACATACAGCGCCGACGACTCGGTTTCGCGCAGCATCTGCGTGATCTGCCCGGCCGTTGAGAAACTCGTCGACAACAACGGCAGCAGCACCATCGTCGGCAACCCGACCGTCAGGCCGGTTTCAGCCAGCACCATGCCGGCCCGATCGGCGAGGAGGATGCATTTTGACCCGACATCGCGATCGAGCGCTTCCATGCGCAACCGGATCGCGCGCTGATCTTCAGCGGTCAGCACCAGGGCACCTTCACGCCTTCGCGCCGGGCGCGGAGTTGCGGGCTCCGCTGCGCGTGCGGGTGGTTGCGCCGGCGTACGTGTCGGGCGCGCCGCTGCGGGTTGCGCGGGGCGGGGCGCCGGTTCCGGCTTCGGGCGCGGCGCTTCGGGTTCCGGCGCTGGCGCTTCGGGTTCCGGCGCCGGCGCGTTCAGCGCCTCACGCAACTCGGCATACAGCAAGTCGCGCAACTCATCAGGCGGCACCGTACCATTCACAAACCGCTGCACGCCAAAGCCGGCCGCCTGCTGCGCCACCTGTGGATCAGGGTGACGACTCCAGAGCACCAGGCGGGTTGGCACGCCGAAATTCGGCAAGATCTCGGCCATCTCAACACCGCTCATGCCCGGCAATTGAACATTCGCGATAATCACGCCAGGAGGCGTATTGCGCACTTCCCACAACGCATCATTCGCGGTCTCGAGCACCTGCACCTCAACATCACCGGAGAACTGGCCCGGCAGTGCGCGGAGTTCGTCGCTATCGCCTGGCACGACCAGGAGTCGGTACGCCATGAGACTGCTTCGCTTTCCCACTAAGTTCGACGGAACGGCAGCGCAAACGAGAAGGTACTTCCCTGACCTTCGCTGCTCGCCACCCACACGGCTCCACCAAGCGAGGCGATCAACTCGCGCACCAGCGCCAGGCCAAGCCCGGCGCCACCACGCTCACGGGTAAGCGAGTCAGCGACCTGGTAGAATCGATCAAAGATCCGCGTTCGCTCATGCGCGGGGATGCCAATACCCGTATCATGCACCTCAACGACGACCCAGGGCAACGCGCGTAATACCAGCTGCGGCTGGATGATCGACTCATGCAACTCGACAAGCTCCTCGTACGAGCGCACATCAGCGGTCACAGTAATGCGCCCGTTCGACGGTGTGAACTTCATTGCGTTTGAGAGCAGGTGATTCAGCACCAGCAGTATTTTCTCACGGTCGCTGAGAAACAGAAGCTGTGTATCCGGCAGGGACACATCAAGCGTTTGCCCGGCCATTGCCGCCGACCCTCGAAGGTGGTTGATGGTCTGGTGGATCAGGTCGCCGAGATCGAGTGGCGCCAGCAGCGGCTGGGACTCACCCGTTTCGATATGGCGCAAGCTCACCATATCGTCCACAATTTCCTTGATACGCTGCGCACTCTCCATCACACGCTGCAGGTAATCACGCTGGTCGCCATCCACCTGATCGCGCACCATCATGGTATAGCCCAGCACGATCGACAGTGGCGTGCGCAATTCATGGGATGCGATGGCGATGAACTCGCTCTTGAGCCGATCGAGTTCCTGGCGGCGCTGATAGGCATCATCAAGTTGACGATACAGGACGGCATTTCGCAGCGCAGCGCCGGCATGGTTTGCCAGCAACATCAACCCCTGTTGCACTCCCGGCAGCAGGATGCCCTCCTGTTCATCACACAGCAGCACGACGCCATTCATGTGCCCCTGGGCTCGCAACGGCACGGCAAGCGCCGCGCGTAACTCACGACCGCGGTACGCGCCATACTGCTCTACGCCCCCTTGCAGGGCCTGCCTGGACACCAGGGCCCGCGCCGCCAGTTGCCGCCCCGGTTCGGTCAGTTCCGCCTCCGCCGGCATCGTTGCCGCCTGCACCAGTGCATCCCCATCGTCACCGAGCAACAGAAAGCCAAAACGGAAGCCGCTACGCTGGATCATCGCCTCGAGTACAATCCGCACCAGTTCCGGCAGTTCCAGCGTCGTACTCAGCACTTCACTGATCGACAGCAACTGCTCGAGGGTGCGCAGGCGAAGATTATCTTGCAGAATGGAGCGCTTATGCAGCGCCTGGTCAACTGCCAGGCGCAACTGCTCAAGCTCGAACGGCTTCGACAGAAAGTCGGCGACACCGCGCCGCACCGACTGGTGCAGGTTCTCGAGCGACGCATAGCCGGTCATGATAATGATTGCGATCTCAGGATCAGCCTCGCGTGCAACTCGCGCCAGGTCGAGACCACTCATTGCCGGCATTTTGATGTCGGTCAGCAGCAGATCAAAGTGCTGGCCGCTATTGAACGCCGCAATCGCCACATGTGGATCGCTGGTGGCCATCACATCGTACCCGGCGCGTTGCAGGGTACGCGCACATACGTCGCACATGTGCTGTTCATCATCCACAATCAGCAAACGCGGCGACATACTGTTGTCGGCAAATGTTCCCGGAACGGCTGGATCGATGGCCTGACTCATAGGCAGGGGGTCAACTCAACACCTCAGCGGCGGACGTTGCCGCTACTACGACCGTCCCATCCTCAAGCAGAACGTCGGCGGCTGTCGTGCGCACACGCGACGCCAGGCGGCGCGGCGCCGAAGATACCGTACGCACCTGCCCTACCTGGCCAAGGTATGCCTGGTGGAGCAGGCGCACCATTGCGCCGGGGCGCAATGACGGTTGCGGCGCCTCTATCTGCAACCCCGCCGTGCGTGCCGATAGCGGGATAACCACTCGTGGTCGCCGCACACCACCCCACAACCCGGTCACCCCCTCGACAAGCGCCTCTTTCCCATGATGTGACGCGAGCAACTCAAACAACGGCTCTGACATCGGGCGCTGACCAAACCCTTCGGTCACGATCAATGTCAGATCTGCAGGCTGTGCCACTGCTACCGGCACCTGCCAGTCAGGCGGGCCGACTTCCCAGGCGGCATAGCCGTCAACACCAAGGAAGGCACGCAATTCCGCCTCGTCAATACTGCCGACGATCACGCCACGCACCTGTTCCTGCACCGCGCGCTGCAACGCAGCGGCGCTGATACCGCTGCCGCCAATCACGATCGCATAGGCGCTGCGTGGATTGATCATCTCGGTCACGATCGGCTCCGACGGGTCAGTTACCAGGAGACGCAGCACACCGGACTGACTGGCGCCAAGGCCAAACACGCCGTGGACCTGCGCCGCGGGGGTTTCAATCCGCACCCCTTCGTACGGCATCACATCCATCACGACGCCCCGCACCGTCGCGAACAACTCATGGCGCACCGGGTCGGGCATGATTGTGACATAACCGGTTTCACCGTCAACAGCTGCAATCACGCCGCCGATCGGCGCCCGGCAGACGCGCCCGCCGATACGTCCGGCGCGTGCGAGCAGATCGCCCTGGGCAACTGTGGCGCCAACCTCGCGACTCAGCGCGCGTTCGACGCGCGACGGCGGGATCATGAGTTCGCGCGCCAGGTTCAGGATCTGCGGCGTCGCCGGCACAAACGCACGAGCAACGACATCGTCGGGTTCGACCCGCTGGCCAACCCGCACGGTCACCTCGCCCGGCGCCGGCAGGCGGCGCTCGATCCGGGCCAGCGCGCCTGCAACCAGCGGTGGCGTACCCGTGGGAACATACAACGACATGGTAGCCTCACTCGCCGCGTCTGAAACGGCACGATCCATTATAGCATACACTTACGATAGCTATTTGTCGTCGCGGGTCGCAGTGGCGAAGAGGGACCGCAACAAACCGGGCGATGCGACCGTCTGAAGGGTAGGTGCGGCAAAGGATGCCGCAGATCGCACGTAGCGATGGGAGAAGAGCATGACGACGCCTACGAACCGGCTGATGCGCAGCCGAAGCGATACCATCATTGCAGGTGTGGCTGGTGGAATAGCACGGTACCTGGGTATTGACCCCACGATCGTCCGGCTCCTGTTTGTGGTGCTGGTCTTCACAGGAGTTGGCGTGCTGCTGTACCCGCTCCTCTGGATTATTATGCCACTTGAGGGAACGGCCAGAGCCACGCCGGCACAGGCTTTCGACGAGATGCGGCAACAGGCGACCAGGGTTGGGACAGAGATGCGCGAGGTCTTCGTCAGTGGCGGAAGCGCGCGACGGCCACGCTATGATCCGATGACCGGCGCACCGGTCGATCCGGAGGCAGAGATCCCGATCAACAATCTGAACGACGGCGAACGCGCCAGCAGCCCGACGGCGCAATCGAATCGTCATCGCCAGCTCGGCATGGTGCTCATCGGTGTCGGAGTGTTCATTCTGTTGAGTATCGTGCTTGGCCCGGCGTTTGGCAAGTTTCTGTTTCCGCTGGCGCTGATTGCCGCAGGCGCGGTTGTGCTGTTGCGCAGCCGGCGATGATGACCCGGGTGCCGGCTGCACCTGTGACGAGTGATGGCGCCTTAGAGCCTTTCCGAATAACGGACTGGATGTCATTGCGAGCGAAGCGAAGCAATCTCCTCTCGGGCCGGTCAATGGCGTCAGCCACGCTGCGCTCGCTGCAGGCGGTCGCTGGCGCTCCGCGCAATGACCGCATGCCCAGGGGTTTTCGGATAGGCACTTACCGGCGCCGTCGTTATTCCCCTCGGCAGCGCGATATGTGTGATTGACAAACCTCACACCCTGCGCTATACTCCGCTTAATCGTTTCACCGCTTAAACGTTTCACCATGCACGTGACAATCAAACAGGTGGCACTGCGTGCCGGCGTGTCGGTTGCCACGGTGTCGTATGTGCTCAATGGTACCGGCGTCGTCACGAATGATACGCGGCAGCGGGTGCTCGACGCGGTTGCAGAGCTGAACTACCAGCCACGTCATGCGGCGCGCAACATGCGTGGCCGTAGCTATACGCTGGGGCTGACCCTCCCCGCCACACCTGGGCGCCTGGCGGAGCCCGGGCTCTCGGAGGTGCTGGCAGGGTTGGCCGATGCGGCTGCACCGCGTGGTTATTTCGTGTTGCTGGCGACAGCCGGCGCTGAACAGGACGAAACGGAACTCTGCCTGAGCCTTGCACGCACCGGGCGCGTGGACGGCCTGATCCTGCTGGATATGCTGGTCAACGACCGGCGGGCGCTCACGCTTGCTGAAGCGGGCGTGCCGCATGTGTGCGCCGGTCCAGCGCCGGCAGGCAGCGCCAGCCCTTCGGTCGCAGTTGACGCATATGCGGCTGCCACTGAGGCAGTGAGGCACCTGCTGGCGCTCGGGCATCACCGGATCGGGATGATCCAGTTGCCATCCGACATGGCGCAAAGCGAGCCCAGTTTCAGCGGCTACCAGAAGGCGCTTGCCGATGCCGGCATATCTCTCGATCCGACGCTGGTCGTCGAGTCGGGTCGCACCGAGGAGGATGGATACGAGGCCATGAACGAATTGCTGGTAGCGCCTGATCCACCAACAGCCGTTCTGGCAGGAAGCGATGAACTGGCGTTCGGCGCAATGCATGCACTCCATGACGCACGGCTGATCGTCGGTCACGATATGTCGCTGGTAGGGTTCGACGATCTGCCGCTTGCCGCGCATGTCAACCCGCCGCTCACCACGATTCGCCAGCCGCGGCGTGCGCTGGGGGCACATCTCGCGGCATTGCTCGATGATACTATTGCAGGACGTGTGGCCGGGCCGCAGACGGTGGTTCTCGATGCCCGCCTGGTGATCCGGCGATCGAGCGGCCCGGTTTCGCGCATGTAGGAGCAACTTGCGCCTGTGAGGGGTGATCTCGCGATCGGCGCTGTAGCGAAGTGCAGGATCATCGAACCATGTGCGTGCTGGAAGTACGGGCGTCTCACCCACACGCGCGCGATCCTGGCGATTACCGGTTCTGGACGTCGCTGTAGCGTTTACGACACCATCACCGGGTGTATTTGCCTGCGGCAGGATGGTACCGGACGAAACTCATCCGAAGTGGTGCGACAACTGGTGTCGCGTCCAGGATAACAATGCAAAGGAGCAGGGACGTATGGCATCGATCAAGTACGATCACGTCTGGAAGCGCTTTGGCGATTTTGCCGCTCTCAAGGATCTGAATCTTGACATTGCCGATCAGGAGTTCCTGGTGCTTGTCGGGCCGTCGGGGTGCGGCAAAACAACCGCGCTGCGTTGCCTCGCTGGCCTCGAGGAGATCACCGAGGGCAATATCATGATTGGCGACCGCGTGGTGAACGATGTGCCGCCGAAGGATCGTGATATTGCGATGGTGTTCCAGAGCTACGCACTCTACCCCCATATGAGCGTGTACGATAATATGGCATTTGGCCTCAAGCTGCGCAAAACGCCGAGAGCGGAAATCGATGCGCGCGTCAAAGAAGCAGCCGAGATGCTGGGCATTGGCCAGTTGCTCGATCGGAAGCCGAAAGCGCTTTCGGGTGGCCAGCGACAGCGCGTGGCCCTTGGTCGCGCGATCGTGCGCCACCCGTCCGTCTTCCTCATGGATGAGCCACTATCGAACCTTGACGCGAAACTGCGTGTCCAGACGCGCGCTGAGATCTCGAAGCTGCACCAGCGCCTGAAGACAACCTTCATCTATGTGACCCACGACCAGACCGAGGCGATGACCATGGGCACCCGCATCGCGGTGATGCGCGATGGCGTGCTGCAGCAACTTGATACGCCACAGACGCTGTATGACCATCCGGCAAATATGTTTGTTGCTGGCTTCATCGGCTCACCGGCGATGAACTTCTTCGAGGCGACGCTGGTACGCGGCGATGGTAAGGTGCTGGTCGATTTTGGACCGTTCCAGTTACCGGTACCGCCATCGCGAATTGATATGATTGCCGATCATATTGGGATGCCGATCTTTTTCGGTGTGCGCCCCGAGGATATTCACGATACGCACTATGTGCCGCGTGGGGTGGATGATACCGCGCGCTTGATGACGATGGTCAACGTCGTTGAGCCGCTCGGCTCAGAAGTGTATGCATACGTCGAAAATGGCGGGAAGGAAATGGTCGGGCGCCTCGACCCCCGCACCTCAGCGCGTACCGGCCAGCCATTCGAGGTGGTCATTGATATGACCAAGATGCATATTTTTGACCGTGACACCGAGAGGGCATTGATCTGAGCGCCACTGGCGCTCCGCCGGCAATATCGCTCCCGGAGGGTCGTCGGGTTGATCCTGCGACCCTCCAGACCTCACTACCTATGCTATGCAATCCCAGCATCCATCCTATGACCTCGCCGCACTGGCGTCGCTTGATTTCTGCTACCTGACGACTACTGGCCGGGTCTCCGGGAAGCCGCATACGATCGAGATCTGGTTTGCCCTCGACGGCCACACCATCTACATGCTGGCCGGCAACCCCGGGTCCGACTGGGTGAAAAATGCCCGTCGCACCCCGGGCGTCACGCTGCGAGTCGGCGGCGTATCGTTTGCCGGCACGGCGCGCATGGTTGACCAGCCAGACGAAGACACACTGGCGCGACGCCTCGTCCTGGCAAAGTATCAGCCCGGCTACGACGACGATCTTTCCGATTGGGGGCGCACATCTCTCGCTGTCGCCGTTGATCTCGACGTTCCCTGAGGCCATGCGCCGCTGGCGCATGGCTCTACTCACACCTCAAGTGCCATTCCGGCGCCGCCGGTATCCGAGCCGCCACGCAGTGTGCCGCGTTCCGGGTCAATGCTGATGACCTGGACCAACCCAAATGCGCCATGGCTCTGCGGCACGCGCACGATAGGATGCCGCTCGCGAACGTCAGCACACACATACTCCGGGATGCGATTCTGGACGACGATCCGCTCCCCCTGGCAATCAAAGCGCGGTGCCAGCACCGCCTCCGCCGGGCTCATACCGAAGTCGATAATATTCAACAGCACCTGCAGAACACCGCTGATGATCCGGTTCGCGCCAGGCGCGCCAACCACCAGCACCGGGCGGTTATCGGCATAGACGATCGTCGGCGCCATGCCGGTGGCGCGGCCCTTGCGCGGCGCGATCGAGTTACGATGACCGGGCAACGGGTTGAAGTTGATCATCGAGTTGTTGTACATGAAACCCAGCCCCGGCGTGATAACCCCCGACGACATGCCGAGCGAGTGGGTCAGGGCGACGCAGTTGCCGGCGGCGTCAACAACGCTGACGTGAGTCGTATCCGGCGGGCCGCCAGGGACCGCATCCACCTCAATCGGATGATCGGCGTCAATCTGTGCGCGCCATCGGGCCGCTCGTTCCTTGGCCGTCAGCCATGCGACCGGAACATCGTTAAATGCCGGGTCACCAATGTACCGGTTGCGATCGGCGAATGCGGCTTTCATCGCCATGGCGACCGTGTAGATGTAATCGGCGCTGTTATGCCCCAGCGTCGGGAGATCATACCCTTCGAGGATGTGCAAGGCCTCGATCAGCGTCGGGCCACCATGCGGCGCCTGTGATGAAACGATGGTATAGCCACGGTACGTCCCAACAGCTGGCGCTTCCTCGCGGATCGCATATTCAGCGAGATCGGTGGCTGTGACAAAGCCATCATTGGCGGCCAGGTCGCTGGCCATAGCATGCGCCAGGTCGCCATGATAGAAATCATCGGCGCCAGCGCTTGCCAGGCGTCGCAGGGTGGCGGCATAGTCCGGGTTGCGAAGCGTCATACCTTCATCATATGGCTGCCCGTCAGCTGTCAGGTAGATCCGGCGCGCCTCTGCATTCGCCAGGATATAGTCGAGCAAGGAACAGGCTTCTGGATAGACACTGCGGGTCTTCCAGCGCGCCGCAAGGACACTGTCGACCATGAACCCGTCGTCGGCGATGCGCGCCGCGGGTTCTATCGCCTGCTCCCAGCTCACACTGCCCCAGCGATCGAGCAGCGTTGCCAGCGCCTTGACCGTTCCAGGGGTACATACTGCCTGATAGCCTGCGTCATTGACCTTGCCGGTCAGGAAATATCCCCACCCGTCCGGGTTCATACGAATGAGTCGATCAACCCACATATCGGGGCGCACGCGCGAGCCAGCGAGCGCCGGTGCATCGAGCAACATGGTCTGACCGGCTGGATCGCCGGCCAGGCGCAGAACAGCAAGTGCATATCCGCCAAGCCCGCACATCTGCGGATTGACGACCATCTGGACAAACGCGCAGGTGACGGCGGCGTCAATCGCATTACCGCCGGCCATGAGCACCCGCGCACCAGCCTCGACCGCTATCGGTTCAGGCGCGACAATCATTCCTGCCATAGGTGGCCTCTTTCACATCTGGACATGTTACGGCGCAGTATACTATACGCGGGCAAAGCGCAGGCGCAACGTGGGTGGGGGTCATGTTATGTGGGCAATGCCATATGTGCCTTCGGCAGAGCGGAAATACCGGTGCATACTGGCGGTTGCGCCGCCGCAACTGACCATCCTGTTCCGCAGGATCATGCTGCCATAGACGGACGCAAGAATACATGCCTCACCTGCGCTACAGGCGTGTATGGATGGGAGGAGCAGGATGGTTCGTGAGCGTTTGAGGCGCATGGCGCCCTTCATGCTTGGGCTGGGACTCGGCACCCTGGCTGGCCCGACCGTCTTCCGCGCGATAGAGGCGTTGCGTCTGATGCTGGTCGGGCAACGTCAGCCATTATGGCGTTACCCGGCAGATCTGCAGTTGCACGCAGAAGATGTGACGTTTGCGTCGCCGGACGGCGTGACCTTACGCGGATGGTTTATTCACCGCACCGGCGACGACGGTCGGCCGGCCCCGGCGATCGTCTTCATCCACGGCTGGCCGTGGAATCGTTGTGGTAATCGTGCCGGTGCGACGATACTGCCGGACCGCACGGTCGATTTTCTCGGGCCAGCGGCTGCCTTCAGCCAGGCCGGCTTTCACGTTTTGCTGTTCGATGTGCGCAATCACGGCGTCAGCGATGCCCGACCGCCGGTGACATTCGGTGTGAACGAGGCGCATGATGTTCGGGGTGCGGTGGCCATGCTCCGCACGCGCCCCGATGTGGATGGTGAGCGGATCGGCCTGATTGGCTATTCAATGGGGGCCAATGCCGCGCTGCGCGCCGCCCCCGATTGCGCGCCGATCCGTGGCATCGTAGCCGTACAACCAACCAGCGCCAGCATCTTCGCGCCCAATGCCGCGCGCGATGTGCTCGGACCGGCCGGGCCGGCGCTGATCCGGATAGGCGGGCTGGTGCATCGCGCCGCCGGTTCGCCGCCGTTTTCAGCGATTGCGCCCACTGCATGGGTGCACCGCCTGCACGATAATGATGTACTGTATGTCCAGGGCGGCGGTGATCGCTGGGGATCGCTGGCCGATGTCGAGGCAATGGTCGCGAATACCCCGCGTGCGCATCCACTGATCGTCGCGCCCAGCAGCGAGCGCTACGGAGGCTACCTGTACGTGGCTGAGCATACTGACGAATTCATCGCATTCTTTCGCGAAACGCTGGGATGCGCGTGAACGCGGCACCTGAACGATGCCGATCTTCACACTGACTTTCGTTTCGTTCGTACTGAGAGTGCCTTCATGAGCAACGTCTTCGAATTCCCCGATCTCACTGATCGGCTCGACATTCACCCGACCGCCTATGTATCACCGCATGCGTATGTGCGGGGCACTGTGACCATCGGTGCCGACTCGTCCGTCTGGCCAATGGTGGTCATCCGTGGCGACAATGGCGTTATTCGAATCGGCGCACGGTGCAACATTCAGGATGGCAGTGTGCTGCATGCCGATCCAGATGCCTATCTCACGATCGGCGACGGGGTCAGTATTGGCCATGCGGCTGTCGTCCATGGCTGTACCGTTGAAGACGACGTGCTGATCGGCATCGGCGCAGTGGTGCTGAATCATGCACGGATCGGCGCCGGTAGCCTGATCGCCGCGCGGGCGCTGGTCACCGAAGGTATGGATATACCACCGGGATCGCTGGTTATTGGTGTACCGGGGGTCGTCCGGCCGCTGGGCGCGGGGTTGCTAGAGCGCATTCGGCGCACTGCTCTGCGCTATGTCGCGCTGAAGGAGCGCTACCGCTCCGGCGGCTGATCGGTGAGCTGCCGTTCGACCTGATCGTCAGCAGAACTCGTGGTCGCCGGCGGCGACATCCGATCCGGTGCGGTATGGTTTCCGCTACCGGCGCCGGCAGGGGGAAACACATCGGGCGCTTGCGGCGCGACTTCCAGCGAGGAGCTGGCCGGTGCTTCCACGCCGGTTGCTGCAGCACCCGGTTCGGCGGAAGCGGGCGCCGGCGTCTCGCTGGCAGCAGGTGGCTGTTCTATGGCTGGAGACGTATGCGCCGGCGATAGGGCCGGCACACCGGCCGGAGCAGGCACCGGCGATGCCTGCGAAAGAAGATCGTGCCGCACCATGCGCCCGGCCAGCGGATAGATGAACAACTGGCCACGGTAGACCTGATAGGCGCCATAGATGGCGTACAGCACCGCCGCGATACCATATCCGATCGGCAGCAACAACCCCGACAGCGCAAACCAGAATGTGTCCGGCAACGATCCGTCGCGGTAGAGATCTGGCCGCAGCGCGGCGGGCAACAACGAGAGCAGCAGGCACCCCGACCAGAACAGCATCAGTATGACCGTAACCAGGAACGTGCCCCCCTGGTAGACCAGCGCCTGCATCACATGGGCGCGAATAAAACGCGACTTCTCACGTTGTGTCGCCCACAGGACGACAACCAGCGCCAGGCCCATCAGGCCGGCGACGTTGGCCACGATACTGGCGTGTGCCACGGCAGCGGTCAACCGCTCATCTTCGTCAGGTATACTGTGCGCTGCTGCTGGAGATGTCATCATACACTGGGCGTACGCGGCCACGTTACCATGCGTCGCATAAGTCATATCGTTAACGATTATAACATATGCGGCCTGTGCTACAATGCAGTGTGCCCGAACACGACAGGATTCACCCATGCAATTCGCGACGATTGACGACCTGCAACAGGCGCTCGCCACCCACGACTATGTTGCCGATCGGCCGCTGGCGACGGCGATCTTCCTTGCGCTGAAGCTGCAAAAACCGCTGCTGCTTGAGGGGGAAGCAGGCGTCGGCAAAACGGAAATCGCCAAGACCCTGGCACGCATGCAGGAACGCCACCTGATCCGGTTGCAATGCTACGAGGGCCTTGACGTCAACACAACGATCTATGAATGGAACTACACCCGCCAGATGCTACAGATCCGGTTGATCGAGGCGCTTGGCGCAGCCGACACCCACGCCGCCCTGAACGAAATCTTCGGCCCCGAATTTCTGATCAAGCGCCCACTGTTGCAGGCGATCGAGGAAAGCTGGGATCGTCCGCCGGTCCTGCTGATCGACGAAATCGACCGTGCCGATGAGGAGTTCGAGGCATTTCTGCTCGAACTACTCTCTGACTGGCAGATCAGCATTCCGGAGATTGGCACCATCCGTGCTGGCCAGCCGCCAACGGTCATTATCACCAGTAATCGTACTCGCGAGATTCACGATGCGTTGAAACGCCGGTGCCTCTTCCACTGGATCGACTATCCGTCGCTCGAAAAAGAACAGCGGATCGTCAGCATGCGCGTGCCCGGCGCATCCGAGCGTCTCTCGCGTCAGGTGGTGGCGTTCGTGCAAGAACTTCGCAAGCTGGATCTGTTCAAACTGCCGGGCGTCGCCGAGACGCTCGACTGGGCGACTGCGCTGGCGACACTCGACGCACGCGAACTGACAGCCAGCATGGTTGAAGATACGCTCGGCGCGATCCTGAAGTACCAGGATGACATCGCCCGGGTGCGCGGCCAGGGTGTGCGGTCATTGCTGGAGAAAGTGCAGGGCTGAAGGGTCGCCCCATCCCATCCGATGTACACGCTATGAAGATACCTGAACAGCCGGTACCGCACGGTCACCTGACGACCCATGTCCTGGCGTTTGTGCACCTGTTGCGGAGCGCTGGGATCAAGGTCAGTACGGAACAGACGCTGGATCTGGTGCGGGCGCTGGAGCATGTCCCGATCATGTCGCGCGGTGACTTTCGCGCGGCAGCATGCTGTACTCTAATCTACCGGCGCGAGGACCTGCCGGTGTTCGATGCCGCCTTCGAGTTTTACTGGCGCACCGGGTCGGGCCTCGATCCCCTGATCATGGCACTTCCTGTTGTCAGGACTCCACCGAAGTTGCTACGTCTGCCGCGTCGGCCTCGTCAACAGGGGAACGGCCCGGATCAGGAGCGCAGCGAGGAGGAACGCGAGGAGAAGGTCGGGTTGACACTCACCTTTACCGCAGCCGAAACATTGCGCACCAGGGACTTTGGCAGCTTCAGCTTTGAAGAAGTCCAGGCATGCAAGCAATTCTTGCGCAACCTGGAATGGCGGATCGAACCGCGCCGGACGCGCCGCCGCCGCCCCGCAGCGCGCCCTGGAGTGATTGATATGCGTCGCCTGCTACGTCGCAATCTGCGCCACGGCGGCGATCCCGTCGAACTGGCCTTCCGCGAACCACGCCAGCGCCAGCGCCCGCTCGTCGTCCTGTGCGACATCAGTGGCTCAATGGATCGCTACAGCCGCATCCTGCTGCAGTTTGTTCACACTATCTCAAATGGCCTGCGCAACGTTGAGGCGTTTGTCTTCGGTACGCGGCTGACGCGCATCACGCGCCTCCTGCGCGAACGCGACATTGACGAAGCGATCGCCGCGGTCAGCAAGCAGGTGGTTGACTGGTCAGGCGGGACACGCATTGGCGAGGCAGTGAAGAACTTCAACTACTCCTGGTCACGGCGCGTACTGGGGAAGGGCGCGGTTGTGTTGTTGATCAGCGATGGCTGGGATCGTGGCGATCCACAGCTCCTGGAGCGAGAAATGGCGCGCCTGCAACGTTCCACGTACCGGTTGATCTGGCTCAACCCGTTGCTGGGCAACCCGCGCTACCAGCCGTTGACCCGGGGGATGCAGGCAGCGTTGCCGCATGTAGACGACTTTCTGCCAGTGCATAACCTGTTGAGCCTGGAGCAACTCGGCGAGAAACTGGCAACGCTGGGTGAACGACGCCCGGAACGACGCCAGCGACGGATTCCTGCCACGTCGTGATGTGGTCGAACGACCTGCTGCATGGCTGCCCGGTTCGCGGTCAGCGGGGCCGTTGCCCATCGAGTGTTCGCTCGAGGAGTGCCAGTGCATCGCGCAATTCACGCGTACCGCTGTGGCGACGCCTGGTATTGACATCATGCGCGACATGCGCGAGGCGATCGGCGGCATGGTGTGGCTCGATCACAATGCCATGGCGCGCGAAGATCTGCGCATAACTCTCGTAGCGTTCCGCCAGGTACGTCGCCACCGTCTCGAAGCCATGGCGTGCAACCTCCGTACGACTGGCGTACCGCATCGGCATTTCGGAGAACATGCGAATATCGTCACGCGCTGGTTCGATCAACACAACATCCACGTCAGGATGCCGCCGGTGGATCTGTTTCAGGTGATAGTGCAACGCCGAATGAAACAGGGTGCGGAAGACCTGGTTGACAATGCCTGGCGCGCCCATGTCGCGAATATGAAACGGTTCGGACGCCCTGGCCAGATCGTAGGGAACAAGCGGATTCACACATACGATCAACCGGGCACCGCGTTCAATCGCCAGATCCAGGCTGGCGTTGCCGCGCACGCCACCATCGACGTAGTCGCGATCACCAATTCGCACCGGCCGATACACCAGGGGCATCGCCGAGGAGGCAGCGACTGCGCGTGAGATTGGTACATTGTCGTAGGGGGGAGCGCCGAAAACCACACGTGCACCGGTATCGAGGTCTGTGGCGATAATTGCCAGATCACGATCCAGGCAGCGGAAGTCGTTGGTCAGGCCAGGTCGCGAAAGCACGGCAGCGAGATAACGATCGAGCGAGTTACTATCATACAGGCCGCCGGGCAGAACCAGAGCCAGCGTCTCGAGCACATCAAGCAGCGACAGGTGCTTACGCGAAAAAAAGAGCGACTGCGCCGCGTGCAACAGCACCTGCGGCAGGTGCAGCCCGTGCGCCATCAGGCTGCCCCCATCGAGCGTGAACAGATCACCCATGCTCAGCGGCGCAATGCCATCAAGCGGCACTTCGAGATGGCGCATCATCTCACGCGGCTTCAATCCGTTGGCCAGGCATGCTGCCACAAGTGCGCCGGCGCTGGTGCCGATGTAGATGTCGAAATCGTTGATGCTCAGGTTCTTCAGGAGGTCGTCGAGTGCACGCAGCGCACCAATTTCATAGACGGCGCCGGTAACCCCGCCACCGGCCAGCACGAGTGCGGTTTTGCTGCGTTGCGTTCTGACGGCAGTGTCGCCCATACTCGCTCCCGATCCCTATGGCGCCGACGACCGTGGCGGCATTCCAGGCCAACATCACTCGCGCAAGGCAGTCGCTCCGCTACACCGCTGGTCATTGCGAGGAGCGTGAGCGACGAAGCAATCTACCGGCACGAGAGGAGATTGCGTCGCTTCGCTCGCAATGACATTGACCATCTGGTGTTCGGATAGGCACTTACTGCTTTCGTTGTGCCAGTATCTGCTCAACGACTTCTGCCAGGGCATCGACCTGCTCGTGGAGCCGATCAACATCACTTTTGCTCGGCAGGGCCGTACCAGATGAAGGAGGCGTTTCGTTGTCATCAAGCAGGAGCTTGCGCAACCGCTGAACCTCATTGTCGTCGAGCTTGCCTGTCTCGCGCAAATACTCAAGACGACGGCTGATCTCGGCGTTGGCAAAACCAATGCCGCCAAGCGCCCCCCACAACGAACGCTGTAACCCGCTCAGCGTCCCTTCACCGGCACGGATCAACCCCGTCAGCACCGACGTCGGCAACTTCCCTTGATCGCCACGCGTCTGCAGAGCGACCTGCGCCAGGATGTGCGCAGTAATATCGTCGCCGCTTTCGTTGTCAACCACCCGTACCTGCTCGCCTGCCTGCACCAGCGCTGCGATACCGTCGAGGGTAATGTACTGCTTACGGTCAATGTGGTACAGTTTACGATTGGCGTATTTTTTGATCGTCTGCATAGGAGCTCTCCGGGCCATACGTTATCATTATAACACGCCGCGTCAGAAACGCCGCAACTGTCACGCCAGGACCTGGTCACACTGGACATGGTGTGGTTCTATCGGCAAGGCAAGGTGCAATGTCGCCTGCGGAAGCCTTCCCGCCACCGATGTATCACCGACTGTGACCAGTTACTCGCGCTGTGCCATGCCAACGCGCGCGATGACGAGCATGGTCACATCATCATAGAGTGCACCGTCGGCATGGCGGTTGAGCGCACTGGTCACGGCATCGAGGATCATGGGAGCTCCACCGCCACGATTGGCTTGAACGACGTCGATCAGTCGCTCGACACCAAACGGTTCCTGTGCCGCATTGATCGCCTCGGTCACGCCATCGGTATAGCACACCAGTATGTCACCGGTAGCGATCTGCACCTCAGCTTCAGCGAGGTGCACCTCTTCGAGGACACCCAGGGCAATGCCAGGCGTTCTCAATGCCTCCACACCGCCGGTGCCGCGGAGCAGCAACGGTGGATTGTGACCGGCACAACAGTAGCGTAAACGGCCAGTCTGCGGTTCAAGGATACCGTAGAATACCGTGACAAACATCCCGGCCTCAGTGTCGCGCGTGATCCAGCGATTGGCGCGCGTGAGCGCTATGGCCGGCGCTGATCCATCCAGCGCAGCAGCACGCACAAGGCTCCGCGCAAGCGCCATGAACAGCGCAGCGGGTACGCCTTTATCGCTGACATCAGCAATGACGAAGCCGAGCGGTTGAGATACGGCATCATCGGGTGCCACACCCTGTCCCGGCCACCGGCCAGCGCCGGGGGTCACGGCGGTCAGATCGCGTACCGGCAGATACCAGTAGTCATAGAAATCGCCACCAACAATCCGCGCCGAGCGCCAGTCGGCAGCCGTATCCCAACCTGGCAGATGGGGTGCGCGCGCCGGCAACAACGTGCGCTGGATGTCGCGCGCAACACGCAACTCCTCTTCAAGGCGCGCCGCCAGCGCTGCGTCCTGCGCCAGCAACGCGCTTTCGAGCGAGCCGGCCATCTGCGCGGCGAAGCCATTGGCCAGCGTGAAGTCGCGCACAGTGAACTGGTGGTGCGGTGGGCCATAATCCAGAACCAGCACACCCAGGGTTGCGCCCCGCGTCCAGAGCGGCGTCACCAGCAATGATGCTCCGCCAAAACGTTCAATGATCGGCGTGCAGAGATGGCCGTGATCCGTTGCCGTATCGAGCGCAATCGGCGCAACCGTTCGCACGACTTCGGCCAGAAGCGGCGCATCACGTTCAGCAATGGGCTGTCCCACAAATGTCGCGCGATCAGCGGCGGCCAGGCCATACGCTGCCAGCGGAGTGAATGTCGCTTCATCACGATCCCATATCAGGCAATAACACCGATCGCACCCGAGCAGCAGCGCCGGCAGACGTACGGTTACCGGCAGCAGCGCATCAAGCGACGTGGCACGCGACATGTTCTCCGCCACCTGTAATAGTGCATTCAATGTCCAGGCTTCTTCGCGTTGCGCTGTGAATGCGCGCGCACTCTCCACCGCGACCGCCACCTGGTCAGCCAGGGTCCGGGTCACAAACAGATCGCTTTGCTGGAACCGGCCCGGTTCAGCACTCTGAATGTCCAGCACACCGATCACCTGATCGGCATAACGCAACGGCACGGCAAGCTCAGCGCGCGTATTCGGATCGTAGGGCACATACCGCGCATCGGCAGCGACATCATTGATCAACGCAGGCTGGCCGGTCAGTGCAACGCTGCCGACGATACCTTCGCCAAGTTGCAGCGTCAGCTGGCGCAAGCCATCGAGCGCCTGGCCTTCGACCGTGCTGGCGCCGAAACGCAACCGCTCACGCGCTTCCAGCAGGAAGATATGCACCGTGTGATACCCAAAGCGCTCCCGGATCAGGCGCACCACCGATGCAAGCAACTGATCGAGATCGAGAATGGCAGCAATACGCTCACTAACATCCTGGATGGCCTGCAACTGGATGGCGCGTTCATTTGCCGCGGCAAAAGCGCGCGCCTTTGATATCGCTACAGCCGCCTGGTCGGCAAGGAGCGAGAGCATCCGCATGTCGTCGGCATCGAATACATAGGGATGATAACTCTGAATCGAGATGGTGCCGATCACTTTGCCGCCATCAATCAGCGGCACATAGATCCCGGAGCGCGGCGGGCGTTCGCTCTGGTACCGTGGTCGCGCGGGCAGCCGATCCATCTCGACGGCAAAATCCTCAACCAGCAACGAGCGACCAGTCTCACGCATCCAGCCAACAATGCCGTCGCCCGCCGGCAGGTCAACCATCAGCGGCGGCAGGCGAACGCGGTCCTGCACGCGCACCACCAGCGTATAGCGATCGCTGTCCGGGTCGAACAGGCCAAGGTGGAACGATGACGTATCCACCACTTTGCTTGCGGCGCGATAGATCAGTTCGCTCAGGGCGACGACATCGAGTTCGGCGCGAATAATCTCGCGGCTTGCCTCGTTCAGTACCCCCAGTTCACGGATCGAGGCGCCCTGGTTGCGCAAGTTCATCGTGGCCCGGCGCAGCGCCAGGCTGGCGGCGAGCAGACCGGCCGCCGCAAACACGAAGTAGCCGATGCCAAGCCGTCCATAGATGGCGGCGAACAGCGCCGCCACTGGAAGAGGAGCAATCTCGGCGGCCAGCACCGGACGCCACGCGGACTGCCACCAGGTTAACACACCGGTAACACCACCCTGCAGATACTCACGTATTGCGCGGTTGAACTGAATGAACAACGGGTAGCAGAGGATGTATGCGACGAGCGACAGCATCTCGCCGGGAGTATCGCCGCCGAGCGCATGCGCCAGTGCACCACCCGCCAGTACGGCTCCGGCGCGCACCCCACTCCGGAGCAACGGCCTGGCCGCCAGAATGTAAACCGTGCGCGGACGACGATAGACGAGGGGCAACACCATACCAAATATCAACCCGGATAACCCGGCGATGAAAGCACCGTCAACTGGTCCAAGCGCCAGCGCCGCGGCCAGAATAATGATCCCTGCCAGGCTATGCGGATCGGCCGGAGGAACACGAAATGCAGCCGCCTCAATCAGCAACGCCAGCACCAGAAATGGCGCCAGCGTGCTCCATGGCGCAGCGCCTGGACCATTGAAGATGAGCACGGCCCAGCCGGCCGCGCCCACGACAAAACAGTACAGTATGAGCCACTGCTCACGGTTCACGCGTGTCCCTGGCCGAATGCCGCCAGCGCTTCGTCACGGGTGTGATGGATCGCGAACACCTGAGTGAATCCGGTCAGTTCGAACACTTCCCGAACCTGAGGGCGCAAATTGCACAGACGCAATTCACCATCGCGCGCCAGCAAATCTTTGCGTGCCAGCAAGAACGATCGCAATGCGGTACTGCTGAGGAAAGTAACTGCGTCGAGATCGAGCAGTATATAGCGGGCACCATCCGCAATGGCGCGGTTGACCGGCAGAAGCGCTGCCGCTGTACCTACCGCATCGAGCCTGCCCGCCAGGGCAAATACCTGCGCCTGCGTCTGCAACGATAGCCGCTTCACCATGGTCAGCAGATTACCCTGCTGATCATCAAAATCGAACCGCACCCGATCCATCAGCCGGCTCATCAGGTAGAGACCCAGACCGCCTGCCTGACGTTCCTCCAACGGCGACGTCAGGTCGGGTGGGGGCACATCGTCAGGATTGAACCGCCGGCCATAGTCACGCAATGTTACCACCAGTTCGCCCCCCTGGATTCGCCATGTCAGTTCGATCGTACCGGGGCTGCCAGGATCATACCCGTGTTGGATAATATTGGTTGCCGCCTCATCAACCGCCAGTTCGACCTGCCAGGCCGTATGCGCATCAAGGCCGGCGCGCTGCGTCGCACCGGTGATGAATGAACTGATCAACGCCAGCGAATCGAGCGTAGCCGGAACGGTGAGGGACTCCATAGTCACTTGCCAATCGTTGGGCGTCACGCATCATCGTGTGCGCGGCACGCTGCGGCGGCGGGGCATATTGAGGATGCTACGCCTCCTGTCATTGCGAGGAGCGCCAGCGACAGCCTGCAGCGAGCGCAGCGTGGCTGAAGCACTCTACCGGTGCGAGAGGAGATTGCTTCGCTTCGCTCGCAATGACAGTGACCATCTGGTTTTCGGATAGGCACTTAGAACGATCCCACCGCCTCGGTGGTATCAGAGAAAATCTCGAAGAGTGATGTGAAACCCGTCAGGTCAAACACCTCTTTGATCCGTGGCGGCAGGTTCGCAATTCGCACGTCTCCACCTTCGAGATCGGTAAGCTTCCAGTCGCGCGCGCGTTTTCGCGCTTCGATCAGCACACGCAGGCCAGGGCTTGCGACGTATTCCAGTTCTGCCAGATCAAGGACAACACGATAGCGATTCTGGTCAAAGAGCGTATCGAACTGCTGCTTGAGCTGGGGTGCATTCATTGCATCCAGCCGGCCCTTGATAGTCAAGAGATCGACGCGATTGAAACGCTTGTGCACAATCTCCATAATCCCTGACCTCCTTTACACTGCAGGCGGGTCCTCAACCATCCGGCACTCCCTGAAAGCAACGCTCGGGCAAGAACGGGCCCCTTCTGATCCGGGAACAGGTGAGCGAAGCGGCTCCACTCATATCTCTGGCGATGGCGCGGCGAAAACGTAGCGCATTATAGCACAGCGTTCGACTTCGCACCTTGCAACCGATGCGAACATATGTTACTGTAACGTTGCCATATGCTGCCGTCTCTCTAAAGATACGCCATGGCCAGAGCGAAGCAATCGTCCTCCAGCCGTAAATCAACCGGCGCACGGCGCAAGCGAGCGGCTGTCACGCCCGCAATCCAGTTGCGCCCGGAGCACCAGCGTGAGTTGTTTGCGCTCGGGTTGATTGCCGTTGCGGCAATCACTATCATTTTCTATGTCACGGGCGCTGCCGGCGTGCTTGGCGCTTCCTGGGTGGAGTTGACCCGGCGGCTGCTGGGCTGGGGCGCGCTGATTGTGCCGCTATCGCTCGGTTTGCTCGGCCTGGCGATCCTGCTCCAGGAACGCTACGAAGATGTGCGTTTCACCGGCGCGACGGTGCTTGGCACACTGTTCGTGCTGACCGCGCTGCTGATCCTGCTCGAGTTCTCGATTGGCGCACGCGCCGGCATTGATGAGCGCAGCGGCGAAGGCGGCGGGGTGGCCGGCTATGCGCTGCTCTCGCTTCTGTCGCAGGCGATTGGCCGGCCAGCGGCATTTGTGATCGCATGTGTTCTGGGTCTGGCCGGGGTGTTGTTAACATTCGATATCACGCTTCACGAGCTGATCTCGTCACTGCGCGACAATTTCGCCCGTTTCTGGCTGACAGTGTGGAGCGCCGGGCCGCGGCGGCCTCCCACCGGCGCTTCCCCCACGCCGCGCCAGCCGCCACTATCCGCCCCCGCCACGACCTGCGTCCCGCCGCCCGATGCGCCGCCGCGGCCCGATGACGATATTGTGCCGACGCCAATCGCCGAACGGCCAACACGCGCCAGCCTGTTTCAACGTCCGGAGACGCGCGCGCCGCGCCCCTCTCCCGTCGGTACCGCGCCACCTGCGCCCGAAGGTGGCGCAACGCCGGCTGACAGAGGCGCATCCAGCAATACAACGTTGCTCAACGACCTGCTGGCAGCGCCAACCACTCACGATTCGCCGTCGGCTCAGGTCGTCCAGTCAGCGCTGGAAGGCTTTGAGGTCTCGCCGGTTCATCGTGCCTGGCCGCTCCCATCTCTGGATCTGCTCGATACGTATCCGGAAGGAACGGTGACGGACGAAGAAAAGCGCGTCCGTTCACGGCTGATTGAAGAGACGCTGGCCAGTTTCAAGGTCGAGGCGCAGGTTGTCGGCGTCAATACCGGCCCGGCAGTGACCCAGTTTGAGCTCCAACCGGCCGTCGGCGTGAAGGTCTCCAAGATTACCACGCTGGAGAAAGACCTGGCGCTGGCGCTGGCAGCGACCTCCATCCGGATCGAGGCGCCGATTCCCGGTAAGAATGTGATCGGCATCGAGATCCCCAACTCAGCCATCTCGCTCGTTGGCATGCGCGAGGTGATCGAGAGTGAGGAGTTTGAGAAAGCAAAAGGGCGCCTGAAGTGGCCGCTCGGCAAAGATGTCTCTGGAACGCCAATCGTCGCCGGCCTGGATCGCATGCCGCACCTCCTGATGGCCGGAGCAACCGGCACCGGCAAGAGCGCCGGCATCAATGCTTTCGTCTGTTCGTTGCTCCTGAAACATACCCCCGACGAATTGAAGTTCATCATGGTCGACCCGAAGATGGTGGAGCTGATTATCTACAACCGCATCCCGCATATGCTCTCGCCGGTCGTGACCGAACTCGAACGGGTGGTGCCGACACTCAAGTGGGCGACGCGTGAGATGGAACGGCGCTACAAAGTATTTGCGCGTTACGGTTTCCGCAACATCGAGGGCTACAAGGTTGCGGCGCGCCGCCGGGCGGATCTGGAGCCGCTGCCGTATATTGTCATTATCGTTGATGAACTGGCCGACTTGATGATGATGGCGCCCGACGAGGTGGAGACCCTGATCTGCCGCCTGGCGCAGATGGCGCGTGCGACCGGTATCCACCTGGTTCTCGCAACACAGCGCCCCTCGGTTGATGTCGTCACCGGGCTGATCAAAGCCAACTTCCCGTCACGGATCGCGTTCGCCGTGACATCACAGATCGACTCGCGCGTGATTCTTGACATGAACGGCGCCGAGCAATTGCTCGGGCGTGGCGATATGCTCTACATGGCTGCTGATGCTGCGCGACCGGTTCGCCTCCAGGGTACATGGGTGGCTGAGAGCGAAGTTGAGCGGATCGTTCAGTTCTGGCGCGATGCCGTGCCGCCAGAGCACGAGCGCGACGTGCACAAGGGGAGCGCCAGAGAAGGGGAAGGCGCCACGCACCATGCGCCGCTCCAGGGGCCGGCAGAGTTTCTCAGCGCCGAGGAACAGGATTCCCTTCTGCCGGAGGCGATCAAACTGGTGCAGCAGCACGCACGCGCGTCGGCGTCGTTACTGCAGCGCCGCCTGCGCATCGGATACAGCAAAGCTGCCCAGCTGATCGACCTGCTTGAACAACAGGGATTTGTCGGTCCTGCGGAAGATGGCCGTAGCCGCGAGGTATTAAAACGCAACGAGAACGACGCTGTTGAATATTGAACGCCACTGGCTACACAATCTCTACGTCGCGCCCATACGCCTTGCGAAACAACCCTGCACCGCGATTTGCATCCCAGATCTCCACGGTCGCATCGCCAACCGTGCGCGTTACCAGGCGTATCGTGCCATTGAGCTCAACCGTGATCCCCTGCACCACCTGGCTCTTGCGTCGCTCCAGGTACTCGGCAATCCGTAGCAACGCCGCCAGCCGCATAACACGCAGGTCGTCGCCGGGCGATAGTACATCGCGCAGTGACTCGACCGAAACTTCCCCTTTGCGATGGAACCGCACCAGCAACGCAATCAGCGCGACCTCACGATGACTGAAGCCTTGCAGCGTTCCGTTGAGCACCAGATACGCACCATGCTTATGGTGATCATAATAGTTGACCGCCAGGCCAATGTCGTGCAGCGTTGCTGCATACCCGAGCAATGTGCGCTCCCAGTCGCCGTAGCCATGGAACTGGCGCAACTGGTCGAACATGGAGAATGACAACTCGCGTACCTTGGCGGCATGTAATGCTTCGTAATTGTAGATTCGCGCCAGGTTCTGGACGCTAAAGCCACGCATGTCAGCGAACAGTGGCGGGTGCTCGCCCACCAGGAAATGCTCGTAGAAGATTCCTTCGCGCAGGCCCTGGCCGCCGACCATGATGGTGTCAAAACCGCCACGTCGCATCAAATGCGCCAGGATGACGCCACCCGCAAGGATAAGATCGGCCCGATCGCGGCTGAGACCAGGAAGATCCTCGCGTTGCCGCTGGTTCATACCGCGCAATTGCTCGATCAACGACTCGAGCCGATCGCGCGACAGAACGTATCCATGAACCCGATCGAGCGGATAATTGCACAATTTCTGGTCCACCTCGGCGAGGGTGCGGATCGTACCGCCGATACCGGCCAACATCGGGCCGCGATCGGAGGCGAACCAGTCGAGCCCGGCAAACCGCTCGGCCACACCTGTTTCGAGCGCGCGGAAATCCTTGTTGCTGATCGGGTCGGAACGCACATAGTGCTCACTGGCGCGTAGCGCACCAACTGGCTGGCTGTACCAGCGCACGAAGCCGCGCCCACGCACCATGGAGACCTGCGTACTGCCACCACCGATGTCGATCACGAAGCCGTCACGAATATCAAGTGAGTTGGCGACCCCCAGATAGCCGTAGTAGGCTTCCTCGTGGGCGCTGAGCACGCGCATCGTCAAACCTGCTTCAGCGGCAATACGCGCGACAAAGTGCGCCTGGTTGCTGGCTTCGCGTGTCGCACTGGTCGCCACCGGCACAATCATCTTCACATTGGCCGAACGACACAGCGTATGAAACAGGCGCATCGTCGCAATGGCACGCTCCATCGGCGCCGCCTGAAGCTGGCCGTCGGCGCCAATCCCTTCAGCCAGGCGCACACTTTCACGCACTTCATCAAGCAGGCGGAATGAATGATGTGGCGTGTAGCCCATCACAATCAGGCGGGTCGTGTTTGATCCAAGATCAATGACCCCGATGCGCTCTTGCACAGGCGCAGCTCCAATTGCCATTGTCATAGGATGCGACCGTGGCTGGCATGCTACGACGACTGCGACCGGGTCAGGTCGTCAATGCGCCGTTCCATGCGCGTGGCGGCGTCGCGATACATGTCGCCGCGCCTGCGAGCCGCCGCGAGCTGGCGCTGCAGGAAGATCGCCCACAGTATGAGACCGAGTGTTATGCCAATCCAGAACGTTGTGCGCATTGCTCTTCTCCGTACTGGCGGCAGCATCGCCACGAACCATCTGTATTGTACCTGATCCTTTTGCGACAAACAACGCAGGATTCTCCGGGTGCCACGAGGTGCCGTGCCTGCACCTGCCAGGAGCAGGTTTTCGGGAAGCTCCACCTGATGGGTAGATGGGTTTGACCCTGCGCGCCGAGCGTCAGCAACAGCGTGCAGCGAGCGACGCGTGGCTGAAGCAATCGAGCGGCGCGAGAGGGGATGGCTTCGCTTCGCTCGCAATGACATTGACCATCTGGTGTTCGGACAGGCTCCTGGCAAGACGCAACGCATGCCATGGATTGGTGGTAAGATAATCGGCGTTCACACAATGGTCACGACACGCGGCTCTGCCCGATGAGCGGCAGGCGCCGCGGCTGCTGGCCCACCAGGAATCAGAAAGGAAAGAGTGCCATGTCAGCTCCCATCCGCATCGGCGTCGTCGGCGCCGGCGCGGTCGTCGTCCACGGCCACGTTCCATCGCTCCAGGCAATCCCTGGCGTACAGGTGACCGCAATCTGCGACACCAACCTGGCGCGCGCGCAGGAAGCAGCGACAAAGTTCAACATTCCGCACGCTTTCGCCGATTATCACGATTTGATCGCGCGCGATGACATTGACGCCATCACGGTGGCCGTGCCGAATGCGCTCCACGCGCCGGTTGCCATTGCCGCGCTGAATATGGGCAAACATGTGTTGTGCGAAAAGCCGCTGGCAACCAGCGTCGCCGATGGCGAAGCAATGGTGGCCGCCGCTGAAAAAGCCGGCAAGGTGCTGGCGATCAATATGAGTAATCGCCCACGTCCTGAAGTGGTGCTATTGCGCGAAATGGTGCAGGCTGGCCGCTTCGGCACAATCACCTATGCCTATGGTCGCCTGTTGCGCCGCCACGGCATCCCCGGCTATGGTTCATGGTTCACACGCAAGGAACTGGCGGGTGGCGGCGCAACTATGGATATTGGCGTTCACATGCTCGACATGGTGTACTGGATTCTCGGATTTCCCCCGGTGAGCGCGGTGCGCGGCGAGATCCAGGCCGTCCATGGCCCGCATGAACGCGGCCTCGGCGGCTGGGGCGCAGACCGGGTCACAGGCGGCGTATTCGATGTGGATGATCTGGCGGCGATCCATCTGCGCCTGGCGAATGGCGGCCTGGTGACCATCGAAGTGACCTGGGCGATCCACGCCCGCAATGAGGAGCGTATCCAGTTCGCCGGCGACCGGGCGGGCGCTGACTATTTCCCCGATCTGTATGGCAAGGACCAGCCACTGCGGATCTTCCGCGTTGATGATGGCGTCCCCGTGGAAATTGCGCCCGAAGTTCCGAAAAAAGAGTGGGCCTGGGCCGAAGGTTTCCGTCACTTCGTGGACGCCTGCCGTGGGACGGGCCAGCCCGTGGCGACCGGCGCGGAAGGCCTGAGCATCCTGCGCCTGCTTGACGCCGCTTACCGCTCGGCAGCAGCAGGCAGCGAGATTCGCTTCTCCAGCGAAGCGCAAAACAGTTGATCGCCGGAGTCGCGCACATTAACGCCCGCGCCTCCAGCACGTACATGGTTCAGTGATACTGCACTTCCCCAGAGAGGCAATACCGTGTCACGTTAACTCGCGCAAACGTGTAATGGCAGGCACCGGTACATCGCTTTGCGGCCTGGCGCGAACCATCCAGGCTGCGGTTGCGCGGCGATGCAGCTTACCGTAGCGGCCCGGTGAGGAGCGCCTCAAGTTCGGCGCCGGCCGCATATGATTGTGTGCCGGGCGGAACCAGCAACAGGCCATTCGCGCCAAGCAACGACAACAACCGGCTACTTCCCTGGCGACCGGTGCTGCGCGCCACAAGACGGCCCTCCTCCCAGCTAACGATCGCCCGCTGATATTCCGGACGATCAGGCGCAGGATGAATGGGATCGCGCAACGTCACCCGCACACGCGGCCGATCCGGATGCGCATCGCCCTGGAGTCGGCGCAACGCCGGTCGCACGAACACCTCGAACGATACCAGCGAGGAGACAGGGAAGCCCGGCAGACCAAACACCAGCAGCGGCAATCCATGCGTCGCCGTCCGGCGCGCAATTGTCGCAAACGTCGTCGGCTTCCCTGGCTTAAAGGCAATCCGGCCGAAATGGATCGTACCGAGTTCCTCCAGTAATGGCTTGACCAGGTCGCGCGTTCCCATTGAGACGCCGCCACTGGTTAGCAACACATCTGCGCGACCGGCCGCATCGAGGATCGCCGCCCGTTGCACCGCCATGTCATCACGCGCAATACCCAGCGAGACAGCGACGCAGCCGGCTTCGCGCGCCGCCGCCATCAGCGCATAGCGATTACTGTCGCGTACGCCGCCGGCAAAGATCGGACCGTCCGGTTCAAACACCTCATCGCCGGTCGCCAGCACCGCAACGACCGGCCGGCGAAAGACACGTACCCGGCGCCGTCCGGCAGTTGCCAGCAGGCCAATCTCTGCCACGCCCAGAGATGTTCCACGAGCAAGGATCAACTGGCCAGCAGCAACATCCTGGCCAGTGGTGTGGATGTTATCTCCGGCGCCGGGAGCATGCAGCACAAACAGCAGACCATCGCGCTCCTCAGCCTGCTCCACCATAACGACGGCATCCGCGCCGGACGGCAGCGGAGCGCCGGTCATGATCCGTACGGCAGCACCACGATCAATGTGCAACCCGGCCATCGCACCGGCGGTAATTTCAGCAATCACCCGGCGCGGTGTGACACCATCGGCGCTGCACAGCGCATACCCGTCAACAGCAGCTTTCGGCACATCGGGCAGGTTCTCCTCACTGAACACATCTTCAGCCAGAACCCTGCCGTCCGCGGCGTCGCGGAGCACATCAAGCTCCTCGACATCCAGCGGCACAACGTGCAGGTTGATGATGCGCAATGCATCATCAACCGCAACCATCGGGTAGCGCGATTCACGTCGCATCACATTCATCTAGGCCAGTGCCGCCACGGACTCGGCAGCCTTCTTTGCCGCGTGCTCCTGCTCGCCAAGGAACCACACCGCCTCCATCGCCGCCTTGCACCCCTCACCGGCAGCAGTGATCGCCTGGCGGTAGACATGGTCCACCACGTCGCCGGCGGCAAACACGCCAGGGATCTGTGTGCGCGTGCGATGGTCGGCAATGATATAGCCATTTGCATCAAGCTCGAGCTGACCCTTGAACAACCAGGTGTTCGGGATGTGGCCAATATATGGGAAGACGCCATCGGTCGCGATGACGGACGTCTCGCCGCTCTTGACGTTCCGCACGCGTACCCCCGTCACTTTATCATCACCCAGAATCTCTTCGACGACCGAATCCCACACGAAGTTGACTTTCGGATTGGCAAAGATGCGTTCCTGCAGAATCGGATCGGCGCGCAGCGCGTCACGCCGGTGGACAATGGTCAATTCAGATACGTAGCGCGTCAGGAAGAGGCTCTCATCGAGCGCACTATTACCGCCGCCAACCACCACAACTTTCTTGCCGCGGAAAAAGAACCCGTCACATGTGGCACAGTATGAAACGCCGCGATTTGCCAGCTTCTCCTCGCCAGGTACTCCCAGTTTGCGCGGCGATGCCCCGGTCGAGATAATCAGCGTTTCAGCCGTCACTTCTTCGCCACCATCGGTCAACAGGCGAAATGGCCGCTGCGACAGATCAACCTTCTCTACCAGCGCATCCATATAGCGCGCGCCGAAGCGCGCGGCTTGCTTTTCCATGTTATCAGCCAGCTCAAAGCCACCAATCGCCTCCACAAAGCCAGGATAGTTTTCCACCTCGCTTGTGGTTGCGATCAGACCGCCCGGCTGCAACCCGCGAATCACCAGGGGTTCGAGGTTGGCACGCGCCGCGTAGAGTGCGGCGGTCAGCCCTGCCGGCCCCGACCCGATAATAACGACCTTGCTGTGCATGTCGCAGTCTCCTCAGATCGAATTGACGGCCACCTGCGTGCCGTCGCTCTTATGATGATACCACAGATAAAAAGGTTACACAGCCGACAGATTCGCCTCACCGCCGGGATGTGAGTACCGGCGCGCACTGTTGCCGCCACACGCTGCAACAAGGACGATTGGATGGCTTTCGTGGATGACGCGACCATGGCACCATCGGCATAGCGCAACCGTCTGCGCGTAGAACACAGGCGCCGCCATGCGATCATCCTTCGTTCCATTCACGCTGCTGCTTGCATGTCTGGCAATCGGCGGCACCGCCATCACAACAGCGACACCGATCGCTCTGATCAATGAGATCATGCCCGCTCCCGCCACCGGCCCCGAGTGGATCGAGATCATCAATCTACGCGATACGCCGCTTGATGTCAGTGGCTGGAAGCTTGACGACGATACGCCGGGCGGTGCGCAGACAATTATTGCAGCCGGAACCATCGTACCGCCTCAAGGGTTACTCATTGTTGAGTTAAGCACCAACATCCTCAATAATAGTGGCGCCGATGCGGCGCTCCTCCTGGATGCATCCGGCACCTTGGTTGATAGTGCACCATACAGTGCCGCAACGATCGGTCAGAGCTTCGCGCGTGTACCGGATGGTGGCACACCATGGATCAAGGGTGCACCATCGCCCGGCGCGTGGAACGTTCCGCCGGTAGTGAACACGGAGACACCTTCATCGATTCCCACGTCGACGCCGACCAGCACCCCGATCCTTGAAGCATCGCCGTCACCTACGGAGATTCTTACTGAGACCATCACCATAACCGTGACGCCAGACGATCCACCTGCAACTATTGAGCCTGTGCCATCCGGTCCAGCCACTGCCACGCCATCACCGGCAGCGAGCGCAACCACATCACTTCCATCTTGCACATGTACGCCGGAAACCGGCACCCCGGCCTCGACTGCAACCCTACAGTCATCAACAACACCCGAAGATTCCGCAACGCGAACGCCAACACCCTCCAGAACACCCTCACCCTCCAGGACACCGACGCCCTCCAGAACACCCTCACCCTCCAGAACACCATCGCCAACCGACGAACCGGAGCCAACCGACGAGCCATCCCCCACCCGCACACCATCGGCAACCAGAACGCCAACCTTCACAAAGACACCAACTGCCACACGCACACCATCACCAACCGACGAACCGGAGCCAACCGACGAGCCATCCCCCACCCGCACACCGTCGCCGTCGAAGACGCCATCACCCAGCCGCACGCCGTCGCCATCGAAGACGCCATCGCCCACCCGCACGCCCTCACCCTCTCAAACGGCCCATGCAGGGAGTACCACCGATACACCTGCAACACCTCACCCGGGCACAACCGCGACCACAGAAGCCGCGCGCACCATGAGCGCGACAGCGTGTTCCAGTGCTGCATACCACCCGGAGCGTCTACCGGCATGGGCACCAGACGGCCTCCCGACCATGGTCCCTTTTCTTTCCGATGGCACTGCTATGCGTTATGACACCCTGCCAGCACAACCCTCGCCTTCACACATCACTGCCACCGGTACAGGCTTGCCAGTGCCCACGATCGCCACCGGCGCCTCGTCGACAACCATCACAGCCATGGAAACGGTGGTCAGGGCAACATTCGGCGTATTAGCATTGCTCGCCGCCCTGACGTACGGCATTGCAGCGCAGCGACGCTATGAGCCGCGCAACGACCGTGAGAGCGGCGGCGCCGACCCGGACATATCGTATGACATATGATGGTGGCAAGGTGGTGTGCTATAATGGCAGTTCCGGAGCGTGCCGGTCTATCTCGACGCTCTGTCACAGAGAGGAGGCGTGCCATGATCGACCCGACGACCCTCATCCAGGAGAGATTGACACAGAACCGCTGGGGGCTGCTCGGTGGCCAGGGGTGCGTTCTCGGGCTCGACGTCGGCAGCTATGGCTTGCGCGCTGCACTGGTCGATCTGAACAATCACGTCTTCTACAGTGCGCACCGTGAACCGGAAGCGGAAACGCCCCAGGAACTTGTCGGCGGGGCAATCGAACTGGGGCGCGCACTCATGGCCGAACATGGCATAGCGAACGCGCACCTTGTGCGGGTTGGCGCCGGCTTCGGCGGCCCGGTTGATGTGCGGCACGGTATTGTGCTCCTTTCGCCACGGATTCCCGGCTGGGAGCGCTATCCATTACGCGAAGCGCTGGAGGATGCATTCGGGGCCTCGTGCGTGGTAGACAACGACGCCAACCTGATAGCCCTGGCCGAGGCGACCTTCGGTGTAGGACGCGAGACGCAGCACCTGGTCTACATTCATTTGAGCACCGGCGTTGGCGCCGGGCTCGTGCTGGATGGGCGCCTGTACCACGGCGCCACAACGACGGCTGGCGAAATCGGCCACGCGGTTGTCGGCCCGATTGACCCTCTCCGCCCTGGAAAAGCCCCCGGGACGCTCGAACAGCACGTGTCAATCAAGGGGTTACTGAACCGGGCCGCCGAGCTTGGATTGCACACCACACTGTTGAGCGACATTTTCGGTGAGCGTCACGAAGCACGCCAGGTAGTCAGCGAGGCGATCGACCTTCTGGCCGTTCGCATTGCGCAGATCGTCGCGCTCCTCGACCCGCAGATGGTCGTCATTGGCGGCGTCGTGGCACGCAACGGCGGCGATCCGTTCATCAACGCAATTGCTGATCGCATGCAGATCTATGTTGGCGGGATGGTTGAACGGCAGACCCGGCTTGTCGGGGCGATCCTTGGTGCTGATAGCGTTGCGATCGGCGCTGTGGCCCTGGCGCTCGAAAGCATGCGCGACTAGACCCAATACCTTGCAAATAAGGCGCGATACACCCCCTCCCAACCTCCCCCCACTGGGTGAGGAGCCGGACTCCCGCCCCCAGCGGGGGCGGGCTGGGGTGGGGGCGAAGAGCTTAGGTGCAACGTATTGCGACTAGACCCGCTACCCTGGATGGATAAAGTCGAGCTTAGTGCCTATCCGAACACCCATGAGCATGCGGTCATGGCGCGGAGCGCCAGCGACCGCGTGCAGCGAGCGCAGCGTGGCTGAAGCAATCGAGCGGCGCGAGCGGAGAGTGCTTCGCGCGCGCTCGCCATGACAGTGACCATCTGGTGTTCGGATAGGCTCTTAGTCACCACACACCATCTGTCACACACGCCTGGATACAGTCGCAACAACCCTCGTTTGCATGGCCTGCGCCCACACGGTATAATAGACCTACACCGCGGGGCGGCAGATACTTGCCAAACCCCGCCAGGACCGAGAGGTAGCAACGGTAGGTGGGTTCCTCTGGGTGTCCCGCGGTGGTACCTCGTCAACTGGCGCGCAGGCGTCGGTTGTTCCGTTTTCTACCAGAACACGCTTGTAGATGAGCTGAACGGCGCCGATCGGCGAGCGACATACGTGTTGCCAACAGTGCAGCTCCTCAACCGCACAACTCAATCGCGCGACGCCCCAGTTCACGAATATCGTCGGCCACTTCGGGATCAGCCAGCTCCTCCCACGTCAGCCAGCGCGCCGCATGCGCCTCGCGTTCGGCAAATGCAAGTGTACCACCGCGCACCCGGGCGAAATAGATCAGGTCAATGTGCTGGTGATCATCCGAAATATCCTCGAGCAAGATACAGTATGGTTGCGGCAACACACGCACTTCCCCGATCATGCCGCCGGCCGTCAGCAGTTCGACCTCAAGGCCTGACTCTTCACGCACTTCACGCACTGCGGCTTCATCTGGCAACTCGTGCGGATCAATATGCCCGCCGGGTGGAAACCATTTGCCCAGCTTACGATGGAGCAAGAGCAGCGTGCGTTGCTCGTGAACGACGAAGGTGGTAGCGGTGAAATCACGGGTGATCACTGGTATCCTTTCTGTGTCTGGCTACGACGCCACGCCGCGTGCGCCGGTGCGCAGGGCCCCTGTCATACCATTTCTCCTTCCCCCGGTGGCGCAGGCGTCCTCCGGCCCACCCATGTCGAGTAGTCGCCAGAATCGTATGCTCCAACGATGAATAGTCGTCCACGTAACTGTTCACACTGGGGTAACACATGCGCCTGGGAGCGAGGGCGTCCCGCGCCCTCATCGCATCTACGCGGGCAAGATGCCCGCGCTCCCAGGAGAAACATGAACACTTACTCGTCCACTGCCATGCACACGGCGCCTGAATGCGTAGTATACTATGCTGACACCTGCGCGGTATTCCTACGCTACCATAGGACCGTCAGCGCATGGACGAATTGGTTGTGGTTACCTATAATCAGTTCGTATGGTGTCATCCTGACATCCTCCCGCGCTGAACGCACCCTCGGGCCAGGTCTGGTTTCAGGGGATGAGGAGGTTTCGTTGGAGAGTCTTAGAATACCTATCCTGAAGATCGGCGACGTCTTGATTGCGTCAATTCAGGTGGCATTGCACGACGCATCAGCGGTACAGTTCAAAGACGATCTACTGCAGAAGATCTACGATACCAAGGCGCGTGGGTTGATCGTCGATCTTACTGCTGTCGACGTTGTTGACAGTTTCATCGGTCGCCTGATCAGCGATATTGCGTCAATGGCTGGTCTGATGGGGACGAAAGTAGTAATTACTGGCCTCCAGCCCGCAGTGGCTATCACACTGGTCGAGTTGGGATTGGAGTTGACCGGTGTCATGACGGCTCTCAATCTTGAGAAGGGTCTGGCAATGCTCCGCCGACAGGCTGGGGAGGGCGCCGATGGCACAGGCTAAGGTTGCGCCGATCCGTAGCGACCTCGATATCGTGATCGCTCGCACCCTGGCCCGTGATACTGCAAAGACTCTCGGCTTCGGTGCGATTGATCAGGCACGGATTGCGACAGCGGTGAGCGAACTGGCGCGCAATGTGTTTCTTTACGCTGGAACCGGAACGGTGACAGTACGGGAGATCGAGCGCGCCGGGCGCAAAGGCATCGAGATCATCTGTGAGGACCAGGGGCCGGGCATTGCCGACGTCGAACTTGTCATGCAGGATGGCTACAGTACGTCGCGCGGCATGGGCATGGGCCTGCCCGGCGCAAAACGCCTTATGGATGAGTTTGACATCAAGTCGGTCGAAGGCCAGGGAACTTTGATTCAATGCCGCAAGTGGCGCACGTGAGCGCCGGGGGTTGGGAGTCACGGTGATTGCCATCCTACCACTACGATCAGCCGGTCACGCCCAACCCCCTGACCTCTTGCTCATCCCCTCATTGATGTCAACCGCGCAATACGGTTGAGCAAATCACCAATCTCAAACGGCTTGGGGACGTGGTCATCGGCGCCAACGCTCCGGCTGTGTTCGATATCGGTGGCTTCAGCGCGCACCGTCAGCAGAATGATCGGAACAGTGCGGCGCTCTTTGATCTGCCGGCAGACTTCCCAACCATCAACATACGGCAGGTTAATGTCGAGAATGATCAGATCCGGCGTATGCTCACGCTCACGCTGCAGTGCATCCAGACCGTCTCGCGCAGTGATCACTTCGTGACCTTCGGCCACCAGCACACGCTGTACGAGATCGAGGATGTCGCGGTTATCGTCAACGACGAGGATACGCATAGCATTTTTCTGGCCTTGTTCAGCGCAGTTGATTATAGCCGTATGGCGCGCCCCGGTCAACCAAGCAACCCGCCATGCCCCAGGGCGATGATGTCGCGCCGCGTGACGCGCTCACCAGCCAGCAGGCGCGGCAGCAGCAGGTCAACAATGTTGGTGTCGCGTGAACGCACGCAACCTGGCGCGCCCAGAACGGGCACCACATGCTCCGGCGTCACATCAAGATAGGCCAGCAACAGGAGATTCCCCGGCTCCACCGGCGCGCCATAGTGCTCGATACGCCCGCCTGCCATGCGAATGCCCTGGGGGGTCACGTCGTCACGGTCCATAATGGACGTCTCACCAGCGATGATGATCAATTCGCTCCCCGCCGCGCACAATGCGCTGATTCCGTCAGCAACCGCGCCCTCATCCGGCAATGCATAGCGCACTGCCCCTACAACCGAGCCAGGTTCCGTCACACGCCCCTCAATTGCCGCCAGGACGCTACGCGTAATGCGCTCTTGAGCCTCCCGACCTGCCACCAGCAGAACGCCGACATTGACACGGCGTAATGGTCGCACACCCACCACACCGCCTGCCTGCGATCCGATCCGCTCTGCACACGCCAGTGTCTCCTCAGGCAGCGCAAATGGAATAACCTTGATTGTCGCAATGCGCTTGCGCGCACGCACCGGTGTATGCTCCGGCAACGTTGCGATGGTCACGCCGTCAATCTCGTTGATGGCGAACAATGCCGCAACATCTACTTCCACCACGCCATCAGTTGCAGCCAGTAGATTGACCCGGCTATGCACCGCCCCGGTGGTTGTGACGCCCGGGCGTACCACTGCCACCGCAAGCCGGCGCGCGGCTTCATCCTCGTGCACATCACCCGGCTCCAGCACCGCGACGCGCACCACCTCAACCCCCAGTGCTCTCAGGTGCACCGTGTCGGCCTCGCTCAGGCGTCGCCCTTTCGCCAGCGCTTTGCGCCCGGAGGCATCAGCAACGTTGTGACGCAGGATATGTCCAACAGCCTGTTCAATTGGCAGTGTTGCCAGATACATGGTCGGGTGTCCTGTAATGAGAGTCTATCCGAACAACGCTACGCCACCTGTCATTGCGCGGAGCGTCAGCGACCGCCTGCAGCGAGCGCCGCGTGGCTGAAGTAATCTACCGGCGCGAGAGGAGATTGCGTCGCTGCGCTCGCAATGACCCGAAAGATGGGCGATTGCGTCGCTGCGCTCGCAATGACCCGAAAGATGGGCGATTGCGTCGCTGCGCTCGCAATGACATCCAGGCGTCTCCTGTCATTGCGAGGAGCGTCAGCGACGAAGCAATCTCAGCGTGTACTGGTAGATTGCGTCGCTGCGCTCGCAATGACCCGAAAGATGGGCGATTGCGTCGCTGCACTCGCACTAACAGCCAGACGCCCCCTGTCATTGCGCGGAGCGCGAGCGACCGCCTGCAGCGAGCGCCGCGTGGCTGAAGCAATCTCCTTGCTGCGCTCGCAATGACATCCAATCCGTCATTCGGACAGCCTCTTCATGCGGCTACTGGCGCGCAAGGAGGGCGCGAGCGTGTGCATACGCCTCAGGCGTATCAATATCGAGCAGCGGGCGATCATCATCAAACGCCACACACTGAACACGCGCCGGATCGCGCGCAACAACGGCCCGCGCTCCCTGATCGCCTGTGACGGCCAGCAACTCATTGAATACGGTGCGATCGAAGAGCACGGGGTGACCGCGCACACCATTATAGACCGGCGCAACAATCGGTGCACGGCATGCGCGCCACGCGGTGGTCAACGCTTCAATGATGGCAACGGTAACGAACGGCTGATCGCCAAGGCACACGAGCGCGGCGGCGGCATCGGCCGGCAGTGCGCTCACCCCGGCGCGTAACGACGAACTGAGGCCGCCGGCAAATCCTGGATTATGCACGATGCGCAAGCGCAGGTCGTGTAGCGCATCTGTGACTGCCGCCGCCGCGCTGCCAGTGACGACGATTACCTCGTCAAGTGCTGCCGCGAGCGTAGCTTCAGCCACAACGCGTACCAGCGGGCGCCCGTTCCAGTCCAGTAGTTGTTTTGGCCGGCCCATGCGTGATGAGGAGCCGGCAGCAAGCACAATTCCGCAGATCATCACTGTCTCCACCCATCGGCATGGCGCAGCCACTTGTAGATCTCCATCACAACCAGGATGACAGAGCCCAGTGCACCGAAGATCAACCAGTCCTGCAGCTGCGGCGACGTTGTACGCAGCAGCGCCTGCACTGGCGGGAAATACATCGCAATCAGGTGTATACCGAACGCAACTGCCATGCCAATCATCAGAAGAGTATTATTGCGCAACGGCACCCGGAACGCAGAGCGGTATTCCGAGCGGCAGTTCAGGACATGATAGAACTGCATCAGCACCAGCAAGTTGAACAGCATCGTCCGGGCGATCCCTTCCTCGACCCCGTTATTGCCATGTGCCAGGGCAGAGCAGGCCGATCGCCAGCACACTGATGATAGCGATCCGGCCATCACCGGCATTCTACCGGTTAGAACAAAGCGAGCGACGCGTGGCTGAAGCATGCGCCGCTTGCGCCGCTCGATTGCGTCGCTTCGCGTGCAATGCCATCCAACCATCCGTTGTTCGGCCAGGCACAGAACAGCTTCCGGGAAGCGTGCAACGCGGCGCCCAACCCGGCTCACGGACACTCAGCACGCAATCGGGTCCACAGACTCATCAGGCGGAGCCTCTCGGAAGCTCGCTCGTGGCAGGTTCACGCGTACTCTTTCGTAACACCTGTAGGGCGATCCGGCGCTGCCGTCGGCAGATAAATCATGGTATAGTACAGGAGAAATGACTGTCGGCCTGCCGAACGGAAGCGGAACTGTGGCCTGTATATCAAGGATCGCGTGTGACAACACTACTACTGGTTCGTCATGGTGCAAACGACTGGGTTCATGGCCGCCTCGCGGGTCGCATTCCGGGTGTGCATCTGAACGACGAAGGACGCCGCCAGGCCGCCAATGTCGCGGCGCGGCTCGCGGATCTGCCGATTGAAGCGGTTTATGCCAGCCCGCTGGATCGTACCGTCGAGACGGCACAGGCGATCGCCGGGCCACGTGGCCTGCCGCTACGCCTCGTCGAGGCGCTGCAGGAGGTCGACTATGGCGAGTGGCAGGGCGCTGAGCTCAAAGAGTTGTACAAGCATGAACTCTGGCCCGGCGTACAACATTACCCCAGTGGTACGCGCTTCCCAAACGGCGAGACGCTTGGCGAGACGCAGATACGCATCGTAACGGCGCTCGACGCATTACGGGTGCGCCATCCAAAAGGGTTGATCGTCGTTGTGTCGCACGCCGACGCAATACGCCTTGCGATTGCCTACTACGTTGGGATCCACGTCGATCTTTTTCAGCGCCTCGAAGTGGCGACATGTTCGGTGACGGCGATTGGTTTTACTCGCATGGGCCCGCGATTGCTCGCGTACAACGACACCGGATCGCTGGCGCACCTGAAACCGAAGCCGGAGGAAGCAAAGGCCACGGAGCAGGAGCAGGCGGCGCAGACCGGCCCGGCGCCTGGCGCAACGCCGGAGCAGAACTCGGTAGAGTCGACCAATGGGGTTGAGGCGCCGCTGGCCACTGCGCCAGGCGAGGCGGCGCAGCAGTAGCGCCGGCGCGCATTCGTCGCACCGGCACAGACAATCGAACCATATGGCAAAGTTTACCTACGACCTTGATCCCGTGACGCGCATCACAGCAAGCGCAGTCGGCGCCCCTGGCCAGCGCGTCTTCTACATCCAGGCGCGGCGCGGTCGTGAGCTGGTTTCATTAACAGCCGAGAAAGAACAGGTACGAGCGCTGGCCCAGGCAATCGACCGGTTACTGGAGGAACTGGCCGAAAAAAACCCGCTGCTCTCGTCGTCGGACGATCTGTTGCTGGCAAGTGACATGAACCTGGAAGAACCGATCGAGTCACGTTTCCGTATTGCTCAGATGGGGATCGGGTACGACGCCGATCGTGATATGGTCATTCTGGTGATGCAAGGGTACCGCGACGACGACGAGGGCACTGAGGCACCGACGGCACGGTTTGGCGCTTCGCGGCAGCAGATGCGCGCGTTGAGCGAGCATGCCGCCAATGTGGTGGCGCGCGGTCGCAGGATCTGCGGCAATTGTGGCCGCCCTATGGATCCTGGCGGTCACTTCTGCCCCCAGATGAACTGAGATCAACTCAGGCGCAAGGCGCAACACGATCCATGCGAGGGGCGCCGTGCGGTGGAGCGGTGGAGCCGTATGGAGCAGCCAATATCAGTGCAGATCGCCGTACACGGCATCCTGATGCGCTTGAGTAAGCCGACACATGCGGTGTTCTCAAAGGGAATGTGACATGAGCGATCACCGTCATGACCTGGGCATTGGTGAAGTACTGGCACTGCTTGCCAGCGGGCACATGGAGATACAGGGCATGATGCCCTGGAGCAGCAACTACACCTTGCTGGTCACCGTGCGCGAGGGTGACGTGCAGGGCCTCGCCGTCTACAAACCACGTCGCGGCGAACGACCATTGTGGGATTTCCCGCGCGGCACGTTGTGCCAGCGCGAGTTCGCTGCGTTCCTGCTCAGCGACGCGCTGGGCTGGTCGCTTGTTCCGCCAACCGTTCTGCGCGACGGGCCATATGGCATGGGGTCGGTGCAGCTCTATGTCGACTGCGATCAGGAAGCACACCTGTTTACCATGCAAAAAGAAGGCGGCTACGACGATCAGCTCGCGCGCCTGGCCGCTTTTGACGTGCTCTCGAATAACGCCGATCGCAAGAGTGGTCATTGCCTCAAAGGCGTTGATGGCCGGCTATGGGCAATTGATCACGGTATCTGTTTTCATGCCGAACCAAAGCTGCGTACCGTTCTGTGGGATTACGCTGGCGAGGCGATCTGTGATGACATCATGGCTGACCTGCGCACGTTGCGTGATGATGTTCGCGCAGGTGGGCGTTTCATTCGGGCGCTCGAAGGATTACTCGCGCCCGATGAGGTGCGCGCGTTTCGTCGCCGCCTCGATCGCCTGATCGACTCTGGATGCTATCCCGATCCAGGGTCCGGGCGCAATATCCCCTGGCCTCCCGTATAGGTCGTGACACGACTTTCCTCTCCAAACGAACGATCATCCGGTCAAATGATCGTGGTATAATCGCCGACAAACCTGTTCCATCCATCACAATCCTGATCTGCGACCGACGATGACGCGGCCGCCGATTGATGCTGAGCCGCGTCGATGCCATCGCTGGCTGAATGCTGGAAGAAAGAGGAGAATGCAGAGTGGATGCTCACCTGGGAACCGAGGCGCGCCCTGTGCGCGTCGCAATTGTTGGCGCCGGCCCGGCTGGTTTTTATGCTGCGGAGGCACTGCTCAAACAATCCAGTATTGTGTGTACGATTGACATGTTCAATCGCTTCCCAACTCCGTTCGGCCTGGTGCGCGAGGGTGTTGCGCCCGACCACCAGTCAATCAAGGCCGTCACCCGCATCTACGATCGCATTGCTTCTCACCCACGTGTGCGCTACTTCGGCAATGTGACCTTTGGTAGCGATATTGTTCGCGAGGATCTGAAACTCTACTACGACCAGATCGTGTATGCGGTCGGTGCGCAGGCCGATCGCCGCATGGGGATACCAGGCGAGGACCTGACAGGAAGCTACCCGGCGACAGTGTTCGTCGGCTGGTACAACGGCCATCCAGACTATTGTGACATGGAGTTTGACCTGTCACACGAGCGCGCGGTGGTCGTGGGCAATGGTAATGTGGCAATCGACGTGGCGCGCATCCTGGTCACTGACCCGGACGAACTGGCGAAGACCGACATTGCTGATTATGCGCTGGCTACCCTGCGCCGCAGCAAGATTCGTGAAGTGGTGATGCTTGGACGTCGCGGACCGGCCCAGGCAGCATTCACAAACGCAGAAATCAAAGAACTGGGAGAGCTTGCAGGCGTCGATGTGATTGTCGATCCTGCCGACCTGGAACTCGATAAACTGAGCCAGGCGCAGGTTGCCGATGACAAATCGGTTGCGCGCAATGTTGAGATTCTGCGCGCCTATGCCGCGCGCAGCGAGCATACGGCACCGCGGCGTATCCGGATGCGTTTCCTCACATCGCCGGTCGAACTGATCGGCGACAATAACCGCGTGGCGCTGGTGAAAGTCGAACGCAACGAACTGGTGGTTGACAGGCAAGGTGGATTGCGCGCCAGGGGCATTGGTGTCTACGATACAATTGAGGCGGGGCTGGTGCTCCGCTCCGTCGGCTATCGTGGCGTACCGCTGCCTGGTGTGCCGTTCGAGGAAGGCACCTTTATCATCCCGAACATCAATGGGCGGGTGATCGGCGCGCGTGATGGTGAACCCGTCTCTGGCGAATATGTGGTAGGCTGGGCAAAGCGTGGCCCTTCAGGCGTGATTGGCACAAACAAGCCCGACGCAGTTGCCACGGTCGCATCAATGATGGAGGATCTGCCCACGCTGGTGGGCATTCCGGACGGTAACCGCGATCCGGAGCGCATCGTTGCGTTGCTGCACGAGCGCAAACCCGACTTTGTCACCTATGCCGACTGGAAACGGCTCGATGCGTATGAAACGGCGCGCGGGGCCGAACAGGGTCGCCCTCGCGTGAAAGTGACAACCGTTCCTGAGATGCTGGCGGTCATCCACGATCGCGCATCATAGCAGATGCCACGCCGGCCGCTACCCGACGATGCCAGGGGCTTTCCCCTGGCATCACGATTCCTCACCGAATCCTTATCTCTGGCTTGCATCAATATAGGCGCGGAGAACGTATCAGTTCCATGACAGGAGTTGCGCGGTCGTCTCGCAGACGACTCGCGTAGCAGCCGATCTTGCCTGCGGCAGAGCGGTCCTTCGTCTGGGCGGCTCGCACGCTGCCCGTATGGGCGAGTAGATGCTGCCGCAGAAATACGAATGAGGGGGGCACACCACTGCGTCACTGTTCACAGTCGAGGGTTCGCGGAGCGTGAGCGACTGCCTGCGGCGAGCCCAGCGTGGCTAAAGTAATCTCCTCTCGCGCAGGTAGATTGCTTCGCTTCGCTCGCAATGACATCCAACCATCCGTCATTCGGACAGGCTTTCGACGTTGTCCATTTGTCCTGGGGCAGATAACCCGAACGTATGAATCGCAGGCATCTGCACATCACTTTGCGGTGAGTACCATACGCACCAGGCGCTGCAGCGCAGTTATAATGCAAGAAAGAAATCACCATGCAGGCGACCGAGGAACCCATGACCGAGTCGATTGCCGCAGAAGTGCAGCAGCTTATTATGGAGGGCCGTGCAGCAGCGCTGGCTGGCGACACATTCACTGCGCGCACGCGTTTTCGACGTGCCGTTGAACTTGATAGCGACAATGCAGAAGCCTGGCTCGGCTTGAGTGGTGTCGTACCGATTCTTGCCGAGAAACGTGAGTACTTGCAGCGCGTACTCGCGCTCGATCCAGCCAACGCCGAGGCTGCGGCCAGCCTGACATATGTCGAGCAGTTGCAGGCCGAAGGGTTACAGATTGCGCCGTCGCAGCGGCGCCAGGAACGCCGCGCCAGCGGCGACGCCTCGCCATTGCTCGCCGCACCCGACCCGCCCGTCACGGCAGCGGTTGAAGTGACGTACTGCTATAACCATCCTGACCGTGAGACGGGGTTACGGTGCGTGCAGTGTAACCGGCCAATCTGCGGCTCCTGCGCCCAGATCACACCCACCGGCCAGCTCTGCCCGCAATGCCGTAAGGCGCGCCGCCCGCCACAATACCAGGCCGAAGCCTCGCATATGCTGATTGGCGGCATCACTGGCCTGTTCGCCGCCTTGCTCGGTTCGATCGTCGTGCTGTTTCTCAGCAGCATTCCGTTTCTGGGGCTGTTCCTGGCGTTGATGGCCGGACCGCTCACCGGTGAACTGACGGTGCGCATTGTCGAGCAGTTGACCCGCAAGCGCGGTCGCGCAATGCAGGCGGCAGTCGGTACCGGCCTGGCACTCGGCGGGTTACCGTTACTCGGGTTCGGTGTGATGGCGCTCCTGGTTGGCGGCGCATTCCTGCAGGTACTGCTGCTTGGCCTCTGGTTGACGCTCATGACGATTACCGCAGTTGCACGCCTGCGGTAATCGTACGGAGCCGTCATGCCTTGCCATAGACCGGTATTGCCGCGCCACTAATAATGCGCGCATCCGGGCCAACGAGGAAGAGCACAACGCGCGCAATCGCCTCCGGAGCAACCCAGCGGCCATGATCGGCATTCGGATCGCCGGCCCGGTTGGCGGGAGTATCGATCACGCTCGGCAGAATGGCATTGGCAGTAATGTCGCGATCGCGCAACTCGGCGGCCAGCGCCTCGGTAAGCTGAAGCAGGGCACGCTTTGCTGCGCCATACGCCGCTACATACTTCGCAGACTGGGTCGCCGTGCGGCTGCTCACATTCACGATTGCCCCACCACCGCGCTCCAGCATATGCGGTATGGCCGCAGCACAGGAGATCACGGCCGTTTTGAGGTTAATGTCGAGCTGGGTTTGCCAGAGCGACCAGGGCGTGCGATGAACCGGCTCACCGCCGGCGAAGCCACCTGCAACATTGACCAGGATGTCAATGCCAGCATATGTCGCAGCAACCTGACCATAGGCACCGTGCACGGCTGCCTCGTCCGTCAGGTCCACCACGGCACCGGCCAGGGAGGCGCCATCCGGAAGGCCAGGGAGGCGCCGTAACCGCTCAATCTCGCCGTCCACGCGGTATGGAACCCATACCACTGCACCTGCAGCGAGCAATGCCTGAACGACGGCTGCTCCGAGCGCACCGGTACCACCGGTCACAATCGCGATCTTCCCCTCAAGCATATCATCCTGTAGCTATGACATCGGTACCTGCGGCACAATCATCCCATCAATGCGCTGGAAAATCTCGGCAATCGAGTGCCCCGTGATCGTCAGGCCATGGTTCTTCAGCCCGATAACCGCCCGCGACGGATCTGGCGCCTGACGCACCAGTTCGGCCACTTCGGATGCCAGTTCATAGGTGCCACACGGATAGTTGACCTCAGTCGAAACGATCGGGTCACGCCACCAGGCGTGAATATGAATGATCGCCTGAACCTGTGGATGCTCTCGATAGATCATGTAATGTTCAATCGCATCAACCGATACCCGGCGCGGCTCAACATGCGGCGGCACACTCAGGTTGATCTGCAGATTCTGTGGCTCGTAGCCTGTCACCAGCAGAATGTCACGCCCGATCGTATGCAATCGCCCTTTGTCCACTCCCGAGGCCGACATCCAGAAATAGCGCGGGTCGTGCAGCGCACGTGCGCTCAGGTTGCCATAGCTGAGGCCACCAATACCGTACAGGCGTTTAACATGGCGGAGTTCGCGCTCCGACAGATATTCCTGGATCGGAATCGCCGCTGGCAACAGGCCCATGCCGTCAAGTTGCTTCCCGGCCCAGCTAATCTGGCGCGTGGCTTCGTCACCTTCCCACAGATAATCCGGCAGGTCAGGCGTGAACTGGTTGTTGATCACCAGGTGGCTACAGGCAAGCGGCTGAATACGCCGGTAGATGTGATCGAAAAACGTCTCCTCATCGCTATCAAGCCGGATGGTATAGTGTCCTTGCTCGATCGTGACGAAATGACTCTCAAGCACGCCATTGACCCGGGTATTGTATATCACCATATTTGCCAGCGAACGCACAATCAGCGGGTACGCCGCCTTCATCACATCACGCCGATTATCTTCACCTTCCACAATCGTGACGACAAACGTCCCCTGGCCACGGCGGTGAATCGGGCGCGGGCGATCGATATCGCACAGATTCAGCACCAGGCGCGCCGGCGGCGACTCCGGCTCACCCTCAACAGGCGGCGTATCAGGCGCCAGGAACGTATGGCCCTGTCGTTCCAGCGCCACACGCAGCCCACGCGCAAACCAGGCAACAAATGCGCTCTGCGAGTCGCCAGCAGTTGTGAAGGTCAGGTGTTCATCAGGGGCGAGTCGCGGCCCCATCAGTGGTGTCCAGGTATCCTGATGCATCGAGGTTTCCTTGGCGTTGTTGTACTTCATCCCGGTGACAGATCTCCAACCGGGAACGCCTGACAGCATAGCCGCAGCCGCCGCGACTGTCAAGTTCGGTGTCCAGTAAGTGTTCACATGTCTCCTGGGAGCGCGGGCATCTTGCCCGCGTAGACGCGCCGAGGGCGGGACGCCCTCGCTCCCAGGCGCGTGTGTTACCCCAGGCGTGAACACGTACGATGTCCAATACATGTTCAGGTACGATTCAGATCACATGGGTAACCGGTGGCCGGATGTCATTGCAGATGCAACGCAGCAATCATCCCATCTGAAATGCAGGAGCTTCTTCAGGAGTCTGGGATTACTGGGCGCCGCCGTGCAACAACTTCTCACGAATGGTTGCGACTTCCTGGCGCAGGCGCGCATCGGAATTCAAGTCGTCCGTGATCTTTTCGCAGCCATACATCACCGTCGTATGGTCACGGCCACCAAGCAGCTGGCCGATCTCAACCAGGCTGCAATCCGTTTCCTCGCGTAGCAAATACATCGAGACCTGGCGCGGCACGACGATATTGCGGCTGCGCCCGCGCCCCTGGAGCGCACGCAGATCGACGCCATAGAATGCCGCGACCTCGCGCAGGATCGCATCGGGCGTAACGCGCTTGCGCCGGCTGGTATCGAGCAGTTCACTCAGCGCGGCGGTCGCAACCTCAATCGTGATCGGGGCATTATACATTTGCGCATAGGCTGCCACACGATTGAGGCACCCCTCAAGCTCACGGATATGGCTCTGGATGCGCTGGGCAAGGAAATCGATCACCTGCTGCGGCACGGGCATTGGCGCCTGTTCAGCTTTAGCGCGCAGAATAGCAGTACGCGTCTCGAGATCGGGCATCTGCACATCAACGATCAACCCCCATTCGAAGCGCGAACGTAGCCGTTCTTCGAGGGTCAGGATCGCCTTGGGCGGGCGATCGGAGGAGATGATAATCTGTTTGCCGGCCGAGTGCAGCGTATTGAAGGTATGAAAAAACTCCTCCTGCGTTTGTTCCTTGCCGGCGATGAACTGAATATCATCGATCAGCAAGATATCAATATTCCGATAGCGGATGCGAAACTCCTCCGTCTGCTGGCGACGAATGGAATTGATCAGATCGTTGGTGAACTTCTCCGAAGAGACATAAAGCACATTGATCTCGGGGTCGCGATCGAGGGCGAAATTGCCAATGGCATGGAGCAGGTGAGTCTTGCCAAGGCCAACCCCACCATAGAGAAACAGCGGGTTATAGGCCTGCGCCGGATGTTCGGCCACGGCCATGCATGCGGCGCTGGCAAGGCGGTTACTTGGCCCGACGATAAACCGGTCGAATGTATAGCGCGGATTGAGCATACTGGAGCGCACTGCGCCACTCAGTTCGAGTTGCTGCGGTCCAGGCCGGTCGCCGGTTCCATTCAGCCCGGCCAGACCATTGATATACCCGCCGGTATGCGCCGGTGCAATCACAGGCTCGCCCTGATACTCCGGCTCACCGCGCACATCGCGGCCCGTTGCACCATCGAATCGCCCCATCCCCTGTGACGGTAGCACAACGCGCACCTCAACCGGAAACCCGACAACGGAACCGAGCTGTTCCCGCAATGCCGTACTGTACCGGCCTTCCAGACCTTCCTTGATGAACGCATTCGGTGCTCTGACCGTCGCCACCCCATTGTCAATGTTCAGGAGCATCGCGCCACGCACCCAGGTGTTGAATTCCTGACGCGGCAACTGGAGTTGGAGCGTGCCGAGCGTGGTATTCCAGACTTTGGTGAGGTTCACAAAGACCTCCCTATTTTGGACAGACGCAAACCCTCTGGAGTACAGCCACTGAACTCCAGTTCGGCGCGCCGCATCGAACGCATATATATGAGTGCGCGAGGGCCGTCGTGTACGCTGTTGCTGTGCACCCGATCATACTCCATGCTCACCTGCTTTTCAAGTCGAAAGGTGCCCTCAATCTATTGCACTTCCTTATAGTCTGCTATCTCCGATCAGCGGTCGTGATTGCAGGATCCGGCATGCTGAACCCTCCCTATGTCGAGCACGGCTGATCATACATGTGGATAACCTCAAACACGATCCTGATCCCGCGCGAATATTATCGCTTGTTAATGAGCCATGGAACAACCGGTGCATTTGTCAAGCGTTATCCACAATGAGGTGTGGATAATCGCCGCCCGGTGTGGAAAAAGTGGCGATCCTATCACACACAGATAACAATCGCAGGTGGACCGGCGGGTTGCATGGCGCACGTGATATACTGGAGTACATGCCAATCATACACCTGCGACGAACCTGGGATGCGTTCCTCATCACCACAGTGGTGCTCGGAAGTGCATTCATCTGGATGACGCGCGCGACGCCTGGCGGCACAGTCGTTGCACCGCCGGCCGCAGCAGCGACGCTACCTGCGCCATTCACCAACCACCCGGCGCCCGATTTCACGCTGACCACGATCGACGGAACGCGCGTCAGGTTGAGCGACCTGCGTGGCCAGGTAGTGCTCATCAACATCTGGGCGACATGGTGCCCGCCATGTCGTGCCGAGATGCCAGTGATCCAGGCGGCCTACGAACGCTTCCACAGCCGGGGTTTTACGGTGCTGGCGGTTAATCAGCAGGAGGACGCAACCACGATACAGGCGTATCTGCGCGAGAACGGCCTGACGTTCCCGGCACTGCTGGATGGCGCTGCCGAGGTAGGCGTTGCGTACCAGGCGCGGGCATTACCTTCCAGCTTCTTTGTGGATCGGCGCGGCATCATTCGCGCCATCTATCGCGGGCCGATGTCGCGCGGCGTCATTGATGGAACAATCGAGCACCTTGTTGCGGAAACGCCATAACCTATGTATCCACTCCTTGAACTCGGGCCGGTGCGCCTCAGTAGCGGCGGGTTGCTCCTCATCATAGCCGTACTGATCGGCACCTGGCTGTTCGAACGGCACGCCCGACAGCGTGGCGGTGAGCAACTGGTGGAACTGGCCGGACGGTGCGCGTCGGTGGCGCTGCTGGGTGCGCTGGTAGGCGCGCGACTCTGGTACGGTATGTTCAGCTGGGATGTGTATGGCCGGTCGCCGGGATTGTTTCTGGCGTTCCGCATCGGCGATTTCGCCTGGCCAGGCGCACTGGCCGGCGGCGCACTGGCCGGATATCTCTGGTGCCGTCACTTCGGCATTTCAGCCGTCGAACTGGCCGATGCCGCTGCGCTGGCGTTGCCGATCGCGCAGGTCGTGGCATCGATCGGCCTGTTGCTGAGCGGCGAGGCACTGGGTGCACCGACCGTTCTGCCATGGGCAGTGTACCTTTCTGGTGTGGCACGCCATCCAACCCAGCTCTATTTCGCTGCTGCCGCACTGGTGAGCCGGGCGCTGCTGGCATGGGGGGCGCGATCTGCAGCGCGCCCGGGCATGCTCACGGCGTTCTACCTGGGATTCCAGGGCATCGCCATGCTCCTGATCGAAGCATTACGCGTCGACTCACTCGTCGTGGCCGGCGGCATACGCGTTGCACAGGTGTCCGGCCTGCTCCTGCTCCTGGCCGCACTCTGGTGGCAACGATCACACGTTGTCGCGGCGCCATCATGATCCGGTCCCTTGCACATACATCCGGATACGCCAGGCCGCAACAACGTACTCCATCAGGCGTGTACACGCCAGAATCTGGCGGCTTCGTGTCTATCCGAACAACGCTACGCCTCCTGTCATTGCGCACGGCGCGAGCGACAGCCTGTAGCGCGCGATCCGTTATGCGGATAGGCTCTCAGCCCGTCGCCCCCACCCCGGCCCTTCCCAGCCGGAGGAGGGAGTCAGGTGCAGGCTTTTCTGTCGTATCAGGAAGCAGCATTTTCGCCCCCAAACCTGGCAGGGGAGGGGGTACGGGGAGGGGTAGACGAGTTCCTGCCCGCCGCAGGCGAAAACCCTACACTTGAGGGGGAGTAAATCCGACCCCGGCGGCGGGGGAGCCGTGCGGTGCGTTGAGCCTGAATGGACATGTATTGCATCATGAACGACATTCGCGAACCAGACGCAGATACAGCGCTGTTACACGTCTATGGTGATCTGAACGATTTCTTACCCGCTGACCGGCGTGAGACCTGGTTCATGCGTGCCTGCAAAGGGCATGAGACGATCAAGAATGTTGTCGAGGCATGCGGTGTGCCGCATCCCGAGATCGCCGAGTTGCGCGTCAACGGGCAACCAGTGGGCTTTGACTACCTGGTGCGCCCGGGCGATAGAATCGAGGTACTTCCCGCGCCACTCGTGGCAACGGCAACGCTTGCGCTGCGACCTCCACTGGCAGAACGGCGTTTTGTGCTTGACACGCACCTGGGACGCCTGGCAGCCTACCTGCGTATGCTCGGTTATGATAGCCTGTACCGCAATGACGCCGAAGACGCCGCGCTTGCGCGGCTGGCTGGCGACGAGCAGCGGATTCTGCTGACACGCGACATGGGGTTGCTCAAGCGCAGTGCCGTCATTTATGGCTCATTCGTGCGCGAGGTGATACCCTCGCACCAGATTGTCGAAGTGGCGCGTCGTTACAACCTGTCCCCCGCGCCGACGGCGTTCCAGCGATGCATGCGCTGCAATGGCCTGACGGCACCGGTTGACAAAGCAGCAATTGAGCACCTGCTCGAGCCAAAGACGCGGCTCTACTTTGATTCGTTTCGCCGCTGCACAACATGCGGCAAGATCTACTGGCAGGGCTCGCACTATGCCCGGATGCTGGCGTTGCTGGCGCGTGTAATCCAGCATATCCAGGGAGCGACGATATAGCACATTGCGGCGAAAGAGGGGGGAGACCATGCACATCGCAATCGTCGGTGCCGGCGGAGTGGGCGGGTATTTCGGTGGGCGACTGGCGCAGGCCGGAGCCCGTGTGACCTTCATCGCTCGCGGCGCGCACCTTGCGGCGCTGCGCGAGCACGGCCTCAGGATCGAAAGCTTCCTTGGCGACAGTCATATCGCGCCGGTTCGCGCCACCGACGATCCAGCCAGCGTCGGGCCGGTCGACATGGTGCTGGTAGCGACGAAGAGCTGGCAGCTTGACGAGGCCATCAGCGCCATGACTGCGTTGATCGGGCCGGAGACAGGTGTCGTTCCGTTGCTCAACGGCGTCGAGGCCTCGGATCGCCTGGCAGCGGCGCTTGGCGCCGAGCACGCGTTGAACGGTATGTGCTACATTTTCGCCTACCGCACAGCACCGGGCGCCATTCGCCACATGGGCATTCAGCCGTCGATTACCTTCGGCGAGCGCGATAACCGGCGCACCCCGCGGGTAGCGGCGCTGCGCGACTGGCTGGAGCGTGCCGGCGTACGTGCCACTGTTCCGCCGGACATTACGGCTGCTGTGTGGGGCAAATTCGTGTTTGGTGCGACGACCAGCGGCCTTGGGGCGGTGACGCGTGCGCCGATGGGGTTGTTGCGCGCATTGCCGGAAACGCGACCACTGTTCGTCGAGGGAATGCGCGAAATCGTCCTGGTCGCGCAGGCGCGCGGCATCGCGCTCGATGAATCGGCCATTAACGGGGCGATGGCGCAACTTGACGCCCTGCCCTACGAAACGACCGCATCCATGCAGCGCGACATTATGGAAGGGCGGCCATCCGAGCTGGAAGCGCAGAATGGGGCAGTGGTGCGCCTGGGGAGAGAAGCGGGCGTTCCGACGCCGCTTCACGACTTCATCTATCACGCACTCCTGCCCCAGGAAGTGAGTGCGCGCCGTACCGCCGGAATACCGGCGATCAGTGGCTGATCGCTGGCAGATACACCAGATATGTCGAGACCTCCGGCACATTGACGGCGGAAGCGAAACTGGACGTATTGCCATTTTCATCCGTGTTCGTGGCCGTGATGTTCCGTTCGGTCGTATCGCCTGCTACGAAGGCGAAGGAGAACGTCCCATCATCTCTGGCCGTCGTGGAGCCGAGGTAGAGCCCGCCCTGATTGTCGGCATCGGCAAAGATCTCGACGCGACACTGGCGGCAGCCAATACCACGAACCTCCGTCGGCTCAACAGCGAGGAGCAATGGCGCGGCGATCCCATTATTGCCATTCTGCGTCAACACAATGCCCCCGCTCACATTGGCAGTGATGCGGTTGCTGAGCACACGGTTACGCTGCCCGCCCTGGATCGTCACACCGGGGGCCAGATTATTCTCAATATCATTACTGCTGATGAGCGTCTGGAACGAGTTGATCACACTCACGCCACTCGTAATCGGGCATTCGTCCCATGGAGCATCGGCACCGCCGTTACTCGTGATCGTGTTGTTGATAATGGTCGATCCCGGGCCGGTGGTGCAGATACCGGAGCGCTGGTTGTTGCGAATCAGATTATCCTGCACAACATTGTTATTGCCATTGATCAATATGCCCGACAGCTGATTATGCGCCAGCAGGTTGTCCGGCCCGACGACATTGCCATCTCCGGTGATACGGACCCCATGCTTCTGATTTCCGAGCGGCGTGCTGCCATCGGCACCAACGCCGATCAGATTGCGCATCACCCGATTGGCGGTGCCGACGAGATGGACTCCGCTCAAGCCGTTATAGGTAATCACATTGCCCATGCGATGATCATCGCCGCCGATCGTGTTACTTTCGGCCTTTTCACTCAGGAGCACCCCCTGGCGATAATTGCCGCGCGGCAGAATACCCGACGCATCAACGCCGATATAGTTGCCCTGGATGCGGTTAAGACGCGCGGCATCAGCATCGGCGGCATAGTACTTGCCAACAAAAACGCCCTGACCAAATGCGGAGGGGGGAACACCGTTGCCAGAAATGATATTGCGTTCAGCCTCGCTGACACCGCCCACCATGTTGTTGCTTGCGCCGTCAACCAGGAACACGCCGCCGTCGCGGTTACCGACGCTCGTCAGGTTATCGGGCGCCAGGCCAATCGTATTGCCCTGGATGGTGTTAGCATTCGATCCGGTAACCATCACGCCAATACCATTGCCCGATATGACGTTCCCCTGTCCGGCGCGCCCGACGGCATTGTTGCGTGCACCGCCACTGATCTGCACACCATAGTATGTATTGCCGATCGCCGTCACGCCAGCAGGATCGAGGCCGATCCAGTTGCCGGTAATCGTGTTGCTCACCGTGGCGCTGCCATCAATGCGAATGCCGGCATTATCATTGCCGCTGATAATGTTGCGATCGCGTACCTGATCGCCACCCACCAGATTATTGCTTGCACCGCCGCGGATTTCGATGCCATAGTAGTTGGGCTGACGCCCTGCGGCGCCGGTGTGCACACCGATGAAGCAGCCGGCAATGGTATTGGCGGTGGCGACACTGCCACTCATGACCACGCCGGTATCCCAGAACGAAACCACCGCAATACCGCGTACCGTATTGCGGGCAGACGCAAGCGTCAGGCCATTGCTCAGACCAAGATCTTCATAGACATTGATCCCGTCGAGGAGTATTGCCGGATACGGCAACCCACTAGCACCGGGTTGCGTCGTGCCATCAATAGTAATGTCGCCGCGCGTGAGTGGCGGGAGCGCGCCTGGCCCGGGCTGGATACGCCAGAACCCACTACTGGCGGCATACCCGGGATCAGAGGTGGGGATCGCAAACGCAATAACCAACCGTGGGCCGGGAGGCATACGGTTGGCGGCAGTGATCGCTTCGCGCAGCGAGATTCCAGCGCCACCCGGCGCCGCAATCAACGCCTCGAACGAGGCGGTATCGCCATTGAGCTCATCAAGGGTTGTGGTAACGGTAACGCTGCTCTCACCGACAGCAAGTACTCGCGGGGTGTCAGCCGGTGTGCCACCAGGCAAGCACTGGAGCACAATCAAAACGATCGTGGCCAGCACCACTGGCACAACCCTCACGCGGCACGATGGATACCAGCGCGTCATAGACGCGATCTCCACACAACGCTGCCATCACTCACATGCACACACTCTTGCTGCGACCTGAGCAGCACGGCTTGACCACATATAAAGGAATGAGTACTGGGACGGGTCTTCAATGGCATTATATGAGAGTGCGGGGCGTAGTTCAAGTCAAAAAACAGTTAGCAGGGCCAGCAGTATTGCGCATGAAGAAGCCTGTTATAATGGTGCGAACGCAAGGGCGACGACACGGGGAGGATCAGACCTTATGACTGCGACGCGCAACCGGACGCCCGACGGTGATCCGATCTCGATCCAGCATGGGCGCTTACATGTGCCGGACATGCCCATCATTCCATATGTGGAGGGTGATGGCACCGGCCCTGATATCTGGCGGGCGAGCGTGCGCGTCTTTGACGCGGCGGTCGAGCGCGCATACGGCGGGCGGCGGAAGCTGATGTGGCACGAAGTGCTGGCAGGTGAGAAAGCCTTCAATCTGACCGGCAACTGGTTGCCCGACGAAACGGTTGAAGACTTCAAGCGCTACCTGGTTGGTATCAAGGGTCCATTGACGACTCCTGTCGGCAAAGGGATCCGCAGCCTGAACGTTGCACTTCGCCAGTTGCTCGATCTGTATGTCTGTCTGCGCCCGGTGCGCTACTTTCAGGGCGTGCCCTCGCCGGTCAAGCGGCCTGAACTGGTCGACATGGTCATATTCCGTGAGAACACGGAAGATATCTATGCCGGGATCGAGTATGCTGCCGGAACACCCGAGGCGCAGCAGGTGCTCGATTTCCTTCGCACGACCTTCCCGAAGGATTTCGACAAGATCCGGTTCGGCACCATGGCCAGGGCACGCGAGTTTCTCGATCTGCTGGGTGACGGCGAGGCAGAGGCGGAGGTGGAGGTCGGTATCGGCATCAAGCCGGTCAGCCGGATGGGAACCGAGCGCCTGGTAGCGGCCGCCATCCAATATGCGATCACACACCGGCGCAAGAGTGTGACGTTCGTTCACAAGGGCAACATCATGAAGTTCACCGAAGGCGCATTCCGCGACTGGGGATATGCGCTTGCCGAGCGGGCCTTCGGCGAACATGTCTACACCTGGGCACAGTGGGAACGCACCAGAGCGGCACAGGGTGAGGCTGCCGCGAATGCCGAGCAGAAAGCGGCCCTGGCATCCGGAAGTATCCTCATCAAGGATGCGATCGCCGACATTACGCTCCAGCAGGTGCTCACGCGCCCCGACGAATTCGATGTGATTGCGACCCTCAATCTGAACGGCGACTACCTGAGCGATGCGCTTGCCGCGCAAGTGGGTGGTATCGGCATTGCACCCGGCGGGAACATTAACTACATCACCGGTCATGCGATCTTTGAAGCAACGCACGGCACCGCACCGAAGTATGCCAACCTGGATCGCGTCAACCCTGGGAGCGTTATCCTCAGTGGCGACATGATGCTGCGTTATATGGGATGGACGGAAGCAGCCGATCTGATTATCAGTGCGCTTGAGAAGACGATTGCGCAAAAGGTGGTCACCTATGATTTTGCCCGGCTCATGAGCGGCGCAAAAGAAGTCAGGACCTCGCAGTTCGCCGATGCCATGATCGAGAACATGGGGTAGAGCAAACGCGGTAGCGGAGCCGCGTGCCATACCGCTACCGCGTCTGTATCCAGACCGCGCAATCGTCACCTGATCTCGGGCATCGGGCCCCAGCCGCGATCCTCTACGACCTGGAAGATATCGGTGTCGCTGATGATGCCGATAATCTGATCCTTCTCACGCACAGCCGCGCGCCGGATGTTCGCATCAATCATCAGCTTGCTGCAGTCGCGCAACGACATATCTGGTGCAACATAGACCAGCGGGCGCGATGCAAGCGCGTTCGCTGTGACGTCATCGGGGGAGCGATCCGCAGCCACGATCTTACGTAAGACGTCGCGCATGGTAACGATGCCCCACTGGCTACTTTCATCAGGTTCCACCAGGACACTGGTGATGCCGTGCCGGTTCATGATCTGGATCGCTTCGGCAGCGGTGGCATCGGGTGCAACGCTGATAACCTTACGCGTCATGATCTCGCCGACGGTGAATGGGCGCGACTCGCTGGCGGCGGACTGGCCGGCGCGCAGGCGTTGTTTGAGCGGGCCGGCATAGCGATCCAGCGAGAACATGGCAACGCTCACGGCGCGGCGGTTATCGCGCGCCGCGGCGGTCTCCAGGCTGCCTTCGAGGAACGTGACAAGGACAAACGCTTCGTCATCAACGGGAGGGGTTTCAAGCAACTCGATTGATTTTCCGTCAAAGCGGCCGCGCACGGTAAACATCGCCTCATCTCCTTTCGCTGCGCCGTTGCCTGATGATTGTACCATACGGCGATGAGCGAATCTGCCAGTTTGTGCGGCGCTGCCCCGAATAGCCGGTGCCGCCGCGCGTCGCAGCGCGCCGTTCGCCTCGCTTCAACCACGCAAGTCGAGGCGTTGCGGGTCAGCATTGATCATGAATGTCGCCGTACGCTCGAAATAGTTGAGCAGCGCCTGGCGTACCTCACCGCTGAACCCGGCTTCGTCAATCGCGGCACGCATGTGGCCGGCCCACGCGTCACGTTCTGCCTGTCCTATGACAAATGGCAGGTGACGCGCCCGTAGCCGGGGATGCCCGCGCAACTCGGTGTATCGTGGCGGCCCGCCAAAATACTGGGTGATGAAAAGAAACTGGTGCAGCTTTCCCGGTTCGAGATCGGCGGGGAACATCGGGCGCAGCAGCGGGTCGCGCTCGATGCGGGCGTAGAATGCATCAACCAGGCGGCGAAACGGTTCATCGCCGCCGGCAAGCTCGTAGATGGTTGGTGTTCTATCGTTCATGGTGCTTGCGGGTTATGTTCGCGCCCTGCCCGGCACTTCGCGAGCCACCCTTCCGCGGAGTACCACGCTGCCACAGGCCGGCAAGAAGCGGCATTCGTGCCACCGCGTCAGTCCTGTCACTCAGAGATAGATCTCCTCAACGACCCGTCCCTCCCAGGCTGGATGCGCCGCGACCTCCAGAGCGCGCGCCAGGATCGGCGCGGTATCGAGCAGGCCGATCGGCGCACTGATGGTGTGGCCGCGCCGGATGGCAGGGCCTGCGGCAATCCAGGGAATCGTCATGTCTTCGGGCATGTCGGTGCCGTGGCTGCGCTCGTGACCGCCGTGATCAGCCTGCACCACAATGGTCGCGTCATTCGGCGCCGCATCGAGTACTCGCCCCAGTAATCCATCAACCCGCTGCAACTGCCCGAGATATTCTGCCGACATCCAGCCATAGGCATGGCCGGCGGCGTCAACCGATCCAAAATAGATGAACACAAAATCGAAGCTGTCGTGCTCGTCGCGTAGCAACCGTACCGACTCAGCACCAACGGCATCGTCGTACTCGGCGTTCAGTGGTGGTTCGCGGTAATAGCTATACACCACCTGCTCAGGGCGGCTCAGGTCGCGCAGTGGCTCCCAGTTGTGAACGAATGCGACGCGCTTACCGGCAGCACGCGCCTGCTCAACCAGCCCGGGGAGCGGCCGTGCCATGGGAACGAACAGATTGGTCGTAATCCCATGGCGTGCCGGCGGAACGCTGTGAAAGATCGACATGTGGCAGGGCAGTGTGACCGACGGCATGACACTGTGCGCCTGCATGCTGGACGCTCCGGCAGCGCGCAATGCGTCAAGATTCGGGCAGCGAACGGCATTGAGCGCGTCGGGGCGCGCGCCATCGATCATGATGAAGAGTACCATGGGCCCCTCAATCTGCAGACTACGTGCGTACTCCAGGCCGAAGCACGCCACGATGAGTGTCCATCACAGGTAACGGTTCACACGTCTCCTCCAGCGGCGATCAGCAACGGTGATCCGCGGACGCACCGCCGTTCCTGCGCGCCCCACCGGGGCGCAAGGTTGTTGCACGTAGCAGGTACCTGATGATTTCCACAGGCTATTGTACGGGAAAACCGCCGGCGCGCAATCAGGCCATGCGTCCGGTCAGTATCGCGCCGCTGATAGCGCCTGAGCGACGCAGCAACCAGCCGTTGTCGGCGGTGCGCGCGCCGAGGATGGTCCACGCGACACCCGCGGCGGGCGCCGCCCAGGCGATGCAGCCCGATGCGCCGGTATGGCCGAACGAGTCGCGTCCAGCCATCGGCGGGACCCAGTATGGTTCCTTGTCACCGCGCACTTCAGGACCGAGGCCCCACGGGCAGGGATTCCAGCGCAGTGGATCAATGAAACCACCGGCAAGGTCGCCCGTCTGGCTGGCGCTGGCGGCCGTTCGCAGCGGTGGGCTGAGGAAGCCGGGCGGATGACCACGGAATGCGCGCACGAGTGCCAGCACACCCTCGGCATTCGTCACCAGGCCGGCCCAGGGCAATGCCAGCGAGCGCCAGAATCGGGAGTTGAACGGTTCGAGCTCCGTCGCGCGATGATGGCCACGGACATCGGCGATGCGCGCCGGCACGCGTGGTGGTTCAACCCCCAGATACCCATCAATCGCAAGCGGCGCCAGCACCAGGTCGCGCAGGGCATCGGCAAAACGCGCGCCGGCGCGCGCTTCGACGGCCAGTGCCAGCAACCCGTAGCCGACATTGCTGTACAGCACTTCCGTCCCCGGCGCATACTGCAACCCGCTTCGCGTGCAGGCATCCCCCAGTCGTTCCCACGTGAGCCCTGGCGCATAGGGCGCATCAGCCGGGGCCAGGTCAATCGGCAGGCCAGCCGTGTGACACAGCAGGCGCCGGATCGTGACCGCCGGGTCGGGTGTCGCGCGACGCACGAACCGGTCAATCGGATCATCCAGCCCGAGCAGGCCACGATCTACCAGGCGCAACACCGCGAGCGCGGTGGCCAGTTTGGTAATCGACGCAACTGGAAACAGATCGCCGCAAATAAGAGCACGCCCGGCAGCATCGGTGCCGATGGCGAATACCGCCGCCGGCTGCCCGTCGGCGGCCAGCGCGACCACCAGGCCTGGAACGCGACCGGAGCCAACCAGCGCTTCAGCGGCGGCGCGGGCCGCGACAAGGCGAGCATGTGTGTCCATGCTGTTATGCTGGTCCTTCCTGATCCCGTTGCGGTTCTTCCAGCAGTGCGCGTCGCAGGACCTTGCCGATAAAGGTTCGTGGCAATGCCTCGCGAAACTCGACCGCGGCAGGCACTTTGTGAGCACTCAGGCGTTCGCGAAGAAACGAGAGCAGTTCGTCGGCAGTGGCGCGTTCACCACGCCGCAGCACCACGAAGGCACGCAGGTCGGGCCGGCCTTCATCGCGCGACACGCCTGCCACAGCGGCCTCCAGTACCTTGGGATGCTGGTAGAGCACTTCTTCAACATCGCGCGGGTAGATATTGTACGGTCCAGCGATGATCATATCCTTCTTGCGCTCGATGATCTGAAAGAAACCATCGGCGTCCATACGCGCGATATCGCCGGTACGCAACCAGCCATCTGGCGTGAATGCCTCGGCGGTTTCGGAGGGACGGTTCCAGTATCCCTGCATCACCTGCGGCCCGCGCACCAGCAACTCACCGATCGCACCCGGTGGCAGGTCGTCGCCGCTATCGAGAGCCACAATCTTCGCCTCCGTTGACGGCAGGGGCACACCGATCGTCGCATGGCGCTCATGTGGCGTCCCGAGGGGATTGGCATGTGTCACCGGGCCGGCTTCGGTCAGGCCATACCCTTCGACCAGGCGCGCACGGGTGATGCGTTCGAATCCCTCCTGCACCTCGATCGGCAAGGGGGCGGCACCGCTGATGCAGGCGCGCAACGATGCCAGGCCATAGCGCCGCGCATCTCTGACCTCGGCAATTGCTGCATACATTGGCGGCACACCGGGAAAGATCGTTGCGCGCTCGCGACGGATGGCGTGCAGCACATTGCTCGTCTCAAAGGTTGGCAGCAGCACCATGGCCGCAGCAATCGCCACCGAGAAATTCATGCAGGCGGTCATGCCGTACGCATGCGAGAATGGCAGCGCGCAGATCACGCGTTCGGCGCCGCGCCGCACATCGGGCAACCAGGCGGCGACCTGCAACGCATTGGCGACCAGGCTGCGATGGGTATGCACAACCCCCCGGGCCTCACCAGTCGTGCCGCCGGTATAGAGGATAGCAGCCGGCGCGTTCGGGTCGAGAACCGGTAACGCCATCCCAGGAGCGTCCTCCAGCATCCGCGCCATCCAGTGCGCGCGGCGCGCCTCGCCGGCGGGAACACGGTGCCCTTCACGTTCCTGACGCAGCAACGTGAAGAGCCGCCGTTGCCCTGGCGGCAGAAACTCCTTCAGATTGGTATACACCACCAGCCGTACTGCAGCACGCGCGCGCACGGAGATCACCAGTGGATGAAACATACTGAGCGCGATCAGCGCGGTCACCCCGGCATCAGCAAGCTGGCGGATCAGGCTGCCGGCCTCGAAAATCGGGTTGGTCAGCACCACGAGGGCCCCTGCACGCAGCGCGCCATAGTACGCAATCGGCGCCTGCGGCACATTCGGCAATACCAGCGCGATGCGTTCGCCAGGACGCACGCCAGCGGACAGGAGTGCCGCAGCGAAGCGCGTTGCCAGCCGATCAAACTCGGCATAGCTGATCGCATGGCCATAGAACAGCAACGCCGGTGCGTCAGGATGTTCGCGTGCCGCGATGCTCAGCAGGTCGGGTAGCGCGACAGCCGGCAAGCTGATCGTCGCTGGAACACCCGGGTCGTAGTGCATGTGCCAGGGATGACTCATGGTGTTATTGCCGATTGCCCATGGTTGATTGCCGATGAGTTACGGCGCATCCGGCGACGATCGACGTCATGCCACGGGGCAGGTGTAATGCTGGCCCGCGGCAGGCTCCCTGCCGATGGGAATGCGCCGGCGTACTCTGCCATCACACCCGGCAGTTACGCGCTCGCACCACCAGGGTCGGCGACGGATGAGACCAGCGCGTCAAGCGCCGCCAGCGCACGATCAAGATCGGCTTCGCGGAGCAGGAGATGATCGCGGCTAAAACCGGAAAGCGCCAGGATAGGAACATCGGCCGTAGCAAGCGCATCGCTGATCACGGCCAGCAAGCCCTTCAGATCCGGTGGCAGATCGTTCTCGATCGTCACGGCGCGGTAGGGCCGTTCAACGCGGGCACGTGGAAATGCCGGGCTGACACTGCGCCAGTCGCTCTCGGTCACGATGAACGTAATAATATCGGGTGCGACAAAGAGTTGCCACAGGCGCGACCGAATCCCGGCCAGCAACCGCAGCGCCACCGCTGTTTCACGCGGGTCAATGCCGGCCAGCACATAGCGTTCCGGCCGAACCGACCAGCGCAACTGGCGCAGAATCCCCGGCAGACGTGGGTCATATGCAGCACTCACGGATCACCATTCCCTTTTGCTCCAGCGGCGAGCAGCAACCGTGATCCGCGGACGCGACTCCATTCTTGCGCGCCGCGCGCCCCATCGGAGCACAAGGTTGTTGCACACTGCTAGAGATCATCGCCCTCGACCTCGCCGCGCCAGCTGCGACGCACACCGACAAAGCTCTCAAGCGCACGGTTGACGGCCTTCGGGCGTTCGAGTTGCGGCAGGTGCCGCGCGTACCGGATGATCTCAAGGCGCGCCCCGGGCATGAGGCGCTGCATGCGTTGCAATAACGGCGGCGGCACGATGAAATCGAACTGGCCGCCGATGATCAGGGTGGGCGTGGCGATCTGCGGCAACAGATCCCAGCCGCGCCAGGGAAAGAGTGTACTGGTCAGCACACGCTTGATGACAAACAAGGGCGCATACAACCTGGGCGCAATCACCGGTCGCAGGCGTTCCAGTGTACCGAGTGGTATCGGCAGTTTGAGCATGGTTTCGTACAACGGATGCAGGTGCATTTCCGGCGCGGTTGCCAGGAGCGCCAGGCGTGCGACACGTTGCGGCTGAGCGGCGGTGAATGTCAGAGCGATCGGGCCGCCAAACGAGTGGGCCACCAGAATGAATGGTTCACTGACATGCATGCGGTCAAGCAGTTGCGCGAAGTCCCACAGGAACTCTTCGAGCGTATAGGCCGATCGTGGCGTTTCGGAGCGCCCGTGACCGCGCAGGTCGAATGCGATGACGCGGTAGGATCGCGCAAAATACGCCAGTTGCGGCGCCCACTGTTCAGCATTGCCGCCAGCACCATGGATGAACACCATGGTACCGTGCGCTGCTGCCGATGGCGCGTGATCGATGACGCTCAGGCGCACAGGCGCACTTCCAGCAACGGTCACCATTGTACGCAGCAGTTCCATCAGGTCAGAAACCCCAGGAGTGCCTGGAGAAATGCCTCCGGCTGTTCATCCATTGGATGGTGCAATGCCCGGCGCACCAGCGCGAAGCGCGCGCCAGGAATCGCTGCAGCCACGCGCCGCGACAGGCCCACCGGCACCACGGCATCGAGGTCGCCGCTGATCACCAGGGTCGGCGCGCGCACCTGGCCAAGGCGATCATCAAGCGGATTCGCGAACAGGCCGCCAAGCAGGCAACGCAACTCATCCGGATCGTGATGGGCGGCAACGGCTGCGCGGCGCAACCCCGGCGCCCTACGACCGGCATCGGCAAGTGGCCGCCAGCCACGTGACAGTGCATCGAGCCCGCGGTAGACCAGGAGCGAGGCTCGTAATGCGGCCCAGCCATAGCCGTTCTGCAAATAGAGTCGTGTATACGGCGGCATTGCCGAAGCCAGCGCCGCCGGCGCCACCAGCACCAGCCGCGCCACCAGTTCCGGTTGATTGAGCGCCAGTTCCAGCGCCACATTACCACCCATCGAGTGGCCCACCAGCGCGATCGATGCCAATCCGCGCGTAGCACAAAACGTGGCGACACGGTTTGCCACCTGGCGCATCTGCGTTGCCCTCGCCAGCGGCGAACCACCATGGCCGGGAAGGTCGAGCGCAAAGGCGCGGGCGTATGGCGCGAGTGCGCGAAGGGTAGGGCGCCAGACCTCTCTGGTATCACCCCAACCATGGAGCAGCACCACGGCCTCCTGGCCGTCGCCGGCGGCACTGTAGTACAACTGGCTGGCCAGACACAGGGTGTCGGTTTGAGTCGTAAGCGCTGGTTGAATCATCACGGATAGCATCGTCCATTTTTCATGATACCACACACGCGCCAATCTGGGCGGCGCGCGGCGCAGATGATCACGCTGCGCCTGGCACGCTGGCAGCCTGGCGGCTGGCGACGCCATCAGAACTGATAGTCAATCCACCACGATGCCTCCTGGCCGCTGAATACCGTTCGCTCAAAATACGGCTCCCACGAAAATGTGCAGTCGTTTCCCCAGATCGGGAAGAAGTCGGGGACATAGCTGCAGAAGGCAGCCACGAGGCCAAGGGTGCGGTGTTTCTGCAGGATCACCAGGCTGCTCTGCGCATCGTGGTCAAGCGGCTGGAAAAACCCGGCCCGGTCGGGCCAGGCTTTGCGACTGATGAAGCCATTCTCGGCGAGCGTGTATCCAGGGTTATCGGCAAGACGAAACGGAATGTTCAGGCGGCAGAGCTCATCACCGTCGGGTTGCGGGTAGAACGGATGCGGGAACCAGCGGAGCGGGATCAACCCACTGCCAGTGTTCGCCAGGCGCGTGTATGAGCGTACCGTGCGCCCGTACAGGCTGACAGTGCGCTCCAGCGCCAGCGCGAAGGGGGCGAACGAGTGCGCCGTGCGCATCGTGATGGCTGCATGTGCCTGCTCGACTTCCCAGTGACAGAACTCGATCACCTGGTTCGTCTGCAGGTTACATGTGCCGATCCCGATAATCAGCGCGATCGGATCGGTGGACGTGGGAGCGCGTAACGGGGAGAGATTGAAGGCATCGGGAATGCCCTGCCCATCGAACCAGTTGAAACTGTCGGGATATGTCGGGCCACTCAACAGGTCGCCATGGCGAGGATCGGTCACCTGGAAGATATAACCGCCGGTGCAGTAACGTGTGCCGAAGCGTTCCTGATCGACCGACGGGTCAAGCACCATCACGGTCAGGTGCTCGTTCGCGAGGACGTACATAGCATCGTCTCCTTTCGTGCTGAACGCGGCGAGAAGCACGACCTGCGGTCAGCAACCGTCCCGGACGATGAGTCGCGTGGGACAAAACGCGTGATCCGTCAGCGATAGCCTGTACGACGTCAGGAAACTGGAACAATCGACGATCGGCAATCGAGCGCGATCCTGCAATCGGCTACGCGCAGAGCACTCCCCCCCGGCACTCAAAGGTTGTGCTGGTCGAACTGATCACCGTGCAGATCATCATGGCGTTCGCTGATCTTTTCGACCGGAACATCAATAATCATGCGACGTACACGGCGGGTATCCTCACGTTCCAGAACAGCGGCCACCACCACACTCATGTCATCAACCGGTTCACCGCGGTCGAGTTCGAGCGCGCGATTGAGCAGGGCTTCAGCGAGCGTCGCCGCAGGGGCACTGGATGGCGCCTGCCAGCCGGCCAGATAATTGCCGAGCTCCATATCAGCACCATAGCGTTCTCCGGCCTTCAGCAACCCATCAGTGAAGATAACCACCTGTAAGCCCGGGTGCAACGGCGCCTCGCTGATCACCGGTTTGGTAGAAGGGTACAGACCGATCGGGGTTGATGGCTCGCTGTGCATCTGTACCCTGCCCGAATCCAGCACGAAGAATGGCGCTGGATTGTTGCGCGAGACACGAATGCTACCGCTGACAAAGTCGACCGAGAGGATGTTCAGGGTCGCGGCCACCTGCCCCATGCGGTAGGTGTAGAGATAGTCATGGACGGCTCGCGCCACGACGCCGTCACGCGCCCCGTCTTTGAGTTGCGTCATCGCGCGGGTAGCGATCAGGTTGCTCAGGGTCTTGGCGCCGCGGCCACTACCCTGGCCGTCAACCAGCACCACCGACAACCCACCGCCCGGACGCTCGATGGCCTCAAGCGTGTCACCGCTTTCTGCTACGCCATGGCGCGGCACTTTGACGACGGCGATTTCAACTTGCAGCATAGTGGTCTCTCAGTATGTTCATCGACGCGTCATGCAATAACGTACCAGATGCATCCGAATGTCTATTGTAGGCTGATGCGCGCTTCACCGCAAGTCTACAAGCGCGAATGGGGACACGGCGACGCCGCATCCCCATTCGCACGGTACTGAACAATCAGGATGCTGTTATCCCTCGACGGCCTTGAGCAACTCGATGGTTGGCGCTGCCGTCTCCTCGAGTTCAGTCTTGACTTCCGGCCACACGATTGCCGGATCCTCACCGGCGATCGTGATGCGTTCGAGGCCCTTGCCAATGATCTGATCGCCGCCACGGATGTAGACACGCGCTGCATCCTGCGGTTGAGTCTTCGGCAGTTGCTCGACAGCGGTGCGGAAGTTGGGGCGCTCGGTCAGGTATTGCTGCATGCGCGCCGACTTCACCGCTGCATTACGCACCGGCATGTAGCCGGTCTTCTGCGCCCAGTCGACCGTCCACTCATCGCCGGTGGCAAAGGCGATCCATTTCATCGCCGCCTGCTGCTTCTCGGCGGGCAACCCGGCCAGGACAGCCATACCCGCACCGCCGGTGCAGCAACCGAAGCCAGCCGGCCCCTCCGGCAGGAAGCCGGTGCCAACCTTGAACTGTGCATTCTTCTCAACGCCCGCCAGGGCGCCGGTGCTGAGCATGGCGCTGGCAGTCAGACCGGTCACGAAGTCCTGGGTCACATCCTTTGGCGTCGTGGCCCACTTGTAGGTCTGGGTCGTGTCGCGGTAGAAATTCGCCGCCTCGATCCCCTTCTCTTCGTGAATACGGATCGTGAAATCGGGATCGCTGTAGCGACCACCGTGCTGCCAGATGACGCCCTGGAAGAGCCAGGCGATGTAGCTGGCGGCGCCGGGGTGGGCGAAGGCCGAGCGCCCTTCCTTGTTCAGCTTCGGCGCCCACTCCATGAACTCCGCCCAGGTCTTCGGCGCGCGATCCTCAAGGCCTGCCTCGGCCCAGGCGTCCTTGTTGTAATAGAACAGCGGCGTCGAGCGGGCAAAGGGGATCCAGTAGACAACGCCCTTGCGGATCCCTTCCTTGATCAGCACATCCACATAATCTTCGCGCTTGATGCCTTCAGCCGCCATCAGATCATCAAGCGGCTGCAACTGGCCATTGACGTAGAACGAGAACCACCATACATCCGACAGCAAGCTGACATCCGGCGTCTGCTTCGCCTGAACGGCGGCGGTCAACTTCTGCGCCGTCTCCTCGTAGCTACCCTGGAACTGGTAGTTGACCTTGACGTCCTGCTGCATGCTGTTGAAGGTATTGACGGTCGCCTGTTCAGCCTCGCCTAGCCCGCCGCTGAACGAACCCCAGTACGTAATCTCGACGGTCGAACCCATGGCGCCGGCAGGCATAGCAGTTGGCGGCGCCACGGTTGGCGCAGGCGCGGTCGTGGGC
>JACAEQ010000070.1 GCA_013388755.1 Chloroflexota bacterium
CAGGGTCTCCTCTACAGTCACTTTGCCAGCAAAGACGACCTTCTCCGGGCAATCTTCCAGCAGAGCGTCCAGAACGTCTTCGAGTCGTTCGCCCTCGCCGAGGAAGGCGATCCGTCCCGCTCACTCGTGGCGCGGATTATCGTGGCCGCCTTCGCCGTGCTGCGCGCCAACCGTGATTTCTGGCGGCTCTCCTATGGTGTGCGTATGCAGCAGCCGGTGCTTGCGGTCCTTGGGCCCGAGCTCTCCGATTGGACAGCCTCCATCCGCACGACGATGGAGCGGGCGCTCCGCCAGTCTGGCGTTGCCCGGCCCGAGATCGAGGCCGCGATCCTCTTCGCCACGATCGACGGCGTCGCCCAGCACTACGTCCTTGACCCGGAGCACTATCCGCTCGACGCCGTTGTCGAGGCCCTGACCCTGCGCTATGCATAGTGTCGCCATGCACTCCTGCGCTGGCCGCTCCGCATAACCCCTGGGAGGTACGATGCGTCGCCTGCAACTGGTTGAAGTGGTCTCGTGCCTGCGAAGCTACACCATCAACGAGCTGCGAGCCCTGGCGGAGCAGGTGCCGGGAGCCGTGGGCGACCACCGGGAGATCGGTGTGGAGCGGACGGCTGCGGCATCGCCTGGCATCACCTATTGTATGGGCGTGCCCCGCACACGTTGATCCTGACGCGTAAGTTGACGTATCGGACATGGCGGTTCCAGCACCAGCAGGCCCGCCACAACGACGAAGCGAGGGAGTATGGCCATCACCATTGCGACTGCCGACCTGCCCGCCTTGCTCGCTGAAGCTGCCACTGTAGGCGCCGAGTTCGAGCGCCGCTTCGGTGGCCTGAGCGAAGCCCAGTTGAACTGGCAGCCCAACCCCGAGGAGTGGAGCATCGGCTACTGCGTTGAGCACGTGATCACCGCCAACAGGAGCTACATCGCGCCCATCGAGCACGTCCTCGCGGGGACCAGGAGGCCCACCTTCTGGGAGCGGGTCCCGCTGCTGCCGGGTCTGTTCGGCTCGCTACTCATCCGCGCGCTGGCGCCTGGAGCCAGCGGGCATGTGCGGGCGCCGAAGGTCTTTCTGCCCAGCACGACCGCCGTTCCTGGTGATGTGATGGCCCGCTTCGACACGCAGCAGCGTGAGCTGATCGGCCTGATGGAACGATGTAGCGCCCTGGACCTCACATCGATCATCATCACTTCACCTGCCGCATGGTTCGTTACGTACAGCCTCCTTGACGCCTTTCGCATCATCGTCGTGCATCTGCAGCACCACTTGCACCAGACATCAAAGCTCCTCGCGTTGCCCGAGTTTCCCGGCGCCGGGCCAACGCGCGCAGAGAGCCACGCCGATTAGGGGGTTTCACCGCACTACCGCAAAAGGAACGCTGTCGTCTTTGTCATGCTGCGCTGGCGCTGCGGGCAACAGCGTGCGCTCTGCGCGATTGCCTCTAGTAGTCCGTCAAAGCTGATTTGAATAACAGCCAGCATGCTGGCATCCTGGTTCCAGGCTCAGGTTCGTACTCACCACCAGGAGACCAGCGATGCCGAAGAAAGCCTTCCAGGTGCAGTTGTCGCTCGCCGAACGCGCCCGCTTGCAGGCGTTTGTCAGCAGCGGAAGCGCCGCAGCCCATACCCATATCCACCTGGTTCAGCACGAGTATGTTACACTGACAAATGCTTCTGGCCGGTCGTTGACAAGATACACGACGGACAGGCTCTTGGCACAATCGGCGCCCCTGTGTACCATGCCACAATGAGATGAGAGAGGAGACACCATTGATCGCGCGCGCTGATCTGCCCATCCCGCAGAGTTGGTATGCTGTGGCCTTCACAGATGAACTGCCCCCCGGCAGCCTCCTGACCCGGCAGCTTGCCGGTGGCGATATTATCGTCTTTCGCACGCGGGGTGGCGCTGTGGGTGTGAGCGATCCCTTCTGCCCGCACCTGGGCGCCCATTTCGGTTTTGGCGGAATGGTTGAGGGTGAGGAACTGCGCTGCCCATTCCATGGCTTCCGCTTTAACACGAACGGCGCATGTACGGCGACTGGTTACGGCACGAAGCCACCACCCAGGGCACACCTGCGGATGTGGCCGTGCCGCGAACTCAATGGAATCATCTTCGCCTGGTACGATCCGCATGGCGCGGCGCCTCACTGGGAACCTGTTCCACTCGATGCGGCCGGGTGGACGCCGCTGATCCACACTGCCTTCTCGCTGCGCGATCATGTTCAGGAGACGGTAGAGAACAGTGTGGACATCGGCCATTTCGGCATCGTTCATGGCTACAGCGACGTACGGGTACTGCGCGAACTGGTGATCGATGGTCCGCGGTTCCGGGTATGCTACGCGGCGCGCCGGCCCATGCCGGTCTTTGGGCGGTTGGGAGCACAGGTGTCCTTCGCCTTCGACCTGTGCATCAGCGGTCTTGGCTACTCGCTCGTAACCACCACCGTCGAGGGTATGGACATCCAGACCCGGCTCTTCATCCTGGCTACACCAACAGAGCCGGGGCGAATCGCGCTCCGGCTTGCCCTCAGTCTGCGCGAGATCATCCGCCCGGAGCGAATCCACCCGCTGGCGGCAGTGGCTCCGCGACCGCTGCTGAATCATGTCGTCGCGCGGGTAATCCTCGCTTCGCTGGCCCACGACGTGCGCCAGGACATCCCGATCTGGGAGCATAAGCGCTACCTTGAACGACCGGCCCTGGCCGAGGGCGACGGCCCCATCGGTCGCTTCCGGCAGTGGACGAGGCAATTCTACCTGCAGCCGGAAGCAGAGGCAGGGCGGCCAGAGGTGAACACCGTAGAAAAACTGCAATGCTTCAGCAACTGACGGTGCGCACTTCTGCCGGCGAGTGCCTGATTGACATCACGGGGGAGGTGGAGCGCGCGGTCCGGGCGGCGAACGTTGCGGAGGGCACGGCGCTGCTCTACGTGCCCCACACCACCTGCGGGATCACGATCCAGGAAAACGCCGATCCGGGCGTCCAGCACGATATGATCATGGTGTTGCGCCGGATCTACCCCCGCAAGGACCCTGCCTATCGCCATATCGAGGACAATTCGGCCTCGCACCTTCAGGCCAGCACCATGGGCTTCTCGCATTTTGTCTTCGTTAGCGGCGGCAGGCTTGTTCTTGGCCGCTGGCAGGCGATCTACCTGGCCGAGTTCGACGGCCCGCGCACCCGCACGGTGCTGGTGAAGGTACTGCGCGACTGAGGTAAGGGTATTTTTGTTAACGCGCCGCGCCCAATCTACCATTAAACAATCTGCAATCGCACCTGGCCGCCAGGGTCCGGCATGTACACTCACGAAGGATGGTGCCGTCATAGCCTGTGGGCGGTGCCGGCTCAGGCGAGCAACGCGCGGGTGGTGCGCAACGCCTCGCCGAATGCATCCCAGAAGCCTGGCTTGATCTCCAGGATGAGATCGCCGTGGTAGCCGGAAAGGCGATCGAAGACATCACGGTACGGTATGCTGCCCCACCCGGGCGGCATATGAATGTCGGCTTCGCCGAACGCCCAGCGGTCGCGTTCAGTATCGAAGCCCTGGTCGAGCCGGCCAAAGTTGTCATTCACATGAAGATGGCGCGTCCATGGCGCGGCGGCGCTGATCGCCTCCAGGTAATCGAAGCCCATGTCGTGCGCGGCAATATGCAGGTGCGCGATATCAAGCGTCAGGCCGACAGCCGGGTGGTCGATCGCCTCGAGCTGTGCGATGATTGGCTCGATGCGCAACCGGGCGTGGTGTTTCAGCAACGCTTCGCGCGGCAGCCCATGAGCGGCGATCAGGGTGTGTTCCCACTGGTGGGAGTCGCCGTTCTCCATGCCAATCACGACCCCCGCAGCCTCGGCCAGCGGCGCAAGGGCCTTGAAGGCTTCGACTTCACGCCGCGCGCCAGCGGCGAGTTCGTCATCGGTGAGCAGTGTGCGTCGCACACCAGAGCGCGCCAGGTCAAGCGCCTGCAGGCCGCTGTGATACACGAGCCGCGTTGCGCCCAGCACCCGGCAGATCTCGATCTGGCATGTCATGATGCGGCGGCACAGGTCGTGACGCGGATCATACGCCAGATTAAGGCGCGAGATGCCGTGGATGCTGAAGCGCAAGCCGGAATTGCGCAGCACAACGGCCAGATCGGCGAGCTGGCGATGTCGCACCTGCCCGTCAACGATCGTTGCGAACCCGGAGGGGTCGAGTTCAACCAGTGTATAACCCATGTCACGTAGCCGTCCGAGCGTCTCCTCCAACCCGGCAAGCGTCGGAGGAGCGTCGGGGCGGGCGGCAGCGATCCCGATGTTTGTGATCTGCATACTGCTCATCCATATGTGACGGGCAGCATGGCGGCGCGCAATGCGCCGCCTTCTACCCGCGAGTGGTCCAGTCAGGCTCCGCCCAGCGCGCGCTTAATGGCCGCGTCTGCTTCCGCCTTCAGCTTCTTCTGCCCTTCTTCGGGCGAGAGCTGGCCAAGCAACACGTCATTGACGACATTTGCCGTGATCTGGCCGCGCACCTCGGTGAGTGCCGGACTGGGCGGCAGGATCGTTGCATACGGGGCAACCTCGTCCACCAGCTTGCGCGCAGTGGGATTGCCTTCATAGTATGCCTTGAGGCCCGCGTCATTCAACGCCGACCTGGTGGATGGGAAGTAATTGGTCGAAGCCGCCCAGCGCGCATGAACGGCCGGGGTGAGCAGCCACTTGATCCACATCCATCCGGCAAGCTGTTGTTCGGCGCTGGTCTTTGGTATGGCGTTGACCGGGCCGTACGTCTCGGTGACCGGTTTCGGCGTGTTGCGCTGGAAGGGCAGGCGTGCATCCCAGGCGAACTTTACATCCTTGCTGAAGCGCGCCGTGTTGCCCGAGCTATCCATGAAGTAGATGCTTTGCCCGGCGATGAAGGCATCACGGGCGCTCTCTTGCGGCACTGCCAGCAATGCCTCATCTGAAAGCGCGCGCCACCAGGTCATAATCTCAAGTGCTTCCGGCGCATCGAAATTCGACTCGTTGCCGCCTTCCTTCAACCACTCGACACCATACGTCTTCAAGGTTGAAATATAGCGGTCGCCGGCACCGCCGATCAACCATCCCGGCACACCACCGTTGGCTTTGGAGACCGCGCGAACATGATCGGGGAACTCGTCCCAGCTGGCCGGCGGCGCGTCAACGCCGGCTTTCTTGAGCAGGTCAACGTTCCAGAAGGTCGTAAAGGCGCTGAACCCCTGGGTGAACGCCATCGTGCGGCCTTCGTAGATGGCCAGCTTGTGGCGATTAAACTGGTTCGGCAGAATATCCGCGATCTGTTCCTGGGTCAGGCCATGCTCCGGGCTGTTGATATACTCATCGAGCGGAACCAGGATGTTGCTGGCATAATACTGGGTAACATCATAATCGTCGGCCATCACGGCGCCCGGCATCCCGCCACCAGCCGCCGCTGCGCGCACCTTCTGATTCAGTTCCTGGATGTTGCCTTGAGCGATCGAAGTCACCTCGATCTGCCCTTTCATCTGCTCGTTGAATTCGGCAGCAAATGTCTCCAGCAATTTGGCCGAGTCGCCGCCGATACGGTGCCAGTACTCGATCTTGACTGTGCTGCCGGTCTGGCTGACCGTAGCCGGCGCGCTGGTTGGTGCAGACGCGGCGGTTGCCGCCGGCGCGCTGGTCGGCGCGGGGGCGGCCGCCTGCTGGCCGCATGCCGCCAGCATTGAGGCACCCAGCGCGCTGAATGCGCCTGCCAGAAAACGACGACGGGTGATCCTCTCCATGGTGATACTCCTTCTCTGCTCCTGAGGCATCTATCAGGAACACGACAGGTGGCAGGGCTATCCTTTCAAGCCCGCACTCACAACGCCAGAAATAAACTGCCGCTGGATCAACAGAAACAGGACGATAATCGGCAGGGTCACAAGAATGGATGCTGCCATGAGTGTGCCATAATCGGTCAGAAACTCTGTCTGGTAATAGGTCATCGCTACCTGGACCGGCCGCAACGACTCGCTCCGGGTCACGATCAACGGCCAGAGCAGGCCGTTCCAGCGCCCGATGAAACCAAAGACTGCGACCGTCAGGAGCGTCGGTAGCGTCAGGGGCGTCATCACGCGCCACAGGTACCCGAAACTGCCGCAGCCATCAATCTGCGCCGCCTCCCAGTATTCGTGTGGTACGGTCATGAACGCCTGGCGCAGCAGAAACACATTGAATGCGCCGGCAAGGCCGGGCAGCACGATCGCAATGTAGGTATCGTACAGGCCGCTCCCGCCTGCGCCGAAGAGATCATTACCGCCAAGCAGCGGGAAGCGCCGGATGGTCACAAAGTTTGGTATCAGCGTCACTTCGTTCGGGATCATCGTTGTCGCAAGCACGAGCAGAAACAACACCTCTCGACCGCGGAAGCGCAGCATGGCAAAGGCATAGCCGGCGAGCGTACAGATCAGAACCTGGAGCGTTGTGCCGGTGACGGCAATCACCGTCGAGTTGAGCAGGTATCGTCCGAGTGTGCTCGGAGGCGCATTCCAGGCCTGCGCGTAATTTTCCGGATGCCACGACTCCGGCCAGATCGTTGGCGGGAAACGGTTGCTCTCCTCAATATTCTTGAACGATCCGAGTAGCATCCAGATGAATGGAAAAATGACCAGCAGTGCTCCAGCGATCAACAACACATAGCTGAGGGCCGAGCTGAACTGCCGGCGGTTATATTGCGCGAGAGATGGTGACATACATCACTGATCGTATGAAGTGCGGCCAAGGATGCGGAACTGCACAATCGTCAGGCCAAGGAGAATAAAGAACAGCAGAAAGGCCACCGCCGCCGCATAGCCGACGCTATTGGAACGTTCGTAGAAGTTGCGGAAGATGAACACCGGCATGGTCAGCGTAGTATCAAGCGGGCCACCTGCCTCGCCGCGCCCCATGCCGCTGTTGCGCGTCAGGGCAAAGATTGGATCGAACGCCTGAAATGCATTGATCGTGTTGACGATTACCAGGAAGAGGGTGATCGGCTTGAGCAACGGCCACACGATCAATCGCAGCAACGCCCATCCATCCGCGCCATCCATCCGCGCCGCTTCGTAGAGATCAGATGGAATATTTGTCAATCCGGCAAGATAGATCACGATACTGTAGCCAAGCGACGCCCAGATACTGTATACAATAACGACAACCAGTGCCATGCTCGGGCCGGCGGCAATATCTGGCCACGACTCCAGGCCGCCCACCTGGAACCATTGCAGCACGCGCTTGGCTGCCGGTATTGGATCCTGCAACCATTTCTGCGGCGGCAGGCCCAGGCCCTCCAGCACTGCATTGACCACACCAATACGCGGATTGAAGATCCAGGTGAAGACCATCGCCACCGCGATACTGCTGGTGATATACGGCAGAAAATAGGCCAGGCGGAGTGCCGCGCGCCCGCGCCGCACCCCCTGGAACAGCATATAGGCAAGCACGAAGGACAGGGCAATGGTAGGCGGCACCCGGCCAAGCACATAATAGACCGTGACGATCAGGCTCTCCAGGACCTCGCCCACCACGATACGATCGGCGTAATCGCGCGTGACAAACCCCTCGCCAAAGAGACGCTGATAATTGCCAAAGCCGATGAACGCAACCGGCCCGACATCCCAGCGCCACAGGCTGATCCAGAGATTGAAGAAGATCGGCCAGAACTCAAACAGGATCAGGATGATCAGTGCCGGAAGAATGTAGATGACCCCACCCCAGCCGCTCGTTCGGCGGACTTCGCGGCGCGATCGCGCAATCGCTGCCCGAATGGTTGTCTCCATACGCTGATCCCTTTGCGATCCCGACGCCTGATCGCCATGCACGCTACCCTGCCCATGCAGCAGCAGTGGCAGGCATGGGTGCAAAACGCGAAACTTGTTCAGGGCACGCGGGAGCGGCCCGCGAGCGACCCTTGCACAGCTTCGAGCTCGTATAAGGTATCTTTTATTCATCATTGTGCTCGTACTGTATAGGGTACACAGGTTAACATTGTCTCAAGAATGGGCGACACCAGCGTTAATGGCGTATGGCACGGTTGTTAATCTGTGGTTGTGGAAGTTGTTCGCACGTCTCTGGGAGCACAGACGGTTACAGAATGCGTGCGGCCAGGAGGGAAGGGTGCAAACCGGCTACACCAGGACGGAGAGGCCATCGTACGCCACATCATAACCGCGTGCCGTGGCACGACGTGTCAATGCAGGGTGCGATGGATTGCTATGGTGGGCAAGGTGATGGGCGTACACTCGCGCGTCGCCGGCCAGCAACCCCATCGCGCGCATCCGCGTCACCTGCTCGATGAACTGATCGGCGTTGAGGTGGCCGGTGGAGCGTTCGCCGTCACCAAAGGTATGATCAAGTGCAACAGCATGGATCGGGCCACTGGCGGCGGCCAGCATCCGCCATGCATCCTCAGCGAGCGGGCCCGTGTCGGTCGCATAGAAGAGACGCCGCCCCTCACGTTCGATCAGGAATAGCATGGCCTCAGGGGCATGGGTCGCCGCAATGCTCGTGACGCGGTACGGTCCGACCTCGAATGTCTGACCGGACGCAACCTGGCGGATACGCACATTGAGCTTCTGTTCGGCCTCCGGGCCGGTGAGGGCACCGTCCGGCGCGTGGCGCTGCAACGCCGCCGCAATCCTGGCCAGCGAAGGCGACGAGGCGTAGAACTCCAGCACCGGCGCGGTCGTCACACCACAATAAGCACTGCGTGACAAAAAATGGGCCGGGTCAAGATGGTCCTCATGGTGATGGGTCTGAAGGCAGTAGCGAATCCGGTCAAGCGGCGTCGCATGGATCTGCGCCGCTGCCATCAGATCCGGCCCGAGATCAATCAGTAATTCGCCATCAATCAGTGCCGACGACCGTTTGCGCAGACTGGAGCCGCCAAGCGAACGGGCCTCGCGGCAGTTGCCGCAGGCACAGAACGCATTCGGATACCCTTCGGAGGCTGCCGTACCAAGGAACGTCACCAGCATATGATGCGCCTCTTCTGTAGCAGGCAGAACGCCGATGCACAACCGCCGGAAATCGGCAAGACATGCAGCGGGTTCGTACACGCGTACGCCGTCAGTTGCCTGCATACTACTTGTCCGGCGTTAAGGGCGCATCAATAGCGCGTTAAGCGGCGCGCAGGGTACCTTATACTGCTGCGAGCGCCTGCTCGAGATCGGCAATCAAGTCATCCGGATGTTCGACCCCGATCGACAGGCGCACCATGGCCGGCGTGATGCCCAGCTCCAGGCGTTCCTCCGGATCAACGTCGGCATGGGTCATGGTGGCGGGATGTTCGGCCAGCGATTCGGTGCCACCCAGGCTGACGGCAAGGTGGATGAGCTTGAGTGCGTTCAGAAACCGGAAGGCCTCGGCCTCGCCACCAGCGACCTCGAACGAAATCATGCCGCCGGGAGCGATGCACTGGCGCTGATAGACGTCATACTGCGGGTCGCCGTCACACAGGTTGCCCAGGTAGTGTACCCGCGCCACTTTCGGGTGCGCGTTCAGGAATTCGGCAACGTGCCGCGCGTTCTTCATCTGCGCCGTCATGCGCAACTTCAGGGTCTCCAGGCTCCGCAACAACAACCAGCCAGTGTGCGGCCCGGCCATCGTGCCAAAGATCGTCCGCATAATCTTGACGCGATCAAGCAGGCTACGATTGCCCAGGCAGACGCCGGCAATCACGTCGCTGTGCCCGCCAATATACTTGGTAGCCGAATAGAGCACCAGATCGGCGCCAGACTTGAGCGGTTGCTGCCAGAGCGGGCCAAGAAACGTGTTGTCCACCGCCGTCACGATGCGGCGCGTGCCACTCAGACTTTCTGCCAGCGCTGCGTAGGCCGCGATGTCAACCAGGGCATTCGTCGGGTTGGCGGGTGTCTCGATAAACATCAGCGCCAGCCGGTCGGCAAGGCCCAGGCGGCGCAACTGGGCTTCCGCCTCCGCTGGCGGCGCACCGGCGCGAAAGCCGATGACCCGGATGCCGAACTGTGGCAGTACCTGCTTGAACAGATAGTCGGTGCCGCCATAGACTGGTTCGCTGTGGAGCAGCACGTCGCCAGGGCGCAGAAAGGTCAACAGGGTTGTGCTGATCGCCGCCATGCCACTGGCGAAGACGGCGGCTGCTTCTGCCTCATCCCACAGGGTGAGCCGATCTTCCAGTATTTCAAGATCCGGATTGTTGAGCCGGCTGTAGATCAGCCCCATTTCCTCACCGGCGTCGGGCGCGCGCAGGCCATAGGCCAGTTCGAAGAATGCTTTGCCATCCTCAGCAGATTTGAAGACGAAGGTAGACGTCTGGAAGATCGGGATCTTTGCAGCGCCTTCCGAGAGCGCCGGCTTGTAGCCGTAACTCATCATCAGGCTTTCAGGGGACAGCGGGCGCCCGTTCAAATACCCTTCCGGTTTTCGTTGTGTCACCGTGGTGCCTCCTTGCAGTTGTGGGAACAGCATCGTTCCACAGACTATCACTCACTACGCGGCCCGAAAAACCACTGCGCCACCTGCAACTCGTCGGCTGCCAGGCGCTGCCGCTGCACTTCGGCATAGACCGCCCGGCAATCATACGCAACACTCCGCAACAACATGCGGCCATCTTCGATGATACAGTAGTGCGCTTCCTGATCGGGGTCATCCAGCCGGCGGTACGAGGCACTGCCGGGATTCAGCCAGACCTCCCGCTCTCCCAGCGTCATGATCCCCTGACGATGCGTATGGCCCAGAATCAGACGGTCAATCTGCATGTCAGGGAAACGCGACCGGCAGAAGGATGCATAGGCATGCCGGCTGAGGATCAACTCGTAGTTGCGGTAGAGATGCGTCATGCCATACCAGATGCCGTCAAGTTCGAAGGTGACCGCTTCCGGCAACGCCAGCAGAAATGCCACGTCGTCCGCTGCGAGCCGGCGCGCATTGTGATGGCGCCACTGCAGCACGCGCTCGGAGACATGCCAGAGCGCCGTGTCATGAAACGTTTCCGCGACGTGACGATCATGGTTTCCCTGCACGCACACCACACGGTGCGCGCGCATCCAGTCGAGCACCTCGCGCGGGTGCGTCCCATAATCAACCAGGTCCCCGGCGCAATAGATCGCGTCGGCATCGTGCTCACGCGCCCAGATCGCTTCGAGCGCGATAATGTTGCTGTGAATGTCGGAGAGGATGAGTGCTTTCATGGCCCCATAGCATACCAGATCGGCGCAAGATGCGCGATCGGGCACCGTCGCAGGAGTGCGCCAGCGTACCGTCTACGTCCCTTCCAGAAGCGAGCTTCCGGAAGCTGTTCGTTCCGTTACATCCGGGGCGCAAACGGTGGTACCATGGTGCATCGCGACTGCCGTTTGCATACGCCAATATCGCCTGCCTGGCAGTTCTCCGGCCCATGGTGGTGAGGAAGGCTGTATGGCCCTTCAGGATAAAATAGAACCCCGGCAATGGCAGATCCTTTGCACGGCACCGTGGGCCGTGGGGCTGTATATAGCGACGGCTGTCGGTGGGAAAATACAGGAAGTGCGTGAACTGCTGGTCCTTGGCGCTGCGCTGCATCGGGCGCTCGAACGCGATCTCGAGCACGACCTGATCGGCGCGGTTGCGGCAACAGTGCTGCGCGAGGCGCCAATCGGTGGCGCGTCGGGCCTGGGCCCCGGCGACCGCCCGGCGCTGCTGCGCGCGGTGACGGCGGCAGGCAAAGCGACTGCACAGTTGCCAGACGGGCAGCACTTCCGCCACTGGTTGCTGGAACTGGCACGTGAGATCGCCGCTGCCGAGCGCGACGGCGGGTGGCTGGGAATCGGCGCCGAAGCGATGCATACCGCAGAACAGGCTGCGCTGGCGGAGATTGCCGAAGCGCTGGGGCTGCTGGATTCCGATTGCAGGTGAGCAATCTCCAATCGTGCAGTTCCAGGCAACCTCGTCGAGCATCAGCGCGATCCTATCCCCATCCAGATACGCCGTGCCCGATCTCCCGTCAGAAATCCGCAATCAGCAATCGCGCTATGACCTCTCCCGCCCATCATGTGTACCCTCGAGCTTCGTTGCCTGCCTGGCCTGCCGTGACCTGCGCAGACGCCGCGGGATGATCGTCACCGGCGCAGGGCCTGCATACGTGCGCAACAACTCCAGGCGGCCGAGCGGATCAACACCCACACTCAGAGCGAGGCTGCCGTCGGGGCAGGCATTGATGCAGACCTGGCAGAGCGTACACTCGCTGGAGAGCACACGAACGCCATGGTGCGTGTAGTCGGTGATACGAATATCCATCGGGCAGGCGGCGACACACTCGCCGAGGGCATTGCATTTTTGCGGATCGCCGCGCACTTTGAGCAATGAGAAGCGTGCTGCAGGAAGCGCCAGCACGCCGGCCGGACAAAGATATTTACAAAACGCGCGATTGTCGTGAAGAACAAGGGCCAGTGTGACGCCAAGCAGATAATAGAGCGCCACACCGCTGAGAAACCAGATAAGCGCCTCAAACGGGCCGGGCAGGTAGCTGTAGCTGAACCAGAGCCCGGCAACGAGCGCCAGGCTCACCGCCAGGTGAATGTAGCGCAACCAGGGCCAGATCCCGCCACGGCGACCCTCGCTATGCCGAAACGGTAAGAGATCGAGCAGAGCGCCGGTCCAGCATGCCCACCCGCAATAGACGCGACCAAAGATAAGCGGACCGATCAGTTTGGCGATGACAAAATGCAGAAGGGCGGCGCCGAAGATACCACTGAAGAGCTCGAAGAACAACCCTTCGACAGCGACAATCGACTGTTGCGCCAGAACCCGCGCCAGCGCCGCTGCAAGCATCCCCAGGCCGATAGCCGCAACCAGCGGGCGACGGCCGGCAATCCGCTTCCCAGGAGACAGACCCAGATAATAGGTTACGCCGGGCGCGACAACCGTTCCGAGATAGCCGAAGAAGATCAATGGGGCCAGCGAATGGCTGAAGAGCCAGGCAATGACGCCAACGCCCCACAGGCCGGCGGCGACGCTGCCCGCCACAAGCAATCGCGTGCGCAACGACAGCGCCGCCATTCCGGACCCCCTTTCACGCATGGTGATCCATGGTAACGCCTCTGGCTGTTCGTTGAGAAGCCCTCTACCAACCAGCCGTAAAGATGCGGCAACGGAAGCGGGCAGACGTCAGGCAGCCCGTCCCAGATCGCTGCGACGCGCAAGCATTGCCAGCGCCCGTCCGGCTTCGTCAATCGTCGCATAGCGCCACGGCAATGGCGCGGTGGCGCGTGCGATGATCTGTGCCAGCTCCGCCGAAGGCGCCGGAACAAGCGCCGCCAGCGCACAGCCGACTGCATAGATGTCATTCGACGGTGCAACCAGGCCGCGCATCTGTTCGATGCTCGCATAGTCAGGCGTGCATGTCAGCTCGCCTGGATTATAGGCAATGCCCACACGCCGCGCCGATCCCCAGTCGATCAGGACCGGCTCGCCGCGACGGTTGAGCATCAGGTTGGCCGGCTTCAGATCCTGGAACACATACCCGGCGCGGTGCAATGCCCCGAGCGCCAGGCAGACCTCCGTCATGATCCAGATGATGTCGGAGGCGGTGAGATCGCCGGACCCTGCCAGCGCATCGAGCGTCCATCCATCAATGTACGTCATCACCAGCGTGCCGCCGCCGGTATGCTCCTGGTAATCGAGGTAGCGCGGTGCCATGATCGGCAGGCGCGCCCACTCGATCCAGTAGAGCATACCGGCCTCACGCCGCAGATCATGCGGTGCAACGCCGGGCCGCGTGCGCTTGATAATGCATCGCAGGCCGGTCATGCCATCAATCGCCAGCGCCACCTCGTGAAACGTCGTCCGGCTCAGAACTGACGTCACACGATACCGTGGCAGGCAGCGTGGAGCCGGCTGGTGCAGCAGCAGCACCGGCGTGCCCGTCCGGCGCTGGACAATGGTCGTTGCCACCGATGGCCGGGCGCGATTGTGGCGTATTCCTCCCGGGCGCCGTGCACGCCCGGCCAGCAGATGGCCGGTCAGCAGGCACAGGCCCGCGCAGGCCAGCGCGCCGGCATCCATTATGCGAACCGTTTCATCACCCAGGAAGAACAGGATCGCCGCCAGCGCCAGGAGCGCAAGTCCCAGGCCGGTCATCGCACCCTCCCTGCACCCGGCACACGCTGGACGTAGGCCAGGCATGCCTGCAGATGCCGGAACTCGGCGATGGTACGCAGCGTGAATACCTGCCCATCACAGGTAATCGTCAGGTGGCCATAATCCATCCAGCGGGCCAGCGGACCCTGGCTGATGATGACGCCGGCGCGGTGCAACGGGATCGGCTCCTCGCGCTGGAAGAGCAACCCGCGCCGCAGCAGCAACGTGTCGCCGCGCACAACCAGCGCAATCGCCGTCTCAAGGTACGCGACGCGCGCGGCCAGGAAGACCAGGACGACTACCAGCAGAAGGGCAGGCGCCGCATTGTGTACCACGGCGGCCCCCGCCAGCCCCCCGCACACGGCCAGGAGCATCCCGACCTTGATCATCGTCAGGCGCCGGTGAGGACGAAATACATACTCGCGAACGACCGCATGTGACGACCTGACCATTCCAGCCTCCCGTTCCTCCCCGTGCACGCTGACGCCGTTACGACTGGCATCGCCGGGGAGGTCGGCCTCAGTATGACTGAGGCGATCGAGAAAAATCTGAGATACGGCTGAGATTTGCTGATTTTCTGGAAAGATCGGTCGTTAGACGGAGGAGGTGTGTAGCCAATCTGTAATCTACACGATCCGGAGTGCAGCAGTACCAGACCACCAATCATGCGGGCAGGCTGCGACTCCCTATGCGCCACCAGGCAGGTCTTATGATCAATACTATTAGGCCGTCGCCCCCACCCCGGCCCGTCCCCGCTGGAGGCGGGAGTCCGGCTCCTCCCCTCAGCAGAGGGCGGTTAGTGCCTATCCGAAAACCCATGGGCATGCGGTCAGTGCGCGGAGCGCCAGCGACCGCGTGCAGCGAGCGCAGCGTGGCTGAAGCACTCGAGCGGCGTGAGCGGAGATTGCTTCGCTCGCGCTCGCCATGACAGTGACCATCTGGTGTTCGGACAGGCTCTTAGGCGGGGGGCTGTACGGTGTGTAAAGCCTTATTTGAAAGATACTGGTCCTATGATTGCTACAAATGATCGATTCGCCGTGTCTGGCGCCGTGTGGACGGTTCCGCTACGATATGGGATGTTCCGCATCGCCGCCGGCAAGATCACGAATGCGCCGGTCAAATTGCCGCACCAGGTCCATGTCGCCGCACGCGCGCGCGACGCGCCGTGCATCGCGAAGTATTGCGAGGTCGTCGCCACCGTAGTACAGCAGTCTGTCCACGACCGACAGAATGTGCCGGCGATCATCAGGTTCACCACGTTGCTGATAGCAGTCGATCAGGAGGCGCGCCATGTTCCAGCGCTGCCGGTTCCATGTTCTTCTGGCGTATTCAATGCTATATACGTTCGAGACAAACTCCGGCATATAGTCGCCCGACAAGATGTCGAACGCCTGCCGTAGCTGCTCGATGGCGCTTGCGAGCTGGTCCGCCTCGAGATCACGGCGCGCACTGTCGTACAACATGAGCGCCTTGTCGGTATCCAGCATCCACGATTGATCGCGATGCAGGATCACCATTGCGCCTTCGATAATCAGCGCCCCGCCCATGCCCCAATCGTGCAGCGTCTGGCGTAGACCGGAGATCAGGTGGTTTGTATCCGTGTCTTCGCTTTGAGCGCCACGACCTTTGCGATGATCTGCCGCAATCTCCGCCAGGGTGTCGCGCGACACCGGTTCATCAATGCGCACGACCACATACATCAGCATCCCTTTGAGCATATTGATGCCGATGCGCCGTGACTTCCCGACCGGTTTGCCGTCCTTAGAGATGGTGAAGCTCCCGATCGTGGTAATCCTGACCGGAGCCGTGCGCGGGGCGACCAGCGGGGAACTTGCCTGGAGGTCCGCCGGGCTATCCTGCTGCGTCGCGGTCGCTGTTTCAGTCTGTGCGCGCTCGATGTACAGCGTCAGGAGGTATCCGACAAGTTCCAGGTAATACTCCTCAAAGCGCGCCCAGCCGCCAGGCGTCTCACGGTTGCCAAAGAGCAACGCACCACGCTGCACCCGCGCCGCCGGCAGCGGAAGAACGAAGTCGGTTCCGGCGCGGCCACGTGGATCTCCAGGCATATGCGCCCGGAGATCCGCCATCGTCATCTCGGGCGGCTTCGCGCCCCAGTACGCCAGGAGTCGCGGCGTATCGCCTTCGAACCAGAACAGCGCAACACGCGAAACACGTATCAACTGCGCCAGATCGCGCAGAAACTCGGCAATCGCCTGTTCCAGCGGTTTGCTGGCGCCTGCCTGGCGCGTCATGTTGCGCAGGATCCGGCGCAGCAGGCGTATTGAGGGTGCCACGCGCACATAATCGAGCGCGCCACGCAGTTGATCCAGGCCAAAGTGGGTTGTAATCACCAGCGGCACAAGGAGAACGCCAAGGATGCGCAGATAGGGCACGAGTGCGTCGTTGCGCATCACAATGAAGAGCACGATCAGCACGGCCTCATAGACGCCGACGATCGCAAAGCTTGCGAGCCCGCTGACGATATAATCGCGCCCGCCTCCCACATGGCGCTGTGTGAAGATCAGCGCACCATAGCCGGCAAGCACGATGCCAATGCCGAGCGCGCCGTGGCCGGCCTGGTCGGCGATGGCTGCAATGTCCGGGCACATTCCGGTACAGGCGCCAGTGAACGGTTCGATCCACTGCACCATCTGCGTCACGACCAGCAAGACACCGCTGCACGCCGCGAGACTTGCTGCCATCAGCAGAAGCTGTAGCCCGCGCCGCGCATCCGGCACGCGCTCACGCCGATACCGGCGCCAGACAGCAAACCACGCCGTGCCAAGCGTTCCAGGTACATACAGGCCGAAGAGGAGCAACAACGCGCCCGGCCGTAGCGGCGACTGCGCCATTGCCGCGCTATCGTTCGCGAGCATGCCGGGAACGAAGTGGAAGAACGTGAAACAGGCGGCAGCAACCAGAAATGCGTTACGAAGCAAACGTGAAGTCGGGGTGAAGCCGTATAGCCCGAGCGTCCAGGCCGGCCAGAGCGCCAGCACGAATGACGTCACAGCGAAACGCACATGGGGAAGCGCCAGATGATTCGCCGTGTTCAGGTCTGTGGCCAGCGCCTCAATCAGAAAACGAACACCAAGGATGATGAGCGCCCAGCGGAACAGGCGTGTGGAACGATGATAGCTCGTGCGACCCGCGAGGTGGAGACCGGTCCAGAAACTAGCGATACCTCCTGCAATTGACACGCATAACGGGACGTCCACAAGAACCTCCTTCTGCTAACCGCGGAGGAGCACGGACAATCTCGATACATCGGGTTCTCATTGGTATAACCTTTGTGATTATCTGGAAAAGCATCTGCACCATGTCTCTGGTTCATGATATACCGCGAATGAGCGCGCGTGTCAAGGCTAGATTCCGTAAAAAAAGAACAACGCTGCAATGATGCAGCGTTGTTGCAGAGGTGACTGGCGCACGGCCACACCTGTTGGCGACAGGTTACACCTGACGCCAGTCGCCGTCCCGGAAGATCCAGATCGCCCGGCTGCTTTCGCGGGTGCGCTCATAGATCGCATCTATGATCGACGTCAGGCGCACGCGGAGTTCCTCGCGATCGTCGTGCGACACATCATACAGCTCCTGGTACGACAACTCCTGAAGCGCCGCGCTGATGGTGATCGTCGTGCGCTCGCAACACCCGGCAATCGTCACCGGCAACATCTGCACACGGCTCGCGACGCGCCGGACGCTCGCGACGGCCTCGTCGAGCGTGTAACCATCCAGTATCAGTAAGGTGTGGTCATTTTTGAACCAGTATCCGCAAACGCCAGGAACGATCTGAGCCACAGCCTGCTGCACGTGGCGCTGTGCCGCAAGGAGAAATGGCTCGTAGCCGCGCTCCTGGCGGGTGTGCGTGTGATCAATATCGAGAACCACCAGCGTAATAAACCGGCGTGACAGATGATCTGCGCCGGTACGTGTACTTTCCTCGCCGCCAACCGCCGCGGCAACTCGTTCCCAGATCGCCTCCAGTTGCTGCAAGCCGCGCTCAAAGTCGGGGCCGTGGAGATCCATACCGTCGAACCAGCGGATATACTCAGCGACATGCGCATGCAGCAATCCATCATGCGTGCGGCGCAGGCGCGTTAACCACCACCGGCCAAGCAACTCGCTGAGAATGTTGCCGAATACCAGCGCGACGAATGCCATATCGCTCGACAATTCCCGGGCCGAATGCCGCGATGCCAGGTAAAGCACGCCAAACGGATGTGTGTCCCAGTGGGAAAGTAATGGGACGGCAAGCGCCACCTGGCAGCGTTCCTCCTGTGCGGCGAGTACCCGGTCATCGGTAGCCGCCTCGCGCGTGAAGAATGGTTCGCGCGCCAGAAATGCCTTCCCGCTCAGACCATCGCCCCTTTCGCGCAGGCTAACACGCACCGTCCGGGCGATTTCTTCAGGATATCCGGCATGCGCCAGTATGGAAAGATAGGCCGGCTGGTAGAGATCGTTCGGCAACAACAGGCATGCCATGCTGTCACCGGCTTGCGCGCCGAAGATCAGGCTGCGCACCCGCTGCATCAGGCGTGTCAGCGCTTCACGCGTATGCGCCAGCCGGTAGCCATCCGAGCGGTAACGATATCCGTGGGCCTTCGTCACGGCGCGAAACTCCGGGAAAATGGCATGGCACATGCCGATCATCCAGTCAAGCAGGTGCTTGCGCGCCGGCACCCGAATATCGAGCCGCGGCGGCAATCCATCGACCGGCGCCGCCTGAACCATGAAGACAACCGTCAGGCCAGACTCGTCAGACGGGCGATACGAGCAGAACTGCGCCGCTTCCGGCACCGGCACGTTCCACGGTTCACGGCTGTAAAACAACACGATACTGCTGTCATCGTCCGGCGCCAACCCCTCACCGGTGCCCGGTATGCGCTCGCCAAGGACTGCGGCCCGGTCGAGCGCAACGAGCATATCCTGCGGATATTCTGCGAGTGATTCCCCCGCTGCCTGCACGGCCGCCGCAGACGATGTGTCAATCACCTTCTCGGCCACAAACATGGCGATAATACGTGCCGAAGCAAACTGCTCGTTCAATTCGCGTTGTGCCGCAAAAATGACCTGGCTGGCAAGCCGGGAAAGGAGAAATCCGTCGGTAATGGCATCCCCTTCGCGCTGCAGCACATCTGCGATGCTCCGGAATCCGCCACGATCGATCCGGTGCGCATGTTGCCGGACCATTTCGGCCGCCTGTGCCGGCCGCTGACCTTGCCGGAGGAGTTCAGCAAACACCGCCAGGCGTCGCAGGTCAGCAAGGGAGTAGTAGCGGGTTGCTCCAGGGGGCAGGGCAGGATCGCGTTCAAGGCCATGCAACTCTTCAAAATAGCGGATCTGGGTGTCTTTCAGGCCGACGAGCTCGGTCACGCGGCCAATACCGATCGTCAGGTGATCGCGCCACTGGTCAACTCCAGGCAGGACGCGCTCCAGCAATTCCGAGAACTCACGCTCGCGGCATACCTGGTCGTCGGGCGACACTTTGAGGCCGTTGCGCTGCCCCCGGCTGTCGTGGCCGTTGCCCGCACGCACATCGTAATCGGCAACAGGCGCTGGCAGTGTGGCCATCGGTTCCCCTTTCTCAAGCAAGGAGCCCGTCCTGGCACGGTCAAGGACCACGCCGGGACGGGCTGACCACAACCCGCGGTACCACCCCGCTTGGCAAAGCGTGCTGAAGCTCTGCCCACTCACGACGCTTAACGCGCGTTCACGGCCGGGTTCACCCTCGGCTGAGGTTTTCCCCGGCAGGCGTCACAGCGGAAACAGGCGCACCACACTCCCCGGCTTCCACCATCCCGGGGTCGCTGATGCAGGCTCTCGCCGATATTCTGTGACGTTTCCCCTTCACTTGCCGGCGCGCCACACCATACGGTGGCGACATGACATCAACATCCGGCACACAATGGGTCGAAAAGTACACTATCTCTAGACGGAGTATACACCCCCGGCATGGCGCAGTCAATATCATCTCGAAGAACGGCGCGCAAACAATCGCCACTTCGATAGTATGTCGCAATCCGCGTGAATTGCCGTCACCGGTCGCGGTCGTCACGATCGGGAGTTCGGGGGATGCCCCCGCAATGAACCATCGGCGACGAGTCGGGACGCAGCGTGCTGTGTCTACGTCAGCGCCATGCGACATCGAACCGCCGACGCACAAACGGCATGGTTCCCCCAGGTGTGAACAAATACCCATCGAGACGCCCCGGCGAGGCATCGCAGGTATCCGCCGGGGCGGCTCCATTAGAGCCTGTCCGAACACCAGATGGTCACTGGCATGGCGAGCGCGAGCGAAGCAATCTCCTCGCGCGCCGCTCGAGTGCTTCAGCCACGCTGCGCTCGCTGCACGCGGTCGCTGGCGCTCCGCGCACTGACCGCATGCCCATGGGTTTTCGGATAGGTACGTAGTCGGTAGGGAACCTTATGCCGGTTCGACAACCGGCCCATCAGGGGTGTCACGCACCTGCCAGCCGCGTTCAGCAATCGCGCGACGCAGCATATCTGCAACCGCCCAATCACGCCGTTCGCGCGCTTCCTGGCGATTCAACACCAACGCATGGATGTCGTCAGGCACGGAAGAGGGCACTTTTGCCGAAGAGAGACTTTCCATCTCAGCCCACACCTCCGGCGGAATACCGTCGGCAGGTTCGGGCAGGCGGAACGGGCCCAGCGCCGCGAGCGGGAATATGGTCTTGCGGGCGAAACGCTCCTCTGTGGCTTCGTGTATTATCGTGACGCCACCCCTGCCCAGTACATGCCCCGTGCCAGTGGCAAGATCGATCAGCAACGCCGTATGCTCGTCAATGCCGACGATTGTGAGCTCTGAAGGAAGCATTGTACGCAGCCGGGCAAAACGTTCGGCTCCCATATAGCAATGACTGGTATCCAGTTCCGCGCCACCTTCTGAATTGTTCCAATGCGGCACAATCACCAGAGCCAGACCAAAAGCGCCGAAGAAGTCAAGCCCTGCATGCCAGTGGAGTTCGTCGCCGACTTTGTAAATCTCATATACCGGCAATGCCACCCGGCCAAACGCAATCGTGGCAGCGCTGGCGGTAACAATTGCGGCGCCACGACGGTGGCGCGCCTTTACCCGATGCCATGCCAGGCTATCGGAAAGCTGCCTGACAGTGTAGGTCGGGCTACCTGGCCCAAGAAAGATAATGTCGGCCTCACGCAACGCCGCCGTGGTCTCAGGCGCGTCGGGGCTTGCCGGCGTACCACGTGCCCGCGCCGGCAGAACATCAATATGCGGCTGGCTGTTCTGCAGCCGAATTCGCAAATGATCGGCGACTTTACCGGCAACCAGCGCCGAGTTCGGCTGAAATCCCGCCGGCGTTTCGAGTACCGCAATTCGCAGCGGCACCGCATAACGTGCGGCGATCGCATCATAGACGACCCCACTGGCCGGCGCCGTCTCGCCTGAACCAAGCAACGCTATGAGACCAGGAGCAGACGCAGTCATCTTTGCACCTCGGCTCTGTTATGGCACGACTCTCCGCGTCTGATGTGAACCATTCTCACATGTATCATACTATAATACATGACATGCGTTCGTCGAGCATGCAGATCATCTCGTACGGGCGCCCCTTGTATTCGCCTGCAGCAGGGCCGCCCATGTCTGATCGCACTACCAGGTCCAATACCTTTCAAATAAGGCGTTCTACACCGCACAGCCCCCCCACCCAACCTCCTCCCGCTGGGGGGAGGGGTCGGACTCCCTCCCCCGGCGGGGGAGGGCCGGGGTGGGGGTGACGGGCGTATGTGAAAGGTATTGCTACCAGGTCAGGGAGTTGTCCATATATGAAAGACTCACCAGTCTGCCTCATCACTGGCGCAACATCCGGGATCGGTGAAGTGACGGCGCGCGAACTGGCGCGTCGTGGCATGCGCGTGGTCATCGTTGGTCGCAGCGCCGAGCGCGCCGCTGCAACAGCCGAACGCATCAAACAGGCAACCGGCAACGATGTCGAGCCGCTCCTTGCCGATCTCTCATCACAGGCCGGGGTGCACCATGTGGCCGAGGAGTTTGTGCGCCGCCACAGGCGCCTCGACATCCTGATCAATAATGCTGGCGGTTTTTTTACCACACGCCGGCTCAGCCTGGACGGCATCGAATTGACCTGGGCGCTGAACCATCTGAGCTACTTCCTGCTCACCAATCTGTTACTCGATGTGTTACACGCCAGCGCGCCGGCCAGGATCATCAATGTCGCATCGGACGCCCATCGTAGCGGGACGATGCGCTGGGATGACCTGCAGTATGCACGGGGCTACAACGGCTGGGGCGCCTACGCCCAGTCGAAGCTGGCCAATATCCTCTTCTCAAACGAACTGGCGCGGCGGCTGGCAGGATCAGGAGTAACGTCAAACGCGCTGCATCCCGGATTCGTGGCAACGCGCTTCGGCCTCAACAACGGCGTGCTGTGGAACACCCTCTGGTCGCTGATACAGCGCTTCGCCATCAGCCCGGAGCAGGGCGCACAGACTTCCATCTACCTGGCTACGGCAGCGGAGGTTGGCAGTGTGAGCGGTGGATACTTCGATAAATCGCGCGCGGTGGCGCCGTCGCCACTGGCGCAGGATGTGGACGCGGCGGCACGGCTGTGGCAGATCAGCAACGGCATGGTCGTCAGCTCTGCGCCAGTTCCTTCAGGCGACGCACATTGACCAGCGTGATGCCCGATCGATCGATCGTGAGCAGGCGAGCGTCGTGGAACTGGTTAATCACTTTCGTGACCGTCTCGCGGTAGGCATTGATCATTTCCGCCAGCTGGCGATGGCTATGGCGCGGCACGTTGGCGGCGTGTGGACCGCCGTGTCGCTGGGCGAGATCCAGCAACAGCGAGGCGAGCCGGGCCGGAACCGATTTGAATGCCACTTCATCGAGTCGCCGGCTCACGACGGCTCGATGGCGCGCCACATCATCAAGCAGTGCAACACCTAGCTCCGGGGCGCGTTCCAGTAGCGGCGGCAACTCATCGCGGTGAATACACACATAGCTGGCCTGGTTGACGGCCTGGGCATAGGTATCGTAGCAGGACCCATCACTCATGGCGACGTGACCAAAGAACTGGCCGGCCTCGATCATTCGCAGGGTGAGAACACGCCCCTCATTCGAGCGGAGAAACAGACTGATCGTTCCCGACTTCAGGACGAACACACTATCGGCCGTATGGTGCGGCGTGTATACGAGCGCACCGCGCTCAACACGCTCAACCACGCGACCGTCGGTCAGTATGCTCCATCCGGCATCACTATAGCGATCAGACATCAAGCTCATCGTTCCTCCGCTGAAACGCGCGTGCCGGCGACAGCGCGGCGGTCGCTGGCGCCCGCGTGGGCTGCACATACTGTACAATGTGAGGGCTTCGCCCACAACTGGCGAGCCGCCGGCGTGCGGCAGCACACCGTACCGCTGGTTAGCGCGTATCCGAACAATCACGGGCATGCTGTCATTACGAGGAGCATCAGCGACGAAGCAATCTCGACGTGGGAAGGAGATTGCGTCGCGGATCCTGCCGCGAGCGCAGCGTGGTGGTAGCGGCTCGCAATGACACCGAAGCATCTGACATTCGGATAGGATCCTGGCCCGGACGACCGCCTGAAGCGCGATCCCGGGCTACCGCACGATCATGCGCGTCTCGCGAGCAGGAAGCCCGCTCTCTCGCCGGGCCGCGCCTGTGTATTGTACCACAAGTACACTGACGTTAAGGTGAACAGGGAGCATTGCTGTTGGTTTCGCACCGTACCATCACTGTTGTGACCACCTATCTCGAGATTCCGGCCCGGGCTGCCTTTCGGCCATCGTTCACGGCCGATCCGGAGATCGCGGTCCTTGAATCGCGCGTTCCGTTCCCGGCATTCTACCGCTTTCTCTACCAGGCGGTCGGCGCGAACTATCACTGGACCTTGCGGCTTGGCTGGACGGATGATCAACTCGCGACATACCTGGCACAGCCGGGCGTTACCCTGCTGGTACTCTACGTGTGCGGCACGCCGGCAGGGTATGTTGAACTCAACGCGCATTCCGACGAACCGGGGGTCGAGATCGCCTATTTTGGCCTGGTTCCCATGTTCCATGGGCGCGGCCTGGGGAAGCACTTGCTCTCTGTCGGCGTGCAACGCGCCTACGACGACGGCGCCGAACGCATCTGGGTGCATACGTGCACGCTCGATGGGCCGTATGCGCTGGCAAACTACCAGGCGCGCGGCTTCGTCCCATACAAAACGACGACCGAACCGCTGATACTGCCGGAATGAGGAGCACACAACCTATGATCCTGACCGTGCAACGCCTGCTCGTCTCTGTGATGCTACTGGCCATGCTGACAGGGTGTGGCCCGGCGCCCGGCGCGACTATGCCAACGATTGCTCCTGCGACTGCGCCCGTGATAACGCCTTCCACCATCCCGACCGCTCAACCCACCGCAGCACCCACAGCTCCGCCTACCCGCATGCCCACCGCAACCCTCATACCGGCTGCCACCCCGACGGCGGCACCGTCACCGGTTCCGACCACCCCTGCAAGCGCGTCGCCGCCGGCCAGGCTGATCATTGACGCAATCGACCTCGACCGTGCGCTTGTTCCCGTCGGTCTCGATGCGAATCGTGTGCCGGTCGTGCTTGATCATGACGTCGGCTGGTACAGGCTCGGCGCCATGCCGGGGCAGGGCGAGAATATCGTTCTCTGGGCGCACGTCCTGCGTTTCCGCACGGCGCCACACATACCGGCGCCGTTTGCGCGCCTCAAAGAGTTGCGCCCCGGTGCAACGGTGGTGCTGCTCGACGAACGTGGCACGCCGCATCGCTACGTTGTGACGCGCCAGGTATGGGCCGCCCCGGACGAAGTCGAGTATATGCTACCGCAAGGCCGTGAGCAGGTGACCATGATTTCGTGCATCGGCGATAAGGTCATTGCGGATGGCAGTGTTGAAATGACCCATCGCCTGATAACCATTGCCGAGCCGGAACTGTCAATATCGAGCGTTGACCGTTGAAGCGCTGCGTGTTTAACGTTTCCCCAGTTCATCGCCACGCCAGCGAATGTTACCGCGCAGCAGCAGATTGGACGCATTCAGCTTGTATGCCAGGTCACGCGCCAGGTTCCGAATAACGATGAAGCCGATATGGGGGTTGCGCTCTGCCAGTGCGTCAAACTCCGGCGCGCGCATCACGATCAGTGTCGTCGGCTCGCTGGCGACGACCGTCGCCGTGCGCGCCGCGCCGCCAAGCAACGCCTGTTCGCCAAAACATTGCCCGGGGTAGAGCGTGTTGATCGTCGAGGGGGACGATGTACCGTCGGGCGTGCGCGTGGTGATCATGACGCGCACCGACCCTTCGTGAACCACATACAATTCTTCGCCAGCATCGCCTTCTTTGAAAATGGTGTGGCGGGCAGGCACACGTAAGGCTTTGCACAGGCCGGCGACCATCACCAGTTCGTCATCACGCAGGCCGGCGAAGATCTCGACTTTTCGCAGATTATCGATGACACGCGCGCTCATCAACGGGCTCCTGGCAGGCATTCCGCCTGATAATCGGAGGTGTGACGAAATGCTTTGCGTACACGTGCCGGAAGCACGCTTCCCGGAAACGCTGGTTCGGCCGTTGCGTCACACCCGAGAGTCGGGTTTCGTGTACAATTAAAGTATAGCACTCCACGACATGCAAAGAGAGGGTACCTGTGGGTAAGCAATCACGTGCGAAGCGCGAGCGTCGCGAGCGTTCCAGTGACCTGGCAACCATTACCAGTTGCGAGGGAACCTGGCTTGAACGCGCCCCGGACGCTGAAGAAATAACCAGGATCGACGTTGCCGGCAGAATGCTGCGCGGTATGCGAATGCAGGCGCTCCAGCTCGGCGCCGACCGCGACGCCTTCAACCGGTTCAGTCTGGACATCTTTCGTGACGAGCGCTTCGCTCCATTGCACTTCAGCGACGACCTGATCGAGGCGATTCTCGATGAGATTGGCGAACCACCAGTTGTCGAGGATGAGAGCGATCCATCGTTCAGCGAATATCTGCTGCGGGCGCTCGGCGTGGTAGCCTCGGCACGTGTTCGCCGCGTGCTGGCGGAACAGGCGCGTCGCTTCCTGCCACAGTACGTCGCCGGCGGCCAGCATAAAGAGGCGCTGGCTATCGAGCACAACTGCTATATGACGGTGATGAGCGATGCGGCGACGCCGCTGCTGGTTCAGATGCTGGTCAGTGGCCTGGCGCGCTATTATGAAACACACGAACCCGATGACGCCGTTGCATGACACAACACACCTGTCGGAGCAGTTTCCAGCGACATGCCCGGGTGTTGGCGCAACGCCACGCGCGCCTGGATGCGCCGTGCCCACGCTGCATTAGCTCGCCGGCGGCTCACCGGTGATCGCGGCGATGCGCCATCCCTCCGGCGTGTTGATCACGACCACATAGAGCTGGTTCGGGCCGCTGCTCCAGCGCGTCGGCAGGTCGGGCACCGGCACGGCATCAACGGTCACGCCATAAATCACTCGCGCCTCCGCCGTGCGCACAGAGTCGATCCGCATCAGGTTGAGCGATTGCACTGCCAGGGTCGTGCTTTCAAACATTTCGAGCGTCATCCCGGCCCGCATGTCCGGTGCCAGGAGCCGCCATGCATCCGCCGCGCGCCGCGCGCCGAAGGCGGCGAAATACTCGCGAACAACCTGTTCGGCGGCGCCGATACTGGCCGGAAGTGCCACGGCGGCCGCTGCCGCGCCGGGGTTGAGCGCCGGCACTGATTGCTGCGCATCTCCGCTGGAGACCGCTTCGGGTGTGGCTACCTGGGCGACGCTCATCCCCTCCTGGGCCGTGGTCGCTGGCTCGACCCGTGGCATATCACTGCCTGCGGCAGCCGTGAGCATCACCGACGCCGTGGCGATGGCGGGCGAGAGAACGGTGGCCGTCGGCTGTGTCGCCATCGGCGCGGTGCGGCCACATGCTGCCAGCAACCCCACGACTCCCACGACCACGATCCAGTTGCGCATAACGCCCTCCTGCTCAACATCGACTCCGGTCGTTCCGCGCCTCTCTTCGCAGGTCATGATACAACAGAATCCGGCGCATACGCGAGTCGCTCACCCTGAATGGTTTCCCGGAAGCCGCAACACGGCGCCACCCGGCACACTGACACGCAGCGCACGCCATCACGCCCATCACGTGGAGCTTCCCGAAAGCTCGCTCCCGGCAGGCCCGTGCGAAACACGCACACCCTCTCACGCCGCACTGGCCGGTGCCCGCCGCGCGCCGTTCGCATTACGCCACCGCTCCACCAGCGCAATCACCTCGTTGGCAATCGACTCGATCGGCCTGTTCGTCACATCAACAACGGCAAAGCCATGCTGCCGGAACAAGCGATCGGCCTGTTCAAGTTCGTCGCTCAGGGCGCCCGGGTCGGTATAGCGCGCGCCAGGCGGCATGCCCAGGCGCCGCCGGCGCCACTCGCGATGCTCGATCAGTTGCGGCAACCCGATGGTCAGCCCGATGACCCGGCCCGGATCAAGCTCATAGAGCTGATGTGGTGGGGCAATCTCGCTCACGAGAGGCAGGTTGGCAACTTTCCATCCCAGCACGGCCAGGTAGATGGAGAGCGGAGTCTTGCCGACACGCGACACGCCCACCAGCACGACATCCGCTTCGCACCACTCGCCTGGATGTGCGCCGTCATCATGCGCAAGTGTGTATTCGATCGCCGCGATCCGATCGAAATACGTTCGCAGTTGTTCACGGTACAGGCCGGGCCGCCCCAGCGGCGCCTGCCCGAGATCATCGGCAAGCCGGTCAAGCAACGTCCCGATCAGGTCAACCTCCGGCACCCGCCATTCGCGAGCACGTTCAATCAGCTCCCGGCGCAGATCCGGCCGCACAAGCGTGTGCACAATGACCGAGCCGCTGGCGGCAGCCTGCGCCACGATACCGGCCATTTGCGCGCTTTCGCGCACCTGCGGTACCAGTTGCAGCCCCACCTTCGCGTCAGGAAATTGCGCCAGCGCCGTTCGCACCAGTTGCTCTGCGCTGAAGCCGACACCACCGGAAACAATGATGATCGATGCCGTGTTCAGCGTCTTACCCCTTCCGTTCTACGTCGTGGACGCGCAGCCGCGTGCGCACGACAGCATCAGGTGACAGACTGATGGAGTCGATCCCTTCCGACACCAGGAATGCGGCAAAATCCGGGTAATCCGACGGCGCCTGGCCACAGATGCCAACCTTGCGCCCGTAGCGGTGCGCGGTGGCGATCAGTTCGGCGCACGAGCGTTTCACCGCCCGGATGCGCTCATCGAACAGCGGCGCCACCCGCTCTGAGTCGCGGTCTACCCCCAGCGTCAACTGTGTCAGGTCATTCGAACCGATCGAGAAGCCGTCAAAGACCTCGGCAAACTCCTCCGCCATCAGAATGTTGGACGGGATCTCGGCCATCACATAGACTTCGAGACCATCCTTGCCGCGCTCCAGCCCACCCTCGCGCATCACCTCCAGCACGCGCCGCCCCTCTTCCGGCGTGCGGCAGAAGGGCACCATCACGATCAGGTTCTTCAGGCCGAAGGTCTCGCGTACCCGGCGAATGGCCGCGACTTCCAGCATGAAGCCTTCCTTGTAGTCGGGATGGTAGTAGCGACTGGCGCCGCGCCATCCAAGCATGGGGTTTTCCTCGCCGGGTTCGAACAGCGTACCGCCGAGCAGGTGTGCATACTCATTGGTCTTGAAATCGGACAACCGCAGAATAACCGGCCGGGGCCAGAAGGCTGCCGCGATCGTACCAATCCCGCGCGCCAGCACATCAACGAAATACTCAGTCTTGTCGGCATATCCGCGGGTCAGCGCATCTACCTCGCGTTTGATCGATTCGGGCAACTGATCGTAGCGCGTCAGCGCCAGCGGGTGAATGCGCACCCAGCTGGCGAAAATGAACTCCATGCGCGCCAGGCCAACACCGTCGCTCGGGATCTGCGCCAGTTTCATCGCCTGTTCCGGGTTGCCGACATTCATCATGATCTGCGTGCGCGTCGGCGGGAGTGCCGCCGGGTCCACCTCCTCAACGGTATGCGCCAGCGCACCCGCATACAGGTAGCCGACCTCGCCTTCGGCGCAGGAGACGGTCACCGGCGCACCATTCGTCACGGCGCGCATCGCACCGCTGGCGCCGACGATCGCCGGAATACCCAGTTCGCGTGCCACGATGGCCGCATGTGAGGTGCGCCCGCCACGCTCGGTAACGATCGCGCCGGCCAGCTTCATAATCGGTTCCCAATCGGGGTTGGTGATCTCGGTCACCAGCACTTCCCGCGGCTGGAACTCGGCCATCTGTTGTGGGCTGCGAATGACATGTGCCGCGCCGACGGCGACAGCGTCACCGACGGCCAGCCCCTGGGCCAGCAGCGGGCCGCGCTCGGTAAGCTGGTAGAGTCGCAGTGTTGCGCCACGTTTCTGGGCATGGACAGTTTCAGGACGCGCCTGCACAATGAATACCTCGCCGGTGCGGCTATCCTTCGCCCACTCAATATCCATCGGCGTCGCGACGCCACGCTTCGCACTGTAGTGATCTTCGATCGCCAGGCTCCAGCGCGCAAGCTGCAGAACATCATCATCATCGAGCGAGAACCGCGCCCGATCGGCCGGCAGCACCGTGATATTCTTCAGCCGGTGATCATTGCGGTCGTAGATCAACTTGAGTTCTTTCGCGCCGCACTGCTTCCAGATAATCGGGCGGTAACCCTGGCGAAGCGTCGGCTTGTGCACATAAAACTCGTCGGGGGCGACGCGCCCCTGGACGATATTCTCGCCAAGCCCCCAGATCGACGTGATGAACACCACATCGCGGAAGCCAGTCTCGGTATCGAGGGTGAAGATCACGCCCGAACTGGCATCGTCAGCGTAGACCATGCGTTGCACGCCGATCGATAGTGCAACTTTGAAATGATCGAAACCCATATCCTCACGGTAGCTGATGGCGCGCGCCGTAAACAGGCTCGCCAGCGACTTCTTGATCGATTCGAGCAACTCGGCCTCGCCATGAACGTGCAGGTATGTTTCCTGCTGCCCGGCGAAACTGGCCGTTGGCAGATCCTCCGCCGTCGCCGACGAACGCACCGCTACTTCCAGATCCTCGACTCCGCTCCGCCGCGAGAGTTCAGCGTATGCGGTGACGATGTCACTCGCCAGCTCGGCAGGATACTCACCCTTGAGGATCAGGTTGCGGATGTGGCGCGCGCGCCGCGTGAGATCCTGGACATCGCCACGATCCCAGCCCGCCAGCAGATCGCGGATTGGCGCCTCAAGCCTGTTATGCGCGAGAAACAGGCGATAGGCATCGGCTGTGACAGCATACCCGTCGGGCACCTGCACACCGAGCGCCGCCAGTTCACGCCGCATTTCGCCAAGCGACGCATTCTTCCCACCAACAAGCGGCACATCATTGATGCCGATATCATTGAACCAGCGCACCCATCGCATGACGCTCCTCCCTTCCCGTCACTGGCCGTAGCGCCACCGGTAGTAGTGCTGGCCGACATTGCCCATCTCAACACGGAATGCCGGTGGGTTCGCCGGGTTGTAGGTCAACACGCGCCGCTCGAACACCTGGAACAGGATTGGCCGTTCGACACCGCCAACCCTGACCTTCACCCAGTAGGCGCCCGAAACCGGCAGACCAAACACAAAGAGCGGGTCATAAACCTGGGCCATGACATAGCGCCCGTTCTCATACACCAGGCCGCGCTGGTACATGAAGTCGAGGAAGGCACGCGCCACACCGTGGTTATTGTCGCCGCGCAGCAGCATTGTCGCCGGGTCATTGATATAGTCGTTGAAACCGGTTATCGTCCCATCCGGGTTGATGAACCCGGTGGCCGGGCGATTCAGATCGTTCGGGTTGACCGCGCCAGGGTTCTGGTAGAAGCGCAACAGGTCGGCATAGGTGGGGAACTGGTCCGGGTCGCCGATGGCGCTGACCTTCGCCGGTGTGCGCCACTCGAACAGATTGTAGCCCACCTGCATCCGGCCGGTCATCAACTCGATCGGCAGCAGACCATTGGTGACATACCAGGTCGCAAACGGGTCGCCCGTCGGGTCGTTGATCTCCATCCGGCTCTTGTCGAAGTATTGCACCACGCGCATCCCTTCGACACCTTCCAGCAGCGGCTCACGTAGCGGCGGCGTGTTCGGCGCAGGCCCCCACGTCCACGATCGCCCGCTGATCTGTTCGGCGACCGCGCGATCCTGGCGATTCCAGACTCGCTGGAACGCCTCGTTACCGAACGCCGGCGCCGCGGCCGCGGGCATCGCCGCGGCCAGCATCGTCACAAGAGAGAGAAGCAGGAGAGGTACCGTTCGTCGCATCGTCGTGCCTTTCTGCGCATCATCGCGCCCGGCGCCGGTCGACGAACCTGTGAGGATGGATCGAACACGCGGCAGACCCTGTCGGGCCGGCGCCGCTATCCCGGGAACGCCGGCACACGGTGCACCGGCGTTCCCTCATCTCACCAGTATAGATCACCATCTGCGGTTCGCGAGAAAACATACCGCTACACCAGGGAAACAGAACCATCCCCACAACGCCCCGCATGTGCTCGCAATGATTTCGTTATGTGGCTGTATACAATGCGGAGAACGATGGTGAAGGGTGGCTCGCGAGCCGCCACCGAATCATCTTGTTCCTGATTTGCTGCTCAATCACCGGCATCACCAGGCGAAACCAGCGGCCTCGCGGGCCCACAACGGTCCGCGAGGTCTCCTATTCTGCCCTGTGGCGCATGTTTCCCCGTATGTTGCCGTTCCTTTTCGCCGTACACCGCGTACCTGTGATAACGTAGAAAGCCTGAGAGGGCAATTCCTGCGTCACGCTCCAGTGCGTCCCTGTTCGCGCATCTGCTGTCTCGGCCTACTGCCGTCCACGGTTCAGTGTGCGGCAGCGGCCTGGTTGTCGGTTGCAATCATCTGAAGGAGGTATGTACCGATCGCGTAAGAACGTAGCCTATCGCTCTGACAACGATGTCGTGTGAAGGAGGCTCACAATGCGACACCGCAATGGATGGACACTCTTCTCACTGCTCGCGCTCGTCGCACTGATTCTCGCGGCCTGCGGCGCGCAACCCCCGAGCGGCGCGCAACCCACACAGCCTGCGGCTGCACCCACGGCAGGCGGCAAGCTCGAGATGTTCTCCTGGTGGACCGCCGGCGGCGAGGCAGATGGCCTCAATGCCATGTACGACCTCTACAAACAAGCAAATCCGGGTGTCGAGGTAATTAACGCCACCGTGGCCGGCGGCGCGGGCACGAACGCCAAGGCCGTGCTCTCGACACGCCTGACCGGCGGCGACCCGCCCGACTCGTTCCAGCTCCATGCCGGCCTGGAAGTCGAGAAATACGAACCGCAGAAATACCTCCAGCCGCTGGATGACCTGTATGCCGCCGAAGGTCTCGAGACTGTCTTCCCCAGGGATCTGCTCACCCTGCTGAAGTACCAGGATCATTACTGGGGCGTGCCGGTCAACATCCACCGCGCCAACGTCATGTGGTACAACAAGCAGATCTTTGCTGACAACAACCTGACCCCGCCGACGACCTGGGAGGAGTTCTACGCAGTCGGCGATGCGCTGAAAGCCAGAGGCATCGTTCCGCTGGTCATCGGGACCAAGGAAGGCTGGGAGGCCGGCCATACCTTCGAGACAATCCTGATCTCGACGCTCGGCGCGGATGGGTATCGCGGCTTGTGGACCGGCCAGACCCGGTGGACCGATCCAAAGGTCACGCAAGCGCTCGAAACCTTCAAGAAAGTCATGACATATGCCAACACCGACTATGCCGCGCTGACATGGAGCGACGCGGCGCAGTACCTGGTGGACGGCAAGGGCGCGATGCATATCATGGGCGACTGGACCGACGGCTGGTTCACCTCGAAGGGATATACCGGCTACGGCTGGGCGCCGGTGCCGGGAACCAGGGGTGTGTTCGATGCGCTCTCCGATAGCTTCGCCGCCGCAAAAGGCGCACCCGACCAGGCAAACCTGATGGCATGGCTGAAACTGGCCGCATCAAAGGAGGGACAGGAGGCATTTAACCCAAAGAAAGGCTCTATCTGCGCCCGCACCGACTGCGATCCGGCGCTGTTCAACCCATACCTGCAGTCGGCGATGAAGGACTGGTCAACCGATGCGATCGTTCCGAGCGTCGCCCATGGCGCGGCAGCCGTCGAGAAGTGGGCCACGGTCTACAAGGACATTCTGAATACCTTCGCGACCACCGGCGACGTGGCGGCGGCCCAGCAAGCACTGCAGCAGGCGTGTGTCGATAACGGCGTGTGCAAGTAGCACAACGCATCTGGTACAGGGGCCTGAAGATCCGTAGGGAGTTCCGGGAGCGCGGGCGGCCCGCCTGCTCAGACTGGATGCAGGCAAGCTGCCCGCGTTCCCGGACCGCAACTTCCTGCGGCCTTCCACAACGCAGTACTGGCAAGGGCCGCCTGCGCGCTGCCCTGACGACGAGACTTCCACGAGGAAGCGCAATGCAGCAGGTCAAGGCATCCACTGCCGCGGCGGCATCGCGCCCGGCCACGCAATGGCTACGCAAGAACCGCGATCGCCTGATCGCCATTGGCTTGATCAGCCCGTCGGTGATTGCGATTGCGGTATTCGTCTACGGTTTCATCGGATTCACGGCGTTTTCGTCTCTGACACGCTGGGATTCGCTGACCCCTGACTTTACGCTGGTCGGGCTGCGTAACTATACCCGCCTGTTCACCATCGACCGTTTTCTCAGCGACCTGCGCAATACCGTGACCTTCACGGCGCTGTTTCTGGCCGCATGCCTCGCGATCGGCCTGGGGCTTGCCATTCTGCTCGACCAGGGGGTCAAGGGCGAGGCAATCTTCCGCACGATCTTCCTCTTTCCGATGGCGATCTCGTACATCGTCACCGGTGTCGTCTGGCGCTGGTTGCTGAATCCCGGTACGATCCAGACTGGCAGTTCGGGCATCAATCTGCTGTTTGAACGCCTCGGGCTGGGGTTTCTGAAATCACCCTGGTTTACCGACCCGACGATCATCCACATTCCGCCGGACTCGTGGCCAGGCGCGTGGCTCGTCCAGAACGGGTTCGGCGTTCTGGCCAGCCCGCGCGTCGGCATCTCGGTGGCGATGATTTCCGTTGTGCTCGCCGCAACCTGGCAGATGTCGGGGTATACCATGGCGCTCTACCTGGCCGGGTTGCGCGGCGTTCCCGACGAATTGCGCGAGGCTGCACGCGTTGACGGCGCAACGGAGCTCCAGGTCTACCGGTATGTCGTGCTGCCGATTCTGCGGCCAATTACCCTGAGCGCCGTGATCATTCTTGGCCATATCTCGCTGAAAATCTTCGACCTGGTGGTGTCAATGACCGGGCCGGGGCCGGCATTTGCAACCGATGTGCCGGCATTCTTCATGTTCGACACGACGTTCCGCGGCAATAATTTCGCCCAGGGCGCCGCGATCGCCACCATGCTGCTTTTCACGGTCGCCCTGTTGATCGTGCCCTACCTCGTCTATACGACGCGAACCGAGGCCGAACTATGACCGCGCCTGCACTTTCGCGCCGCGCGCCGGCCCACCGGAGCCCCCGGCCAATCCGGGTCGTTATCTACATCTTGCTGGCCAGTGCCGCGCTCTTCTATCTCCTGCCGGTCTATCTGCTGATTATTACCGGCATGAAGAGTTTCCAGGAAGTCAGCCTGGCGCGTATGTGGGATCTGCCATCTGGTATGCATTTCGACAGCTATGCCAAAGCCTGGAACGGGAAGGCGTCGGAGGGGATCAGCGGTCTTGCGCCGAACTTCCTCAACAGCATGTATCTCACGATCCCGGCGACGCTCCTATCAGCACTGCTTGGCTCGGTAAATGGCTACGTGCTCTCGAAGTGGAAGTTTCGCGGTTCGGATATCCTCTTTCCGGTGCTGTTGTTCGGCATGTTCATCCCCTACCAGAGCATCCTGATCCCACTGGTGCAGGTATTGCAGCGGATGGGATTGTATGGCTCGTTGCCAGGCCTGATCTTTGTCCACGTCGTTTACGGCATTCCGATCACGACCCTGATCTTCCGCAACTATTATGCGGCCATTCCGACTGAACTGCTTGAAGCGGGCAAGATTGACGGTGCGGGGATCCTGGGGCTGTACCGTCATATTCTGCTGCCAATCTCCATGCCGGGGTTCGTGGTCGTCATGATCTGGCAGTTTACGTCGGTGTGGAACGACTTCCTCTTCGGCGTGATCGTCACCAGCCGCCCGGCGGTGCAACCGATCACGGTGGCGCTCAACAACATGGCCGGCAGCTATATCGTTGAGTGGAACGTGCAGATGGCCGGATCGATCCTGGCCGCGCTGCCGACGCTGCTGGTCTATATTCTTCTTGGCCGCTATTTCATGCGCGGCCTGCTTGCCGGCTCGCTGAAGGGGTGAGCGGTGCAAGGCACCGCGTGATCTGCCCCGCTGCCAATGTTGAGACGCCCCGGCGGCGCGTTTTTACCGTGGACATCCCGGATTCGCTGGTGCAGCCGAGCGATGATTTTCCCCGGTCGTACACAGTTGCGCTCGCGCAACCCCTGGACCCGCACCGTTTTTCACTGTATGCCAGCAACGTTGTTCTACTCCACAACATCGATGATATCCCATTCTGGAATACCGTGTCGGTCTGGCACCACTGGTCGGTCGCTTCGTCATGGTCATGAGCACGATCGGCCGCAAGAGCAGCCAGCTTCGCCGCACGGCGATCCTCCACTTCACCTGCGGTGATCGGGCGGATCCATGCAGTCCGAATCACGCGTGGCGCGATACAGCGGTGACTGGAACCTGCCGTTCGTAGCCGGTGAACGGGTTTTGCCTGCTTGCACGTCGGCAGGAGATCCTGTATACTGCGTTTTTGTCGGATTTGTCTGCATACAAAGACACCATCTGCAGGAGGCGCAGCCTGTGGCAATCACCTCGCACGTGTACGAGCGACTGGCCGGTGAGCTGGCAGCCGCTATCCGGCGCGGCGACTGGCGACCGGGGCAATGTCTGCCGACCGTGCGGGCGCTTGCGGCAGAGCGCGGCCTCGACCCGAACACAGTAAACAGGGCTTACCGAATGCTGGCACAGCTCGGCCTGGTCGAAGCACATGCCCGCCGCGGCACCGTTGTGCGCACTCTTGCCTGCCCCGCCACCACTGGCGCACCCGGCGAGGCGAGGCATATCTCGTGTGACTGTAGCCACGACTTCGGGATGAATCTTCTTGCGCGGCAACTCCAGGATGCGGGCGTCGCCCTGGAGCTGCGGATCTGCGGTAGCACCGCGGCTCTGCGTGCGCTGGCCAGCGGAGAAACTCAGCTGGCGGGCTGCCACCTGATCGATGATGATGGCCAGCACTACAACCACGATGCGGCCGCGCGCCTGCTGCCGGGCCGGCCATTACGCATCATTACGCTGGCCGAACGATCACAGGGCTTGATCGTGCGTCAGGGCAACCCGCTCGCCATCCGCTCGATCGCTGATCTGGCGCGGCCGGGGATCCGGCTGGCGAATCGCCAGTCCGGCTCTGGCACACGCGTCCTGCTCGACCGCATCCTCGCCGCGCATGGTCTCACCGGTGCAGAGCTGAACGGCTACGATCGCGAGCTTCCGACGCATCTGGCCGTTGCCGCTGCCATCGCCAGCGGCAGCGCCGATGTGGGTTTCGGCGTTGCCGCCGCCGCCTACGCTCTTGAGCTCGATTTCTTCCCGATTACTTCCGAGCGCTATGAACTGGTATTGCACGAGGGGAGCCTCGATGCACCCTGGTTCGGCCCCTTGATTGAGACCATGGCTTCCCCCCGGTTCCATACTGCGCTCAAGGCGCTCGGCGGCTACGATACAAGCTACACCGCCTGGATCAGGTCCATCCGCTACAGCGGCGAGCAGCAACCATGATCCATGGACGCGCCGCTTCGGATAAGCGCCTGGTTGCGAGGAGTAGGGATCGATGCAACTGAAGCGCCTTCTCGCCACGCTCGCCATGCTGCCGCTACTCGCTGCCTGTGGATCATCGCCGGTCGCATCAACCCCTGCTGAGCCGCCTGGCACGGCTGGCGCAGCCGCTGCCTCACCAGTACTGCGCCTGGCAACCACCACCTCGACCGCTGACTCGGGCCTGCTCGATGCAATACTACCTGCATTCGAGGCCCTGAGCGGTGCAAAGGTCGAGGTGATTGCCACCGGCACCGGCCAGGCCCTTGAGCTTGGCGCCAACGGCGATGTCGATGTGGTCCTCGTCCATGCCCGCGAGCGCGAGGAGGCGTTCATCGCAGCAGGCGACGGGATCAACCGGTATCACGTGATGTACAACGATTTTGTGATCGTCGGCCCTGTGGACGACCCGGCCGGGATCAAGGACAACCCGCGCGCCAGCGCTGCCTTCGCCGCTATCGCAGCCGCCAGGGCAACCTTCGTCTCGCGCGGCGATGAGAGCGGCACGCACGCGAAGGAACAGTCCATCTGGGCTTCTATCGGCATGACCCCGACCGGGACACTGGTCTGGTATCGTTCTCTTGGCCAGGGGATGGGTGAAACCCTTATCACCGCCAATGAGCTTGGCGCTTATACCCTTACCGACCGCGCCACCTGGCTCTCGACGAGAAAAAACGTGCCGAATCTGACCTTGCTGGTTGGTGGGGCGACGATCGAAGACAACCCTGATCGTACCCTGTACAACCCCTACAGTGTGATCGTGGTCAACCCGGCAAAGCACCCCACGGTTAACCACGAACTGGCCGTGCCATTTGCGAACTGGCTTACCAGCCCTGAGACCCGGGCGGTAATCCGCGATTTCGGGCGCACTGAGTACGGCCAGTCGTTGTTCTTGCCAGAGGTTGCCCCATGAACGATCTCCTTGAAGTGCTGCGCCAGGCCATCACACTCCTGCTCGAGAGAGACTCCGCCACCTGGGAGATTACCAGGTTATCGCTCTACGTCTCTGGAGCGGCCCTCGGGTTGAGCACCGTCGCCGGGTTACCCCTGGGCGCTCTGCTGGCTCTGCGATCCTTCCGGGGCCGGCGTCTACTGGTCGCCCTGATCTACACCGGCATGGGTCTGCCACCGGTAGCAGTGGGGTTGTGTGTGTATCTACTGTTGTCGCGCAGCGGGCCGCTGGGCGACCTGGAATGGCTCTTCACACCGCAGGCGATGATCCTGGCCCAGACAATCATCAGCCTGCCGGTGGTCGCCGGGCTCACGATGACATCCATTCAGGGCGCCGATCCCGCCCTGCGCGTGCAACTGCGGGCACTCGGCGCTAGCCCGCTTCAGGTGACCATGGCGCTCCTCTGGGAGGTTCGGTCCGGGGTGCTGGTAGCGCTGATCGCCGGCTTTGGCGCGATTATTTCTGAAGTAGGGGCCGTGATGCTGGTTGGGGGTAACATCGCGGGCTCCACTCGTGTGCTCACGACGGCGATTGTGCTCGAAACGCGTAAGGGGCAATTTGACCTGGCTCTGGCTCTGACCTTCGTGCTCCTGGCACTCACCTTTGCGATCAATATGGGGACGCTGCTGCTCCAGCAGCGCCTGACACGCCGATGAGCAATTACATGCTCCGAAATGTCAGCAAGCGTTACGGCAAACGTACGGTGCTGCACATTGACCGGCTCACCATCCACGCCGGGCGCACCCTCGCCATTCTTGGCCCCAGCGGCGCCGGGAAATCAACCCTGCTGCGCTTGCTGAACTTCCTGGAGACGCCCGATACCGGGCAGATTGAGTATGATGGCCGGCTCATCGTCCATGGCCGGCTGCCGCTGACAACACTGCGCGAAGTGACGACTGTGTTTCAGCGGCCATTACTGCTCGATACGACAGTCTGGCAGAACGTCGCCTACGGGCTCCGCCTGCGTGGGCGCGTCGAGCGCGAAGCGGTGGTCGCCGCGCTGCAACAGGTCGGGCTGGATCGGCTGGATCGGGTATCGGCGCGCATCCTCTCGGGCGGTGAAGCCCAGCGAGTGGCGCTGGCACGAGCACTGGTCATAAAACCGCGCGTGCTCCTGCTTGATGAGCCCACCGCGAACCTCGACCCGGCGAATGTGACCATTATCGAGGAGGTGATCCAGCGTCTGCGGCGCGAGGGAACGACGATCGTGATCGTCACCCATCATCTCTTTCAGGCGCGCCGCCTGGCCGACGACGTCGCCCTGCTGATGGACGGCGCTCTGATCGAGGCCGGCTCCGGCGAGCAGATCTTCCAGCAACCCCGTGACCCACGCACGGCGGCCTTTATCGAAGGGAGGATGGTGTACTGACAAACGCCAATTGTGGATTGCTTGATGGCAGGTAATCGCCCCGAACGAGAGGAGAGTGCTCCTCGCTGGCGCTCCTGGTCATGAACGTTCCGTTGGCGAGGGTGTGCCAGCCTCAGGAAGCAGTCCACCGAACACTGCCGCCATTGCATTCTCCAGGTGGATTGGCTCTTCTCTCAAGCCGGTGCTGTCCTCTGGCAAACGGCCTGACATCGACGATTCTGCACAAGAGACGCGAGGCAGGGAGTCTGGCACAGACATCGTGCCCCATACCTCGCGTCTGCTCCCTACACTCCGCTGAAGGCGGCAAATCCACCATCCACCGGCACGACGACACCATTGACGAATGCGGCTCCCGGCCCACACAGCCAGAGTAACGTTGCCACCAGGTCTCCCGGATCGCCGAAACGCCCGGCAGGGGTGTGCGCGATGATCGTCGCGCCGCGCGCTGTGTGTGTGCCGTCCGGCTTGAGCAACAGCGCCCGGTTCTGTTCGCCAACAAAGAACCCCGGCGCGATGGCGTTGACCCGCAACCCGGGGCCGTAGCGCCGCGCGAGTTCGACTGCCATCCAGCGTGTCAGGTTGTCGACTGCCGCCTTGGCGGCGCTGTACCCGGCCACCCGGGTCAGGGCGCGTTGTGCCGCCATCGACGAGATATTGACGATGGTTCCCTGCCCGCCGGCGTCAATCATGGTCTGACCGAAGACCAGTGACGGCAACAACGTTCCCATGAGATTCAGGTCGAACACTGCGCGAAATGCTTCGGGATCGAGATTGTCCAGGGTTGCATCCGGCGCCAGCGTCGCGCCGGGCATGTTCCCGCCGGCGGCATTGACCAGGATATCAACCTGCCCCCAGCGATCGAGAATTGCCGCGCATGCAGCTTCAACCTGCGCACGCTCGCGGACATCGGCGCTGAGCGCCAGCCCTTCGCCGCCCTCGGCCTCGATTGCCGCGACGACCGCAGCCGCTGGTTCGAGCCGTCGCGCCAGCACAGCCACGCGCGCCCCGGCGCGCGCCAGGCCGGCCGACATCGCCGCGCCAAGCACGCCACTCCCGCCGGTGACCACAGCAACCTTTCCTTTCAGGCCAAAGAGTGTTGCCAGATACGCCTCAGACATGCCATTCCCCCTGTCAGGCCGGTTCACGAACGCGAAAGCGTTCCGTGAGACGCAGAACATATCTATGGTACCATGGTCACCGTCCTGGTTGCACGAGGCGCCCGGCAAGGGTGACCACGCACCTTCCGGCTACCAGGTTCCGCAAGGAGGAACAGTATGGCCTTTGCCGACGATATACTCAGCCGGCAGCGACCCGCAAGCATCCGGCGCGACATCCATCTGCCGCGTCGCACAGCGTACTATCCATCACCGGTTGACTGGCGTGATGAGGTGATCTACTTTCTGCTCGTCGATCGGTTCAGCGACGGGCGGGAAGATACTCGCCCGCTGCTTGACCGCCGCTACCTGGCATCGGCTCGCCCGGCGCTGCCATCAGGCGAATCGTGGCGCTGGGATCGCTGGGCGGAGTCAGGTGGAGACCGCTTCCAGGGCGGCACCATTTGCGGCATCACTTCCAAACTGGACTACCTGGAGCGACTCGGCATCACCACAATCTGGCTCAGCCCGATCTGTAAGCAGCGCAGCCATCTCGATACCTATCACGGGTATGCGATCCAGGACTTTCTCGACGTTGACCCGCGGTTTGGTACGCGCCAGGATCTGGTGGACCTCGTACGCGCCGCCCACGAGCGCGGGATGCGCGTGTTGCTCGATATTGTGTTCCAGCACTCCGGGCCGAACTGGCAGTATCCTCCCGATACGCCTGGCGGTGCGGAGATGCCACGCTATACCAGCGGGCACTACCCGTTCGGCAACTGGGTTGACGCCACCGGCGCCGTGTTGACCGGCGCTCCCGATATTGATGATGCCGCCTGGCCGGATGAGGTTCGTAACGTAGACTATTACACCCGCGCCGGCGCTGGCGACCTGGGGGCCGGCGACATTGGCGACCCACTCGCCGAACACAAACGCACCGATTTCTTTACATTACGTGACTTCAACCTTGATGCCGCAGGCGCGCTGACCGACCTGGCGCTGTGTTACAAATACTGGATCGCACTCACCGACTGTGATGGCTTCCGTCTCGACACCCTCAAGCACGTCTCGCTCGAACAGGCGCGCAATTTCTGCGGCACGATCAAAGAGTTCGCCGCCAACCTGGGCAAAACGAATTTCTTCCTGGTTGGTGAGGTGGCGGGCGGCGATCTGGCAGCGACACGCTATCTTGACGTGCTGGATCGCAACCTGAATGCCGCGCTTGACATTGGCGAGATGCGTCTGGCGCTCGGCAATGTCGCAAAAGGCGCATCTCACCCACGCACATACTTCGATGGCTTCGTCCCCGGCCTGGCGGTGATGGGTTCACACCGTAACCTTGGCAGCCGCCATGTATCGATTCTCGATGACCACGATCACGTCTTCGGTGCCAAACGTCGCTTTGCTGCCGATGCGATGACACAACACCAGGCGACGGTTGCAACTGCGCTACAGTTCTTCACGCTCGGCATTCCCTGTATCTATTACGGCACCGAACAGGGACTGGGCGGGCCGGAACCGTCAGAACGACAATGGCTGCCGGAGTGGGGAAGGTCCGATCGTTACCTGCGCGAGGCAATGTTTGGCCCGCTGCATCCGCGCGCATCCGGGCGCGCCGGGCTCGACGACACGACGCGTGATACGTCATTGCCGGGCTTCGGCCCGCTGGGAACCGCCGGGCATCACTGCTTCGATGAGCAGTATCCCACCTACACGCGGATCGCGGCGCTGGCGGCCCTGCGCGCATCATTTCCGGTGCTGCGGCACGGGCGCCAGTACCTGCGCCCGATTGCCAACTTCGGCCAGCCATTTGCCATTCCCGCCGCAGGCGAAATCGTCGCCTGGTCGCGCATTCTCGATGATGAAGAAGCATTGTGCATTGTCAATCCGCATGGTATTGCAGAGCGCGGCGGCGATGTCATTGTGGACGCGGCGCTGAACCGGCCCGGCGCAACACTTGAAGTCATCCTGAACACGGCGCAGGCCTCCGATCCGCATGGTTACACTGGCCCGCATCCGGTAGGGCAGAAGCTGCCGGTCAAAGTGCGCGATGGAGCCTCGTATGTCGAGATCCGTGGCCTGCCGCCGGCCGAAGTGCTGGTGCTGACGAACCGGCCGTAGGCCATGGGCTGGCCACATGGACATGCTATGCTGTGGAGCAACCTGCCGCTGCCACGTAGCTGTTCTGGTTGAGGCACAGCGCATGGCATGCGTACAGATCACCCTGCTTCTCGGAACTCCCGGTGTGCCGTTGTGGCAACGCAATGACGACGCCCGAATCATACATGACGATGAGGCCTTGCAGCGCGTTCGCGCCTATATTGTGGCAAATCCTTCGCGTCAGCGAAAACGTCAAAGCGTTCCGGTACCGCCCTGGTAGAACAGCGGCGGTCGCGCACGGTGGTGCGCCGTCGCTTGCTGGTACGCCGCCGCGACCGCCAGGATCGTCGCCTCGTCATCGAGGTGCCCCGTAAAACTGATGCTGGTTGGCAGACCACCAGGCGTGAAGCCATTCGGCACAACCACCGCCGGATGGCCAGTCAGGTTGGTCAGCAGCAGATTTGTGCCGAATGATGGCGCAACATACAACGCCACACCGGCAAGGCGCCGATCCAGCTCCTGGATGAGGAGCGTCCGCACGCGGTTGGCCTGCACATACTCAACCGCTGGAACCAGCCGCGCCCGGCGCAGGACATTCGGCCAGGCATCCTCGATCTGGCGCACCAGCAGGTCATCACGATTGCTGCGCGTCAATTCATCAAAGGCACTTGCTGCCTCAACGTCGAGAATGATGGACAACGCCTCAACCGGTAGTTCCGGCAGTTCGATCGGTATCAACTCGGCGCCCAGGTCACGCAGGACATCCAGTGCGATGGCGTCGTTCTCGCGGCTTTCCGGGTCATCATCATCAGGTGCGGTAGCAAACGCCGATTCCAGGTAGCCGATCCGCACACCACGCAGATCAGCCGGCGCCGGCGGGCGAAATGGCGCCGCGCGTGTCGCCGGGTCGCGCGGATCCGCCCCGGCAATAGCCGCGAACACCAGGGCGCAATCTTGCGCCGAACGGCACATCGGCCCGATCTTGTCCATGCTCCAGGCCAGTGTCATGGCACCGTACCGGCTGACGCGGCCAAAACTCGGCCGTAGCCCGGATACGCCACACACCGAGCCGGGTGAAACGATCGAACCCCAGGTTTCGGTGCCAATTGCGAATCCAACCAGCCCTGCCGCTACAGCGGCGCCCGATCCTGCTGAGGAGCCACTCGAACCACGGTCGAGGTTCCAGGGATTGCGTGTCTGCCCGCCAAACCATACATCACCCCAGGCGAGTTCACCCAGCGACAGCTTGGCAACCAGCACCGCACCCGCCCCGGCCAGCCGTTCGACGACCGCTGCGTCAGCATCAGGGATTTGATCGCGGTACGGCAGTGCTCCCCATGTCGTCGGGATGCCGGCGGTTGCCAGCAGATCCTTCGCGCCCCACGGAATGCCATGCAATGGACCACGGTCGATGCCCGCGGCCAGTTCGTCGTCTGCACGGCGCGCCTGTGACCCGGCCAGTTCGGCGGTCAGCGTCACGACACAGTTGAGGCTCGCATGGTGGTGCTGCAAACGTTCCAGGTAGATGTTCGTCAATTCGACCGATGACAGGCGCCGTGCACGCAACAGGGCGCCGAGCTCGGCAACCGTCGCGAACGCGATATCATCAGTGGTATGCCGTGCATCAAGAGTGTCAGGCGCCGGCGCACGATCCGGCCACGACGGCAGTTGGTGCGGTGGGACAAACGCGCGCGGGTCGAATGGCAGCGCAGGTGCAATGTCATTCGGCAATCGAACCCCTCGCATGAGACGATACTTCTCGCGCAACGCGCCGAGGCCGGCGCGCATAAGTTCACGTTCAGTTTCGCTGAACGACAGATCGACCAGCGACTCGGCGGCGGCAATAACATCGGAGGTGATATCGGCATGCATGGCAGGCTCCATCTGGGGTGGCTCTTCCTGTGCACTTCGCAGTGTAGCATACGGTACGCCTGTGCCTCATATGCTATAATGCCGCCGCAACCGGCAACAACACAACGCGATTGCGGCCTCACCGCTGCACAGCATATGGCAAACGCCATCCAGATCGTTTGCATCTGAACAGCATATCATGAAAGGATCCGCCAGTGGCATCGAAACAGTGGGCATCACCGCCTGCCATGCAGATCGATCCGGCCAGGCAATACACCGCGCGTATCGTGACGAACAGGGGCGAAATTGTTGTGGCGCTCGCCGCAGCCTATGCGCCGAAGACCGTCAACAATTTCGTCTTCCTGGCCAACGAAGGGTTCTATGACGGCGTCAAGTTCCACCGCGTCATCAGCAACTTTGTCATCCAGGGTGGCGATCCGACAGGAACCGGGCGTGGCGGCCCCGGGTACCAGTTTGACGATGAGGTTGACCCGAAAAAGAACCCGCTGAAGCACGAAACCGGCGTGCTCTCGATGGCCAACGCCGGCCCGGGGACCAACGGCAGCCAGTTCTTCATCACCCATTCGCCCCAGCCGCACCTCGACGGGCGCCATACGGTGTTCGGCAAGGTCACCAGCGGCATGGACGTGGTCAATGCCATTCGCCAGGGCGATGAGATGATCAAGGTCACGATCGAAACGATCTGATCGTGATCCGTCGTGCCCGCCTTTCTGGCTGCACCGAGTACATCCTGTGGTTGCCATGACCCGATCCACGCCATCACTCACAGCCCGCCTGGCGCCAGTTGGCGGGGCTGTCGCACCGCAACTTGCAGATATCGGCGCAGATGGCCTCGGCACAGGCGCGGCACGTAAATCACGGCTGCACATCGCGCCATCCCCCGGGCCACATAACGCGCTCTGGTATTTTCCGCGCGTTACGGGTGGGCACCTGCGCGTGGCCCGCAACGCCGCGCTGATACAGCTGGCGCGCTATATGCCCTCATTGTCGCTCAAGAACGCCATCTATCGCGCGCTGGGCATGCGGGTGGGCAGGCATGCAGCAGTCGGCCTGATGGTAATGTTCGATATCTTCTTCCCCCAGGATGTAACGCTGGGCGAGGACTGCACAATCGGCTACAATTCGACCGTGTTGTGCCATGAGTTTACGCGCCATGAATGGCGCCGCGGCCTGGTCTGGATCGGGCATGATGTGACCATCGGTGCCAATACGACGATTCTGCCGGGGGTGATCATCGGCGACGGCGCGACCGTCTCGGCGATGAGCCTGGTGAACCGGGATGTGCCGCCCGGCGCGTTCGTCGGCGGCGTCCCGGTACGGCGGTTGCGCTGAGGACGAGTCGGGTGGGAACGTTCCTGATATCTCCGATACACAAGGCTTGCTGTTTATGCTACTGTACCTGCTCGACCGGCTCTTTGAGCTGATCCTGCGCAATCCGCTGCTTTTCTGGGCCTGCGCGCTCGCCAATCTGGTCGGCTTCGTCTGGGGAGCCGCCGTGTGGTACGGCCCGATGCTCGCGGCCTCACCAGTATGGGCATGGATCTTTATCCCTGACTGCCCGCTGGCGGCACTACTGGGCACGATTGCGCTATTCGGCTTGCGGCGCGCGTGGCGCTGGCCCACGTTCTATGCGCTGACGGCATTCGCCTGTATTCACTATGGGATCTGGACGATTGTGTTCTGGTTGCGACAGTGGGCAGGAGCGGGCGTCATCGAACCGTTTGAGGCGGTGCTCTTCGTCACCCATATCGGTCTGCTCTGCGAGGGGGTGCTGGTGACAACCCGCATCGGCGACCCGGGTACAGCACAACGTGTCGCCATCATCAGCTGGTTCATACTGGCGCTGTTCGTTGACTATGGTCTTGGCTACCACCCGCCATTGACCAGCCACGTCACGTTCGAGTTTGTGCTCTGGCTGACGGTCGCCCTCACCGGCAGCTTGAGCCTGGCCCTGCTGGTGTTGCCACGCCGCAGCGCGCGGCCGGCAGGCATGCCGGCTACAGTATAACCGCTTCGGCTCGACCTGACAGCGTACCTGCAATTGGCGCCGCTTCTTTCGGTTGGCTTTGCGCGACGCCTTTTCATCTTGCGCTTGCCTTTCTTCTTTGCCGCGGCAGCGGACTTCCTGGTGGGCGCGCGTGGCGCATGCACCGCTGCTGATCGTGCCCCCACTGACTCGCGCATCTGGCGGTTTTGTTCAGCAAGGCGCTGTGCCGACGCCTGCACCAGCGTGTCAGTCATAGACACCATCCTTTGCCAAGAAAAAACCCGGCAGAATGACTGCCGGGGCGAACCACATGGCGGGGAGGGTGGGATTCGAACCCACGTGGGTTTTCAGGCCCAACTCGTTTTCGAGACGAGCACGATCAACCGCTCCGTCACCTCCCCAGGAAGGGGATACTATATCAAAGGCGGCTCGCCGGTCCTGGCGTAGCCGCCTCCATTGACTGGCGACTCTGGGGCGATTCGAACGCCCGACCTCTTCCTCCGCAGGGAAGCGCTCTAATCCACTGAGCTACAGAGTCACATCCTTTACGTTGCTACTATACCACGAGTTCGCACACCGTGCAACTCACAGAAGGTGCACTCGTGCACCGCGACGGCGCGGAGGGAGCTGGGATGCGTTACGCCCACCATCAATGTTCGTGTACCATATGCGCGATCTCAGGCAGCGCCGAAGCATCTCCGTCGCTCCGGGGCAAACCGGCACTGCCGTACCGACGAAAGGATACACCCTTATGCGTGCCAGCCGGCAACGAGAACGACAGGCGCTGGAGCAACAGAAACGCCTTGCAGAAGCCCGCGTGCGCCAGAGCGAGCGCCTGGTGCGCGAGACGATTTCGCGGATCGCCGAGACACTCGGCGAGACCGAGGAACGACAGCGCAGGCAGATCGCGCGGGTGGTAGATGTCCTGGGTGTGGAGCTCGCCCTGGCGTTGCTCGATGAAACCCTGCAGATTGAAGCATCCGGCGGAATGACCACAGCCGATGGTTCGCGGCGCCGCACGCCGGGCGGGGTCTATCTGACACTCCTCAAGCAGCGCCTGGTTGCTGAGGGGCGGAAGGACGACCTGAAAAAGATCATATAGCAGCCGCGTACCGGCGCACTGACGTTCAGCGCGCCCAACCGGTCCCGGGTGCCCACCAGGCGAGCGTCGCGGAGGCTCGCTCATGTCAGGCATGGCGTCACACCCCGGGCGCGTTATCCTGTTGCATGCCTGCTATCCTCAATGGTATACTGGCGGCATCCGTGCAGACCAGAAATCAGGTCACGCTCCTGACGTACGCACCGGCATGGCGACGGTCATAGCGATGCGCCTGCCGACGGCATCGTATCTGGCGGTATTTCTGGTGATACATCGTGACGAGTGCTCGAACCCTGTGCTCGACACCGCAGACGCCAGGCACGGGGCGTGGTTTGCTCGCAGCAGGTGAGTGGTCACGCCGGCGCTGCTGCCAGCAGGCGCCGGACGGATTGACGGGTTCAATGCGCACAACAAGGATGTTGGGCCATGAGCGTCATGCTTGAGCGTATTGAGAGCGAGATGTCGACCATAGCCACTGCATCGTTGTATTTCAATCGTGAACTCAGCTGGCTGGAGTTCAATCGTCGCGTCCTCGAAGAAGCGATGGATGAACGGCACCCGCTGCTGGAACGGGTGAAGTTCCTCTCGATCTTCAGCACCAACCTCGACGAGTTCTATATGATCCGCGTCGCAGGGTTGAAGCAGCAGATCGCGGCCGGTGTACAGAGCCGTTCGCCCGACGGCATGACTCCGGCGGAACAACTGGCGGCGATCCGTCGCGCGACGATACCGCTGCTGGAGGTGCACCGCGCGTGCTGGCTCGATGATATCAAGCCGAAACTATGCCAGCAGGGCATTCATCTGCTGGATTATGACCAGTTGACGGCGGAACAGCGCGCAACATGTACCTCGTATTTCGAGCGCGAGGTGTTTCCGGTGCTGACGCCGCTGGCCTTCGATCCCACGCATCCGTTCCCGCATATTTCGAATCTGAGCCTGAACCTTGCCGTCGTGATTCATGATCCCGATCACGGCGAATTGTTTGCGCGCGTCAAAGTGCCGGCTGTGCTGCCGCGTCTTGTGCCTGTGGAAGGTGGCGCCTGCGACGGCCCGGAAGACATCCCCCCCGAACGCCGCTACTGTTACACCTGGCTCGAACAGATCATTACCGCCAACGTGGCTGCGCTGTTCCCCGGCGAAGAGATTATCGAGTGTTATACCTTTCGCATTACGCGCAACGCCGATATGGAGATCGAAGAAGAAGAGGCGGGTGACCTGTTGCGCATGATTGAAGAAGGGGTGCGCCAGCGCCGATTCGGCGCAGTGGTGCGCCTCCAGGTGCAGCACAACATGCCTGAACGCGTGCGAGGCCTGCTGCTGGCGAACCTGAAACTGACGCTCGATGATCTCTATGAGATGCGCGGGCCACTCGGCCTCGCCGACCTGATGTTTCTCACCAGAATCGACCGGCCGGATCTCAAGGATCCGCCGTTCTACCCGTCACCGCCGGCGCCGCTGCACCACGCGCGCAGCAGCGATGAAATCTTCGGTGCGATCCGCCAGCAAGATATTCTGCTGCATCACCCGTTCGATTCTTTTCAACCACTGGTGACGCTGATCCAGGCGGCGGCTGAGGACCCGAACGTGCTGGCGATCAAGCAGACGCTCTACCGCGTCGGGTCAAACTCGCCCATCGTCAAGGCGTTAATGCATGCCCGCGAACAGGATAAGCAGGTGACCGTCCTGGTCGAGCTCAAGGCGCGCTTCGACGAAGAAAACAATATTATCTGGGCCAAACAGCTCGAGCGCGCCGGCGTCCACGTGGTCTACGGCTTGCTGGGGCTGAAGACGCATGCCAAACTCGCACTGATCGTTCGCCGCGAGCAGGATGGGTTGCGCCGCTATGTTCACCTCGGCACTGGCAACTACAACGCAACGACAGCGCGGATCTATACCGACCTTGGTTTACTCACCGCGCGCACCGATATCGCGGCTGACGTCTCCGAGTTGTTCAATCGCCTGACTGGCTTCTCACGCCAGCGCCACTATCGCAAACTCCTGGTCGCGCCGGTTGGTATGCGTGACCATCTGGCCCGGTTGATCGAACGCGAGATCGCCCATGCCGCAGCAGGGCGCCAGGGGCATATTATCTTCAAGTGCAATGCGATCGTTGACCCGAAAATGACCGACCTGCTCTACCGCGCCTCACAGGCGGGGGTGAATGTGCAATTGATTGTGCGCGGCATCTGTTGCCTTCGCCCCGGCGTTCCCGGCTTGAGCGATACTATCGAAGTGCGCAGTATCGTCGGTCGCTTCCTCGAACATAGCCGCATTTATTACTTCGCCAATGATGGTAAGCCGCAAGTGTATGTTGGCAGCGCCGATCTGATGGAACGCAACCTGGATCGTCGTATCGAAACACTCTTTCCGATCGAGGCGGATACCTTGATTGACGATATCCGCAAACTCCTGGACGTGTATTTACGCGATACGGTGCGCGCGCGCATCCTGCTTGCCAATGGCTCATATGTACGCGCACAACCCCTTGATGGCCAGGCGCCATTCGATAGCCAGGAGTATCTCAGCCGCGGCAACATGACGCCGCCGGAATGATGGAGCATCGTGGGTTGAGTGTGGCGCGGCGCCGTCTCTTTATCGCAGCCGAGCTCCCGGAAGATCTCCGGCAGGAACTCGTTCTGCTGCAACAACGCCTGCGACGCAGCAATCCGCCGGTTCGCTGGGTTGACCCGGCAACGATGCACCTGACACTCTGGTTCCTGGGTGATGTTGCTGAGGAACAGCTACCGCACCTGACGCTGGCGCTCACCGATGCATTCGCCGATCAGGTCGCCGTTACCGTGCATCTCACGCACGTAGGAGCATTTCCGAATGTGCGGCGGCCATCCGTCATCTGGGCCGGTCTCGCCGATGATCAGCATGGCCTGCGCGCATGGTATGCGTCGCTTGCCAGGCAGCTTGACCCGCTCGGCTTCCCGGCCGAATCTCGACCGTTTCAACCTCACCTGACGCTCGGGCGCGTGCGCCGCGAGGCATCCGCCGAACAACAGACCCGCCTGGGAGCCACTATCCGCACCATGACGGTCAGCGTGCGCGACACCTGGAGCTTACGGCATATTGCGCTGTTTCAGAGCGAACTGCACCCTGAAGGCCCGCGCCATACCCCGCTCGCGCGCGTTGACCTGGTTGAATGATCGCCGTATCAGGGGTACAATGGCAGCATGGTGCGTGGACGACTCATTACAGTGGCATTGTGGCTGCTGATCATTACGGCAGCCGTATTTCTGTTTGAGCGCGCCATCATTGTTGTCGGGTTCTTCGCAACACCACTACTCCTCTTTGCCGTCGCCTGGCTGATCGCGATCGTGTTGCAACCCCTGGTATCACGGCTGACACGGCTCGATCTGCCGCCCCTTATGCGCATCAGCCGGGGAGTCGTTGCTCCGCCGCGCCATCTCTCGCGTGTGCTTTCGGTCGCACTGATCTACGTGGCCCTGTTTGCGATCATGCTCGTGTTTCTCCTCTCGTTCGTGCCAACGATCATCCAGCAGCTTTCGACGCTCACCAGCTCGGTCCCTGACACGGTCAACTCGATCGCCGGCTGGATTGGCCGCATTGAAGGCAGTCTGGAGCGTTTCGGGTTTCGGGGCGACCTGACGGGCATTGTGCAACCTGAGGCGATTGCCCAGCAACTCACCGGCATCGGCACCACGATGTTGCAGCAATCGCTCGGTCTTGCAGGCAGTATCGCTTCGGTGCTCTTCAATGTGTTCCTGGTGTTGATCCTGAGTTTCTATATCACGCTCGACGGCCCGCGGATCGGCCGGGGCCTGATCGCGATCCTGCCTGCCGGCTGGCATGACGAGGCTGACCGCTTTTTCGTTGTCGTCGACCGGGTATTCGGTGGGTTCATGCGTGCCCAGTTCATCAATTCGCTGCTGTATGGCCTTGCCAATGCGATTGTGATGGCATTGTTCGGCCTGGGCGATATTGCGCTCGCCAGTGTCATCGCCGGTATTCTGGTGCTCATCCCGCTGGTTGGAGGCTTCTTCGCCCTGATTCCTCCGGCGCTGTTCGCCATTCTGTACATGCCCGACCGGTTGCTGCTGATGCTGGCGGCGCTGCTGCTGGTGCAACAGGTGCTGTTCAATGTCGTCATGCCGCGCCTGGTCGGCCAGGCGATCGGGTTGCATCCGCTGCTGGTCTTCGCTGCGCTGCTGGTCGGCGGCACCATGGCCGGTGTCTGGGGCGTGTTGTTTGGCATTCCGGTCGCCGGCGTCATTGCATCCATTGCCCAGTTCTTCTATGAGCGCGCTCGCCTGGGCACCGGCCCCGTTGCCCTGCATTCACCGGCTCAACCAGCCGTACCGGCTGACACGCCTCCGGTAACCGAACCACATCCTCCTGTTGCCGAACACGCCCCTGGCCGGCAGCCGTAGCCGCCGCGTTGCTTGACGTGCGCGCTCCGGTCTTCTACAATGTCGCCGTCTACGAGACGTCGTCGCACGTCATGCGCCGATCCTGAGCTGAGTGCCACGTAGTGCCATGGATAGCCGCACCGGCAAGACGCGCCCTGCCTGCCTGAACTATGCGCTGATCGGACTGCTGAGCATGATGAGCGGCATTATTGGCGTCGCTGTTGGCGGTGCGCTGCTCTGGCTGTTTGTCGCTCGCCCGCTCGCAGGCCGGCCCGCCCTGACGCCCACGCCAGTGGTCGCCACACTATCGCCGACTGCACCACCAGCGCCGACACCGACGCTGGAAGGATTTCCTGCCGATATCGTTCGCACGGCGCCGGCACAGATTGCGCGCACTGTCGGGCCGGCAGTCGTGACGGTGGTGTCGCAGCTTCCTTCGCAAACCAGTTTCTTTGGTTCCTTCCAACCGCCCCCTGCCCGCGGTTCGGGGGTCATTATTGACCCGCGCGGCTACATTATGACGAATCACCACGTCATTGAGGGTGCCCAGCAACTGTATGTCATTCTTGCCGATGGCCGGCAACGCCCGGCGCGCCTGGTCGGCAGTGATTACCCCTTCAGCGACCTGGCGCTGGTAAAAATCGAGGGCGAGCATTACCCGGCAGCTACGCTCGGCGACTCCGATGCGTTACAGGCCGGCGAGTGGGTGGTGGCGATTGGCAGCGCCCTGGGCGATTTTCGAAACTCGGTCACGGTCGGCGTGATCAGCGGTCTTGGCCGCTCGCTGCAAACCAGCGGCGCCGTGCTCGATGATCTGATCCAGACCGATGCGCCGATCAACCGTGGCAATTCGGGCGGCCCGCTGCTCAACCTCGATGGCCAGGTGATCGGCATCAATACGGCGATTATTCGTGGCGGCGCCGATCAGGCCGAAGGGATCGGGTTCGCTATTCCCAGCAATACAGTGCGCTATGTGGCCGACCAGTTGATCGCCAGCGGCTATGTGGCTCGCCCCTACCTGCCGCTCAACGGCATCCCGATCACCCCACGCCTTGCCGCGCTGTATAACCTGCCGGTCGATTACGGCCTGTTCATCCAGGCGGTCGGTCGTGGTACGGCGCTGGACGAGGCCGGTGTGCAACCCGGTGACATTCTTCTGTCGCTTGGCGGTGAACGGATCGATGAGCAACACCCGTTGCTGCGCATACTGGCGCGCCACCGGGCCGGCGAAGACGTTGAACTCGAGATCTGGCGCGACGGCGCAACCCGGCGCGTGCGCGTGACCCTCGACGAGTGGCCGCGATGAGAGTCGATTCTGCGCCGTTCCCCGCGAACGGCCTGGCGCAGTACACGCCCGCCGCACGAGTCATGGATCGGTAACTTCCCCGTCAGCCGTGTGTCAGCCATCCGTCAGTGGATCCTACTATACTTGTGTCAGTCAGCAGGTTAAAACATTGCGAACTGAGAAGGACGAAGAGAGCGTGAAGATGCAGACGGAGACGTACACCCGAGGCCTCCTGTCGCTGCTCGCGCTGGCGGCGATCATCGCCGGAGCGCTCACCTGGCCTGGCCAGGGGCGCGCCGCAGCGCGGAACCCCTCGCAGGTCCCCGACACCTATCCACCATACGTTGCCGAACACTATCCCCAGACGGGTCACGCCGCGGTGAATTCGTTCGAGTTATTCTGGCGCAATACGCCGAATGCGCTCTTCGTGCCGGGGTATCCGATCTCGCGCCCGTTTCTTGAGGAAAGCTTCACCAATCCCGGCGAGTGCTATCGCGTTCAGTACTTCGAACGCGCCGTCCTGGAGGAGCATCCCGAGAATGCTGGAACGCCATACTACATCCCTGGCCGCCTGATGGGGAACCAGCTCGCGAGAGGACGCGAGGGCGAGCCGGCGTTCCAGGACGTCCCCAACCCCGGCGATGGCACGTGGGATATGGCGGTCTGGCCGTTTTCGGCCGCCCGATCTCCGATCAGTTCCAGGAAGTCAATCAGGCCGACGGCAAGACGTACCGGGTACAGTACTTCGAGCACCAGCGCATGGAGTGGCACCCTGACGAGCCGGATCCGCGCTATCGCATCCTGCCGGGCTTGCTGGGCAATGAGTATCGCGACGCCAATCACCGCGGCAATCCGGCCTTCACACCGGCGCCGCGCGAAGATACGCGTTCTCAGCCGCGGCCTTTCGTCTACGGGTATAACGCCCATCTCTATCAGAATCGCGAACCATGGCAGGATCGCGCTCGCGTGCTGCAACTGGTGAAGCATAGCGGCTTCGCCCGGGTGCGCCAGCAAGTGCGCTGGATGAACCTGCACGATCGCTCCGGCGCAATCTACTGGGAAGAACTGGACGACATCTCGTGATGATAATGAACCGGGTGAAGCTTCCCGGAAGGAATGCCAACAGGTATCAGGGCGACCACGCAAGGTCCCGTAAAGGAGAGATTCCATGCGCACACGACGACTCGTCTCGCTCGCGCTGTTGCTCACACTGGCCAGTCTGGCGCTCTGGCCCCTGCGCACGACGGCGGCGGCGCGCAACCCGGACGAAGTGCCGCCAACCCAGCCGCCATTCAAGGCGCGGTTGTTTAGTGAGACCGGCCATACAGCCGTTAACTCGTTCCTCTCGTTCTGGGAAAACACGCCAAATGCGCTCTTCGTCCTTGGTTACCCGATCTCGGCGCCATTCATTGAGGAGAGTTTCACCAATCCGGGCGAGTTCTACCGCGTCCAGTACTTTGAGCGTGCTGTCCTGGAGGAGCATCCGGAGAATTATGGTACGCAGTACTACATCCTCGGGCGCCTGATGGGGACGGAGATGGCAAAGGGTCGTGGCGGCGAAGAGGCATTTCAGGCCGTGCCCAACCCCGGCGACGGTACATGGGATGAGTTTACCGGCCATACACTCCGTAACTCGCCGGCGCCGTTCCGCTCTTTCTGGCTCAACAACGGCGGCCTGGCTGTCTTTGGCCGCCCGCTCTCTGAGCAGTTCCAGGAAGTGAACCAGGCCGACGGCCAGGTCTACTGGGTGCAATACTTCGAGCGCCAGCGCATGGAGTGGCACCCTGACGAACCTGATCCGCGGTATCGCATTCTGCTCGGGTTGCTGGGTAATGAGTACCGCGATGCCCATCACCAGGGGAACCCGGCTTTCACACCGGGCGCTGCGCCGCCACCTGGCCCGCCCGCGCCATCGGGCGACTTCGCCTATGGCTACAACGCCTTGCTTTACGGCCAGGGAACCACCAGCTGGCAGGATCGCCCGCGCGTGCTGCAACTGGTGAAGAATAGCGGCTTCGGCTGGGTGCGCCAGCAGGTGCGCTGGATGGATCTGCATGATCGCTCCGGCGCGATCTACTGGGCCGAACTGGATAACATCGTCGAGGATTCTCATAATGCCGGCGTGAAGTTGTTGCTGAGCATTGTGGCTGCACCAGGCTGGGCCACGCCTGACGGAAGGAACGGTCTACCGTCGCGCGAGCACTTCGGCACGTTCTCCTATTTCATGGGTGAGATGGCCAGACGCTACAGTGGCAGGGTGCAGGCCTACGAGATCTGGAACGAACAGAACCTGGCGGTCGAGAACGGTGGGCGCGTCTCGAATGCATCATTCTACATGGATATGCTGGTGCAGGCCTCCCAGGCGATCAAGGCCAACGATCCAGCGGCACTGGTCGTGTCAGGGGCGCCGTCAAGCACCGAGACCAACGCGCCAACGATTGCGATCAGTGATATTACCTTCCTGCGCCAGATGTTCGCTGACCCGCGCTTCCGCGCCAATGTCGATATCGTCGGGGTCCACCCGGGCGGCGCCGCCAACCCGCCCGACACCTTCTGGCCCGATAATCCGGGCCCGGGGCCAGGATGGACCAATAGCCGCGAGTTTTATTTCCGGCGTGTCGAGGATGTGCGCGCCCTGATGGTCCAGGCCGGCCTGGGCGACATGAAGATGTGGGTAACAGAGTTTGGCTGGGCCACGCGCAACAATACGCCGGGGTATGGGTTCGGCAACCAGACAACGTATGACGAACAGGCGCAGTATATTGTGCGCGCCTTCCAGATGGCGCGTACCAACTATGCGCCATGGATGGGTGGCATGTTCCTGTGGCAACTGAACTTTGCCGTACCATGGCGCGCCAATGGCAATGAATTGCACGAACAGGCCAGTTATGGCGTCATCAACGGCGACTGGAGCCCACGGCCGGCATACCTGGCGCTGCAGGCGATGCCGAAGTAGCCGCGCCAGAGCACAGGGGCGGCCGGGCGGTCGCCCCTGTTGACTCCGGCAACCGTAACCTCATCGCCCACTCACTCGTCATCAGAGTCGAATCAGCCCCGTTTCAGCGTTCGTCTAGCCGGAGCAACCCGACGGTACGCTATAATATGGCGGGTCCTACGATGCACCCGCGTGTAAGCGGGGCAGCGCGCCAGCCGGCACCATGGAGCGGTACGTCCGCTCCATAACATTGTTGGCAGGCTGAGGTTCTGTGTTGATAAGGAGCATACTGTGAAGATTCCTGTTCGCTACCCGCGCTGGGCAGCGTTCGCGTTGCTGCTCGGAATACTGGCGCCAGCGCTCGCCGCGTGCGGTGAGACGGCCGCCAATCCGGGCGTCACACAACCGACTGCGGTGATCAGCGCACCAGCCACACCGCCATCGGGCGGGGTCGTCGATCCAACCGCCCCGCCGCCGACACCTCCGCCAACCGGCGTGGCCCGGCCAACCAGCCCGCCACCAACCGAAGAACCGCTCGATCTGACGTTCCCGATGACGCTGCCCCGGGTGCAGCATGGCATAGTGACCCATCTGTACTATACCGATCGCGAACGGGTACTGACCCTCACCGATATCGCTGGCTATACCTGGATTCGCCAGCAGATTCAGTGGAAAGATATCGAAGGCCCCGAGCCCGGCGATTATAAGTGGGGTGAACTCGACAATATCGTCAATGATGTCGCGGCACGAAACATCAAGCTGCTGATCAGCATCGTCAAGTCGCCGTCGTTCTACAATCCGACCAATGGCCTGCCACAGGATCCAGTAACCATGGGCAATTTCGTGGAGGCGCTGGTCCGGCGGTATGGAACGAAGATCGCCGCGATTGAGATCTGGAACGAGCAGAATCTGGCAGTGGAAAATGGCGGTCGCGTGACGGTCGAAGATGCCGGTCATTATGTCGAAATCCTGGTCGAAAGTTATAAGCGGATCAAGGCCGTCGAGCCACGGATCTTCGTTCTGGCCGGCGCGCCATCGTCCAGCGGCGTGAATGATCCGGCGCTGGCCGTTTCCGATGAAAACTACTACCGCGCCATGTACGAGTACAAAGATGGCCTGATCAAGGATTACTTCGATGCACAGGCGGTCCATCCCGGCGGCGCGGCCAACCCGCCTGATACGTTATGGCCGGAGAAGCCGAGCTATATCGAGGGATGCAACCCGGCGCCGGATCGTTGCTGGAATGATCATCCGACTCACTACTTCCGGCATGTGGAGAATGTGCGCCGGTTCATGGTCGAAGAAGGGGTCGGCGATCATCAGATCTGGATCACTGAATTCGGCTGGGCGACGCCGAACAATACACCGGGCTACGAATTTGGCAATTATGTGTCGCTTGAACAGCAACGCGACTATATTATCAGCGCCATGCGACGCATTGATGAGGTGTACCGCACGCCTGAGGGAAAACCCTGGGTCGGCGTGACCTTCCTGTGGAACATGAATTTTGCGGTGCTGTGGGGCGCGCAGGGTAACCCGGATCATGAGCAGGCGGCGTTTGGCATCCTCAACCCGGATTGGAGTCCGCGCCCTTCATTCCTGGCGATCCAGAGTTATCTTGCCGAACAACGGCAACGCCAGGGCGGGTAAAGCCTCCTTCCTCGCACGATCAAAACGCGCAAGAAGGCCTCACAGAACTGTCTGTGAGGCCTTCTGGACATTGTGCTATGTGCCTGTTCGAAGAATGATGGTTGGATGGCATTGCGTGCGTCGCTCACGGCACGCTATCGCTTGCACTCCGCGCAATGATCAGAGACGTAGCGGTTTTCGGATAGGCACCACGTACCACGCGCGATCTGCTCTACCGCAACGAACGAAACCGCGAGGCTACCGCAGCACGTCACGCACAATCTGCTCCAGGCGATCGAGCGGGAATGGCTTGGGCAGGTAGTAATCCACACGCTGCTCACGCGCGCGTTTTTCCAGTTCCGGCGTGGCATAGGCCGTGATCAGCACCACGCGCGTATCAGGCGATGTCTCTTTGATCGCCGCCGTCAATTGAAGCCCGTTCATGCCGGGCATGTTGTAATCGGTAATCACCAGCGGCACCGGGCGCAACGCGATCTGTGCCAGCGCCTCCGCGCCACCGTTCACCGTCACGATATCGTACCCGCCGGTCAGGTCGCGCATCAAACGGTGAAGAATAATAAGGATATCAGGCTCATCCTCTACCAGAACGATCGCCGGGTTTCGAGTCGATTGGTCAGGCATAGATGCGCTCCTCGCCACCGTGATTTAACCGGGACGATATTATCGCTATTCTATCATAGTGCAACGGCGCGGGCAACCGCAGTTCGTGCCTATCCGAAGAACGGTGTGGTTGGATGGCATTGCGCGCGAAGCGAATCAATCGAGCGGCGTGAGCGGCATGGCTGCTGCATGCGCCAGCCACGTCGCCCCGCCGACGGGCGAACATGGCCGCGCAGGTAAGGCGCCCGCATTTCCAGGAGACATATGATAGAGTTATCAGGCATAGTAACCATATTCGCCGTCAAGGCGTGCGCCATTGAGCACGACGCCGACAATGTTGGCTTTCACCTTCTCAAGAATCTCACGCGCGCGCCGCGCCCGATCGCGGCGCGTGCGCCCTGCTTCCAGCACCAGCAAGACCCCGTCAACGCGTGTTGCCAGCACGGCGGCGTCGGTGACGGCAATCACCGGGGGGGTATCAAACAGCACCATGTCCGCCAGACCGCGCAAACGATTGATAACCGCTTCCATGCGGCGCGAACCCAGAATGTCAGCCGGGCGCGGCGGCAGCGGGCCGCTCGCAAGCAGGCTCAATCCCGGCACCCCGGTCTCTTGAAGCGGCGGCGGAGCGTCATCCTGCGCCAGGATCATGCTGGTCAACCCGGCCTCGTTCGATAACTCGAACAATGTATGGAGCGATGGCCGTCGCAAGTCGCAATCCACCAGGATGACACGCTGCTCGGCCTGGGCGATCGTCACGGCCAGGTTCGCCAGCGTCGTCGACTTACCTTCGTCGGGCGCGGTACTGGTCGCCAGCAAGGTATGCAACGGTTTGTCAAGGCTGGAAAACTGGATATTGGTGCGCAGCGTGCGATACGCTTCGGCTGCGGGCGAACGCGGATCGCGCAGCGCAATGAGTGGCGAGTGCTGGTAGCCGTTGCTGGTATTCATAGAACCTGTGAGCGCATGGTGCGCGCATATGATGGCCGGGCGTTCAACGTTTTGCTGCGAGCACGCCGCTCGCACCTTTCGTCTCACCTCCAGACGGCGGGATCGCGCCGAGAGTCGCAAGCTGCACATACCGTTCAACGTCGGCCGGCGTCTTGAGCGTATCGTCGAGCGCCTCCAGGACAAATGCCAGCAGCAGGCCGAGCACCAGGCCGAGTACAGCGCCAGCAAGCATATTGACCCGTGTCTGCGGGCGGTGGAGCACCGGCGGCGTGGCCGGCTCAAGCACGGTCATGCTGATCCGGTCGGTGCCTTCCAGCGTATTGTTGCGCGCACTCACCAGTGCGACCATGTTGTTGCCGATGGCATCCGCCAGGCGTTGCGCCGTCGCCGGATCGGGATAGTCCACCTGAACGATCATTTTGCGCTCGTCCGGGCGCGGCTGAATCGCCACGCGGCGCAACAACCACTCCGGCGTGCGGTCGAGGTGCAGTTCGTCGCTGATCTTCTGCAACTGTGGCCGCGCCAGCGCGATTTCACGGAAGCTGCTCATGCTGTTCTGCAGCACGATGGCGAGGCCGTTGTCGATCCGGTTGGGCACCACCAGGTAGCTCGCCTCGGAACGGTAGACCCGCTCTTGCAGCCGGCTGAATACGAACGCGCTCGCAACCGCCACTGCTGCGGTGAGTGCGATCACCCACCAGCGACGGCGCAAAACGGTCAGATAGTCGGTCAGTTGCATAGGCCCCTCAATCTTGCAGGTTCCGCAGGAACCGTTGACACAGTTCCTGAACTGGTATCTTTCCACCAGCGGAGCGAGGTGACGCAGTCGCCTGCACTTCGCGCTGGCGCAGAACCGCAGGAGACCGCCGGGTTTCGCCAATCGGCGGCACACTGCGGCCTCCGATACAATCACGCCGTGGCTTCCGCGCGAGTCGTTTCCCGGTAGTATACTCCGAAGATCAGCAGTGTTCCGGCCAGCAATCCGGCAAGCGCACGTAAGGTCATCGCCATCGCCACGGCGCGCGGCCCGTTCGCGCGCGCCGCCTGACCCGGCGGTTCGAGCACCACCACATTCACGAACGTCCGCCCCGGTGCAGCCGATGGATCGCCCCACAATGCCAGGCCACGCGCCTGTACCACGTCCAGGGCAGCCACGACGATCGCCTGTGCCTGCGCCGCATCGCCGGTTTCGGCCCACAGGGTCACGACGCGGCGCTGGTTCGACGCGCCGAGTGCCATACGCACACGCTCAGGTGCGACATCAACGCCGCCGCGTGCCAGCGCGGCGCTGACCTCGACGCTGAACGGTACCCCCTGAACGATTGCCGGCAGATCATACGCGAGGGCGTCCTCGGTGTCAAAACGACGATCCTCGCTGCGCGTGATCAGCATACTCGCAGAAGCGCGGTACCGCGGCGGTTCGACCAGAGCAAACCCCAGGCTCAAGCATGCCGCCAGCAACGCCGGGGCAATAGCCAGGCGCCAGCGCTGGCGCACGATAGCAAGATAGGTCAGGAGTTCCATCGCTACTCGCGCCTGTCACTCGCCAGCAACGACATCGCGTTCCTCACCGGCGGCGATCCCGTAACGAGTCGCCAGGAACGCGCGCAACCGTGCCAGAAATACTTCGCTGCCGAAGCGTTCGGCATGGCGTCGGATGGCTCCTGCATCGTACCGATCGGTGCAGGACGCCGCAATTGCTGCCGCAAGCGCCTCAACTGTCTGCTCGGTGAAAAAGCGCCCGGTTCCACCCTCGATTACTGTATCCAGCGCCCCCCCTGCCGCATAGGCGATTACCGGCCGGCCAGCCGCCATCGCCTCCAGCGGAGTGATACCGAAATCCTCCTCGCCGGGGAACAGATACGCCCGGCAACCGGCAAACAACTCCCGGCGCCGGCCCTCCGCAACATACCCCAGAAACTCGACCGTCGGCCCCGCCATCGCCTGTAACCGCGGCCGGTCACGCCCATCGCCGAATACCTTCAGCGGCAACCCCAGCCGCGTACATGCCTTGACGGCGAGATCGAGCCGTTTGTAGGGAATAAGCCGGCCGCCTGCCAGGAAGTAGGCCCCTGGCGGCTGCGCGCGAAACGCAGGAAGATCAACCGGTGGAGCAATCACGGTTGCATCACGCCCGTAGTAGCGCGCGATACGCTGCGCGACGGCGCGTGAGTTGGCGATAAAGGCGTCAACTCGCTGCGTCGAGACGACATCCCACATACGGAGAAGCGTCATCAGCGGCATGAGCGCCGCCCGGCGAGCGGCGCCGAATGCCTCGCGCGCAACATACTCCGACGTGCGCCAGGCAAATCGCATCGGTGTATGGCAATAGCAGACGTGAATGGCGCCAGGGCGCGGAATAACGCCTTTGGCGAAGGCGCTGCTGCTGCTGATGACCAGGTCGTAGGCGCTCAAATCAAAGCTTTCGAACGCCGACGGATAGAAAGGGACATACGCTCGAAACAGGCGACGCCACGCCGGCAATCGTTGCATCCAGGAGGTGCGAATATCCCAGGTGCGGTAGGCGCGCGGCATGACATCCGGGTCGTAGACTGATGTGAAGACTGGCGCCGCCGGGAACAACGTATGGAGTGCCTCGAGCACACGCTCCGCTCCGCCATACTGGTTCAAATAGTCGTGGACAAGCGCAACGCGCATTGGCACATCCAGCCAGGTGAATGCAGGCGTACCCCTGAGTGCGGTAGCAGCATACCCGTTCGTGGGTGTGCCACTGGCGCTCTGCAGTGCCGGTATGGCCAGGCGCACTCGATAACCGCTGCCATCAGTAGTGGTATTATAGATCGTACCGGCGACGATGGAACGCTTTCGCGATGGTGTGACGGAACATTCCACGAACCAGCACTTCCGGGAAGCGCACGCTGCCGCTGGAGCCAGCGCGCTGCGGCTCAGCGCGCTCCATCGGGCGCGGAGCCTGCCAGGCGGGCTTCTCGGAAGCTCACGCCCGGCGCGTCCATGCCCGACCATTCGTTCCACCCCTTCTGCGAAGATCGTATCAAACCATTGCCCATGATGATCGATGACGCCGATGCACGCCAGCTCTTTGCACGCGCAAGCATGGGGCAGACAGCCTATCATGTGTGGGCGGAACGAGCGCGCAAGGAACGCCGCTTCAACACCGCGCGCCTGTTCGATGCTTTGAGCGCCGCACGTCTGGCGCGCGCCGGCGCAGCCTTTCACCGGCTCGGCGGCATCCGGTCGACTGCCGAAAACGTCGCCAGCGCGCTGGCCGGCCTGGCCGTCGACGCCGGTGACGCTGGCCGCGCCACCGGTACGACAGATTTTGCGCGCGAACTCCTGGCGCGTGCGCAGCGCGCCGCCAGTGAAGGGCGCGACCTGCGCGCAAGCGAACTCGGCGACCTGTTTGTCTGTACCACCTGTGGCGAATTGCAGGAAGGCGAACTCAGCGGCGCGTGCCCGCAGTGCGGTACGGTCGCAGAAGCGCACCGGGCATTTCGAGCGATCGAGGCAATGGGCACACTCGGCCCGCACGCGATCATGGCGTTTCTGGAGCATACGGAAGAAGCACTACGTGCCCTGGTCGCCGATCTTGATGAGGCATCGCTTTCGCGCCGTATGACTGCGACCACGCCATCACTCAAGGAGCAGATCGGCCATCTTGCCGACATGGACGCGGTGTTTCGCGAACGCGCCTGGTTACTGCTCGAAACGGAGCATCCGGTGCTGCCGCCGGCGCATCCGCCAACGCTGGACTCTGCCGCCGTCTATCGTGATCAACCGATTGATGCCGTGCTCGACGCCTACCACATGACACGGAAGCAGACATTGAGCCTGCTCCGCGGCCTCACCAGCGCCGCCTGGCATCGATCCGGCTCCCATGAACTGTACGGCACGATTAACCTGCTTCACCAGGCCAACTGGGTCATCTATCATGAACGTAGCCACCTGATCGATATGGCGCAGCTACGCCACGATCTGATCGCCGGCGACCGGCGCCGCTACCAGGATGCCACGGTCACCGGGGTGGTCGTCACCGGGTCGAATGAAGGTGAGTGACAGGTTGAACCATCATCATTGCTCCCGGGCCTGTTCCTATGACACGCAACACACACCAGCGATCCTCACGTACTGACCGGCGCTACGATATTGACGAGGTGACGCCGGGGCGGTTCGTCGTGCGCAATCTGCGTGCGGCACCGCTCTTGAAAACCGAAGGCGACCTGGAAGGCCGCCTGTTCACGCTGCATTCACAGCGACGCGATGGCTTGCTGGCGCGTTTGCGCGAACGCGGGTTGCGCGTGCGCACGCTGGACGATCGCATACGCACCCTCCCTCGACTTCCTCACCCTCCTGTACCGGGCGCCGGCGCCTGGCAGCCACTACCGCCAGACGAGCGCTGGAGCGTGTTCGACCCGTCGCACCTCGACTGGATTCCAGCCACGGTCGAAGACCGTGACGGCCAGGCCATGGTCTTCGTGCACGCAGGGCAGATCGTGCGCCGGCGGCGTGGGCGTCGCGCGCCGGCCTATGCGCTGGTGGAACCAGGAGCAGGACTGCGCACAATTGACGAAACTGCGGCGTTATTGCTTGGCTATGCGCAGGCAGCTCCAGCGATACCGGCACTTCAGGCCCGGCGCGACGGCGAACGCATCGTGTTGCCGCTGCACCCGCTACCACCACCGCACCATGCCTTCCTGCGCGGACTGGCAGAAACCAGGAGGGATGGCCTCGCAATCGAGCACCGTGCCTGGATGCTGGCACAGGCGGTGTACGCCAGTCTTGGCGTTCGGCTTGAACTTGCCGGGCATGACAGCTCGTAATGCCGGCGCGGCGGGTGGTTCAGGGCGTGGCAGCATTGCGCCCGAGCGCGCGGCGAGTCACTTCGTACGCGGCCGATTCCGTGCCAGCGCGCCACTGCAAGTCGCCAGCGGCGCGCACCACCAGATCACGCACCTCCTCCACCGAATCGGTCACGATCATGAGATTGATATCCGCCTCCGCGACTTTGCGCGCCGGTAACATCGTCGCACGCATCCACGCAAGCAAACCGCTCCAATAGTCACTGCCAAACAGAATGATCGGGAAGTTGCGCACCTTACCCGTCTGCACCAGTGTTAACGCCTCGAATAGTTCATCGAGCGTACCGAAACCGCCAGGAAAGATCACGAATGCCTGGGCGTACTTGACCAGCATCATCTTGCGCACAAAGAAATACCGAAATGCCACCGCGGTATCCACATACGGATTGAGATGTTGCTCAAACGGCAATTCGATATTGAGGCCGACCGAACGCGCCCCGGCCTCGTGCGCGCCGCGATTCCCCGCCTCCATGATCCCCGGGCCGCCACCCGTAATCACGGCAAACCCTGCCTCACCCAGGACGCGCCCGACCTCGGTCGCCGCGTGATACATCGGATCATCGGCACCAACCCGCGCCGACCCGAAGATCGTCACTGCCGGGCCGACGTCCGCCAGCGTCTCGAACCCTTCGACAAATTCGCCCATGATTCGTAACACGCGCCATGTATCGGTACTGAGGAACTCGGCCTCCGGGCGCGGCGGCGACAACAGGCGCTCATCCTCGGTCAGGCGTTTGCCGGAGCGTGTCCGGCCCTTCACATTATTTCCCATAGGGTAGCACTCCCGCAAAATGAAAAGTTCGAAACTTTTGTAATGGTACGGTAATACACCGGCGTACACTGAGACCCAGGAAAGCGATTCACGATTGAGGAGAACAGTAGCCAGTCCCATTCTGGCTTGAAGGAGACGCCAATGGAAATCCTCGTTGCCGACGACGATCTCGCAAGTGTGAAGTTAATGACCTTCCTGCTCGAAGATGCTGGTTATAAAGTCATCAAGGCATACGACGCAGCAGGCGTCCTTCAAGCGGTCGAACAGCATTCGCCGGATCTTGTTCTGCTTGACGTGACGATGCCCAAAATCAACGGCTTCGACATCTGCCGCCAGATCCGGCGCACGTCTGAGGTGCCGGTTATTTTCGTGACGGGCAACAGCCAGCTCCAGGATCGTGTCACCGGGTTACAGATCGGCGGTGACGATTACCTGGTGAAGCCATTTGAACCGGCCGAGTTGCTGGCGCGCGTCGAAGCCGTTCTCCGGCGACGCAACAGCGAGATGCTCACCCCGGTCGCGCGCATCACGCAGGGGCCGCTGACACTCGACCCGATTGAGCACACCGTCGTCTTCAGCAATGGGCGCAGCGTCATTCTGACCCCAATCGAGTTTCGCCTGCTGTATTACATGATGCAGAACTCGGGCCGCGTCCTCAGCGCCAGCCAGATTCTCAGTAAGGTATGGGGCTACGATTACGAAGGCGAGAGTAATCTTGTCGCCGTGTATGTGCGTCGGTTGCGTGCCAAGATCGAACCGGAGAACGAGGCGCCGCGCCATATTATTACGGTGCGCAACCTCGGCTATAAGTTTGTCGTGTAACGCACACACATGCTACCAGTTCGATCGATTCGCAATCATTGAGGATATCGCCATGCCGCAGCCATACGCACTTGCTCAGACATACGCGCCCCGGCCGGATTTCGCCGAGCATATCGCCACGCTCGCCGCCACTCCGGCTGAGTTCTGTCTCCAGGCCGGGCTGCCGTACGCAACCTATATGCGCATGATCCGTATGCGCAGCGCCAGCAAGAAGACCGCGCTGCGTATTGCCAGGACGTATGCGCTTGCTCATGACCAGTATACGATTCGTGCGGCGCTCGAATTGCTGTTCGAACCGCGCCCACGCATCGTTATGGAACCGGTGCCCGGTACCAATCGCTTCCGCCGGCGCACCGATGAGACAACGCCGGGTGTCCAGTAGGAGTCACATACCCCGGGAAACGCCGCCTTGCGCCGGGTCGCAATCAGTGGCCCGGCACATGCCGCTCAGGGCACGATGCAAACGGTCACACCCCTCCCCTACGTCTCCACACCCCTCAAAATCCTACATCGCCGGTGTGAATCGCATGTTGCCTGCCTGTTGTGTCACGCAACAGCAATGTCCCATCGGAAGCGACATCCTCCGCAATGCCGCTTATCTCACCGCCTGGCAATCGCACGGTAATCAGCTCACCCATCCACTCCAGCCGGGCGCGCCATTCCGCAAACAGGGACGTATGCGCTCCGGTATGCAACAGCATGTAGCGTTCGTCAAGGCGCGCCAGCAGCGCTTCCAGCAAGGGCGCGCGCTCAACGCTCCGGCCGGCGACGGCGCTCAGGCTGGTGGCAGTGACACGTAGATCACGCCCGTCCACCGTTTCATCGGGGGCCTGATTGACATTCACACCGATCCCGATCACGGCCCACTCAATATGGTCGCCCGCAATACTCAATTCGGTCAGGATGCCGGCGGCCTTGCGCAACCCATCGGTAGCCGGTAGGAGCAGATCGTTCGGCCATTTCAGTCGCGCCGCAATGGGGACGGTTCGCTCCACCGCCTCACATAGCGCCAGCGCGGCAAGCATCGTCAATGTAAACGCCTCAGCCGGTGGCAACCAGGTGGGCCGCAGCAACACCGATAGGAGCAGCGCCTCACCATACGGTGCGATCCAGCTCCGACCCACCCGGCCTCGCCCGGCTGATTGCTCTTCGGCCAGTACCACCAGCCCTTCCGGATGGCCGGCACGCGCCTGCTGCCTCGCAAGTTCACTGGTTGATGCAACCCGTTCGTACCGTGCAAGCACGTTGCCGATGATGCGCGTGTCAAGGCGGCGGCGCAGTGCCGCCAGATCGAGATCTTCAGGAAGCGGCGCCATTGCTATCGTTTGCCTGTCAATGTTACGGATCGCCCTTCAGTATACCATGTGAACACGATTGCGTTTCCTTGACCACGCATTGCGCAGTATGCTATACTCGCATCCTGCGTGAAAGACACTGCTATTCCAGCCGCGCTGAACACGATATGTCGCGGTAGCGGGACGACATAAGGAGACTCATATGCCGCAGCAGCTACGCCTGGTGATCGCGGATGATGAATCCATCATTCGCATGAATCTTAAAGAGACGCTGGTTGGCCTGGGCTACCTGGTGGTTGGCGAGGCAGGCGACGGTGTCAGCGTCATCAACCTGGCCCGCGAGTTGCGACCCGATCTTGTGGTGATGGATATCCGGATGCCGAAGCTCGACGGTATTCAGGCAGCCAGGGTGCTGACCGAAGAGAAAATTGCGCCCGTCTTGCTGCTGACGGCGTACTCTGATCGCGACCTGGTCGATCGCGCGCGTGAGGCAGGTGTCGTCAATTATGTGGTAAAACCGTTTCACGAGGGTGAGTTGCTGCCGGCCATCGAGATTGCCCTGGCGCGCTACAACGAGTTCCGCGAGATGGATAAGCAGATGACCGATCTCAAGGAGACGCTGGAGACGCGCAAGCTGGTTGAACGCGCCAAGGGCGTGTTGATGGATACGCAGGGTTTGAAGGAGCACGAGGCATTCCGCAAGATCCAGCAACTCTCGATGAATACGCGTAAATCAATGCGTGAGATTGCGCAGGCGATTCTGCTTACGGCACAGATCGAGAAGTGAGGCGGCGCGCGGCGCGCCAGGCCATGGACTCCCTTTTCCGGCACAGTTATGCGATCCGGCTGCGCCGTGAGCCAGGTAGCCTCGTCGCCGGGCTGGCGCGTAAACGGTAGTCGATCGTGTCCGAACCAGTTACGAGCTCCGAGACCGGCACGCCTCCGTCGCCCGGGACGGTGCGCGTTCCACGCTATCGCTGGCTCCGCGCGGTATTGCCGCATGTGTTGACGGCACTGGTTGCTGTGGTGGTCACGCTGGGTGTGCAGCGCCTCTGGCAGCCGCCGGCTCCTGCCGCCGGCACTCTCCTTCCGCAACCAGCCACCCCGCCCGGCACGACGACCCCTGCTACGCCCATTTCAACGCCGAACCCGTCACCTGCCGGCGCCGCAACGCCATTCCCCGCGCCGACTGAGCCGCCGCTCGCCGCTGCGCTGTCGCGCCAGGAACTGATTGATCTGCGCGCCCAGGACGACCGGCTGTGGGCCGCGATCTATCTGATCCGCGCTCTGAGCCAGGCTGCGGACGCTGAAACGTCATTGCGCGCCAATGACCTGGCTGGCGTCGAGCAAACCCTGACGGCGCTTGATGAGTCGCTGGCGCAAGCCTATGCGCGCGCCGCCGACCCCGACCGCAACCCGATCGACCAGATTCGACGCGATGCCAGTGCGATGCGTGAAGATCTCTACCTGCGGCCCGAAGGCATGGATGCCCGACTCGCGCGCCTGCAGCAGGCGATCGTGACCCTGATCGAAGCGCGCAGGTGAGGGGTTGCACGTTGCGCGTGACATGTTGAAGGTTGGAAGGTGAAAGGGTGAGACCTGGACGGATGGCAGGTGAAAGGTTCCATCGTGAGATCTAACTCCTGAAGGCACATCGCCATGGCGCAGCGCAGCATCTTGATCACCGGCGGCGCCGGGTTTATCGGGTCGCACCTGGCTGACGCGTTGATTGCGCGTGGCGAGCGAGTGGCTGTGATTGATGACCTCTCGACCGGCGCGATCGCCAATATTCGCCATCTGAAAGGCCACCCGCACTTCCAGTATACCCTCGATACGATCACCAACGAAGCCGTGCTGGCCGAGTTGATCGATGAGAGCGATGCCGTCGTTCACCTGGCCGCAGCGGTCGGCGTACAACTGATTGTGCAAAGCCCGGTACGCACGATTGAAACCAACGTGACCGGCACCGAACTGGTGTTGCGCCGGGCCGCCAAAAAAGGGAAGACCGTCCTGCTCGCCAGCACCTCCGAAGTGTACGGCAAGAGCGAGCAGGCCCCGTTCCGCGAAGACGCCGACCTGGTGCTCGGCCCCTCCACGATGGCGCGCTGGAGTTATGCATGCTCCAAGTTGCTCGACGAGTTCCTGGCGCTGGCCTACCACAAAGAACGCGATCTGCCGGTGATTATCGCGCGGTTGTTCAATACTGTCGGCCCGCGCCAGACCGGGCGATACGGTATGGTGCTGCCGCGTTTCGTGCGCTCCGCCATCCGCAATGTGCCGCTGCGCGTCTACGGCGACGGCAGGCAGACCCGTTGCTTCTGCTATGTTGGCGATACGGTGCGCGCCTTGATCGATCTGCTCGACCATCCCGCCGCCATCGGCCAGATCTTCAATGTTGGCAATCCTCAGGAGGTGAGCATCCTCGAACTGGCACAGCGTGTGATCGCGCTTGCCGGCAGCGCGTCGCCCATCGTGCTGGTACCATACGAGCACGCCTACGAAGCCGGCTTTGAGGACATGCGGCGGCGCGTGCCAGACGTCACACGCATCCGTGAACTCACCGGCTTCCAGCCGACGCTCGACCTTGATGCGATTATTCAATCGGTGATTGCGTACGAACAGAGTGTTGAGTGAGTCACTCTACGCATTGCTCCCGCGAGCGCGGGCGTCTCGCCCGCCTGGTTGGTCGCGCCAGGCGGCGGGACGACATCTCCGGCGCTCGTGGGCGCCATCTCGCTGCATGCGATATAAGAGCCTATCCGAAAACCCATGGGCATGCTGTCATTGCGAGGAGCGCCAGCGACCGCGTGCAGCGAGCGCAGCGTGGCTGAAGCCATCGACCGGCGCGAGAGGAGATTGCTTCGCTCGCGCTCGCCATGACAGTGACCATCTGGTTTTCGGATAGGTACTAAGCAGCATTGATCGTAGTTGCTGCCACGAGTGGCACCGTGCACCTATCTGGTATACTATAGGGCATGACGACGCAAATCACACAACCTGAAGCCGCCGCCACGCCGCCCGACGCCGATCCCTGGCGTTATGGCTGGCGTTATGTGCGCCGCCCGCTCCCGCTCGACTCGGAGAACTGGGAACGGGTTCCCCTTACATTGCAGGATGTGTTGCACCCCGAAATGGGAGACACGATTGTGCACAGCGACCGGCATGAGACTGATCGCATGTACCTGACACAGGTGTTGCGTGCGCGGCTGGAACCCGCCGGTATCGCGTCGGTGATGACTGACATGCGCGTGGTGTGGGACACGCCCGACATTCGGCCGCATAGCCCGGATATCATGGTTGTTCCCGGCGCGCATGATCGTCATAACCTGAGTACCTTGGATGTCGCCGCCGAGGGAGTGCGCCCGGCACTGATTATTGAACTGGCGTCACCTGAAACCCGGCGTAATGATCTGTTTGATAAAGTGATGCATTATGAACGGGTAGGCGTGGCGCAGTATGTCATTGTGGATGACGATGGGCGCAGCGGCGAACGGCGGCTCCGGCTCCTGGGCTATCGCCTGGTGTTAGATGCCTATCAGGCGCAGGCGCTTGATGACCAGGGCCGGCTCTGGCTGGATATTGCCGGCATCTGGCTCGGCGTGCGCGGCGATCGTGTGGCATGTTATGATGAGCGCGGTGAGGAAATCGGCGACTATCTTGCGGTCGCGCGCGCTGCTGAGGCTGCCGAGAGCCGCGCCGCGGCAGAAGCCCGTGCCCGCGCCGAGGCCGAGATCCGCGCCGCGGCGGAAGCCCGTGCCCGCGCCGAGGCCGAGAGCCGCGCCGCGGCAGAAGCCCGTGCCCGCGCCGAGGCAGAAGAACGGCTCCGCACGCTTGAGGCGGAATTGCGCCGTCTACGCGGCGAAACAGCGTAGCACCTTTCGTAGCGTGTATAGACAAAAGGTTCAGCGTGCAACTGACGATTCGTGAAACAGCCCTGCCTGGCGCGCTCATCATCGAACCCGGGCGCTTTCGCGACGAGCGCGGTTTCTTCCTTGAAACATGGAATCGACGCGACTTTGCCACGCACGGCATTGCCACTGATTTCGTGCAGGACAACCATTCGCGATCGGGAAAGGGCGTGCTGCGCGGGTTCCACTACCAGGACATGACGGCGCCGATGGTGAAACTGGTGCGCTGCACCTATGGCAGCGTGCTGGATGTGATCGTTGACCTGCGGGTCGCCTCGTCGACCTTCGGGCGCTGGGACGCCATCGAGTTGACGGCGGAGAACATGTTGCAACTCCTGGTGCCGATCGGCTTCGGCCATGCCTTCCTGACACTCTCTGACGCCGCCGAGATCCAGTACAAATGTAGCGCCTATTACACCCCATCCGCTGAGGGCGTTGTCGCGTGGAACGACCCGGATATCGGGGTCGACTGGCCGGTGAGCGATCCGATTCTCTCGCAGCGCGACCGGAACGGCATGAGTCTGAAGCAGTACCTGGCCAACCCGGCCTTCCACATGGAACGTTGAACATTCAACGTTCAACGTTCAGCGTGACCATGGCAACACTGATCTCCACTCGCCCCACCCGGGTTGTTGATTATCTGAATCCGCTATCGCTGGCGCGCGCCCTGTGGCATCATCGCGACCTGATCGTCCAGTTGACGCGGCGTGAGATCGAGGGGCGCTACCGCGGATCCTTCCTCGGCATCTTCTGGTCGCTGGCGAACCCGTTGCTGATGCTGACGATCTACACGCTGGTGTTTGGTGTGATTTTTCGCAGCCGCTGGCCGCAGGCGCGCAGTGACGGCCTGGCCGATTTCGCGCTGATCCTGTTCGCCGGCCTGGCGGCGTATGCGTGCTTTAGCGAAACGGTGAACCGCGCCGCCGGCTCGATCGTCAGTGTACCGAATTATGTCAAAAAGGTCGTGTTTCCGCTGGAGGTTCTGCCGGTCAGCATACTGGGTGCGGCGCTGTTCCACATGCTGGTGAGCATCACCGTGTTGCTTGTCGTGCACCTGGCGCTTGGTGGCGGTCTGCCCTGGACCATCGTGCTCCTGCCGGTCGTCAGTCTGCCGCTGGTATGTCTCAGCCTCGGTCTGGCATGGTTCGTCGCCAGCCTGGGGGTCTACATTCGCGACGTTGGCCAGGCGGTGGGGATCGTCCTGCAGGTCATGTTCTTCCTGACGCCGATCTTCTACTCGATCGAGATGATCCCTGAGCCGTTACGCACACTGGTGTTGCTGAACCCGATGGCGCCGGTGACCGAAAACTTCCGTCGCGTGTTACTGTGGGGCGAGTTGCCGAGCTGGCCAGGGACGCTCTGGTGGACCCTTGCGACCGGCACGGCGATGATGCTCGGCTATGCCTGGTTCATGAAGACGCGCAAAGGGTTTGCGGATGTGTTGTGAGTGAAGGCGAGAGGTGTGGGGCGCGAGGCGAGCGGCGTGAGCGGGTGCGTGGGTGACAATCATCGATGGCAAAGGGATCCTCACCCCTCACCTCCAGGTAACGGAGTAATATCATAAGGCGCGTCATAGTTCAACGTTGAGCACCACGACGTACCAGCATCGCCGACCCCGGGTGACTTCGCGGCGTTTGTCGCGCTGGCGGAGGAGTGGGATGGGGAGCAGCCAGGTAGAGGCCGGTGCATCTCGCGCCTGTGATCCAACCGTCATGTACAACGGTGCGCCTGGCGCGTATACTGCGCGGGCATAGCGCAGGCGTGAGACCTGATGCGTGACTGGAGGAACATATGCGGTCAATCTCACCATTGCGAAACGCGCGCGCGATTCTGACCCTGCTCATCGCGTTGTGTATTGTCGGCGCGGCGCTGGCGCACCCGCAACCTGCCGCCGCCGCCTCAACGATTGTGCGCGTCGCCACCAGCGGCGCCGACACCTCAACCTGCGGCAGCGCCGCGCAGCCATGCGCATCGCTCGAAGCCGGCCTCGAACGCGTCGTCAACCCGGCAACCGGTCGCTATGCCGGGGAGATACGCGTGGCCGCCGGCACCTACACCTACCCATCGCCACGCGCCGTGGCATTCATCTGGCGCAACGGTTCCGTCACGATCCGCGGCGGCTACACCACCAGCAACTGGGACATCAGCGATCCCACGGCGAATGTGACCACACTGGATGGCGAAAATACGCGGCGCGGCATCTGGATCACCAACAGCACTCTTGATGCCAGCCAGTGCTTCGTCACCATTGAAGGGCTGAGGGTCACCCGTGGCCGCGCCGCCGGCGACGACCCGTCAGGTGCCGGCATTCTGAACGATCATTGCACCATGACCCTGCGCACCGTCACCGTCACCAATAGCGTCGCCCAGGGGCAGAACAACACCGGCGCCAACGCAAAGACATCGGCCGGTACCGGCGGTGGTATCTCGGTGCGCGGCAGCGCAGCCAATCGCCTGGCGGTCGCCACGCTGGAGAATGTGACGATCACGAACAATCAGGCGCTCGGCGGCAACGACGTCGCTGCCGCACCGCGCGGCGGCCTTGCTTCGGGCGGCGGAATGTTCGTCATCAACGCGACCCTGCGCGCTGCCGGCCTGACACTGACCGACAACCAGGCGCGCGCCGGGAACGCCCCCGGCTCCGCCGGCGTCACCGACGGCATCCAGCGCGCCGATGGTCTGGGTGGCGGTATCTTTATCGCACTCGTACCCTTCTTCGAGCTCGACGGGTTGCAGGTGACCGGGAACACGGCCACCGGTGGCGACGCCGGTAATCTGGGTGGTCTCGGTCTCGGCGGCGGCGTCAAGATTGAGCTCAGCACCGGCAGCATCACCAACAGCATTATTCGCGGCAACACGGCCACCGGCGGCGCAGGCGCGACGGGCGGCGCCGGTCACGGCGGTGGAATCTTCAGCACCGGTTCGGCTGTAACCATAGACAGCGTCCAGGTGGTGCAGAATAGCGTGCAGGGGGTCAATGGCTCATCGGTCGGCGGCAATGGCGGCGGCGGCGGCATCTATCTCATCACGGTGCCCGGCGTCGCCAGCTCGTTGCAGGCGAGCAACATCGTTATCGCAGGCAATGCGGCCACCGGCGGCAATGGCACAACGCCACGCGGCGGCGGCCTCGATTGCGTTGATACCGCGTTAACATTGAGCCATGCAACGATTGCCGCAAACACGCTCAATGGCCCGGGCGCCGGATTGGGGCCGGCAGTCGGATTGGTGGGTACGTCGGCCACTGCCGGTTGCAGCGGCTCAATCAGCAATAGCATCATTGCGGATCACGCTGGATCGCCAGTGTATGCGAATGCGCAGGTGAGGCCGCTAACCATCAACCGCGTGCTATTCTCGAACAACGGCAGCCCGAACCTGACGCAGGAGAGCGGCAGTCAGGCGACCGAACAAAACTCTTTCGCCGGCAATCCGAGTTTTGTCTCACCAGGCGCGCCGAATTTCGACTATCATATCCAGTCGAACTCTGCCGCAATCAACCAGGCCATCGGTAGCACCACGCCGAAAGATATTGACGGGCAGTCCCGTCCGGCAGGGGCGGCCGCCGATGTCGGCGCCGACGAGTTCTCGACCGAGATTCCGCTCACCGTCAGCCTGGCGCCGACCGGCGTGACACTCTCGTGGCGCGCGCTGCCGGCAGTGACGGTCACCGGCTTTCGGGTTGAATACACCAGGAGCGCCGGCGCCAATGACGCCAACGAGGGCGCCTCACCGATTACCCTGCCGGCCTCGGCAACGAGCCAGACATTGAGTGGCCTGACGCGCGGGGCGACGTATAGCATCACGGTGATTGCGCTGAACGGCGGCAGTGAAGCCGGGCGTTCGGCAACTATCACAATCGTGTTGAGCGCGGTCTTCCTGCCGCTGGTGCAGACATAGATCTTTCCGACCGCCGTGCCGCTGCGCATGGGTAATATACGCATCGTCAATGAATGCATGGGACGGACGATTGCTTGCCGTCCCATTTCCTTGCAATTCTCATTACAATTATCTCCACGGCTGTATGGCGCCCACGGCCCTGAGAATGATTCAGCGATCGGCTATTACGCACCATCTTGAGCATCTTTTCACCCCCGAGCGCTTTTCGCGATGGTATCGCCGCTCAAAGATGTAAACAGTTAACGGCGCCCTGGCATTTGCAGCCGGCGTGCGATCTGCTATAATGCGGCGCGCCAGAGTGAACCAGTAACAGCATGAGCACCTTTGAAGGCAAGTTGACGCGCCTTGCCGCCGGGCATGGAGGGGTGTTCAGGGAACCTGCACTTCGGATATGACAGCACAGGTCAGCACGGCGGAACCAACGACGGCATCGGCATCGCATTCAGACGACGTTCTCATCAGTGTGCGAAACGTCGGGAAGATGTACCGCATGTACGATCAGCCACAGGACCGGCTGAAGCACATGCTGCTGTGGCGCTTCGGTAAGCACTATGGTCACGATTTCTGGGCGCTGCGCAATGCAAGTTTTGAAGTGCGGCGTGGTGAGACGGTTGGCATTATCGGGCGCAACGGCAGCGGCAAGAGCACATTGCTGCAGATCATCGCCGGCACGCTGGCGCCGACCGAGGGCGAGGTGCAGGTGAAGGGTCGGGTGGCGGCGCTGCTGGAGTTGGGGAGCGGCTTCAACCCGGAGTTCACGGGGCGCGAGAATGTGTACCTCAACGGGGCATTGCTCGGTCTACGCCGTGAAGAGATTGACGCTCGTTTCGACGATATTGCCGCATTTGCAGACATTGGTGAGTTCATTGAGCAACCTGTCAAGCTATACAGCAGCGGCATGTTTGTGCGCCTGGCGTTCGCAGTGACGACCAACCTGGAGCCCGATGTTTTGCTGATCGACGAGGCGCTCGCAGTCGGTGATGTGTTCTTCAGTCAGAAGTGCTACCGGCGACTGGAAGAAATGCGTACACGGGGGACATCGATCGTTCTCGTCTCCCACAATCTGGTAGACATCCAGCAGTTTTGCGGCGATGCGTTGTTGCTTCATGCCGGGCAAATGGCTTTCAAGGGTTCAGCGTCTGAAGCAGTACGGCGCTACATGCTGCTCGATCAGCACGAACAGCGACCATCTCCAGCAACCACACGACAACTGGATCCTGCCGCTGAGCCGATTCGGCACAGCAAGCCTGGCCACCTGTCCTGGCCCTCCTCCGAGGCATTTCTCAACCTGACTGCAGTGAAGCAAGTAGCAGACGGCAGTGCGCGCTGTACCGGCATAGCTGTCTGCGACACGCATGGTCGTGCACGCCATACCTTTGAACAGGGGGAGCATGCCGTATTCTTCTATGAGTTTGAGGTGCTGCGCGAGATCAGTGTGCCAATCGGCGGGTTGATCCTGAGAGATAACAAAGGGGTGACGGTGCACGGCAAGAATAGCTTACAGGTTGATGCGAATGTCCCGAGCCATGTCGAGTGTGGTGATCGTGTGCGTTTTCAGCAGGAGATTCAGCTTAGTGTTGCGATTGGCGATTATTCTTTCGAAGTCGGACTCTCGTCGCTGGAACATGGCATCTTCGAGCAGCGTGCTGCATACGCTCATCCTGATCTCTATAGTCATATCCAGTATCACTGCCATCTCCCTTCCGCTGGTGTTATAACCGTATCTTACCGGCGACAAGGCTATCCGACACAGTTGATGCACCACGGCGTAGCCGATCTGCCAGGAACTATCCACGTTGCGGTGTTGCCCGCTCAAGCGGCGGAGGATGACAGACGTGACCCGTGAGCGTGGGACGCAGCGAGATACACCTGAGCAATGCCCCTGCTGCGGCGGCACAACGTTTACCCTGCACACGGTCCTCTGGCCTGAGTTGATCGAAAGCTGGCGGCTTTCTTCAGAAGAAGCAGCATACATTGACCGGCAGCAGGGATTGCGCTGCGATGTATGTCACTGCAATCTGCGCTCGATGGTGCTGGCACAGGCTATCTTATCCAGTTTCAACTACACGGGAACAGTGGCGCGATTTGTTGAAGAGCAGGTCTTTCAACATCTCAACGTGCTGGAGATAAATGAGGCGGGTGATCTTTCGCAATATCTTGCACGTCTACCCGGACGCATCCTGGCCAGCTATCCTGAAGTAAACATGCTGCAGATGCCATTTGCAGATCAGACATTCGACCTGGTAGTGCACTCTGATACACTTGAGCATGTGAGCGATCCTGTCGCAGCTCTTGCGGAGTGCCATAGAGTACTCGTTCCTGGTGGTATCTGCGCCTTCACTGTGCCAATCGTTGTTGGTCGACTTACACGGTCGCGCAATGGATTGCCGCCAAGCTATCACGGAGCGCCAGGCACATATCTGGAAGACTACCGTGTGTACACTGAGTATGGCGCCGATGCATGGACCCATATCATGAGCGCCGGTTTTCGCGAGTGCCGCATCTTCTCACAAAACTATCCGGCAGCCCAGGCACTGGTCGCTGTTCGTGAGAGAATCGGGAACACACGTACATGAAGATAACCGATGAACGTTATCAACCGATCATTAATGTTCCGGAACACGCCTATGAGCACTGGCACCGCTATCTTTACGCCTTACAGTATGTGAAGGGCAAGGTGGCACTGGATATCGCTTGCGGTGAGGGTTACGGTAGTGATCTCCTGGCCGAGTATGCTGCTCGTGTTATTGGTGTTGATATCAGCGAGGATGCGATCAAGCATGCATCGAGCAGGTATGTCCGTCATAACCTGGAGTATCGCTGTGGTAGAGCGGGATCAATACCAGTAGAGGGCGAAGGTGTCTTTGATGTTATTGTTAGCTTTGAGACTATTGAGCACCTGGCCGAGGATGAGCAAGTACGCTTCCTGGCCGAAACCCAGCGGCTTCTCACATCGACAGGTGTACTATTGATTTCTACTCCTAACCGCCTCATATATAGTGATGTCCCGAATTACATCAATGAATATCATCTCAAAGAATTCTACTATGATGAATTCATCGCGTTTCTGCGAAGCACGTTTGCTCATATCCAGATACTTGGCCAGCAAGTCTATCCGATATCATATTTGTGGGGTGGGAACGAGGTAGCACACAACGTACTTGAGTATCAACTTGCGTTCTGTAATGACCAGTTCAGGCCAGCCACAGGTAACGTCAAACAGGCGCGTTATCTTCTGGCAGTCTGCTCCAACGCTCCTCTCGAATCACCGTTATCATCCTCTGTGCTGATTGATGCGGACAGACAGGCATTTGTCCAGCGTGAGCGTACGATCGCGGCGCTGCAAGCCCATGCCGCCGAACGCGAGCGCGCGGTTGAGGCGCTGCAAGCCCACGCCGCCGAACGCGAACGCGCGGTTGAGGCGCTGCAAGCCCACGCCGCCGAACGCGAACGCGCGGTTGAGGCGCTGCAAGCCCACGCCGCCGAACGTGAGCGCGTGGTTGAGGCGCTGCAAGCCCACGCCGCCGAACGTGAGCGCGTGGTTGAGGCGCTGCAAGCCCACGCCGCCGAACGCGAACGCGCGGTTGAGGCGCTGCAAGCCCACGCCGCTGAACGCGAGCATACCGTTCAACAGCTTAACTCCGTGATCCAGTCACAGGAGCAGCGGCTGCAGGAGCAGTCGACCCAACTCGCCACTACAGCGTTGCACAAGCAGGAGCTCGAAACCAGACTCACGGCCATCCAGTCCAGCGTTACGTGGTCAGTGGCACGTCGTCTTCAGCAAGCTCGCCTGATGATCGTCCCGGTCGGCAGCCGGCGCGACAGGGTAGTCAGACTCGGTATTCGCAGCCTCAGAATGTGGCGGCGAAATGGGTTAGGAGCATTTATCCGCCACTTGCTTGGCAGCACATATGATGATCTGCATTGGGCAATCGACACCCATATTCCGGATACGTTCGCGGTCGGCCATGGCAACGTTCTGGTGCTCAGTGGCTGGTGTTTCCACCGGCGGAAAAAGATTGCTCACATCCAGGTGTTGGTCAACGACGAGCCGCATCCGGTGAACGTGATACACATGCCCCGCTGGGATGTCCACGCCACATTCTTTCCGCGGCAAGATCCTAACGGCCACAGTTTGCGCAGTGGATTCTCGGCGTTTGTATCGTTCACACAACAGCCGGTGCCGGCGCTAGCTCGTCTGTCGCTACGTGTGACACTGCGAAATCGTCGCAGCTATGTGTGCTCGATCGGTACAGTCCAGCTGATTGCGCAGGATCCGCAGCCCGTTTTGTCCCTGCCGACACACGCGACAGCCAGCCAGGATTGCCCACGTGTGGCGATCTGTATGACCACCTACAACCCACCAGTAGAGCTATTCACCCGCCAGATAGAGTCGATCCGTAATCAGACGCACACCAACTGGGTGTGTCTGATCAGCGATGATCACTCCGACCTTAAGATCTTTGAACAAATCCACGCAATTACATCACAAGACGAGCGTTTCGTTGTCGTGCGAAACGACACAAACCTTGGTTTCTACCGCAACTTTGAGCGTTGCCTGAAGTTGGTACCAGGGGAGGTCTCTTTTGTCGCACTGTGTGACCAGGATGATTTCTGGCATCCGGATAAGCTCGAGACTCTGATTGCACAATTCAAACCATACACAACCCTTGTCTATAGTGACATGAACATTGTTGATAAGCGTGGCAGAATTATCTCACCTACCTACTGGGCAGTTCGTCCAAACAACTGCACAAATCTGGCATCGCTGCTGATAGCCAACACTATTACTGGCGCGGCTTCTATGTTTCCACGCACGTTGCTGGATGATCTGTTGCCGTTCCCTGAGCTGCTTGGCGGCATGTTTCACGATCACTGGATTGGTGCAGTGGCGCTCGCCCTCGGCGAGATAAGATATGTTGATCGACCACTCTACGACTATGTGCAGCACGGCAACAACGTCATTGGTCATTATGTGCCGCTCGCACCATTGCGGCAGCTCTACGAACTGATTTCCTGCTTACTCGCGATCATATTCAGAAAACCTGGCCGTTGGGAGATTCTTGGACGATGGAACAGCATTTACAGGTTCGATGTGCAGCGTGTCCAACTGATTGCGCAGATTATCTCTTTACGGGGCAATGAACGAATTGCTCGTGACAAGCGCCAGACACTGCAGCGGTTCCTGAATATCGATATCTCGTTGAGTGGCCTGCTCTGGCTCGTTGGCCGTGGATTGGCCCGCAACCTCTTTCGCCAGAGCGAGACGATGGGCAACGAGTTTCTTTTTGCACGTGGCATCCTATGGCGCCATCTCGAGAACTTCCGTGGCTGGTGGTGGGAGTTGCGACGAGCACCCGGCCAAATGGATGGGAGCATTGGCGCAACACCACCAACGACAGACACGCCCCTTCCACCAGGTACTGGCCACGGCTGGGCTGGTCCGAAGTCAGCCGCCGATATCCGCACCAAGATCGCGCCGCTTACCCTGAAACAATCAACCAGCGCACCACGTCGTGTGAACCTGCTGGTGCCCAGCATTGATCTTCAGCATTTCTTCGCCGGCTATATCACCAAGTTCAACCTTGCACTGCGCCTGGCAAGGCGTGGGCACCGCGTACGAGTTGTGACTGTCGATCCGAGTGATGTGTTACCGCCAAACTGGCGTCAACAACTTCAGGCATACCAGGGGCTCGAAGACCTGTTCGACCACGTTGAACTCGTGCATGCCAGTGATCGGTCTATTCCACTGATCGTAAATCGCGACGATGTGTTTATTGCTACGACCTGGTGGACAGCACATATCGCACACAATGCGGTGCACGAACTAGGAAAGCAACGCTTCCTCTACCTGATCCAGGAAGTCGAGACCTTTACGTTCCCGATGGGGACCTATGCAGCGCTAGCCGATGAGACCTATACCTACCCTCATTTTGCAATCTTTTCGACCGAGTTCTTGCGCGATTACTTCCGCCAGTACCGGCTTGGGGTCTTCTCCCAACCAGAACGCGAATCTGGAGAACAATTGTCACTGGCCTTCCAGAACGCAATCACATCAGTCGGCACAATTAGTGAGCGCCAGATCGCTGATCGCCGACCAAGGCGGCTGCTGTTCTATGCGCGCCCAGAGCCACACGCCGCACGCAATATGTTCGATCTTGGCATCCTGGCACTCGGACAGGCGATCGAGGAAGGGCTCTTTGCCGGTGATTGGGAATTCAATGGTATCGGAACGGTAAGCACCTTGCAGAGTATTCCGCTTCCGCTTGGAAAGAGCCTGATGTTGCTACCACGCCAGAGTCAGGCCACATACCGCGAAACCTTGCGATCGCACGATATTGGCCTGAGCTTGATGTATACGCCTCATCCTAGTCTGGTACCGATCGAAATGGCTTCAGCAGGCATGCTTGTAGTCACCAACACATTCGCCAACAAGACATCTGAGCGCCTGCGGGAGATCTCTACGAACATCATTGCAGTTGAACCGACACTCAAAGGAATTCTACACGGGTTACGTGAAGCGGTTGATAGAATCAATGATTATGAGCATCGAGTGAGCGGCGCGAACGTCAACTGGAGCACCGACTGGGATCTTTCCTTCAACAGCTCAGTTCTCGCACAAATCGAGGCGTTCATAGATCGCGCCATCGCGCCTTACCGACCGACAATTCCCGAGATAGTGCCACCACAGTGCCAGATTTTCTACAACCGCTCCAGTTATGAAGCGTATCGTCAGCAATACCCTGATGAGATGGCACTCGTTCCACAGCCCGCAGAGCATGGCTATTGCCCGGTCTGTCATGATGAGGTGGAGTTCCTGTCATATCCTGAGATTGGCTTTGAGCAGAGTGGCATGTTCTATCCTAACCTGCGGGAAGGTTTCATCTGCCCCCGCTGCCACTTGAACGGCCGACAGCGTTTCCTCTACATTGCAGTGCGACATCTCATTGAGGTCAAGCCACCGATCAGCCCGTACATTGCTGAGCGCGTCACGACACTGTATGGCCGATTACAGGAATTGATACCGAATCTTGCTGGTTCTGAGTACCTTGGCGCTGACAGGCGACCTGGCAAGACCTACCCGGTTGCGGGGAACCACGGTACAACGACTTATGTGGAGCACCAGGATCTTACTAGCCTTTCCTTTTCTGATCGATCAAAGGATCTGATCATTACTGCGGATGTACTCGAACACGTTCCAGATTGTCGACAAGCATTCAACGAGATTTATCGAGTACTGGTTGACGGTGGCGTGCTGCTTGCATCAATTCCATTCTCCGACTCGCGCGACACGACGATTATCCGCGCCCGGTTGAACGCAGATGGCACAATTGAACACCTGCTACCACCAGAGATCCACGGCAATCCGGTCGATGCGTCAGGCTCACTGGCATTCTACTCCTACGGTTGGGATCTGCTCGACATGTTGAGGCAGACTGGCTTTAGCGATGCAGCCGTGATCTACCTGTTCGATCAACAATGGGGCTTCATGCATAGCAATTCACCTGATCCCGATCATTTCCTGGGACCAATGCTCTTTGTCGCAATCAAGTAAAGTTATGGCCATCCAAACGCATGTTTGACTACCGTACAGAAAACATGTTCGTGATCTTGCCGTGAAATGAGTACGTGCCGCAGGTGATACGATTCCCGACGAGGTTCGCTGACAACGACCCGAAGGGAGTCCGATCATGCGCGATACGTACCGCCGGTATCGTGCCATAGCTCAGTGTTTGCTGCAACTGTACCCGCACGTGCGTGGGCATCAACGGCGTCACCTGTCCACCCTGGTGCTCTTGATCACAGCGATTGTGGAGAGCCAACACACCCAACTGCCGAAGGTGGTGGAACAGACGCCCGGCAGACGCGCCGCGGACGAGAGCGTGGTGATGCGGTTTCGTCGCTGGCTCAAACCCGATGACGTGACCTACACGCGGTGGATGCTGCCGGTTGCCCAGGCGCTCATCGCGATGCTGGCCCGTCGACCGCTGGTCTTCGTGATCGATGGCAGTACGGTTGGACGCGGATGCATGTGTTTGCTGATCAGCGTGTTGTATCAGCGCCGCGCGCTCCCGATCACCTGGGTGGTGGTGGCCGGTCGCAAGGGACATCTGCCGGAGGTGCTGCATCGCGCGCTGCTGGAGCAACTGGCGCGGCTCGTTTCGGCGGATGCCGCCGTGACCATCTTGGGGGATGGCGAATATGATGGCACGGATTGGCAAGCCGCACTCACTGCCCGCGGGTGGCAGTATGTCTGTCGGACCGCCAGCGATATCCTGCTGATGATTGCGGAGGGCACCATTGCGATGCGGGATCTCGCGCCCAACCGGGGGGGGGGGAGATCGTCGTGGTCAAGCAGGCCCGGATGACGGCAGAACAGTACGGCCCCGTCAACGCGCTGGCGGTCTGGGATGCGGCCGACGAGCATCCGATCTATCTGGTGACGACGCACACCGACCTGGATCATGCGGTCGCGTTGTATCGCCGCCGTGCGCAGATCGAGACATATTTCTCGGACCAGAAGAGTCGCGGCTTTCGGATCAACCGCAGTCACCTCAGCGATCCGGTGCGCCTTACGCGCCTGCTGATTGCGACGACGCTGGCCTGTCTGTGGGTCGTCTATCTGGGCGTTGTAGCGCGACGGGACGCGGTGAGTGGGCGCATCCACCGATCGAATCGTTGCGATCTCAGCCTGTTCTCGCTTGGCTTGCGGCTGCTGGTCTCTTGTTTGCGTCATCAACGAACCATCCCACGTGGGTTGCCGAAACCGCTCGTGCGTGCACGACAACACGCGCTCAAAAGTTCTGTACGGTAGTCAATTCTGCGCAAGCTCACGTTGGTCGGCAAAGATCTGGCTGAATATTCGCTTGATACCGTTAAAATGTTCCGCCAGGATGCAGTTGCGGCGGGGTATCAGTTATAGCTGCTCATCAATTCGATGCGACCAAACCCAGACGACCAGGAAGTCACCACCCGCCATACTCCTGGCAGCCATAGCAGGAATACGCGTCACAGGTGGACTAACGCCCTCCGTCGCGTCGTTCGTCTGTTGCCCGAAGGTATTGCGAGCCTTCTCTGGCGTGTACACGAGCACATCCCCAAACGATATCGCCTCAAACCCCTGATCGCTCACTTCCTCATCCAGCCGGTACCAGAATCCACGTGGTTCGGTGCACTTGAAGTCTGGGGATGGGCCGCATCACAGGCAGGCGATATTGTCGCCGTCGACGTATTCCGGGATAGTGAGTTGCTCGGCCAGGCAACATACGGATTCCCAAGCCCTGACGCCGCAGATTATCTGAACGATCCGTCCTGTTCGCATTGCAGTTATAGCGCCCGCTTTGTCGCGTCACCCCGACCACCTGATGCTCCGCCGCCTCGTATACGTGTGCGCGTGACTGATATCCGTGGCAATAATCACGAACGCATAGTGAACCTGTATACGCCTGATCAAGCGTATGCCCGCTGGCTTGCACACTGCCCTGCTGCGAGGATGAACACTGCAGGGATGGACACGCCTGACCTTCGGATAAGCGTTCTCTTGCTGCCCAGTGCTCCACTCGAGTTGATGCAGCAGTCGATCGCATCCGTTCAGGCGCAATCGTTTCCAAACTGGGAGTTGATTGCCGCTGTGCCCACGGATCCCGCCAGCACGGCTTTCCTGAATGAACTGGCACGCCAGGATCTACGATTTCGCCTGTGTGACGCCGCCGGTGATGCGCTGACTCAGGCTCGCGCTACACTTCACGCCGCAACCGGCATCTATATCATGCCACTTGTCCCCGGCACCATTCTCGCACCGCACGCCCTCGAAGCGTTCGCAACCGCCAGTGCGACTGCCACTGCTGATCTGATCTATTCGGATCACGATGCAATAGACTCATGTGGCCGACGCCACGAGCCGCACTTTAAGCCTGCGTGGTCGCCAGAGTATTTGCGCGGCACTCTGTACATCGGTCCCGCGTTCTGCGCCCGTCGTACGCTGGCGCTTCAGGCTGGCGGATTCTCCGACCTCCACGATGCCAGGTTCGCACACGACCTCCTCTTGCGCCTTGCTGAAATCGTGCACGATGTTCGCCACGTACCGCAGATTCTCGTCCATCTGGCACAACCCACCAGCCCGTCGGATGACATATTGATCCCGGCAGTAACCGCACACCTCACACGCATGAATATCGCGGCGCGTGTACGAGCCGGCGTAAGATCTGGACGGCTCACCTTCGATCCCTTGCCGCTGATGCAAGAACCTATGGTGAGCATTGTTATACCTACCCGTGATGCACCGGCCCATCTTGCGCGCTGTCTGGACAGTATCTTTCAGCGCAGTAGTTACCATAACTTTGAAGTAGTGCTGGTTGACAATGATACCCACGATGCAGATGCCCTGGCAATCATGCGGCACTATCCTGTAAGGTGTGTGCCTTTTCCCGGCGCCTTTAACTTCTCACGGGCCAACAACCTTGGCGCCGCACAAGCTCGTGGTGAATACCTATTGCTGCTGAACAACGATACCGAAGTGCTCGAGCCGGACTGGATCCAGAATCTGCTCTTCTATGCGCGCCAGACCGATGTCGGTGCGGTGGGGGGTTTGCTGCTCTACCCCAACCGGACGGTACAACATGCAGGGGTCGTTGTCGGTATGAGTGCGGTCGCCGACCATGTCATGCGCGGATTTGCTGTCGAGGATGACGGCTATGATGGGTCACTTGCCTGTGCGCGCGAAGTGCTCGCGGTGACAGCAGCCTGCCTGATGCTGCAAACTGCCGAATATCGGCGACTGGGTGGTCTCGATGAAGGTTTTCGCACGCACTTGCAGGACGTGGATCTATGCCTGCGCATCTCCGCAACCGGGAAACGACTGATCTACACTCCACGAGTGGTGTTACTGCACCATGAGTCGGCAACTCGTGGTCATGGTGACGATGCAGCCGACCGTGAGTTGTTGCTTACGCGCTGGGCCACGGTCTTCGAGCGCGGTGACCAGTACTATCATCCACAGTTTGACCGTCGGTTGCTGAACTACAGCCTGCGCCTACAATGAGCCATCACTGGAAAAATCTCGTGCAACGCGCCTTGCACAGGGCGTACCGTGTTGTGCGTGGCGGCTCGGACTTCGGCTGGGGCTGGACGCAGGGAGCACTCCGGGTACTCTTCGCTGGTTCCAACAATGGTGCGTCTTTCCGCTACCGCGTACTGCACCAGTCCGAACAACTGACGCTACAGAATATTGCTCACGCCTGTCGTTCTGATCACGATCTCCAGCTGGTGCACCATGCCAGGACCTGCGATCTGCTCTACTTATGCCGCACCGATGACACCAGACAGGTACGCGCAGCCATTACCGCTGCTCGCGAACGCAATGTGCCCGTGCTCTACGATACAGATGATCTTACCTGGACTGAACGAATTGTGGAGTACTGCAGACTGGAAGAACGCCATTCCCCCGCCGAGGTTGCAGCATTTCGCGCCGGGTTTCGCCGTGTTGAACAACTGATAGATGACGTCGATGCTCTGGTTGCATCCACGGACTACCTGGCCACCGCACTCGCTTCTCATTTCGGCAAGCCGGCGTATGTCAATGCCAATGCGCTCTCCCGGCAGGCCGTGGCGACCGCTGAACCGATCTATCGCCAGCGCATCGCCTCGCCACCCGGCCCGACGGTGGTGATGGGCTATTTCAGTGGCTGGCCGAAGGCGCATGAGCCGGACCTGGCCGTCGCTTTGCCGGCGATCCGCCGCGTCCTGGCCGAATTGCCATTCACGCGCCTGCGCATCGTCGGGCATTTCGACCTGGCATTGCTGCCGGCGGATCTGCGCCCGCAGGTTGAGACGGCGCCCTTCGTACCATATGAGCGCCTCTTCGCCGAGATCGCCCGCGCCGACATCAACCTGGCGCCGATCGTGGATAACCCGCACCGCCGCGCCAAGAGTGCCGTCAAGTTTCTCGAAGCAGCGCTGGTCGGTGTACCGACGGTGGCATCGGATCTTGAGCCGTACCGTGACATTGTGCATGGTCGAACCGGGTTTCTGGCGGCTGACGATGCAGGCTGGTATGCAGGTATAATGGCGCTCGCCGCCGACCCGGCGCGCCGGTGCGCGATCGGCGCTGCCGCGCGCGACCAGGTACTGGCCCGTGATACAACAACTGTTCGCGCGCCGGGGTTTGCCGCGCTGTTGAGCCGCCTGATTGCCGCACGCCGGGCGGCGCAGGGTCAGTCATCGTGAGACATTTGCTGTTATGACGGGGCCTCTCGTCTCAATCATCATTCGCGCGCGCGATGAAGCGCCCGCGCTGCGTCGTCTGTTGCCGATCCTGCAAACTCAGGAAACGGATTTTCCGTTCGAGATCTGGCTGCTCGACAACGATTCACGTGATGAGAGCGCGGCGCTGGCACAGGAGTACGGCCTGCGCTATCACCACATCCCGCGTGGCGGCTTCAACTATGCGTCTGCGCTCAACCTCGGCGCATCGCTCGCCGCAGGGGAGTTCGTCGTCAGTCTCTCGGCGCACTGCTTCCCCCAACATGCGCGCTGGCTGGCAACACTCATCGCCCCACTGCGCGCCGATCGTCACGTTGTGGCCAGCTATGGCCGCCAGTGGATCGATCTACGCAGCGGGGCCTTCGAGGCGCAGGGTAACGCGCAGCTTTTCCCGCCGGACACCAGTCAACCTGCGGTGGTTGCATTCTCCAACGCCAACAGCGCCATCCGGCGCGATTACCTGCTGCTCCACCCCTTCAACCCGGTAATCAAGATCCTGGAGGATCACCTTTTTTATCTCGAAATTGCCGGCGAGTTCGATGTCGCGTATGTGCCGGAGGCGCTGGTGCTCCACGAGCACGACCGCTTCTCCTGGCGCTACTACGTGCGGCGCTGGGCGCAGGAGGGCTGGGCGTTCTATTTTCTGACACGCCACCGCGGCCTGCAATCGCCGTACATTCCGCGCCACCTGGTGTCACCGGCCCGGCTCTTCTACGAGTACCCCTACATGGCACTGGCCTATGCGCGGCGTGGCCAGGTCACGCCGGCATTGCGCGCCGTTCCTTATTTCTGGCTGCGCGATTTCATCTGGCTGGCAAGCTATCTGCGCGCGCGGCTCATGCATCCGATCATGGCCCGGCTCGATACGGCGCTGCTGCTACGCACAATGCGCTTCATGCGCCACCAGTTGCTGCAACGCGGCAGCCCTGCCCTGCCCGACGTACCGCTCGACTGGCCCGAAGAATGGCAACTCAAGGCCGACTGGAGTTTCATCCGGCGCAATATCGCCGAGTTCATCCGTACATGCCACGAACGCGGCCTGTTCGCCAGCCCGCTCCTTGAAGTCGGCGCATCGGGGCAGAACGATTATCTGGCGGAGTGGTACGAGATGCGCACCTCGAACCTGGCAACCAATCTTCAGGGCGCCGAGACGCCGCTCGATATGGAGGATATGCGCCAGATCGCCGACGCCTCGCTCGGTTCGGTGCTCTGCTCCGAGGTCATCGAGCATGTGCGCCATCCCGAACGCGCCATTGCCGAGGCGTTCCGCGTGCTGCGCCCGGGAGGTACGCTGATCATCACAACTCCTTACCACATTGTGATTCATAATACACCCGACGATGGTGGCTTTCACGGGCGCAATTTCACGCCCCAGGGGCTGGAACTGTTGCTGCGGGAGGCGGGCTTCGAGATCGTGCTGCTCGAAACGCGCGGCAGAACGGAAGAACGCCGGCGCCTCATGCCGAGTAATGTGTTTGCGGTCGGGCGCAAACCCGCACATTGATTGATCGATGCCGTCACGTATCCGCCAGCGTCTGACCGCGCTGCTCCGCGCCGCAACCGTGCTGCCGCGCACGATCGTTGCGCCGCGCCGCTCTCCGCCACGCCTGCGCTTCGTCTACGTTGAGATGGGCGCCTCGACGCGCTATCGCGTTCAGCATCATCTGGAGCAGGCGCAGATCGCCGGTTTTGTCGCCGATGCGATGCCACTCGATGACTCGCGCCGGCTCTATGACCTCGCGCAGACGGATCTGATCTATGTTCATCGCCTGCCGCTCGCAGCACTGACCCTGCCGCTGGTGATTGCTGCGCGTCTGCGTCGCATCCCCCTCGTGTTCGACGCCGATGACCTGGTGTGGGACGAGCGCGAGCGTGAGTATAGCTTTCTCGACCGGCACCATGATCCGCATACCGTTGACCAGTTGCTCAAACAGGCGCGGCACAACCGGATGCTCATGCGCCTGTCCGACGCGCTGGTCTGCTCGACACCCTACCTGGCGCGCCTCGCTGCCGATCTCCGTCGCCCGACATTCGTCAGCCCGAATGTGCTATCACGCGAGCAACTGGTGCATTCGCAGACTGCCTATGACACCCGTTGTTGCGCGCCGCCGCCGGAATCGCCGGTGATCGGCTACTTCTGCGGCTATGCCCACGTGCATGACGAAGATGTCGCAACCATCGGCCCGGCGCTCGCTGCGACGCTCGAAACCTGCCCGGCGGCGCGGTTGCGGATCTACGGCGAGGTGACCCTCCCGCCGCACCTTGATGCGCCACCTTTCGCCGGGCGCATCGAACGGCGCCCGGTTGTCAACTGGCGCGAGTTACCCCAACATATCGCCGGCATTGACGTGAATATCGCGCCACTGGTTGATAACCCGCAACGCCGCGGGAAGAGTGCGATCAAATACCTGGAGGCCGCCGCCGTCGGCGTTCCGACGGTCGCAGCGCGCATGGAGCCATATCGCGATGCCGTCGTGGACGGAGCCTCGGGCTTTCTCGCCACCACGCACGAAGAATGGGTCGCGGCGCTGACACGGTTGCTCGCCGACCCCGAGTTACGGCGCCGGATGGGGAAGGTCGCTCGTGCCCATGTGCTGGCGGAGCATACCACCGAATGCCAGGCGGCGCGGTTTGCCGGTATCATTGCCGGCATCGCGGCCCCGCCGGCCCGCGGCGCGCAGCGGACCTGACACGGCGCAGGCTGCGGCGGCAGATCGCGAATAGTACAGGGATGGCAGTGCCCATGCGCATCTTGTTGATTGTCCCATTTCTCAAGATGGGCGGCGCGGACCGGTTCAATCTCGACCTGGCGAGGATGCTGACCGGGCGCGGCCACACGCTCAGCATCGTCGCCACACTGCCGGGCACGCACGAGTGGCATCCGCAGTTCGCAGTGATAACGCCGGATATCACCCTGCTCAGCCATATCGCCAGGCCGGAACGGCACCCGGCGTTCCTGCGCGACCTGATCCGCTCGCGCAGCACTGGCGCCGTGATCGTGTCAAACAGCCAGCTGGGATATGCCGCGCTCCCCTACCTGCGCGCCCATTGCCCTGATGTACCATTCCTGGACTTTCTCCATATGGAGGAAGAACACTGGCACAACGGCGGCTACCCGCAGATCTCGCTCGAACAGGCCAGGAACCTGGATCTGACCATTGTCTCCTCGCAGCATCTGCGCGCCTGGATGCTTGCGCGCGGCGGGGACCCGGCGCGGATCGCCGTCTGTTACACCAGCATCGATCAGGACGCCTGGAACCCGTCGTGCGCTGGCAGAGATGCTATCCGGCAGGCACTCGACCTGCCGCACAACGAACCGGTCATCCTCTTTGCCGCGCGTCTGGTGCCGCAGAAGCGACCGCGTATGGTGCTGGACGTGCTGCAGCGATGCAGCAACGCTGGCGCGCGATTCACTGCGCTGATAGCGGGCGATGGACCTGAGCGCGGCTGGCTGGAACGAATGATTCGCCGCAGGCGCCTGGCACAGGTACGCATCCTCGGCGCCGTGTCGAACGACAGGGTTCGTGAATTGCTGGCCGCCAGCGATATCTTCTTTCTGCCATCGGCTCACGAAGGGATCGCGCTGACACTGTACGAAGCCATGGCAATGGGTGTCGTCCCTGTTGCAGCTGACGTTGGCGGGCAACGCGAACTCGTCACCCCCGACTGCGGCATTCTCATCCCACCGTCGGGCGATGAAACGACCGCGTATGTCACCGCGATCATCGGTTTGCTGACCGATCCGGTGCGGCGTGCCGCGATGGGGGGGCGCGCGCGCCAGCGGATCGTGGATCATTTCCGGCTCGATCTGATGGGAGACCGGATGGATGCCTTCATCCGGCATGCCGTCGAGCATTCAGTGCGCGCCGGTCGCGCCACTCCAGCGCCGGAAGAAGCGGAGCGAAGCGCGATCGAAGCAATCCAGCTTGCGCGCCTGGCGCGCAATGTTGCGCGTTTGTGGGAGACTGGTGGGTATGCCGGTGATGTTGATCTGTCGCCAGCGCGTCGTGCTGCGCTGTGGATCGTGCGCAGCGCGCGGAAGCATCTGCGACCGTGGTACCGGCGACTTGCCGCGCGCGACGATAGTTGGCTGCGGCGCGGCGTCCTGACCGTGCGCGATCGGGTGGTGCGGTGGGTATATCGCGAGTAGGAGCGCAGCCGCGCTGCGCCCCCCGGCAGGCGAATTGTCAACTGTGCCTGCGCGTGGTACGATCGAACAGGAAATGCTCCTTGGGGAGGCACAGCATGAGCGGTCAATCTGCGTTCGATCTGGCAGCCAGCCGAGCGTATCTCGTATCTCGCCAGGAACGAGCGTATCAGGTTGCGGAGCAATTGCGGCAGGCGGCGCTGCACGCCGTGTATCGTGCTGCCCGCCTGGTTTTGCCGCGCTTCCCCGATGTTGAGCGAGCATATGTTTTTGGCTCGGTGCTGCGACCCGGCGCAATGCATGCCGGGTCGGATATCGACATTGCTCTCGAAGGGAGATTGAGCGCCGAAGAGTATTTTGCCCTCTGGCAAGCGCTGGAAAGCGAGCTGAGCGAATGGACGGTCGATCTGGTGGAGCTGGATCAGGAGGTGCGCTTCGCAGACCGTGTGCGTGGGCAGGGAGCATTGATCTATGAACGTTCAGATTCAGACGTTGAAAGCCGAAATTGCTGCCGACCTGAAGGCGATCACTGAGATCTACGATGCACTTACCGAATACGACACCAGGCTGACCGGCGATGAGCGCGTCATTGTTCTAGCGTATACCTGCACAATCTGTATTGCGCCTTCGAGAGCATCTTCCAGCGTGTCGCCAGCGTCTTCGGCAATCAGATCGCCGACCGGAGCGGGTGGCATGCCGGGCTGTTACGACGGATGACGCTGGATATCGAGGGGGTGCGTCTCCGGTTGCTGAGCGATCAGTCGTATGATTGCCTGGACGAACTGCGTCGTTTTCGGCATCTTTTCCGCAGCGCCTACCGTCTGCGTCTGGACGCTGAGCGGTTAGCGCTGGCGTATCGAAGAGCACGGGTGTTAGAGCACGTGTATCGGGCTGACATTGAGCAGTTTCTGGCATTCCTGGATGATCTGATCCGGGTTGAGAGCGGGTAGGGACGCTGCCGATGTTGTCTGGAAGCGCAGCGATCGATCAACGCGATGGCTTGATCGGCGGGCGACTGTGCGTCGGGCGGTGTGCAGCAGTCTTTTCAGCACGGAGTGCGACGAGTATGGATCAGGGCGAAGTGTTGCGGATCCGGCGATTGTTGCGGCAGCGACGGGAAGCGCACCGGGCACATCTTCGGCAGGAGGTCGAGCGGTTGACAGGGTGCGCTGCTACGCTGGGCGTTCAGCGCGTAATCCTGTTCGGTTCCCTGGCACGGGATGAGGACGGTCTGACCAGCGATCTGGATTTGCTGATCGTGTGGGATACGCCGCTCGATTTTCTGGAACGCACGGTGGAATTGTATCGCCGTCTTCAACCCCGCGTCGCAACCGATCTGCTGGTTTATACTCCGGTCGAGATGACGTGGATGTCCCAGACCCCGCTGGTGCGGCTGGCTCTACAGGAAGGACGGGTGCTGTATGAAGCGTGATGCCCGACAGGAAGGGTTGCGCTGGCTGGAACAGGCAGAGGCGGATCGGTACGGCGCTCAGTTGCTCTTTGATGGAGCAAGTTATCATCTGGCCTGTTTTGTAGCTCAACAGATTGCCGAGAAGGCGCTCAAAGCCTTTATTTACACCCAGGGCGAGGAGCTGGTGATCGGACATTCTGTGGAGGCGCTATGCCGTTGGGCTGCCGAATTTGACGCTGATTTCGAGCAATTGCGGGAAGAGGTAGCCTCGCTGGACGGCTACTACATTCCTACTCGCTATCCCAATGGGCTGCCAGACAGCATCCCCGCACGGGTTTATACGCAAGCGTCGGCAGAGGAAGCATTGCGGCTGGCGGATCAAACCCTGCGCCTGGTTCAAGCGAAATTGCGCACGCAGTCGCTAAGCAACGGGGATTGATGGTCTGGTTGTATTCTGGGCGCGTTTGCCCCTCATCCCCCCCGACCCCCTTCTCCCACACGGGGAGAAGGGGGAGGTTGTTCGTCGTGAAGCCCACAGAACGAGAGAAGGAATGCAGGGGCTTCCCAAAAACCACCCTGTAAAGGTGGGGCATCCTGGTACTGGAATCAGAGATGGGACGCCAGACCGTGCCGGAAAAACCCGAATCTTCAGGAAGCGCCCCGCCAGTCCACAGGGCTATGGAACTGTTCACCCCCGGGTAACACACGCGCCTGGGAGCGAGGGCATCTTGCCCTCGTAGACGCGACGAGAGCGGGACGCCCTCGCTCCCGGGAGAAATGTGCGCACGTACCTCTTCATCACGTCTTGACATCTGATCTGAGTCGTGTTACCATCGCGCGCGCCGAAGAGACCGAACGTAACACACACGCACATCACGGGTACCTGACCAGACGTGGGCAGCATGACAGTTTCTGCTCCAGAGATTGCACCTCAGGAAACGACGCCGCTTTCCCCGCCGACCGACGATGTTGTCATCAGCGTCCGCAACATCGGCAAGATGTACCGCATCTACGACCAGCCGCAGGACCGCCTGAAGCACATGCTGCTGTGGCGTTTCGGGCGGCATTACGGGCGAGAGTTCTGGGCGCTGCGCCACGTCAGTTTCGAAGTACAGCGCGGCGAGACAGTCGGTATTATCGGGCGCAATGGCAGCGGCAAGAGCACGCTGCTGCAGATCATCGCCGGCACGCTGGCGCCGACCGAAGGCGACGCCTGATATCTTCATTCTCGATCATTTCCTGCGCCTGCCCGACTTTCCGCGCTTTCTCGGCTATTTGATTCGTTCGCGCCATATCACTACGGTTTTTGTATCGAATAGTTATCTTGGTTACCAGTTGCTTCCCTATATGCGCGCGCATTTTCCTGATATCACCTGCCTTGACTTCCTTCATTCGTACGATGAGCGATGGAAGAATGGCGGCTACCCGCGCGCCAGCATTGGTTACCAGTCACAACTCGACCTGACGATCGTCTCCGGCGACCATGTCCGGCGGCGTATGGTCGAGAAGGGCGCCGATCCGTCACGGATCGAGGTGTGCTATACCAACGTCGACACGGATCGCTGGCGTCCCGATGCAACACGCCGCGCCGAGATACGCGCAGCGCTTGGCCTGCATCCCGACGATATGCTGGTGATCTTCACCGGGCGGCTGACGGGGGAGAAGCGCCCGCAGTTGCTGGCGCCCATCATTGCTGCGTTGCGTCGCCGTACACCTGCACGCTTCCTGGCCCTGGTGCTGGGCGACGGGCCGGAACGTGGCCAGGTTGAGCGCCAGATACGCGCGCTGGGCCTTGATGATGTCATGCGTACCCTGGGCAGGGTTGGCGATGATGATATCTTTGGATACCTTGCCGCCGCAGACGTGTTCCTGCTGCCTTCGCAGACGGAAGGCATCTCGGTGGCGACGTTCGAGGCCATGGCCATGGGGGTCATCCCGGTCAGCGCCGATGTCGGTGGTCAGGGGGAGCTGATTGCCGCCGATTGTGGCTTCCTTGTGGCGCATGGCCCGCACGAAGTCGAGGAATACGCCGAGATTCTCTCCCGCCTCGCCGGTGATCCAGCGCTCCGGCAACGGATGAGCACCATGGCGCGTGGGCGCGTCGAGCGCCATTTTGCGCTGCGCGATTTCGGCCCGCGCATGGCTGCCTTGATCGAGCGTGCCGGCCAGCTTCGCTGTGAGTCGCCGCGAGCCGCCATCCCTCTGGCGCTGGCGCGCGAATGGGCGACTCAGGTGATCGAGTATACGCGCCATGAGATCGCGCTCGATGCGCTCTGGAGCGAGCGGGAGCAATGGTGCGCCAGCAACGTCGAGCTGCCATTGAGGCAATTGCTGCGTCAACGCGGGTTGCGCTTCGTTCGCCCGCTCCTGGCGCGCCCCTATCGCTGGGGCGTCGCCCATGGCATGGAATGGCTTCGACCACTCAAGGAGCGGCTCTTCGCGGCGGCCCGCCGGCGCGGCTGGTAAGCCGCAACCCGGATCTGCTATACTACAGCTATGACAACCTCCGCCGCCCAACCTGATACTGCCGCCACGCCGCCCGACGCCGACCCCTGGCGCTATGGCTGGCGTTATGTGCGCCGGCCACTGCCGCTCGACTCCGAGCACTGGGAGCGCGTGCCCCTCACCCTGCAAGATGTCTTGCACCCTGAAGTCGGAGACTTTATTGTGCACAGCGACCGCCACGAGACGGACCGCATGTACCTTGCCCAGGTGTTGCGCGCTCGCCTCGAACCTCCCGGCGTTGCCATCGTCCTGAGCGATGTGCGTATCGCCTGGGATATGCCGGATATCCGGCCGCACGGCCCGGATGTGATGGTCATTCCCGGGCTACGCGAACGGCGCAACTGGAGCACCTTCGAGGTGGCCGTCGAGGGCACACGCCCGATGCTGATCATCGAAATTACGTCGCCGGAGACACGCCGCAATGACCTGTTCGACAAAGTGGAGCACTATGCGCGCGCCGGTGTGGCGCAGTACGTGATTGTGGACGACATCGGGCGCGGCGGGGAGCGACGGCTGCGCCTGCTGGGGTACCGCCTGGCACTCGATGTCTACCAGTCGCAGGCCCTCGATGACCACGGACGGCTGTGGCTGGATGTGGCCGGGCTGTGGCTCGGGGTGCAGGATGACCACGTGGTCTGTTATGATGAGCAGGGTGTGGCGATTGGCGACTACACCGCAGTGGTGCGCGCGGCGGCAGAGGCGCAGCAGCGCGCCGACGCCGAGGAGCGTGCCCGCGCCGAGGCTGAGGAACGCGCCAGTGCCGCCGAGGAGCGCGCGGCGGCAGAGGCCCGCGCCCGCGCCGACGCCGAGGAGCGCTTACGCGCACTGGAAGCAGAGTTGCGCCGGCTGCGCGCCACGGAATAGTATGCCCCCTGCGATCCCGCCCCATCCGCTCGACCCGGCGCTGCCTGTGTACGGGTATGCACCTGCTGATCCGGCTGCCCCGCCGGCAGTCAGCATTATCACGCCTTACTACAACACCGGACCCATCTTCCTCGATACCATCCGCTCGGTGCTGCGCCAGTCATTGCAGCAGTGGGAATGGATCATCGTCAATGATGGCTCCGACGACCGGGCGGCGCTCCAGGTTCTCGCGCCACTGCGCGCCTCGCCTGACCCACGGATTCGGGTGGTTGATCAGCCGAACCGCGGCCTGGCGGCAGCGCGCAATGCCGGCGTCGCCGCCAGCCGCGCGCCGTTGCTCTTCTTCCTCGACAGTGATGATCTGATTGCGCCGACGGCGCTGGAGCAACTCGCCTGGTCGCTGGCGTCACACCCGGGCAGCGCGTGTGCTGCGCCGTGGTGCGCCACATTCGGCACGGAACATGTCGTGTGGCGCCGCGGCTTTGATGCGCGCCATACGTTCCCGCACGATAATGTTGTTTCGCCTAACGTTATGCTGCGCCGCACGGCGTTTGACCGTGTCGGCGGCTTTAATGAGCAGTTGCAGCGGTATGCCGGCCTTGAGGATTATGAACTCTGGGTGCGCCTTGCCGCCGCCGGCCTCTGGGGACACGATGTCCGCGAAGTGCTGCTGTGGCTGCGCCGCAAACCGCGCCAGGCGTATACATCGTACCACTGGAGCTTCCACGACGATCGGAGCGCCCTGCGACGCCTGCGCGGCGAACTCCGTGCCCGCTACCCGGATCTGTTCCGTAATGGCCCGCCGCCGCCACCAGGCGATCCTGCGCCACTGCTTGAGGCCCATGCCCTGATGACCCTCGATGCGCCATTTGCGAATCGCCTGCAACCGCCGCAGGGACGTGGCATCCTCGTGCTGGCGCCCTGGGTGGAGATCGGCGGCGCGGACCGCTTCGGCATTGACCTGGTCGCCGGGTTGCGCGCCCGTGGCTGCCGGGTCACGGTCTGCCTGCTGCGCCTCTCGGCAAACCCGTGGATCGAAGAGATGCGGCGGGCCGCCGGTGAGCTCTTCAACCTGCCCGCCTGTATCGTACCCGCCGATTACCCACGCTTCCTGCGCTACCTGATCGAGTCACGCGCTATCTCGACAATCCTGGTGCATAACGACTTGCTCGCGTACCGGCTGTTGCCGTTTCTGCGCGCGCATTGCCCACACGCCAGCATTATGGATTTCCTGCATCTTGAGCAGGAACAGTACCACGGCGGCATGCCGCGCGCGGCGCTTGAGCACAGCGCCCTGATTGACCTGCATCTGACAGCCTCGCAGCACCTGCGCTGCTGGATGATTGAACGCGGCGCCGACCCGGCGCGAGTGGAACCATGCACGATCAACATTGATACGCAACGCTGGCGGCCTGATCCGGTGACCCGCATCCAGGTGCGCGCAGAACTGGGCCTCAACCCGGATCAGCCGGTCATTCTTTTTGCTGGCCGGCTGGCGCCGCAGAAGCAGCCGCGCCTGGCGGTAGAGGTGCTGCGGATGCTGGCCAGACGTGGCATGCCTTTCACCTGCCTGGTTGTGGGGGACGGCCCGGATATGCGCTGGATGCGGCGCTTTGTTCGTCGCCACCGCCTGGGCGGCCACGTGCGCCTGTTCGGTGCGCAACCATCGGGCCGGGTGCGCGATCTGATGGCTGCAAGCGACCTGTTCCTACTGCCGTCGGCGCACGAGGGGATTGCGCTCACGCTCTACGAAGCCATGGCGATGGGCGTTGTCCCGGTTGCAGCCGACGTCGGCGGTCAGCGTGAACTGGTAACCCCTGAGTGCGGCGTGCTGATACCGCCGGGTAACGACCAGGCGGCACAGTATGCCGATGCGTTGCAGCACCTGCTTGCCGATCCAGAGCGGCGCGCGGTGATGGCGGCGGCAGCGCGCGCACGGGTGGTGGAACGCTTCGACCGGCAGCAGATGCTCGACCGGATGCTGGCGCTCATTTCCCGCGCCGACACGCTGGCCGCTGAGGCGCCACGGCCCCCCGTCGATCCCGGTACCGGCCTGGCGGCCGCGTCGCTGGCGATCGAGTACTTTCGCTTCCGCGAGGGCCTGCTTGAGCTTGCGCCGGTGAGCCTGGCGCGCATGCTCCGCTGGTCGTCGGCCTGGCCGGCGCTCCAGCGCCTCTCCAGGGCGCGCATCCTGCTGAACCTGGCTGACCGGCGCGTCTATGTTGCCCGGCGCGAGGTGATGTGGCGCATCAAACGGCTGCTTGGAAGGCCATACAATCAATAGCGCCGCATAACTCGTGTCACTGATGCGATGCAACCACAAGTATTGATGTAATCAGCGTCTATGATACTCTCCAGCACACCGCGCGCCGGCGTCATCATTCCCTGCTACAATCAGGCCCACTTCCTGCCCGAAGCAGTTGCCAGCGTCATCGCGCAGACCTTCACCGACTGGGAGATCGTTATTGTTGATGACGGCAGCCCCGACGATACCGCACGAGTCGCGCAGCGCCTGATCGCAGCCTTCCCGGCGCGCCGCATCCGGCTGGTGCGCCAGGAAAATCGCGGCCTGGCCGCAGCGCGCAACACGGGCATCGCGGCAACGCGCGCGCCCTACATTCTGCCGCTCGACGCTGATGATGCGATCGAGCCGGAGATGCTGGCGCTGGCGGTCGCGGCGCTCGACGCTCACCCTGAGGTCGGCTTCGTCTACACCGACGTGCAGCGTGTCGGCGCCGAACGGAACATCCTGCATACCCAGCCCTACAGTCTGGAGCGGTTGCGCTTCGAATGCCTGATGATGCCGGCGACCCTCTTCCGCCGCAAGGCATGGGAGCAGGCGGGCGGGTTTCGCATGTTTGGCGCGGCTCAGGGATATGAAGACTGGGATTTCTGGATCTGCCTGGCTGAAGCAGGCTGGAAGGGTATGCACATCGCGCAGCCATTGGTACGCTACCGGCGCACCGAAAGCAGTATGCTGTCACACGCTCGCCGCCACGACCTCGAACTGCGCGCGCAAATCATCCTGGATCATCGCCATCTCTACGAGCCGGATGCCGTCGCCTGGGCCACGCACGTCCTTTCGCCGGCGTGGAGCGTCAACTGGCGATTGCGCTCACCATGGCACTGGCTCCTGGCCTATCTCGGCTACGTCGCGCTGATTGCGCAGCGCCACCCGCCACTGCTGCTCCGTGCAATCATCCACCCGCTCTTCTGGCGCATGCCTATTCCCTGGCAGGGCCGCATGCGGATGCTGGAACACGTGCTGCGCTTCCAGCGTTAGGCGCGTAGGGGGACACGCGGACGGGGAGACGGGGAGATGGGGAGACACGCCGATGGGGAGATGGGGAGACAGGGAGAGGTTGAGATATGTTATGGCGTTACAATCTTGAGTATAGCCATCACGCATCCACAGTCTCCCCCACTCCCCCACTCCCCCACTCCCCCACTCCTCCACTCCCCCACTCCCCCACTCCCCATTCCCCGTCATTTCACGGCATCACCACCTCGACGTACTGCGGCAACTCATTCACCGCGCGCGGAATGAAGCCGTCGCGATTGATATCGGAACAGTAATATTGTGCCGGCGTCGCCATGTTCAGTTGATCGGTACAGATCGCCGTCGCGCCCGGCGGCACCGGCAAGTTGTAGAGTACCGGAAAGTCGGTGCGCGGCACCCAGAAGACATACAGCCGGTTGCGTCCCTTCTCGAATGGCAGCACCTGCACCTCGCTTGCCTGGCTCGCCGGCGGTTCAACCACCGGCAGGCCGATGTAGCGTGCACCGGCGAGCAACTGCGCCGAGTTACGAAAGGCGTAGAACGCCGGTCGCGGCACCGGCCCACCGTCGGTTTCGTCGATCAGGTGGCTGTGCAGGAAGCCCGGCCCGCGGTACGACAGAGTGTACCAGAAGGCGCCCAGCAGGTTCAGCGCAATCGCCTGCGCATAGATCCGCGCCGCATAATTCGCCTGGCGCTGCAAGAAGTTGGGCGGGCAATCGGTATTGCTGTTGCAGGTCGCTGCGATCTCAGTCGCCACCAGCGGCCTGGAGTGCAACCCGTGCTCGTCGAGCAACCGGCGCAACTGCGCCTGTTTGAACAACAGCCGATCACCGGCGCCCCATTCACCATAGGCATGGAAGCTGAGCGCATCAAATGAACTGGCCGCACCAGCCGCCAGTATACCGCGCACAAACCCGAGCGACAGCGTATCATCAGGCCAGTGATGCAGCAATGCGCCACCCCACACCTGCGCGCGCGGGTTGCCAGCCTTGATGGCCGGGTAGACAGCGCGCAACACATGGCCATAGTAATCGCCACCATAGTACGGCGGCGTCAGTGTCGCCCAGCAACCAAATCCCTCGTTCCCGGCGACTTCTTCGGGCCTGACATCGGGTTCGTTCCAGATCTCCCAGTAATCAACGCGCAGATCGCCGGCAGAGAACCGCTGTGCCACCGCCTGCATGAAGGCGGCAAACTCAGCCACGGCATCCGGTCGTGGTGGGCTGCACAACTTCCCTGGAATGCTCTGCGCCCACGACGGCGACCATTGTACGACCAGGGTTGGTTCAATGCCCGCGGCGCGCAACCGACGCACATTACTCTCGATGTCGGCCAGCACGCCCCACTGATAGCCAGCGCCGCGCACCGGCTCGACCCATGCCCACAGGACATCGCCGGCGCGCGACCAGCGTGGATTGGCCTCCGCCACCAGCGGCATCATGTTGCCCGGCGCGTTCGTGCGCACATCAAAGCCAAACGGACTGGGATCGTACCCCACGCTGACGAGCGGCAAGAACGCGCTCATCACCAGGTTCGCCGATTGTTCATCGGCTGCGGCCGGCACAGGCACAGGTTCGGGTGGGAGAGGCGCCGGCTGTGCCGCTACCGGTAGCGTCGTCGCCAGCAGCAACACCAGGCCTGTCGTAACAAAGAAGGAACGGAAGCGGGTCATCAATGTTCTGCATAGTGTAACCGGTACGACACAGACAGTGTAGCATACAATCGCCATGTGACAAGTACAAAACCTGTACGATCTGATAACAGTTATGTTGCCGGGTTTCAGATGCAGGTTGCAGGTTCCAGATTCTCAATTCTCTATTCTCAGTTCTGAGTTCTAGTGCACGTTCAGCACAGGCCATAGGCAAGAGGCAACACGTTTGAGGCAGCCACAACCCTCTCGCCTCTCGCCTATGACCTCATCTGGAATTGTCCCAGGTTCCCGGTTCCGAGTTCTCAATTCACCCCTTGTAACTCACCCACCTATGCTGAAGGATGTACGCAGGGAGATACGCCTATGATCGAATACATCGAAAACCGCACCTTTGACGAGATCAAGATCGGCGACCGGGCCACACTGACTCGCACCTTATCAAAATCTGACATCGAACTGTTCGCCGTTATGTCGGGTGATGTGAATCCTGCCCATCTGGACGAGGAATATGCCCGGAGTGACATCTTCCACAAGATCATCGCACACGGCATGTGGGGCGGTGCGTTGATCTCGACGGTGCTCGGCACCATGCTCCCCGGCCCGGGAACGATCTACCTGGGCCAGACACTGCGCTTTCGTCGCCCGGTTGCGATCGGCGACACGATCACGGTCGCGGTAACGGTCACCGCGATGGATCCTGAGAAACGCCGGGTGACATTCGACTGCCAGTGCACCAACCAGAACGGCGAGGTGGTGATCAGCGGCAGCGCCGAAGTACTCGCGCCGGCCGAGAAAGTCAAGCGCCAGAAGGTGCGGTTACCGGAGGTGTTGCTGCGCGAACCCGGCGCGCACTACCGCGGCCTGGTGGCGCGCGCCGCGACGATGGCGCCGCTGAAGGCGGCAGTGGTGTTTCCATCAGAGCCGAACGCGCTGTACGGCATCTTTGAGGCGGCACAGGCCGGCCTGATTGAGCCGATCCTGGTCGGCCCCGAAGCACCATTGCGCCTGGTCGCCGAGACGCTCGAACTGAACCTCGATGCCTTCCCGCTGGTCACGACGCCCGACGGGCGAACCGCTGCGGCGCGCGCCGTGGCAATGGCGCGTACCGGCGAGGTCGAGGCACTGATCGATCCCGGGGTGCGCTACTACGGCCTGCTGCACGAACTGGTCGATCATGCCACCGGCCTGGTTGACCACCGGCGGATGAGCCATGTCTATGCCATGGATGTGCCGAATTATCCCCGTTTGCTCTTCATCACCGACGCCGGAATGAATACTGACCCGGCCCTGGAAGAGAAGCGCGCGATTGTCCAGAACGCCATCGACCTGGCGCTGGCCATCGGCGTCGAGCAGCCGAAGGTTGCCATTCTGGCGGCTGTCGAGACGATCAGCCCCAAGTTGCGCTCGACACTGGATGCAGCGGCACTGTGCAAAATGGTCGATCGCGGCCAGATCGTCGGTGGCCTGGTGGATGGACCGCTGGCCTTTGAGAACGCCGTTTCGATCGAGGCGGCGCGCAAGGCCCGGCTGACATCGCCTGTGGCCGGGCAGGCCGACATACTGGTGGCGCCCGATCTGGAAGCCGGCACGATGCTGGTTCAGCAACTCGACCGGCTGGCGGATGCCCAGTCGGCAGGGATCGTGGTCGGCGGGAAGGTACCGGTGGCGCTGCCTGAACCAAGCGGCAATCCGCAGAGCACGCTGGCGGCATGCGCCATGGCCGTGCTCGTAGCACGCGCCGGGCGGGGGATGAAAGATGAGTAGTTCTACCATTGAACGAGGGACATCACTACCCCGTCTCGCGCCGGTCAGGCATCCACGAACCCAGCGCGGCATGGACCAGCCAGGGGATCATCGCCAGCATGAGGAAGACGACCAGGAGCGGGTAGAACGTCAGATAGAGCATAATTGGCGGCAGCGAGAATGGTAGCGCAATCAACATGGCGCGTATGCGACCGAGTGCAACCGACGGCCCGATCAGCATCGCGGTCGAGATAATGATCCACATCTCGGCATCACTCAGGATTTCAGCATCCATCAGGCCCGGCGGCCACAATGCATCGCCGGCAAGCAGGCGGCGCGCAAAGAATGCGATCAGCCCGGCCAGCAACACAACATAGCCGCGCACAACACGGTTGGTCAGCACTGCGCGTTTTCCTTTCTCCCGCAACGTCTACCTGGATTATACAAAAAACGTACCATTTGCGCGAGTACCGCGAACAGTTGCCGTGAACAATGCTATAATGCCATCCTCAGTCCATCAGGCTACACGGAGTCGTATAACGCATGCACCTCCTGTCTCGCTGGCGCAAGGCATGGTCGCAGCCCCTCGACGTGCAGCAGCAAAATGTGCGCAGCGTCCTGATCGATGGCATCGGTGTTGGTATCGTCACCGGCGTTTCGACCTTTCTTGGCGTGTTTCTCACGCGCCTTGGCGCGTCACCCTTCCTCGTTGGCTTGCTGACATCGCTCCCGGCGCTGACGGGGATGGTACTGGCGATCCCGGCCGGGCGCTTTCTCGAGCGGCAGCGCAATATGGTGCCGTGGTACTCGCGGTCGCGCGCGCTCGTGCAGGGTTCCTTCGTCCTGATGGGGTTGACACCTTTCCTCTTCAATCAGGATCTGACGGCGTATGCCATCATTGCCATCTGGGCGCTGGTCACCATTCCGCAGACGATCGTCAATATCACATTTACGCTGGTCATGGGTGCGGTGGCCGGGCCGCGCCAGCGCCAGTACCTGATGAGCCGGCGCTGGTCGGTGCTTGGCGCAACAACGGCGATCACGGTCGCGCTGATTGGCGCGTTCCTGGATCTTGTCGTTTTTCCGCTCAACTACCAGATCGTTTTTGGCGCCTCATTCGTTGGCGGGATGCTGAGCTTTCTGTTCTCGAGCAAGTTGACGATCCCTGATAACCCGCCGCTGGCGGAAGAAGATACGGCAAAGCAATCATTGCAGGCGTACTTCCGCGATATGCTGGCCGTGCTGCGTGAACAAACGCCGTTTACCCGTTTTGTCATCAGCGCCTTTGTCTTCAACCTGGGCCTGATGCTGGCGCTGCCACTCTTTCCGCTTTACTGGGTGCGCCAGTTGCATGCCTCGGATTTCTGGATCGGCCTGATCAATATGACCAATAATGGTGTATTGCTGGCGGCATACTTTTTCTGGACGGCGATCACGCGGCGAAAAGGGAACGTACTGGTACTGCGCATCTGCCTCTTTGGTCTCGTGCTCTACCCGTTGCTCACCGCACTGACACCGCGTGTCGAGCCACTGGTCTTCTACGCGGCCCTGGCGGGCGTCTTCGGCGCAGGGCTCAACCTGGTGCTGTTCGACATGTCGCTCGCAACCGTGCCGCCTGAACGTACGGCCTCCTATATTGCGCTCTATCAGTTGACAACCTATATCGCTACACTGGTGGCGCCACTTCTGGGGACCTTCCTTGCCGACATGTTCGGGTATACGCCGGCACTGCTGATCAGCGCCGCCTTCCGCTTCGCCGGCGCGGCGCTCTTTGTGGCACTGGGGGTTGGTATGAGCGCCGCGCAACCACGCGCGGTCAGGGTCACCTGAACACAACAACCGGCAGACGGCGCCTGATTCAGGCCGGGCCGTGTGAGGCAATGGCATGCGCCGGCCCCCTCCAGGAGCGACCGCAGGCATCGAGACACGAAGGGAAGCACTGTGCAAGAAACCCGTACCGTCACTATTGACGGCGTGACATTAACCGTCATCATCGAGCGCAAAGCGGTGAAGAACATCAATGCGCGCCTGCGGGATGAGACGCTTATGGTGAGTGCGCCGCAACGTGTCGCTCAGGCAACACTCGACCAGGCAATCACCGAACTGGCGCGCCGGCTGGTGCATCGCGTCCATAAGCGGCGCGTGAACGACGAAGAAGATGCGATCACGCTGGTACGCCGGGTCGCGGCTCGTTTTCCCCAGCCGCCGGCGATTGAGCGCGCCGAGTTTACCCTGGCCGAGGCGCGCTGGGGCAGCTATAGCGCGGCAACGCGTACCGTCCGCCTGAACGCCGTGTTGTTGCGCATGCCGCGCTGGGTACTCGAAGCGGTCGCGGCCCACGAGGTTGCACACGCCATACATCTTGATCACTCGCCATCATTCTGGCGCCTGCTGCGCCGTGCCTGCCCCGACACGGATCGCGCGCAGGCGTTCCTCGCAGCGGTCAGCTGGTTTGCCCGCGCCTGGACGACCCTCCCGCCGGTGGAACGCGCGCTGCTGGCCGGCGTATCGGATGACGATCTTGGCGAACCGCCGTCTTTGACATGATGCAATGGCTATGCTAGAATCGCATCAGAGGGCGACGTAGCCAAGTGGTAAGGCAGGGGTCTGCAAAACCCCCATCACCGGTTCGAATCCGGTCGTCGCCTCCACTCCTCTCTGCTCAAACGCTTCCGAACACACCGCCGCCTGGCTCATGCGGTACCATGCGCCGGTATACAGCGCAGCGGTATCCTGTGTGCGCAACCCATCACGCGGTGCGTGTGCATGAACGATCATCCAACCAGTGCAACCCTGCGTACCATGGTCATAACAACGATCGAACAGGTTGTCGGAAAATCACAATGTTGTGAATAGAATGTCACACCTTTGTTCATTGCAGCAACGTCTTCCCCTGCTATCATGGATCACGAGATCGGCAGGGATCACATCGCTGGCGCTGCTGATGCAGCAACCGCCGTGATGCCCCTCACAGGCATGATGGCTAACACGAGCGGACATGGTCTCGCAACGGTGCGTGCATCCGATATCGTGCAGACGCGCGACCGCTCCTCGAAAGGACGCATCCGCTATGGGACTGCCTATTGACCTTGACGCGCTCGACGTGCCAGAACTCGAACGGCTGCGCGACGCGATCAATCGCCGGTTACTCCGCAAACGACGTACCCAGGGTCTCACACTTCCGGAGTTGCTGCGCCTTTTTGAAGAGACCAAAATCGTCCTCGCCGAGCAACATCGAGAGTGGCGCTCGCTCGAGCGCTGGCAATGGATGGACGGCGAGATCCGCTTCTGGCTCAATCCGATGGATCAGGAGTTGTATCGCTCAGGCTGGTTCTCGATTGATGACCTGATCGCGTGGACGCATAACCACGGCCCGGTCATGATCTATCCCGAAGAAGACGAGGACGAGGTCGCAGACGAGGCGTGGGACGCGCGCGATGACGTAACGATTCACTGGTTGCCCGAAAACGATACTCACTCGGAACCGCAATTGCGCCACAATTAGCCGATACCGATCAACCTCCCCCCGCCGGGGGGAGGAGTCGGACTCCCTCCCCCGGCGGGGGAGGGCCGGGGTGGGGCGTATGTGAAAGGTATTGGTACTAAAGCCCTCGGCCATACAGGGCGAAGCCGGCCTGCGCCGGCTCACCGGCAGGCCGTGCAGGTGGCCTTTGCCGAACGAAGCCAGGCCCTTCACGGCCACGGCCGAGCGTCTACCGGTGTTCCTACTGAATGTTCATGAGCCCGCCAGAATGCGACGCGCGACAGCGCAACCGCCACGTTTGAGCGTACTAGTTGCCAACCCGCAGACCGCAGTTCGGGCAGAATACTGCGGTAGACGGCATCTGAAAACCGCATCCCGGGCACACTTTGCCGCCAGCGACCGGCTGTGGCGGCCGGGTCACGGGTGGCGGCGCCGGTGGTTCGATCGTCAGCGGGACGTTCTGCGTGCGCGGCGGCGGCGGCGGCTCAACGTGAACCTGCCCCTGGACCGCGCGTAGTTCCTCTTCCTTCAGCGTCAGGCTAACCTGCAACGCCTCGATCTCTCTCAGAATGCCGCCCAGGGTTGGCGACTGAATAGCACCCGCCCGGTACAATTCCAGCGCCCGATCGCCAAATTCAAGGCGCTTGACGTCAAGCTGGCGCCGCAGATCGCTGATCTCCCCCTGAATGGCGGTTGTGCGCTGGAACTTCTCAGCCTCGAACTTCGCCCGGTCCACTCCTTCTGAGATCTTGCGGCTCAATTCATCGAGGAATCCCATCTTCCCCTCCCTGCACGCATATCGCTACGATACGGTATTATGAACGGACCGGTCACAGCATCTCTGACAAAGCGACGGAGAACGGACCGGCAGGGTCGATCCGGCTCACCTTCTGTCCGCCGTCTTCCTCTCGCCATACCGAGGTTCTATGTCCGATCAACCTGAACGACGCGTCACACGCGGCTGCATCGGCATCATCATTGTGGCGCTTTGCGCACTGTTCATCAATGCCTGGCAGACCGGCCTGAGCATTGCCACGATTGCGCTGAGCGTCATCCTGATAGCAACCATTGTTGCAGCGGTGGCGGTCAACGTCATCGAGCGCAAGCGATGACGGCAGCGCGCTATTGTGGCGGCGCCAGAATATAACCGGTCACCGAGGCGCGATACTTCGCGCCACTCGCATCTTCCCCGATCTTCTCCGGTTCGCCGCCGATATAGGAAAGCGGCACGCTGGTGTTGATGCGTGCATCGGGGCCAAACTGTTCCTGGACGGCGCGGGTATAGGCCGTGACAAATGCCTGCCGCACGTCGCTGCCCGGCGGCACAATCACCTCAATGTTTTCGACCGTGAACGAGCGCTGGATCAACGTTTGCGGCGTTGGCGTCGCCAGCGTGGGAATACCCTGGATCACGCGCGCGGCAAGATCAGGGAACGCCAGAACGACCGTGGTCGCCAGCAGGGCAATGATCAACAGTGTGACCAGCACTGACCCGAACGACAGGCGGCGGCGCGGTTTCTTCGGCGCTGCAGGTTGTTTCGCCGGCACGCCGGCAGGGATCGCCGCCGGTACGGTGGCCGGCTGACTCGCCGGCGTCAGCACGGTCGGTGTCACTCGTCGTGCCGGGGGCGCCGGGGTGCCGGCCGCCGGTTGCGGCGCAGCGGGGGCAGCAACCTGCGCCGCCGCCGGCATCGCCCCTGTGGCCGGAGCCACCCGCACCTGGGCAGGCGCCTGCGGCGGGCGCAGCGCACGACGGAACTCCGCTACGCTTTTGTAGCGATCCTCCGGCTTCATGTGCAGCGCCTTCTGAATCGCATCTGAGGTGCGCTTGGACACCTGGGGGCGCAGCGCGTACACCGGCGGGAAGGAGAACGGCGGCTCATCGCGCGGGTCGCGCCCGGTGAGCATATGGTGCAACGTGGCACCGAGCGAAAAGATATCCGACTCCGGCGTCGCAATCCCCTGGTACTGCTCAGGCGGCGCGTACCCCGGCGTACCAATCTGGGTGCCGCGCTGCGATGGTTGGAGCATCTTGGCGATACCGAAGTCGATCAGTTTGACCCCGCCATCGGGCTCAATCATCACATTCGATGGCTTCATATCGCGGAAGATGATCGGTGGGCGCTGCTGATGCAGGTATTCCAGCACATCACAGATCTGCTCGCCCCACTGGAGCGCGCGCTCCTCCGGAATCACGCGTTCGCGGCGAATGATATCCTCCAGGTCCTCGCCGCGCACAAAATCCATCGCCAGGTAGTGGTATCCTTCGTCTTTAAAGTCAACATACACCCGCGGGATACGTGGATGCCTCAGGTGCTGCAGAATCTTTGCCTCGGCCTCAAACCGGGCAATCGCCTCGTCGCGTTCGCGCGGGTCGCTGAAGCGATCCAGCATCTGCTTGACCGCATACACATGCCCGTTATCGTCAATCGCCTCGAACACCGCACCCTGGCCACCTTCTTTGATAATGCGCGTAATATAGTAGCGCGGCCCATCATTGTTGAGCACGACATCGTGGCCGCAATGCTGGCAGAACCGAGCCCGGCGCAGGTTCGGTTTGTGGCACCTGGGGCAGAGAATCTGCTGCGCCTCGGTCATATCCGGCCTTGCTGTTCGCGCGGCAAGCGTCATTGGCGTCTCTCCGGTTAGAGTAGCACACGTGCGCGCATCCGGCAACTGATATGGTTGCTGGAACCGTTCACACTTTACCTGGACATGGTGATTGTTCCATGAGCGGGGCAGTATGAACCGGCGCCTGCGGAAGCCTCCCCACCATATCGGCGGTCTCCCCCGAACCCCCGGCTGTGAACGGTCACCGGTTGCTGGCGTTGCAACGTTGCATGGACTCTACGCACCACGTAATGCCCGGGTTGCAGGGAGACCACGGGCGGCGACCGTTCAATGTTCCATATCGAACACTGCCAGCGACTCGAGGTGTGGCGTCTGGGGAAACATGTCGTATCCCTGGAGCGACGAAATGCGATAGCCGGAGGCGAGGGCGCGCGCATCGTCACGCTGGGTGAGTGGATTGCATGACACATAGATGATCCGGCGCGGGCGCAACTGCAGCAACGCGCGGCACACGTCGGGGCCGAGGCCGGTGCGTGGCGGGTCGGCGATAACGATGTCATATGAACCAGGAGCCTGTGCCCTGACGAAGTCGGCCACGTCAGCCTCAACCATCTCGACATGCCCGGCGCCGGCGCGCGCGATGTTCTGCCGCGCCAGACGCGCGCTACCAGCAACGGCCTCGACGCATACCACCCGCTCTGCCTGGCCGGCAACAAACAGCGCCATTGTGCCAACCCCACCGTACAGGTCGGCGATGCTACCGGGCCGCGCGCCGCCTCCCGCAGCAACGGCGGACCGTACTGCCTCCAGCAATGGCATCAGCAACCAGACATTATTCTGGAAGAAGGTGTCCGGGCCAATCTCAAGCGTATACTCCCCGACACGCATCGGCAACGTCGCCCGTCCCCAGGAGCGTTCGGGAATGCCGGATGATAGATCGGTCCGTGTTGCATTGACCAGCCAGTGAAACCCGAGGACGCCCGGCAAGGCAAGCGCTGGAGCAGCAAGTTGCTCGATCGCTGCGGCATAGACGCCGGCTGTATCAGGCGCAGCCGTCACGACTGCCAGCAGCAACTGGTCATCAGGGCTACGCCGCACGATAACATAGCGCAGGAACCCCTCGTGCGACCGCAGGTTGTAGTCGGGCAGGCCGAGCGCCATCGCGCGCTCATAGATCGCGCGCGCGGCTGCGAAGGCATGCGGCGGCAGAAGGTGACATTCTGCAAGATCAACAATGTAGTTGAACTTTCCACCACGGCGCAGCCCGAATCGCTCCTTACTCGCAACATAATCCATACGCGTGCGATAAGCGAACGGGGAGGGCGAGGCGACCACATCGAGCGCGGCCAGGAGATCGCCGGGCAGGTCGCCGGCCCAGAGTTCGCCCAGGGCAGTGCGCTTTGCCGCAAGTTGCGCCTGGTAGCTGCGGTCTTGAAAGGCGCACCCGCCACACTGGCCGGCCGGCGGAGCATGAGCACAGCGTGGCGCACCCGGTTCGCTCGCCCGAACCATATCGAGGATTCGTCGCCGGAAGAGTTTGCCCGTAAACTCCATCAGTTCCTGTCAATCCTGTTCATCTGGCCGGCGCAACCTTCTCCAGCGAGGCGCGTATCATAGAAAGGAGAGATGGATGCACCGGCGCCTGCCGCGCATCCTGCAAAGGTGCGGCTATGCCTGAGACAACTGTCGTTTGCCCGAACTGCGGCGCCAGCGTTCCTGACGACGCTCAATACTGCATTGACTGTGGCGCACCGGTCGTCACACCCGCGACCGAAGTAGCGCCAGCCGCCACGGGCCCGACGGTGCACCTGTCGGAGCGACCGGCGGCACCGGCACCGCCACCACAGGCGGTACCTGCTTCCGCATGGTACGATGACCTGATCGTGCCATTGCTGCTGGTCGTTGGTGCGCTAGCCTTCCTGTCAACGCCGCGCTACGGCCCCTACATCCTTGTTGCGATCGGTGCCGCCGGGCTGCTGATCCGTAGTCTGCGCAGTATTCCGGCACGTGGCGTGCTGGCAGCAATTGTCATTACAGGTGCGGCGCTGCTCTTCGTGAGCCGCAAGCTCATCTGGCCGCTCATCATCGCAGCGCTGGTGGTGGTGGCATTGTTTGGCCGCCGGGGGCGCCGTCTCTGGTGACTTGCCAGGCAAGGCAGGCTGACCGGCGCATTACGACGGCGCCCTCAGGATCAGTAGCAGCGCGCGACCATAGGCATCCTCTGCACTTGCAGCATATGCCTCGATCATCCTGCTGCCGACCGTCACACGGCATTGATAGCCGCCATTGTGGCGCGTCAGGCTGAGGTCGGAGCCTTCGCCCGCCAGGCGCTCGACAGACTCGCGGAGCTGTGTTTCACTCGGCATCCACACCGCGTCCGCAATCAACAGGTGATCGAGGGCCCATTCGCTGCTACCGTGAAATGTGATGACGGGCTGGCCGCTGAGCTGGCCAACCAGCGCCGTGAACTGACTCACGACGAAGACCTGTCCATCGAAGCCGCGATCGGGAATGGCAAAGGAATCGCGTTCAACCGGGCGCCAGACTAACCCTGCCTGCTTTAGCTGTTGCGCCAGTTCGATCGTTATCATGGCCTTCTCACATGTCTTCGTCGCAGAGCAACTGTTCACGATCGGGGTTCGGGGGATGCCCACCACATACGTGATAGCATCACCCTGCGCTCCCAGCCCGCGGCAGCATGGTACTGATGATCCATGCCGCCGGTTGCGGCCACTGCGCCGTAACCGCGAAACCCGACCATTCCACTCTGCCGAAGGCACACATGGCACTGCCAGCGGTTGGTAACACGGCTCGCGCAACAATGCGTCCCACCCTCGTCATATTGTAGCACGAGCGCCTGTGCTATACTCTGTATCATGCCATTTCCACTCGACGATTATACGCCGCACGGCTATCTCAATACACCCACGCATACGCGCAACCTTTCGCCACGCGGCGTACTGCGCTCGCATGGTGCTGGCTTTCGCTGGCACTATCCGGCATATGCCGGTATGTACGGTGGCCGGCGTGAGACGTACCGCGCCGGCTTTCGGCTCGCGCTTGGCAGCGCGCTTGAGCTGGCAGAGTTTGATGTCGCAACCAGCCCGTACCACTCAAAGAATCTGTTCGAACTGGACCTGGCGCATAATGGCGCATCCGCCCACGCAACATTTCACCTGGTCGGCGAACACGCGCTGTGCGCCGCAATCTCCGTCACCGGCGAAACACGCATCGCGGTGGTCGTTGAATATACCCGCACCGTTGCCGCTGGCGGCGAGTGGGGCGAATCGGGGCTGGTTGGCCGGGTTGTTGATGGCGACCTGGTCCTGCAAAGTTTCGAGGATGGTGATGCGTTTGTCTGCCGGGTATCGCGGGCCATCACCGATCTGGGCATCACCACCGACCCGGCGCTCGCCGCCGCATGGGCGTCGTCGCAGGCGCCCGGCCTGCCGGGTGAAGGGTTCGTGACCGTCACCGGGCGGCGCGGCGAGACCGTGGCGTTGTTTGCCGTACTTGGCTTCACCGGGCCATGCGAACGGTTCGACGTCTGTTTGACGCGCGGCAAGACGCTGCGTGTGGCACAACACCGGCAGCGCACCGCGCGCCGTACCGCCGCTGCCGACCGTACGCGCAAACAGGCCGAGGATGATGCCTTCTGGGCGCGCGCACCAGTGCTGGAAGGCGACTGGCCCGATCACTGGCGGCGCGGCCTGGTCTATGACCTTGAGACCTTGCGCATGATGGTGCGCGCGCCCGCCGGCATTTACCGTCACATCTGGGACGCCATGCAGATCCATGCGCCGCGTGTTGTGCTGGCTGAGGCGGCCATTGACGCTCTGCTGCTCTCCTATGCCGACCCGGCACTGGCGCAACACCTGCTGCTGGGAACCTTCGTTGATGCGCCGGAGCCTAACGTCCCCTGTTCACGCGAAGATGGCAGCTATAACATGCTTGCCGCTGACGGCACGGTCTGCGGCACCGCACCTGAGTGGGGGTATCCCTGGCTGGTGCTCGACTGGCTGGCGGCAGTCCATCCGAACCGCGACTGGCTGGCGAGTATCTACCCGTCGCTTGGCGCCTATCTGCACTGGTGGCTCGACCATCGCCGCGACTCCGAGGGCTGGCTGGTGTATGCCTGTAGCTGGGAGTCAGGGCAGGACGACTCGCCGCGCTTTGGCGATCAGCCGCTGGGCGGCGGTCACCCGGTGCGTCATGTGCGCCCGGTCGATCTGCAGGCGGCCTTTGCGCATGCCTGCCTGGTGATGCATGACTTCGCACTCGAACTTGGACACAATGCAGATGTGCAGACCTGGCTTGCGCTGGCCGAAGAATATATCGCGCGCACCGATGCGTTGTGGCGCGACTCCCCATCCCCTTCCCATGCCGCTGCCGGCAGCTATGCCGACCATGACACACGTGCCGGGCAGGCCACGGACGTCAACGATGTCATGCTCCTGGCGCCAATCACTCTCGGAGTCGCCCGGCCAGGTCGTGTGGATGCGCTGCGTGATGCGATCGAACGGATCGATTCCGATACGCTGATCTGGCCAATGTTCGCCTGGACGGCGATCGAGGCGGCAACACGCACCGGCCTGTACGACCGGGCCGCTGAACTGGCCGCCGCGATTGTCGAACGCGCCTATACATTCTGGGATGCGCATCAGGCGCATCCTGACCGTACCCTGCCCGGCGTGGCATGCGAATACTGGCCACCGGACGGTCGTTGCGGCGGGGAAGGATATGGCTGGGGCGCCTTTACCACCCACCTGCTCCTGCACGTGCTTGTCGGGTTGACCCCCGAACGTGACCGGCTGGTGGTGCGGCCAGATCTTCCACCGGCCTGGCGCGTCGCCGGGCGGCGCTATGGCGTGCGGCTGAACTGGCGCGATGTCTCCTTCAAAGTCCTCATCGAACCACGGATGAACGGCGTGGTTGTCACCATTGGTAGGAAGCGCGCCGAGGTGGCATGGGGCGAGGCCGCAGCGTTTACGTGGGAGGAACTTGCGTACGTGGAGTACTAAGAGCCTATCCGAATAACGGACTGGATGTCATTGCGAGCGAAGCGACGCAATCTCCGCTCGGGCCGCTCGAGTGCGTCAGCCACGCTGCGCGCGCTGCAGGCGGTCGCTGGCGCGCCGCGCACTGACCGCATGCCCATGGGTCTTCGGATAGGCACTAAGTGCTGAGGAGTAAGAGTCAGGGGTCAGGGGCAATACCTTGCAAATAAGCTCTTCGCCCCCACCCCAGCCCGCCCCCGCTGGGGGCGGGAGACCGGCTTCTCCCCCAGCGGGGGGAGTTGGGGGTGTATCGCGCCTTATTTGCAAGGTATTGGGGTCAGGGGTTAGATGCGCTGGATTCATCGATATCCATCACCCTCCCCTCACCCTGTCACCCGCTCACCCCTTCTCCTCTTCGCCCCATCACCCCGTCACACACTCATCACCGCCGCCAGGCGCACGGTATTCGCATGGATCTCGACCGTGTCGGCGATATTGCGCCCATACCCACCGGCCATGGTGATCGCCACCGGAATACCGGCTGCGCGGCATGTCTCGAATACCAGGCGATCGCGCGCGAGTAACCCATCCTTCGTCAGCTTGAGGCGTCCCAACCGGTCACCCTGGTATGGATCGGCACCCGCCAGGTAGATCGCCAGGTCGGCGCGGCTGCGTTCGATTGCCTCAGACAGCCCGTCTTCCAGCGCCACCAGGTAGGCCTCATCGCCTGTTCCATCATCAAGCGCAATATCAAGATGACTGCGTTCTTTATGAAACGGGTAATTCTTCGCGCTGTGGATGGAAAACGTGAAGATAGTCTCGTCTTCGGCAAAGATCGCGGCGGTGCCGTTGCCCTGGTGGACATCGCAGTCGACAATCAAGGCGCGGCGAATACGCCCCTCAGCCTGCATAACGCGCGCGGCGATCGCGCTGTCATTAAAGACGCAGTATCCTTCGCCGTGATCAGCATAGGCGTGGTGGGTGCCACCCGCCAGACTGACAGCAAAACCGTCGCCAGCCAGTGCAGCGCGGCATGCGCCGATGGTCGCGCCGACCGATCGGCGTGAGCGTTCGACCAGCTGCGGCGACCAGGGAAACCCGATGCGGCGCATCTCGCGCTCCTCCATGAGGGCGGATTGCATCCGGCGCAGATAATCACGGTCATGGGCGCGCAGAATGTCGGCGTCGGCAGCCGCTTCGGCGATGAAAAGGTCACCCGATCGTTCGGCGACAACCTGTTCGCGCAGCAACGCATATTTCGCAATCGGGAAACGGTGACCTTCCGGCAAAGGAAGTGCGAAGGTGTCCGAGTAATAGATCCGCATCTATTTCTTTCATACTCATCGAGACCAATCAGGATCGGCAGCGAAGGCGCCGTTACCTGACTTCTGCGGAGCGCCTCTATCGAGATTAACGATATGATATCGTCGCCCTGGATTGGCGCGCCTGTATTATAATTCAGAGTCTTGCCATCCGGAGACCATGACGCCTGGACGCCTGTATCGAAGTCTGGCGCAACCAGTCTCAGATCTGTGCCATCAGGACGACCGGAGACCAGATCCATCGATGGCAGATATCCGGATGCGAATGCGATCCTTGTACCATCCGGCGATCATGCTGGTTTGCCATCACGTGCATCGTCGGGCGGCGGCGAAACACGGCGACGACCGCCACCATCAGCAGTCATACGGATCCGGATTTACCTGCCGGTCTGCGTCAATGCCGCCGCGCTGATTGCAATACCGGCACATGTCACAACGAAGGCGCTGACGACCGGCAGCGTTCGCAATAACCGGCTATGAGTAGGAAGGCGTTCAAAGAGAGTACGCGCCGATACAAGGACCAGGCCGATTGCTGTCAGTACTGCGGCTAAACCCGCGCTAAAGGCGACGATCAACAGCATCCCAAATCCCACACGGCCCACTGCAATGGCGCCCAGCAATACCACAAGCGCCGATGGGCATGGCAATAACCCGCCGGAAATGCCGAGCGCAATCAGTCCACGCCATCCGAATGGGCGAGCCGTGTTGCTGGTTTCCTGTGCACCGGCAACCCGGTCGGCCAGCGCGAAATCCTGGTCGTGGCTATGCCCGTCAGGCCCGTGGTGATGGTGGTGATGGCTGTCATCATGGTCGTGATGGTCGTGATCGTGTTCGTGATGGTGATCATGGTCATGATGGTGATGCAGATATGAAGAAGCCGGACGCAACAGGTGCATAATTCGCGTGCGGAGCAATCCAAGGCCGATTGCGACGACAAGCAAACCGCTGATCAGTTCCAGCCATGGGTAAAATTGTTCCGGCAGAATGTAGTGCGACAAGGTCAACGTCACAATGCCAAGCAAGAACACACCTGCGGTATGGGTGATCGTTGTCGTCAGACCAAGAGCGATTGCATGCCGGACGGTGCCTCGTGTTCCAACGAGGTAAGCCGCGGCGACAGTTTTTCCATGGCCGGGCGTCAGCGCGTGGCCGGCGCCTAGCACAAAGGCCAGCACAAGCGCGCCCGCAATGACTGACATCGTCAGTTCCTGTTCGTCAAGGAGCGCGGTCAATGGATCGCCGGCAGCCGTAGCGGAGGGCTGAAGCGCGGCGACGCCTGTTGGCGGGTTCGTGCCGGCATCACCACCAGGCGCGACGGTAAAGGTTGCGAAACGTACATCGGGCGGACTCTCAAGCATATCGTCGGGATAGGAACGCAACTCACCGCTGCGATCCTGTTGCGGCACATTGGAGTCACGCAGTGCAACGCCGTCGCCTGCACGCGCAATCACTTCACGCCAGCCGATACGTTCGGTGAAGTTGGTATCGATATAACTGATTGTAAGCGGCAAATCCATCACAGGTCGATCTGCAGCGAGATTGAGCTCAAGGCGAAGCGTGGCGAGCCCGCCCTGGCCTGGAGGGAATGCAAGATCCTGCCGATCGATACGCAGCGATGCCGGCGATCCCGCGACGGTAAGGTGTAGCCCTGCCACCAGCGCCGGCACGGTGCGCTCGAGGTACGCCGTCTGTTCGGAAGCACTCAGCGCGCCGTCGTCATCGGTATCGATCAGCTGCCGCTCGGCGAACGCGGGGATCTCGGCCATATCGACGATATAACGCACCCGAATGATGTCGCGTTCGATCTCAATACGGCTATATTGATTAATCGTGAAATTGCCGAGCGGATGCGCTTCCGCGGATTCGACCGGTCGAGCGAACATCACGGCAAACGCCGCCAGAATGAACATAAACAGGCGTCTCATGGGAGTCTTCCTTCATTTCCAGCGGCACGTACGTCGGCAAGCGCCGTTCGCGCATGCGATACATACACAGGAGAAAAATATGGATTAAGCTCCAATGCCTGGCTCAACCAGCGCTGCGCGGCAACGCTATCTCCCTGGGCCCGGGCGATGACGCCAGCGCGGTAGAAGAGCAGCGCATCCTGTGTTCCCAGGCGCAGCGCTTCCTCGATCTTGTTCCTGGCTTCGGTATAGTCGCCGGCGCGGTAGAGCGCCCAGGCCAACGTCTCTGCACCCTTCACGCCTGGTCGTCGTTCATATGCGCTCTTCGCCAGCGTCAGCGCCGCCTGCGGGTTACTTCCATGGTCGGCCTCAAACAGCGCCAGTTCGAGATCGGCATCGATGCCATTGGCCTGGTTAAGTTGCTGCATGGCGCGTACCAGGTCATATTGGCGCGCCGCATCTTCGGGCCGGCCCGCCGCCTCATAGGTCTCGCCGAGTCCAATCACGAACTCAGGCAGCGGCATACGCGCGACCGCCTGTCCATACAGCTCAATCGCCTCGTCGAATCGTCCCTGCGCCGCCGATATGCGCGCAAGACCCGCCAGCGCGTGCGCATACCCTGGGAGACGTTCAAGCGACAAGCGGTAGGTTCGCTCCGCATTGATGAGGTCGCCTTTTGCGGCGTACAGATGGCCGAGCTGAACACGCGCCCATTCCGTATTCTCGGTCGTTGGCCCGCCGGCGCGCACAGCCATGTCCATTGCCTCAATAGCGCCGTCAAGATCACCATACAGTTCACGCGCATATGACGCGCGGCTGTAGGAGCCAAGATCGGGACGCATATCGACCATCGTCTGGATCGTCGTCACGGCAGCATCGTACATGCCTAGCTCAATCTGTGCGTCGGCGATCACACCGTACACTCTAGGCACATATGGGTCAATTGCTCGTGCTCGTTCCCCCAACGCAAGCGCATCGCGGAACTGGTGACGCGCCAGCGCCAGCGTTCCAGCGCCGATGAGCGATTCGACATGGCGTTCATCGCGGCGTAGTGCTGCATCAAGAACCGCCTCGGCCCTGGCGTAGTACGCCGGGTCGCCGGTTTCGCGTGCCTTCTGGATGTACGCCCAGCCAAGCAGCGCATGAGCGTCAAGGTTCTCCGGTTCGCGGCGCACGACTTCCTGGTAACTCCAGACAAACCGGTCGATCATCCCGGGCTGGGATTGCTGAATCGCCGGCGCCGACGGAACGCCGGATCGCAGAAATGCCCAGACGGTAACCAGGACGGCCAGCACAATTCCCAGACCCGCAAGGACGCGGCGAAATCGCAACGGGATCATTTGATATGCTCCAAGTGAGTCAGGAAGGACGCGGCATATGGCTGTTTCACCACTATGCCGCGCACTTCGTCTGTCCTGGTCTAGCGATGCAATGAGCTATCGTAACCGGCATGTGGATGGGCCTGATAGGGGAATGACGCCAGGAACGGCATATCATTCGCCTGGACGCCATCGCTGACCAGGTTGTTCGGACTCTTGTTCGGCAGGCCAAGCAGGCTGTTCAGGAACGGCCCATACCCTTGCGCCACTGCCTTTAGTTCGATGTCGGTGACATCATCGGCAAGGCGGCGACCATTCGGGAAGCCGGCCAGGTCACCTTCAAGAACGCCGAGGATGCTTGCCTGTCCCGACGCTGTGGGCGGCACCGCAACATTCAGCCTCAGCAGATCGGCGCGCGTGTTGCCGGTAAAGGTAAATGATGAGCCATCCGGAAGCTTCACTCCGGTGAGCAGGATCGCGACAAGATCGGCGCGCCCGGTTGTGTCAACCGTCTGCAACACGCCGTTCGGATTGGTCGGTTGGGTATAGAGGAGATTCACAATGCCGGCAAGCTCAGGATTGAGATAGAACTGCTCGAATTGCTCGTCCTTATGCGGCGGTTGCGCATTCCAGTAGTCTTTCTTGCCGAGCGGAATGATGACTTCATTCACCAGCGGATTACCCAGTCGCGACACCTGTTGCCAGGCGCCAGAGCCATGCACCGACCCGTCGCGGTTCAATACCCGGATCCGCTGGCGGCTTGCGCTGGCATAGATGCCAATCACCGGTTTCTTCGTCTGATCCGCGCCCATCCCGTCCGCGGTCAACTGGTCGATCGGGATCTGCAGGCTAATCGTATGTGTGTTATAGCCGTTCACGCCGTCGATCCCGGCCTCATCCGGCAATGGAATCAGGTGGAGGCTGTTGAATGGACGTAATCCGCCAAGATCGAAAATCGACCCCAGGTCGACGAAGAATGCGTCGTCGCGCTGGCCGGCAAACACTCTGATGCCGCCGTTCAGCTCGGCAATCGCCTGTTCGGCAATACTGGCATAGTTCGGCGTCGAACGCGGCCCGACATTCACCGGAGGAACAACGCCATACCCAAGGACTTCGGTCTTACCATGGCGACCGTATGTCACACGTTCGACGGTATAGCACTGTTGCAGATTGAAGTTGGGATCCGTTGGCGATGTCACCGGGCCGGTGATATAGAGGAATGTGTTGGGGTTCTGGCGCTTCGTTTCGAAGGTGAAGCGATAGGTAATGTCCGGTTTCGCATCGCCGTTGTTGTCGACATGGATCTCGTAGCGTACATCGTCTCCAAAGCTCACAAAGTTCGGCCCGCCGTTTGGCTCTTCCAGTGGAATGTAGTTGGCGACAATCGTGACGGTATCAGGCCGATCAGGGCTACGAAAAGCGTACAGGTCGGTATTGTCGGCCAGCGGGTCAGTGCTGATAAACGGCGCTTCACGATGGCTCGAGGCCTCCGCCACCGGCCCGGCAGCGATAAGCAGGACCATTACCATCGTGAAGGCGGCAATCATAGCTTTCCACTTCTGCATAGAAAAAGTCTCCTTGCCTGTTAGCCGGAGGTGACGATCACCTCCGAATCTCCCGTTACGGCCGATGTTCTATCGCTGGTCGGCATCCCTCCTTTCGGCAATGCGGCAGCCGGCCCATCCGCAGGCACATCCGCCGAGCGATTTCCGAATAATGATGAGCGAGCATGCACCCGTGGAGCCGTGGCGAACGACGACAATGAAGGCTCCACCAGATATTGCGAAAGAAGAAGGGGAAACGGATGAGGATGAACCGAATCAGTTGTGCCCGATTCCCGCAACCGGCAGACGGCATCCGCCAGACCATTTTTTCACATTATTCAAAGAACGGAGCATTCATGGTGCGCAAGCGTGCACCCCGACACAGCGTTCGGAAAGACTATGAACCGGGCATCCGGCGCATGCGAAGCCTGTATAATATGCAAACACACTATCGCGCGACGATAATGCGCCTTGTTATGACCTGGCAAAGGGGATTCCAGACCGCACCGATATGTAATTGCGATAAACGCCTGATCGGCGATAGACGTGGAGCCTGCCTGAAAGATTGACGTTGACCTCGTCACAAGGCATGGTTATCCAGACACATACACCAGTAGCGTGAAAGGTGCCCGATGGCATTGAGCGACGACATGCTCGATCTTCTTACTGCATATGCGCTCGACGCACTTCCGCCGGAGGATGTTGCGCGCGTCCAGGCATTGCTTGCCGAACAGCCTGAACTGCAACACCATCTCGCCGAATTACGTTCGACTGTCAATGCACTGCCATATGCATTACCGGAGCCGCAAGCCGATTCTGCCTTGCGCCGGCGTGTTCTCGATTATGCGACCAGTCGTACTTCCCGGCAGATTCGTGTGGTGCAAAGCCGTCCGGTGTGGCTGCTTCGTCTGTCCAGCGCACTTGGCGCGCTGGCTGTGGCGGCACTGCTGGCGGCAGCTTTCGCATGGTCTTCGCTCCGTGGCGCGCAAGCTGAATTGGCGTTCCTCCGGAGTGAACTGGCGACGGCGCGGGCGAACCAGCAGTATCTTGTGCGGGTTGTGACACAGCCGGAGGTCTTTGCGGTCCTATCCGGAGAGGCGGGACGCGCCAGCATCCTCCGTGAAGCCGGTGGCGACGCCATTCTTGCCGCACGATTGATTCCACTGCCTGCCGACCAGGTGTATCAACTCTGGCTGATCGACTCCGGCGCTCCCGTCAGCGGCGGCACATTCCGTGTCGACCAGGAGGGATATGGCGTCCTTGCGCTGCCTTCCGGAACCATACTCACAGATACGACGATCTTCGCAGTCACCCGAGAACCGGCTCCCGGAAGTCCCGGACCAACCACGCCGATCATAATACGTAGTTGAAGCACAATGCCATCGGCGGCGTGAGCACAAAATGAATACCGATTAGCCAGAGAATAACCTTGAGAATAACAGGTGCAATGGCGTATCCTGGCGAAGGATAAAACGCGAATCGGTCAGGCGGCGGAACTGTTCACGACTGCGGGAAACGGATGTCTGGGGAACGTCCTCGTTAAGGGCAAGCCTTGTGTTCGCCCCCGGCGGCGGGATGCGCCCTGGAAAACGGCATCCATCTCGCCAGCCGCCGGGCGGGCCGGATCATGGGGGCGAGATGTCGCGATCCCAGGAGAGGGGCGATCAGTCACCTGGCGTATTGACGGGAGCAGAGCGCATCGTTGCCTTCGACAGGCTCAGGAAGCGACGCCTCCCTGTATCAGTGCAAAGTGTGAAGGGTTCGGACTCGATCGTTGAGGAGCATCTGATGTACGGAATGATTGCCGGATTTGATGTTGAATCGGTTATCTTCAGGATATTCAAACAAACACGATACCGTATTGAAACACCATCCGGCCACAAGACCGGCATCAACTATCAGATCGAAACAAACCCCGGCACTTCATCCAATAGTACGGAGCCGACCGACGAAGAACTTATCGCGCGGGTGCGCCAGCGCGATGAACAGGCGCTCGCCGCGATCTATGATCGTTACCATCGTTTGCTCTATGCACTAGCGCTTCGAATCACCGGCGACCATGCGACTGTCGAGGAAGTGCTTCAGGATACCTTTCACGCGGTCTGGCGCTCAGTAGGCGGATACCAACCGGGGGGGAGTCTGGCGGCCTGGCTGATCGGTATCGTGCGCCATCGCGCCATTGACGCAACGCGCTCACGTCTCTTCCAGTCGCGCGCGCGCGAGCATGCGCTCGACGAGGCGACGTCCGAGGCCGCCGGCAGCGCCGACGATCAGATCGACCATATACTGTTGCGCCAGGTGGTTCGCGCCGCATTGGCGGAATTATCGGCGGAACAGCGCCAGGCGATTGACCTTGCCTACTATGGCGGGTTGACCACGGCTGAAGTAGCGGCGCGCCTTGGGGCGCCGCACGGAACGGTCAAGTCCTGGATTCGTCAAGGGATCACACGGTTGCGCGAGGCGCTGCGTCGAACAGGCTAATCGCCAGGCAGCATGGTGCGCACCGTCTCGATCGTATCGGCGTCGGCGGGGCGCTTATCGTGCCGCCAGCGCAGAATACGCGGAAACCGCACGGCGATCCCGGATTTATGGCGTGCCGAACGCTGAATGCCCTCAAAGGCAAGTTCAAACACCAGTTCAGGCGTCACCGTGCGCACCGGGCCGAACTTCTCCAGCGTGTTGCGCCGCACGAACGCGTCGACCTGGCGGATCTCTTCGTCGGTCAGGCCGGAATATGCCTTCGCAAACGGCACAAGCCGGTCGCCGTCCCATACCGCGAAGGTATAGTCGGTATACAGACTGGCGCGTTTGCCGCTGCCGCGCTGGGCATAGATCAGCACGGCATCGACAGTGTACGGCGCAACTTTCCATTTCCACCAGTCGCCGCGCACCCGCCCGACGCGGTAGGCCGACTCGCGACGTTTGAGCATCATCCCTTCTACGTTTCGCTCGCGCGACATGGCCCATTGCGCCGCCAGATCGTTCCAGTCGGTTGCGGTGACGATGGGAGAAAGGAGAAGCGGAGTAGCGGAGTAGCGGAGTAGGGGGGCATTATCGAGGCTTGATGGCTTTTCAGATACGAACCCGGCACTGGATACGCCACCGCCTTCCTGTCTCCACGTCCCCTGTTCTCCGTGTCCCCGTGTCTCCTGTTCTCCGTGTCCCCGTGTCTCTCCCTCAAACCGGCCAGCTACAAGTGCTACCAGCCACTCAAGTTGCGCCCGGCGCCACGTGAGCGGCCTGTCACGCACATCAACGCCGTCGAGTTCGAGCAGATCGTATGCCAGCAACACCACCGGCACTTCGTCCAGCACGTTCCTGGTCAGGTCCCGGCGGCCAATGCGGCGCTGGAGTTGCGCGAACGGCAGGACGGTGCCGTCTTTCCAGGGCAATACCTCGCCATCAATCACGACGCCATCAGGGAGGAGCGCGCCAATCGCCGTAATCTCCGGGAAACGGTCGGAAATCAGATCCTCACCGCGTGACCAGAGAAAAACCTGCCCGGCCCGGCGAATCAACTGGGCACGAATGCCGTCCCATTTCCACTCGGCCTGCCACTCCGCCAGCGGGCCAAGCGTTTCGGGCGCATCATCGAGCGGGTATGCCAGGCAGAACGGGTAGGGACGGCTCACGTCGGTGTCAGCGCTGTCGTGTGCCAACAATGCCTGATAGAAGGCTGCCGAGGGCTGCCACTCACCCATGAGCCGGTGTGTAATCGCTGCGGAATCGGCGCCGCTGACGCGGGCCAGCGCGCGAACAACCAGTTGCTGCGAGACACCCACGCGGAAGGCGCCGGTGATCAGTTTGTTCCACACAAATCGCTCTGCCCCACCAAGGGTCGCCCACGCCGCAAGAATGATTGCGCGTTGCTCCGCCTCGTCACGCTCACGTAGCGGTAACAGCACCGCTTCGACCCAGCGATGCAACGGCTGCGGGCCATCAAACGGTAAGACACTGGCCGATGCGACATCCGCCGGGTGCCATTCGCCCGGCTCCGGCACCAGCAATGTCACCGTCTCGGCAAAGTCGCCGACAGCGTCGTACGACTCGCCGAACAGCCAGTCGGGAATTGCGGCAGCCTCCACAGCCCAGGCGCGCAGTCTGGGCATGGAGACCGCCTGGCGCGGCCGCCGCCCGATAAGAAAATAGAGCGCCCATGCCGCGTCGGCCGGGTCGGCGCATTCGAAGTAGCGCACCAGCGCGTCAACCTTCGCACTCGTCCTGTTGGTCTCGTCAAGAGCGGTATAGAGTTCGGCAAAGAGGTTCATGGATCACGTAGGCGACATACCCGGTTGCATGGAGACACACAACGATCAGGAGTGACGGCATGCACCCTGCGCGACGCCGCTGCACGGCTCCTCAGGGTGCGGTCATTCGGTACGATCGAATGCTACCTGGTATGAGACCTCCATTCACTCCAGTAGATTGCTTCGCTATCGCGCGCAATGACATCCAAACAGTCGTTCTTCAGATAGACACCAGGCACACCAGGCAAACGCGATGGCGAACGTTTAACATTCCCACGTTCAACCTCATCCATAAAAGGGCATTCCTGGCGCCTCTTTCCTTACGCCTCTTCCCCCTCACCAGTCTCCGCCGCGCCATCATCGCCCATTTCCCCTTCAAAACGTGTCGGCACGACCGCAGCGTCACGTCCTTGTTCCTGCAACCAGCGCGCCAGGACGGCGGCATACCCATGCGTCACCCATACCCGCTCCGCGCCGGTGGCGTCAATGGCCGCCAGCAAGCCGGGCCAGTCGGCATGGTCCGACAGCACGAAGCCGCGATCGAGTGCGCGACGACGACGCGTGCCGCGGATCCGCATCCAGCCCGACGCAAAGCCAGTGGCCACCGGGCCAAACTTACGCATCCAGGGCGTACCATGTGCCGAGGGTGGCGCGAGGATCATGGCGTGCAACCAGTCGAAACCGCGCGGCGCCTCGCCGGTATATCGCGTCGGCGGGAGGGACACACCGCTCGCGCGATAATCCTCGGTCAGCCGGATAAGTGCGCCATGGATGAAGATCGGCCCGATCGCAGGATCGAGACCGGCAAGTAATCGCTGCGCCTTACCGAGCGCATACGCATACAGGATGCTCGCTCGACCCGCCTCCTGATTACCGCGCCACCAGTCATTGATCTGCGCCAGTACACGCTCCTGCGCCGGCCAGCGGTAGACAGGCAGCCCGAACGTCGATTCAGTAACGAAGGTATGGCAGCGCACGGCCTCAAATGGCGCGCACGTCACATCCGGCTCGGTTTTGTAATCGCCGCTGACGACCCAGACTTCACCCCGATACGCTATACGCACCTGCGCCGAGCCCAGGATGTGACCGGCAGGATGGAACGAGACATCCACGCCATTGATCGAAACCACTTCTCCGTATGCCGCCGTCTCGATCCGTGCATCAGGGCCGAGGCGAGTGCGAAGCACGCGTTCACTGTCGCGCGTCGCCAGATAGGCTCTGCTGCCGGGCCGGGCGTGGTCGCTGTGCGCATGGGTCACGATCGCGCGCGCAACCGGGCGCCAGGGGTCGATAGCGAAATCGCCGGCAGGGCAGTAAAGACCGGACTCTGTCAGTTGGAGCAATGTATCAGGCATGCTTCAGCGATCCGGTCTATGAACCGCAGCCGGGGACCGATCGCCACGACTGCCGGCGTGCTCCAACTCGAGAGAACATGTACCATGCACACCATACTGGCGCCATGCGCTCTCCTCTCTCGCTTCTCGCCGCTGGTCACATTGAGTGAGATCAGCGACATGCACCACGTCGCATCAAAAAACCGTCTGCGCCACGCCAAACGCCCGTGCAATCGCACGGATCTCGTCAGGTGACAGACCATCGGCAGGCTCGCCGGCACCGAGGTTCAACACCTCATAGTGCGCACCAGTTTCGAGGTATTCGATCAGGTCAGCGGCACGTTTCACCGAGACGTCCGAACGCGCCATGGCTCCATGTTTGCTCCAGATAACCAGCCGATGCGACCGCAGCGCAGCAACCGTCGCAGCCATCAGGTCGGCGGATCCAGGCACAACGAACGGCACAACCGCAACGCCCTGGGGGAACGTGACGATCATCTCGGGCTGCCAGCGCAACAGCCGGCGGTTCAACTCGGCGACATCGCGATACCGCGCAATATGGCTCAGGTACGTCAGGTGCAGCGGCTGCGCATGCACCAGTGCACTATAATTCGTCCCGCTCAACGCCACCTGATCGTTGTGAACGGCCAGGTGCGAGTTAAGCTCGCTGGTCAGGCGCATGAACAGGCGGCTACCGGCAGTGTGCAACATCGCGCGCTTGCCGTCAGGAGCGACCTGCACCACGCCCAGGTTATCGAGTGGATGATCCTGCACCTCGCGTAGTCGCCGCCCCGACCCGGTCACCAGCAGCGTGCCGCCGGAAAGGGCCGGCGCAACCACCGGCAGTTCGATTTCCTCAACCAGCGGGAAGGGTTCAAGTTCGAGCGGCCAGCCGACATACACTGAAATGTTTCCCGCGGCGCCCTCACTGGCGCCGATCTCGGCCATGCGCCGCCCCGCCTCGCCAATGCGTAACATCAACTCGTTCAATGACGGAAAGGGAGGATCAACGGGCATAGCAACCTCGTATATCAACATGCAGCGACAGGATGGCACACGTGCTGGAGACCGGCGGGACCCCTACAACGCCACCGTGAAACGCGCCTCCAGGTTGGCGGATGAGTCCGCGCCCACCCACACGGTGAACGTTCCCGGCTCAACGCGCCAGCGCCCATGGCGGCCATAGAACCCCAGTTCCGCCGGGCCTAGATCAAACGCCACCCGCCGCGACTCGCCGGGCGCGAGCGCAACGCGAGCGAAGCCTTTCAGTTCGCGCACCGGCCGCGTGATTGATGCAACATCATCGCGCACATAGCACTGCGCCACCGTCTCGCCAGCGCGCAGGCCGGTATTTGTCACCAGCGCCGATACCGTCAGGTGCCCATCAGCAGCGATCGTCGCAGCGCTGACAACGATATCGCTAAAAGTGAACGTCGTATATCCCAGGCCAGAACCAAAACGATAGAGTGGCGTTGCCGGCATATCGTGGTAGCGCGACATCGCCGGTCGCCCGGTGCTACGATGATTGTAATGGATCGGCACATGGCCCGTGCTGCGCGGAAACGTGAGCGGCAAACGCCCGCCCGGCTCGGCATCGCCAAACAGCACATCGGCAATCCCGGCAGCACCCATGCTACCGGGGTGCCATGCCCAGAGCAACGCGCTGGCCTGGCGCGCCGCTCTATTCAACACAACCGGCCGTCCCGACAACACAACTACGATAAATGGCTTCTCCAGCCCCGCCACGGCTTCAATCAATTCGTCCTGCCCGGCAGGCAGGCGCAACTCCGCGACATTGTTATACTCGCCATTGCGCGCATCGGACTCGCCAACCGCCAGGATGACGACATCGGCCTCCGCCGCACGCATCAGCATTTCGTCACTGAGCGCACGCGAGGCGCTCAGGATCTCGGCCTGCGGACAGACTTCGGCCACTGCCTCGACCAGGGTCTGTGTCTCGGCGATGATACCGTCGAGCACCCAGGAACCGAGCAGCGCGCGGCGTTCCTGGGCAAGCGGGCCGATGACGGCGATCCGCCGCGCCTCTTTCGTGAGCGGCAGCAGGCCGCGATTCTCCAGCAGCACTGCCGCGCGCGCGGCAATTCGGCGCGCCAGCGCCCGATGTTCCGGCGCGAACCGGACCCGCGCTCCAGCCTGCGGGTCGGTGTATGGGCGTTCGAACAGACCGAGACGGAACTTGGCACCCAGGACGCGCCGTACCGCATCGTCAAGGCGGGCCGCATCAATCGCGCCACGCTCCAGCAAGCCGGCAAGATGCTCCTGGAAACAGCCGCACACCATGTCCATGTCGACGCCTGCCATCAATGCGATTCGCGCCGCGTCACACCGATCCGCCGCCACGCGATGATTCACCAGCTCCGCCACCGAAGCCCAGTCGCTCACGACAAACCCCTGAAATCCCAGCTCATGTTTGAGAATCTCGGTCAGCAGGTAGAAACTGCCTGTGGCCGGCTCACCGTTCAGGTCGTGGAAAGCCGACATCACACTACCGACGCCGGCATCAACGGCCGCGCGGAACGGAGCCAGATACACATTGCGCAATGTCGTATCGGAGATTTCAGCGGTGTTGTAGTCGCGCCCGCCCTCGGCGGCACCATAACCGACATAATGCTTGGCGCATGCCAGTACCCGGTCCGGCGCAGCCGGGTCGTCGCCCTGAAAGCCATGCACCGCGGCGATGGCAAGCCGCGAGGCAAGATAGGGATCTTCGCCGAATCCCTCGACCACCCGCCCCCAGCGCGGGTCACGCGCAATATCGAGCATCGGCGCAAAACTCCAGTGAACCCCGGCGGAGGCTGCCTCGCGCGCCGCAACGGCAAATGCCTCCTCGACCAGCGCCTCGTCAAACATTGCCGCCAGCGCCAGCGGGATCGGGAACACGGTACGATGACCATGGATAATATCGCGACCATGGATCAACGGAATGCCGAGGCGCGTCTCTTCAACGGCGATACGCTGGAGATCGTTCAGGTCCTCGACCTCGGCTGCCTGCTGTTCGGTCGATCCTGCCAGGTGCGATGTCGCGATGATCCGCGATCCCACGCCGCCCTGCCGGATGAGCTCCGTTATCTGCTCACGATTCTCCGGCACTACAAACACCTGGTTGAGCTGGCCGATCTTCTCGGCGGGCGTCATCCGCGTCAGCAGGTCCTCGACGCGGCGTGCAACAGGCTGGGTGGGATTTCTGTACACTGGCCCATCTTCGATCACAGCATACCTCCGGTGCACTCTGCGGCTGCATCCGGATGATAGGCGAGACCTGGCATTGCGTCAACGCGGCGCATCGTGGCATGGCGCACTCGAATTGCATCGCTCGTGGCAAGAACGAGTACAATACGACAACTATCGCGTGTGAGCCGATCATCGCTGGAGAAACAGCCGTGGAATCCATGAACTTTATCGCCGGTGCGTGGGAAGGCACCAGCCGCGTCTTTACCCGTGAAAACCCGGCACAACCCGCTGAAACGGTCGCCGTCTATCCGCTCTCCGGCAAAGATGAGGCGGTGCGCGCCTTTGCCGCTGCTGAAGCCGCCTTCCCCCGCTGGAAGGCGACACCACTGATTGAGCGCGCCCGCATCCTGCAACGGGCAGCACGCAACCTTGAGGGACGCCTGGAAGAGACCGCGCAACTCCTGGCACGCGAGGTTGGTAAGCCGATCGGTGAAGCCCGCGGCGAAGTGCGTCGTGCCGTCGATCTGCTTGAGTACTACGCCGCCTTTGCCTGGCAACCGGAAGGCTACGTTGTCGCCTCCGCCCGGCCACGCACCGAATTACGCGCCATTCGCATCCCGCTTGGCGTGATCGCGCTCGTCACCCCCTGGAACTTCCCGATCGCCATCCCGACCTGGAAGCTGGCTCCAGCGCTGATTCTCGGCAACACCGTTGTCCTGAAACCGGCATCACCTGGCCCTGGTGGCGCAATTGCGCTAGTACGAGCGCTGGAACAGGCCGGTCTGCCGCCGGGCGTCGTCAACCTGGTGATCGGTCCGGGCACGCCATTTGGCCAGGCGCTGGCAGAAACCGCGGCACTCCGGGCCGTCTCATTCACCGGCTCGGTCGAAGTCGGCACGAGGCTGAAGGCTACCCTGGCTGAACGTCTGGCGCGGGTGCAACTCGAATTAGGCGGTAAGAATCCGTTCGTGGTCTGGGAGGACGCCGACCTGGACGAGGCGGCGCGCCTCGCTGCAGAAGGCGCGTTCTTCTACGCCGGGCAGAAATGTACCGCCACGAGCCGGGTGCTCGTCCACCACACCGTGTACGCGCCATTTCGTGAACGCTTTGTCGCCGCGACGCAGGCACTCGCACTCGGCGACCCACGTGATGAAACGACGCGCATCGGGCCATTGATCGACCCGGTATCGCACAGGAATGTTGTGCACTGGACGGCCAGGGGGGTGGCTGACGGCGGCACGCTGCTGACCGGCGGCATCGCACCCGACCGGCCAGGCTATTTCTTCGCACCCACGATTATCGATGGCCTGTCGCTGGATGCACCACTGGCGCAGGAGGAGGTGTTCGGCCCGCTGGTCACGATGCATCCTGTCAACGATCTCGCCAGCGCCATCGCCGCAGCGAACGCAACACGCTTCGGCCTCTCCGCGTCGATCAGCACCCGCAGCCTGGAGATCGCCGAGGGCTTCCTGGCCGGGTGCGATGCCGGCCTGGTACACGTGAACCAGCCGACGGCGGGCGTGGAATACCAGGCGCCATTCGGTGGCGCACGCGCTTCGGGGTTTGGCGGTAAGGAGCAGAGCTGGGCGGCGCTCGATTTCTATGGCGACTGGAAGACGCAGGTTGTACGGATCTAATCCCAATACCTTGCAAATAAGGCGCGATACACCCCCAACTCCCCCGCTGGGGGAGAAGCCGGTCTCCCGCCCCCGGCGGGGGCGGGCTGGGGTGGGTGCGAAGAGCTTATTTGAAAGGTATTGGATCTAATCCAGCTCGCGAAGCCAGAAGCTTGAGCCGTCAGCGATCGCTTTTCCATCGTCAGGAAGCCGAAAGGATCGACGAGCGGCACCTGTGCGATAGACGCGAGCGTATGGGCACGACGCAGCGCCGTATCCCTGACGGACAATTCATCGGTGTGATGGTACTATGTAGTCACAGGTACGAGTCGAGCACAATGGTTGATTCCTTGCGCGAATGGCAGCTTGCACTGCCATATACGTTACCGCTATTGACCAGCGCGCTGCTGGCAATCGTCATCGCGTTGACCGTCTGGCGGCGGCGAACCGTGCCTGGCGCCGCGCCGCTGATGATACTCAGCATTGCCGCTGCAGAATGGTCATTCGCATATGCGCTCGAAATCGCCGCCACGCCAGCAGCCGCAGCCATCTTCTGGGCGCGCCTGCAATATCTGGGCATCATGACGCTACCGGTCGCCTGGATACTCTTCGCGCTGGAGTATGCCAACCTTCATCACCGGCTCACCCGGCGCGCGCTGGCCCTGCTGCTCGCCATTCCGGTGTTGACGCAGATTGCCGTCTGGACGAACGACTATCACGGTCTGATCTGGCCGCAGATCCGGCTCGGCACTGTCGGGAGCTTCGCGATCCTCAACTTCAGCCATGGCCCTGCCTTCTGGATCTGCAATATCTACTCGCATCTCTGCCTGGCATTCGGCGCATTCCTCCTCTTGCGTCGCTTTTTTGGCGCGCCACGCCTGTATCTGCGCCAGGTGGCGGTCTTTGTCGCAGGCGCTGCCGCGCCCTGGCTTGGCAATGGCCTCTATGTGCTCAAGCTGACCCCATGGCCCGGGCTGGACCTGTCGCCATTTGGTTTCACATTCACCGCTGCTGCGATTGCATTCGGGGGACTGCGTCTCCGGTTCCTGGATGTCGTACCGGTCGCCCGCGATGTGGTTCTCGAGAGTATGAACGAAGGTGTGATCGTTCTCGACGATCAGGGCCGTATCATTGATACCAACCGGGCGAGCCAGCGTCTGCTCGGTTCCAGCGCGGCTGATATGATCGGGAAGCCGATCCGCCAGGTACTCGAGCGCTGGCCACAACTCCTCGATCGTTACCGCGGCATCGTTCAGCCTGGCGAAGAGATCGCCATCGAGATTGATGGGAAGCCGTATGTGTTGAATGTGAACGTCTCACCGCTGTATGATCGCAATGGTCGCGTTCTGGGGCGGCTGATTGTATGGCACGATATTACGGCGCTCAAGCAAACCGAGGAGGCGCTGCGCCAGCGTAATGAAGAACTCATTGCTCTGCAGCAGACCCTGCTGCTTGCAAAAGAAGAGGCCGAAAGCGCCAACCGCGCCAAGAGCGCGTTCATTGCAAACATGAGTCACGAGCTCCGCACACCGCTGAGTGCCATCATCGGCTACACGGACTTGATCAAGTTCGATCAGGATCGCCGTGGCCAGGCAATCTACGCCGAGGAGCTCAGGGCAATCAGATCATCCGGGCACCATCTGCTTGCCCTGATCAACAATATCCTTGACCTCTCCCAGATCGGCGCGAATAAGATGCAACTGCAGAACGAGCTCTTCTCGATCGAGGCACTGGTGCATGATGTGGTCACAGCGGTACGGCCGCTGATCGAGCACAACCACAATACGCTGACCATCGAGTGCGCTTTTGATGATGATCTGATGTTCGGCGACAGGCTCAAACTGCGCCAGGTGCTGCTCAACCTCATGAGCAATGCCGCCAAATTCACCGAGTCTGGCGCCATCAACCTGCGCGTCTGGAGCGAACCGGCCAGTGATCGTGCACTGCCGGCATGCGATGCGCAGTATGTTGTATTCGCGGTGAGCGATACAGGCATCGGTATCGCGCCTGAACATCTGTCACTGTTGTTCAAAGAGTTCTCACAGGTGGATGGTTCCGCGCGCAGGAAATATGGCGGCAGCGGCCTGGGACTGGCGATCAGCCGGCATTTCTGCCGCCTGATGGGCGGCGATGTCATCGTTGCCAGTGTGGCGGGTCAGGGATCAACCTTCACCGCGCGCCTGCCCGCCGACGTTCGCCGGGTCTCCGACGGTAGCGCTGCGCCCATGGGTGCGGCCATTGATCCGGTGCAGGTGCCATGATGAAGACGATCATTGCGGTTGGCGACCTGGTATGGGACGTACTGGTCAAGCCCGACGGGTTGCTTCTACCCGGCGGCGATACCACCGGCAGCATCAAACTGGCACCCGGCGGTTCGGCGGCCAACGTCGCTGCGTGGATCGCGCGCTGCGGCGCGCCGGCCGCATTCGTCGGCGCTGTCGGCTACGATGTGTTTGGTGACCTGATCGTTGCCGATCTGCAACGCGAGGGTGTCGAGTTGCACGTCGTTCGCACCGACCGGCGCGATACCGGTGTCATCCTGGCGTTGATCGACCGTGCCGGGCAACGCAGCATGGTGACCAATATGGGTGCGGATCATCAACTCTGGCCCGAGGCGCTTCCCGAAGCGGCACTCCGCACCTGCGGCCACGTTCATATCACTGGCTGGTCGCTGTTCACTGATCCGCCACGCGCCGCCGCGCTGCGCGCCGCCCGGATCGCCAGTGAGCGTGGTGCAACGGTGTCGTTCGACCCGGCTTCCTATCAGGTCATCCGTGAAATGGGCCATGACCGTTTCGATCGTATCACCGCCGATCTGCCGGTAGATATTCTCTTCCCGAACCGTGACGAGGGCGAGGCGCTTACCGGAGAACGCGAGCCGCGGGCCATGGCTGCCGCGCTACGCGAGCGTTTCCCGGGCGTGCTGGTGGCGCTCAAACTCGACCGTGACGGCTGCTATATCGCGGCGACCGGTGTTGACCTGCACGTTCCGGGCCGGGCGATCGGCACGCCGGTTGATACCACCGGCGCCGGTGACGCATTCAACGGCGCGTTCCTGGCACGCTACCTGGCTGATGGTGATGCGCTCGCCGCGGCACGCTACGCGAACCTGATCGGCGCGTGGGTGGCGCAACGCGACGGAGCCCGACCGCCTGTTGATGAGACACTGCCGCGATGATGCCGGGTTGTGGCCGGCCACACGCCGGTGGGCGACCTCCTGCAATCACCGGCGGGCGCGTGCAGCCCCTGCAGTTACACCCTGTTTCCAAGCACCGCGGCAAGCCGTTGCAACTGATGGGTGGCAATCAACGCCAGCGCCTCGTCACCCGGTTGTAGCACGCTGTCACCATGCGGCAGAATAAGATGGCCGCTGCGAATGATCGCTACCAGTACGCAGTCTTGCGGCAGATTCAGGTCGGCCAGCGGGCGCCCGACCGCTGGCGAGTCGGCCGGTATTTTCTCTTCCACCAGAGAGTATTGACCACGGCGCAACTTCAGCAGCGTCATCATGTCGCCCAGTGACATCTCTTCAAGAATAAGATGCGCCATCAGGTCGGCCTCACTCAATGCGACATCAACCCCCATCTCAGTCGTGAACATCCAGGCATTCTTCGGGTTGTTGACGCGCGCGATCGTGCGTGGCACACCAAACTCAAAACGCGCCAGGCTGGTAACCACCAGATTGGTCTCGTCATCGCCCGTGACCGCCGCAACAACATCAGCCTGGCGTATGCCGCAGGCCTCCAGCACTGCCGGGTCGCTACCGCTCCCGGCAACCATGCTCTCCGGCGGGAGCGAATGCGCCATCTGCTCGCGCGGAGCCGCGCGCGGTTCGATCACGCGCACCAGGTGCCCTCCGGCCAGGAGAAGCATGGCAAGGTATGAACCAACCTTGCCGCCGCCGACGATCAGTACATTCATCGGTCATACCCCCAGTAACGCCTTCAACTGCTCCGTCGAGGTTGTCAGCACGGCAATATGCACCAGGTCACCCGCCTGCAATATCGTTCCCTGGGTCGGCAGAAAGCAACTGCCACCACGACTCACGGCAACCAGGTGCACTTCGCCCGGCACCGTCAGGCTGGCGACGGTACGCCCGGCAAGCGCCGGCGGCAACTCGACATCAACAATGTCAACCGACGATCCCAGGCTCACGATCGGATCGAGCCATGAATAGCTGATCAACTCGGCAATCCGGTTGACCCCCCACTCGGTTGTCGAGATCGTTTGCAATCCCAGCCGGCGGTAGATCTCGGCTTTGCGCGGATCGTAGAGCCGGGCGACCACACGCGGCACGCGGAAGAACTGGCGCGCCACACGTGCCGTGACCACATTCGCCTCATCGCTCGACGTGACCGCCGCCAGCCCATCGGCATGCCCGACGCCGGCTTGCAACAGGACGTCGCGGTCGAATCCGTAACCCACGACGATGCGACCGGCGAAACTGGCGCCGAGTGCTGCAAGGGCCGCTGGATCACGGTCGACAACAGTCACCTCATGGCCGCGGCGTGACAGCGTATGCGCCAGACCGGCGCCCATCCGGCCGCAGCCGATCACGATGATACGCATCCCGCACCTCCCCGGCGCCCCACCCCTCAGGCGCCGTTACGATGGCGCACCAGCGCCTTGCGCGCTTCATCAACCAGCAGCAACGCGGGCGCCCAGGCTGCCAGGAACAACCAGTTCCCCGGCGCGAACGCCGCTGTGCCGATCACATCCTGCAAGAAGGGTACGTACACAATCGCGGCGATCAGGAGCAGTTCGGTGGCGATGCCGATCCAGATCAGCCGGTTGGCGAACAGCGGCAGGCGCAGAACTGAGAGCCGCTCACTGCGCTGCGCAAACAGGTTGCCAATCTGCGTGATCACCACTGCCGCAAGCGCCATGGCCGTCGCCGAACGGTAGAGCGGGCCGCTTGCCGGCAGATCGAGCCATTGCCCCCAGTATCCGTGCGTCCAGTACTGGTAATAGAACGCCCCCATCGCTGCCAGGCTCTGCACCGGGCCAAGCCACAGATAGGCGCGACGCAACATCGCGCCGGTAACGACATGCTCGCGCAGACTGCGCGGCGGGCGTTCCATGACCCCCGGCTCGGGCAGCTCAGCGCCGAGTGCAAGCGCCGGTACAATGTCAGTACCCAGATCGACCGACAGGATATGCATGACGTTCAATGCAATCGGGATGCGCCCGCCACTGAACGCGAACAAGACGAACGGCACAGCCTCGGGAGTATTGCTGGTGAAAATATAGGTCGCGAATTTTTTGATGTTGGCATACACCGCGCGTCCTTCTTCAACCGCGTTGACGATTGAAGCGAAATTGTCGTCGGTCAGGATCATGTCGGCTGCCTCGCGGGCGACATCTGTGCCGACCAGACCCATTGCCACGCCAATGTCGGCCTGTTTCAGCGCCGGCGCGTCGTTGACACCATCGCCAGTGACGGCGACCACATGTCCCTGGGCGCGCAGCGCACTGACCACGCGCAGTTTGTGTTCCGGCGCAACGCGCGCAAAGATGACCTCATTCGCCAGCGCGTCATGCAGCGCAGTATCGCTCATGCCGTCAAGTTCCGCGCCGGTCACGATCCGCGGTTGCGTGTCGCGAATAATGCCAATGCGTCGCGCGATGCTCTCGGCGGTCAGGCCGTAATCGCCAGTAATCATAATGATACGAATTCCTGCACTGTGGCAGGTAGCGACCGCAGCCTCAACCTCGGGTCGCGGCGGGTCCATCATCGCCAGCAAGCCAAGAAAGGTCAGGTCGCATTCGACGCTGTCAGGGTCCAGCGGCACACGCCCATCGTTCAAGGTGCGCCGGGCAACGGCCAGCACGCGCAGTCCGGCGCGAGCATACTGGTCGTTAGCTGCCAGAATTGCCTCGCGGCAGGCGTCATCAAGGGGGTGAACGATACCGTCGCCGGCGATTGAGGTGCAGAGTGCCAGCACTTCTTTTGGCGCGCCCTTGGTATAGACAAGCATCCTGGCAGGCATGCGCGATGCGCCGGGCGCCTGGTTCCGCCCTGTGAGGCGGTGGATCGTGCTCATCCGTTTACGCCGCGACTCGAACGGCAACTCGCGCAACCGGGGCAGCCTGCGCAACTCGGCGTCGAGGTCAATACCGGCTTTGCGTGCCACGACAACGAGCGCCGCTTCGGTCGGGTCGCCCAGGATGCTCCAGCGATCACCATGTTCGCCGGCATTGAGCAGCACCTCACCGGTCGCATCGTGCCTATCGCCCCGTCGTGGCGGGATCAGACGTGCGTCATTACAGAGACCAGCGGCCAGCAATACCTCGCGCAGGTCGGGATGGTCGGCAGGTCGCTCAAGCCGGACACCCTGCGCGCTGAACGCTCCTTCCGGCGCATAGCCGACGCCGCTCACCGAGATCTGCCGGCCAGCAACCCAGATCTCCCGCACCGTCATCTCATTCTGCGTCAACGTGCCGGTCTTGTCAGTGCAGATAACCGTCGTACAACCGAGCGTCTCCACTGCCGAGAGGCGTTTCACCAGCGCATGGCGGCGCGCCATACGCTGCGTTCCCATCGCCAGCGCCAGAGTGACGGTCGGTAACAACCCTTCAGGCACGAATGCAACGATCATACCCATGGCGAAGATAAAGCCATTTGCCAGGTCGATCCCGGCAACGGCAACTGCCAGCGCAAAAAAGAGCAACCCGGTGCCAACCGCAATCGCGGACACGGCGCGTGTCAATCGCTCCATCTCTTTTTGCAGCGGGCTGAGCTCATCGCCAACACTCTGCGTGAGGCGCGCGATTTCGCCAAACTCGGTGCGCATACCGGTGGCGAAAACAACCGCCTCGCCTGTTCCGGCAGCCACGCTGGTTCCGGCGAAGACAAGATTCGGCAATTCCGCGCGAGAAAGACCGTTATTTCCTGCCGGCTCGGCTGTCTTACGCACTGGATGCGCCTCGCCGCTGAGCGCCGACTGATCGACGCGCAACTCGGCCTCGCGCACGAGCCGCCCATCGGCGGAAATGCGATCCCCCTCGGCAAGCAGCATCACATCGCCCGGGACGAGTTCCTCAGCAAGGATGCGGCACTCGCTGCCGGCGCGCCGGACGCGGGCGTATACCGGCAGCATCCGGCGCAATGCAGCGGTCGCCTGTTCGGCCTTGTACTCCTGCCAGAAGCTGAAGAGGCCATTGATCACATTCACGAGCCAGATTGCAATGCCCAGTTCGGGCATCCGCGCAATGAACGCGACAACGCCGCCAACCCACAGGAGTAGCGCCATCAAGTGCGTGAAGTTGGAGACGAACGCGCGGATCAGCGGCGTGCGCGGCGGCTCGCGTAAGATGTTGCGCCCGTAACGCGCCAGGCGCGCCCGCGCCTCGTCGGGCGCCAGCCCATACGGCCCGGTAGCATAAGCAGCAAAGACCCGATCAACCGGTAGCTGGTGTGGTTCGAGCGCGGCACCATGTTCGTCTATTTGCGTAACCATGCAACGAGTGTAGATCAGCCCGGGCGCGCATGGTGGATCAGGATGGACTCGCGCGGGGAAGAAGCGGCTACTGTATCGGCGTGACGTCGACCACCGTCAACATGCGGCTGCCGATCGCCAGATCGTCGCATACATCGAGGCTACGGAAGCGCCAGGCTGCACGCCAGAAATCGGCATGGCGCCAGTTTGGCGTCGGGGTCAGGCTGATTTCAAGCGACCGGGGATAGCCGAGTGAGGGATGATATTCGGCGCGCACGTTCAGGACGTCATCACAGGCGCAGCCACGGTACACGCAAGCGCGTCTCACTGCGCCATCGCGTTCGATCAGGGCGAACAGGTCACGCACTGCGACCGGCTGCTGGTCACAGGCGCGCAGTTGCGCATAGCGTGTCGAGACGACCCGCTCCGCGCGCACATCTACTTCCAGGCGACAACCACGATCAGACAGTTGCATACGATAGGCCACAAAGCCGGATGCATCCCAGCGAGCGCGAGCCTCCATAAGCGCCGTCTCGCGCGCCAGCGGTTCGCGGCGCATGATGACCGCTCCAATGCCGCCGCACGCCGCGACAGAAGCGGCGAGTACGCCAATCAGCAGCCAGAGGGTGCGGTATGGTCGCGGCATGCAGCAATCATACCATGATTGTCATCATCGCTCAGGCCAGCTCGCCGTTGAGCGTCTTCATTGCCAGGCGCCGCCCGTGATCGGTCAGCGCCAGGGTATTGCCGCGATTGATCAACACACCCTGTTGCTCGGCGCGGCGCACGACGCGCGCCACAAACGCCGGTTCCCAGCGCAGGTGCTCGCTGAGATGCGACGCCTGGCATTCAACCGCTGCCTGTGGCGTCGCCTCGTGGTGCAGGAGATGCACCGCCAGCATCGCCTGGGCAAACTCCTGGCGCTGGCGAACGCGGCGGACTGCCAGCGCCAGCAGGCCGCGCTCAGGAGCGAAGAGCCAGGCCAGACCGAACACCAGGCCGGCCATCGCTGCCATCGCCCCTGCGATCGACGCATCGAGGATGAATGCCACCAGGCAGCCGATGACAGCCGCAAACGCGCCAAGGCCGGCGCTCACCGCAAGCATGCGTGACAGGCGATCGGTCAGGAGATAGGCTGCTGCAGGCGGCGCAATCATGAGCGCGACCACCAGCACCGACCCGACCGTATCGAAGGCGCCAACAGCCGTAAGCGATACAATGCCTACCAGACCGTAGTGCACCACGCCTGGCGCAAAGCCGAGTGCCAGCGCCAGCGCGGCATCGAAGGTTGCCAGCTTCAGTTCCTTGTAGAACAGAGCGAGCAGCACAAGCGTCAATACCAGGATACCACCCATCAACCAGAGCGCCTGTGGCCCGAGATCGACGCCCGACGGCGCGAAGCGATCGAATGGCGCGAACGCCAGTTCGCCAAGCAAGACAGCATCAACATCGAGGTGCGTATCACCCGCCCGGCGCGCAATCAGGATGACCGCAATGCTGAACAGGAGTGGAAACACCAGACCGATCGCCGCATCCTCGCGCACCAGGCGCGTCCGGTGCAGCAACTCGATCAGGACGACGGTAAGCACACCGCTGGCCGCGGCTGCGAGCACGAGAAATGGCGAGCCGGTATCCTGCACGACAAAAAAGGCCAGAACGATCCCGAGCAACACCGCATGGGTGATCGCGTCGCTTATCAACGCCATGCCGCGCAGCACCAGGAACACACCCGGTAGCGTGCAGGCAACTGCGGTGACAACGGCAATCAGCATGATTTCGATCGGTGGTGTCATAGGCACATGATTCACACGAGCCGTGCGGTGGCACGGTTTCCGCTGCTGTAGAGCCTGCCGAAGAGGCAAGAAACCCGTATGACTCGCGTCATTCACACAACGTACGCGGTGGCGTACCAGCAGGGTGGCCTGGCGGGCGGCACGCCCTCCAGAGTCCATCATCCGGCGGCGGGAAGGCGGTCGCAACGTGGCAAAGAACGCCGTCCCGCCGGCGGACGGGCATTGGCTTTCGCCCGGCTGGCCGATTGCGCGCGTGACCGCGTCACTCCAGTCATTCACAGGCCTGCGCGGCAGGCCGCACCAGGAACAATCATGCTGCGGCAACGCCGCCGGCATTGAGCCAGCCCCACACCAGGCCGCGGCGCGGCGCCAGCAACAGCGACACAATGACGATGGCGCTGATGCAGATCACAATGATCGGCCCGGTCGGCAGGCGCGCGGCAGTGCTGCTGATCAAAGCGCCTGCAACGCCGGCCAGCGCACCAAATGCACCGGACAGCAGCACCATCACACCCAGCCGGTCGGTCCACTGGCGTGCCGCAACGGCCGGCGCGACGATCAGCGCGCTCATCAAAACCACGCCGACCGTCTGCAACCCGATGACGATCGCAACCACCAGCAGTGATGTCAGCAGCACGTCCAGCAGGTGGACCGGCACCCCCAGACTGGTTGCGAAACCCGGGTCGAAGGTCAGGAGTTTGAGTTCCTTCCAGAACAACGCCAGCAGGAGCAGCGCCGGCATGCCAAGCGCCGCCATCGCCACAACATCGCGTTCGAGCAACGTCGCCGCCTGGCCGAACAGGTACCTGTCAAGTCCAGCCTGCGCTGCATCCGGCAGTTTCTGCACATACGTCAGCAGCACCAGGCCGAGGCCGAAGAACACCGCCAGCGCCAGGCCAAGGGCGCTATCGCTCTTGATACGCGTCGTACGGACGACAGCCGTGACGAGGAGTGCACCGAGCAAGCCCGCCAGCGCCGCGCCGATCATCAGCGCCAGCGGGTCCTTGCTGCCGGTCACGATAAAGGCCAGCACCACACCGGGAAGCGCCGCGTGCGACATCGCATCGCCAAGCATACTCTGGCGTCGCAGCACGGCAAACGCGCCCAGCGCTCCGCTGACGATCCCCAGCAACGCCGAACCGAGCGCAACGGTGCGCAGTGTATAGTCGCCGAAGAGAGCCTGCAGAACGTCAGACAGATCCATAAGCATACATGGCCCTCCGTGAGACGCCCGTCTACAGGCGTATCACACCTTCTCTGATAGACGACGCACTCAGGTGGACGCCGCCATGCCCATCTGTGCATCCTGAAGGCGACCAGGAATCTCGCGCCCGTTCAGGAACGCAATCTGCCCGCCATAGGTGGCGCGCAATGCCGATTCGGTGAACACCTCCGCAACCGGGCCGCTGGCCACCACCCGTACATTCAGAAGCGTCACGTAGTCGAAATACTCCGGCACCGTTTGCAGGTCGTGATGAACCACAACGACCGTTTTGCCGGCGCTGCGCAATTCCTGCAACAGGCCGACGATTGCGCGTTCGGTTGTCGCATCCACGCCCTGAAACGGTTCGTCCATAAAGTACACATGAGCGTCCTGCACCAGTGCGCGTGCGAGAAACACACGTTGCTGCTGGCCACCCGAAAGCTGGCTGATCTGGCGCCGGGCAAACTCATGCATGCCGACGCGTTCGAGTGCCATCAGGGCCTGTTCGCGCTCGCGACGCCCTGGCCGCCGAAACCAGCCCAGTGCGCCATATCGGCCCATCATGACCACATCGAGCACACTGGTCGGAAAATCCCAGTCCACACTGTTCCGCTGTGGCACATATGCCACCAGCCGGCGTTGCTCGGCATACGGCCTGCCGTAGATAAGCGCCTGGCCTGCCGAAACACGCACCAGGCCCAGAATCGCCCTGATCAGTGTCGTCTTTCCGGCGCCATTCGGTCCGACCACTCCCATCAGAACACCGGCAGGCACATTCAAATCGATATCCCATAACACCGGCTTCTCGCGGTATGCAACCGTCAGATCGGTCACCTGAACAGCTGGTTGTATCGTATTCATCGATGCGATCCTTGTATGTCCGACGTACCACATTCAACGTTCAGCATTGCTGAGCGCTTCGACGATCGTGTCGATATTATGTCGAACCATTCCCACATACGTCCCCTGGAGCGTGCCAGGGTCGCCCATCGCGTCCGAGAAGAGTTGCCCGCCGATACGCACCTCGAAGCCGCGCGACCGTACAGCCGCCTGGACGGCCTCAACGTTGCGCTGCGGTACGGATGACTCAATAAAGATAGCCGGAATTCTGCGCTCGGCGATAAAGCCGGCCAGCTGTTGCACATCTGCCGCGCCCGCCTCAGTCGCCGTGCTGATGCCTTGCAGGCCACGCACCTCGAACCCATAGGCGCGACCAAAATAACGAAACGCATCGTGCGCAGTAATCAGCACACGCCGCTCCGCAGGCATCGAGGTCGCCTGCGCCAGCACGTAGGCATGCAGATCATCAAGTTCGCGCAGGTAGGCGTCGGCATTGGCGCGGTAGGCTGCCGCGCTTGCCGGATCAAGTTCGACCAGCGTATCACGGACCCGCTCTGCTGCCTGGCGCCATAACGTCACATCAAACCAGACATGGGGATCATATTGATTCTCATACCGATCGGACACCAGAAGCTCTGCCCGATCGATACCGGCAGTGACTGCCACCGCCTTTACCCGACCTTGCATACGCTCAAGGACCTCACCCATCGCGGCTTCCAGATTTAACCCGTTATAAAAGATGACGTCCGCCTCCTGCAACCGGTTTGCATCACCGGCGCTCGCTTTGTACAGGTGCGGATCAACCCCCGGCCCCATGAGGGTGGCAAGGCTCACTCGCTCGCCACCAATCCGCTGTACGAGATCACCAACCATGCCGGTTGTCGCCACCACACGGATCTGGCGTCGCGCAAGATCGTCGTTGGCGTTCGTTGCCGGCTGCGCGCACCCAACGAGCACCAGGACCACAACCCATGTCAGAGCGCTGGATAGCATGCTGCGCCTGGTCACATTGCACTCCTTTCCTGACAGCCAAAAAGATAATTTCGTCTTTCCTAAATCACGAAAATGATTATACCGAAATTCTGCGGAATGTCAAGTATGGCGCCGAGCCACAAAGACGGAATGCAGGGTGTCATATGAACACAAACGGCATGCATCCCCGGCCACGGCGTACACACGATGATGCGCCACCGCAATACAAAGCAACAGGCGGCGAGTTGTCTGCTCGCCGCCTGTCGCCCATGGCCCGGCCCGGTGATTGCCTCAACCACGTAACGCGGGCCACATCAGCCGTAACAACCGCCAGAGCGATGGCGCCTGTTCGAGTTGCACCAGCGCGCGGGATGTCTCGACCACGTGATGAGCATCAACCAGGAACGGCGCAGTCAGGGGCCGGAATGGCCCGCGCAGGATGGACTTCTGCGGATGCGGCAGCATGAGCGGATTGGACATTTTGCCGGTACCGGATTGAATATCAGCCACGTCAGCGCCGGGGAACGCGCCCCAGGGCATCAACCCTGCCAGCACGGCGTGCTGGGCAAGGGAGTTGATCGTCAGCGTGCCATAACACAGGTCGCTCACCGCCTGATCAAACGCGGCGCGCACATGGTGATCGCGCAACGTTCGTGGATGGACGACGATCGTTGCCACCAGTGTACCCCAGACGCGCTGGTTGAGAAACTCGACGGCCCGCGCGATAAAGGAGGCCACATCCGGTGCATCGAGCGTCGTCTCACCAATTGCCGGGCAGAGCGACTCGCGCCCGAAACACTGCTCACCAAGCACTGCTGGATCCAGATCCGGGATGACGGTCCATGGCAACTGATCGGCCCCTGGTCTACCGATGCGGCGTGCGCGCGGATGGGTATTGAGCAATGCATCGAGCTTGCGACGCGCATCAGGAACATAGGCCCGGCGTGTCGGTATCCGCGCCAGCACCTGCTCGAACGCCGCCATGAAGGCATCACGCTGGCGCCAGCCACGGTGCTGCACAATCAGGCGCGGTGTTGCGCAGAGATACGATGCATTCTGAATGAATGCGCTCGCCAGCAACGTCGCCTGGCGCTGGAGATCTGCATCGCTCCACTGCCCCGGCACGATCACCACCGGCGTGATGTTCCCAGGCTCGGCGGTCACCGGCTTGTCGATCAACGGCACATGATGCGCCTTCCGCCATGCGCCTTCCGCGCCAGCGCCAAACATGATCGTGTCGAACGTGGTATCCGATCCGGTAAGATGAATCGTGCCAACCAGCGGATGGCTGCACAGATAGCCGGCTATATCGGCATCGCCATAGATGACACGTAGAAAGCCGCGCCCGATCAGTGCGCGTAGCGCCTCTTCGAACAACGGGCCGAGATAGGCGAGCATCGGATGCAGTTTCAGTGCCACAACCTCGTTCGCGACGAAAAGCTTATACAGCACATCGGTAACCGGTAGAAATCCGAAGTTGCTGCTGTTCAGCACCAGCGCCACGCGCCCGCTTTGCATCGGCGCATGGTAGATGGCCGCCTGTTGCTGAACCACGTCGTCGATGCTCAATCCCGGTTCAATCCAGACCTCGCCGGTCATTCCAGGAAACACCACCCGATCGTACAGGCTGGCGGGCAACACCCGCGCCACCACCTGCCCATTCGGGCGGACGGTCAGGCCGCCGGGAATCCGCGGACGGCCAGGATCGCGAATATCGCGCAACGCCTGTTGCAGCAGGCGCAATGCACGCGTCAGGATCGCAAAGTAGGCGCGCTCCTCACCTTCACCGTAGCCACCGGGCGCCAGTCCCTTGGCCTCCAGGCTCACAGCGACCCAGCGTTCTTCGATTTCCGCGACGCCGCGACGGAGTTCGGCCAGAATCGTAATGCGATCTTCGACACTGACCTGGACCCAGCTATCCTTTCGGGCATGCAATTCGTCAAGCGCGCGATCAATATCCACCCACACAGGTGCCACTCCACGCTCGATTGGCATGGCTCTGTGCTCAGGTGCGACGGTTGGCATCACAGCCTCCTTGCAATGCTTTCGATAGCCAGCGCCGACGCCAGCAGGACGGGCACAAAAGGCAACCGGGGGCGGAGCGGCCTCCACCCCCGGTCGTGACGTGTGCGATGAGTGCCGGGCGAGGCGCGCCGTTGCGACTGCCGCAGCGTTGCAGGGCGGAGCCGCTTCCGCCCTGGCCTCATCATAGCGCCACACTCTCTGCCATGCAGGGAAGATCCGATACGCTGTACTGAAGGATCCTCAACCGGGGTGGACCTGAGCCCCGGGGGAGTCGCGCCGGGCTATCGCTGCTGTTCGATCATGCCGATGTTCCTGCTACGGCGCGGGAGGAAACTGCGCCGCACCGCTGATCGAACCGCCTTCCAGAAATGGTATACCGCTGTCGGTCAGCGTATTCCCATATACATCAGTGACACGAAAGGTGTACGGCCCAGCGCCCATGCCGCTGGTTGCAACGAAGTAATTGTACTCTGTACGGCTGACCGTCTGCCACTGACCATTCGAGCGGCGGTACTCAAACTTCGCAATCGGGTTGCGGTGATTGCGTACCTGCACGGCCGTCCACCACTGATTGCTGCCTTCCTTGAAGCGATACACGATCGGGCCAGGGAGCGCAGGGCTCACTACCCGCCAGCGAATTGGCACCCGGCCGGCGACAAGATCGGCAATCTTCGCGAACGCCTGCGGACTCATATCGACATCACCAGCCGGGCACTCGGGGCACCGGTCCACAATGCGAACGGTCACGGTTCCCTTCGGCCCGGTAATCTCAATGAATGCGCCACAGAGTGCGGCATTCGCGTAGTCAACCTGATTCATGGCGGCTACCATCAGATCGTTCGGCGATGGGTCGAACATACAGTTGCCGCTACCGTCGGCATTGTAGTATGTGCCCTCGCCGGTGTGATAGGTCGTGCCGCCTGCTGGCGGGCGTGTCACCAGCGGCAGGTAGATGGTGAAGTCCGCATTCTGGGCACGTGCAATCGGCAGGCTGCTCACGAGAAGCATCACCATACCAAGCGCCACGATGAGGCGGTAGAGCATGCGCGGTCCTCCTTCGTGCAGTCGTTCCACGACCAGCATACCCTACCGGACCAGGCAGGCAAGCTCGCAACTTTACAATCGCATCACGCCTGCGTGTATGAGGAAAACACCGCCTCTGCCGCGGCATTGCCACCGCAGATCACGGCAACTGGCGCGACGCTGCGCCCCAGATCGACGCCACCACCCTGGATGGCAGCGATCACTGCCGCGCCCGCCGGCTCGACCAGCTGGTTGCACTCGGTCCACAACCAGCGCATCGCCTCGACCATCTGCCCGTCGGTGACGAGCACTACTTCGTCCACGTAACGTTGCGCCAGCGCGAGCGTTCGTTCGCTGATCGCGCGCGGCGAGAGTGTATCGGCGATACTGTGCACTGCCGGCAACTCCACCAGCCGCCCGGCCTGCAGGCTGACGGTCAGCGACGGGGCTCCGACCGGTTCGACACCAACAATGCGTACGCCGGGACGGGCCTGTTTGAGCGCTGCGGCCACCCCACCAATGAGTCCGCCGCCGCCGACGGCGATCAACGCCAGGTCAATCTCCGGCACATCGGCCAGTAATTCTATGCCGAGCGTTCCCTGCCCTTCCAGGGTGCGCATGTCATCGAAGGGATGGACGTAGTACAGGTCTTCCGCTGCCGCATGTTCCAGCGCGCGTGTATGCGCATCGTCCCACGCCTCACCATAGCGGATCACGTGCGCGCCCCACGCAGCGATACGCCGTTCGCGATCGGCGGCGGCGTGCGCCGGCAGGTAGACCGTTGCGGGAATGCCAAGTCGCCAGGCTCCATACGCCAGCGCCAGGCCATGATTGCCGCCAGACGCCGCGATCACGCCACGCGACCGATGCGCTGCATCAAGTTGCAGCAGGTGGTTGAATACGCCACGCGCTTTGAAAGAACCGGCGACCTGCATGTTCTCCAGTTTCAGGCGCAACGCCGGATGGAGGTCGCCGCGCAACGCAGGCGGCGGCGCCACTGGCGTGTGGCGAATGTAGGACGTCATGCGATCGCGCGCGACGACGATCGATTCCAGCGGGAGCATGTGCATCATGCTGGTCGGTAGGGGTGGCTTGCAGGCCACCCACACGAGAAGCGGCCCATACGCCATTCACGCGCCTCAGCGCATCGCAATGTCAAGCACATCACGCAACATCGCCGCCGCTGTCGGCACCGGATCGGTCTCACGTGTCGTTGCTGTTTGTATGCCGGAGATGTCGGTAAAGTACACGACCCCCATCTCATCGGCGCGCATGCGCGCCAGCGGGTGATCGAGCGGTAGCGGTGTCGGGCGAACACTGAGGCGAATATCGTCGCCGAGCCGTTCCGCCAGGCAGAGCAACACGATACGTTCGCCACGTGCCATTGCCGCGCGTAAATCGTCCGCCGTCAACGCAGTGATCCCGGTAACGGCAACATCAGCCAGTGTCGTCGGGCGCCGCAGTACGGCGTTGGCGACGATCGTCAACTTGTTGGCAGAGTCCCATCCTTCCACGTCGAGCGACGGATCGGTTTCAGCCAGGCCGCGGCGCTGCATCTCGGCCAGCGCGTCAGCATACGAGGTTCCTTGCTCCATTGCGCGGAGTATGCCCTGGGTGGTCCCGTTGAGCACCGCCTCGACCCGCTGGATGCGCGCGCCAGCCAGGTCGCGCCGGCCAATCGCGATCGTCGGCAACGAACCGCCGACGCAGGCGCTAAAACGCAGCGCCGGCCAGTCGCGCGGATTGCCGCGATCGGCACTCGCAGCACCCATGTCGCTCAGGCCAGCCAGTTCGGCATAAGCCAGCGCCAGCGGCCCCTTGTTGGCCAGCACGACATGCATACCGCGCCGCAGCGCGGTACGTGCAGTGTCAAGCCCTGGCTGGCCGTTCACCAGGTTGACCGGCGTCGCTTCCAGCAGAATATCGGCCTCGATATGCGCCGCCAGTTCGACCGGGCCCATGCCGGCCTGACCACAGCCAGGCATCGCCGCGACACTCTGCCGCTCCTGCTTGAGCGCCAGAATGGCGCCCGGATCAAGCCCCAGAGCATCAATCGCCGCACCGCCCGAGTCTACCGCAGCCACGACGCGCAATGCGACGCCATACTGCTCGGCAAGTAGCGACTCCTGCGATTGCATGATGGTGAGAAAACTTCGGCCAACGTTTCCCAGGCCGCTCAGGATCAGGCGATAGGTACGCATCAGCTCACCAGGATCAGGGGACAGGCATTCAAACCAGGCGCTCTGCACCCGACATCGTCGGGCATTGTATCACGTTTCCCCCGAGTGATAGCGACTTCTTCGTTTGTTGTGGCGAAATCGTTCCTGTATGTGCGGACGCCATATGCTATGCTAGGGAGTCACAGGATTCAGATCGTAGGCAAGGCTGCGCGCCACACTGGAGCGACACTCGTCGTCATGAATGACGCGGTGGCGCCGATCCTGCGTTGTTCTCGCCTGCAACGGCGTGACCCTCCCACGGAGGAAGGCTCGCGAGCTGCGCTGGTGCTCAGTGCCCATCCGAAGAACGGATGGTCTGGATGTCATTGCGAGCGAAGCGAAGCAATCTCCTTATCAAACGTCGAGATTGCTTCGTTGCTCACGCTCCGCGCAATGACAGGCGGCGTATCATTTTTCGGAGAGACACGTGGTCCTGTTCGTGACAAAAGGAGGATGTTATGGCAATTCTTGAGACCATTGGAGAAGTGCTCTTTGAGAAGACCTTCGGTATTCCAAACATTGTGGTTGGGGTTGCGGCAATTGCGGCGGCGCCAGTGGTTGTGCCGGCGTTGCGCCCGGTAACGAAATTCGTGGTCAAAGGCGGGATCATTGCCGCCGACCGGACAAAGGCTGCCTTCAGCGCAGCCAGTGAACGCACCAGGGCCGCCTTCAGCGATGCCGGCGAGCGCTGGAGCGACCTGATCGCCGAGGCGCGCGCCGAGGTCTATGCGACGCCGCAAGCAGCCGGGGCGCCGGCGCAAACGCTTGCGCCGGAAATGGCGGAAGGTTAGGCGCGCAGGGTATCGGCATCGCCGATTGCCTCCCACGGCAGGCCGAGATCGGAGCGGCCCACGTGGCCGTAGACCGCCAGGCGCCGATAGAACTGGCCCTGGTGCATGCCGGCAAGCCGTCGCAGGTTGAAACGGCGGAGGATCGCGCCAGGGCGAAAATCGAAGTGCTGCCTGACGCGTTCAGTGAGTTTATCATCGGCAATGCGCCCGGTGCCGAACGTCTCGACCCGAACGCTGACGGGGCCGGCGATGCCGATCGAATAGCTGAGCTGGACTTCGCACAGATCGGCCAGCCCGGCGGCTACCACATGTTTTGCTGCGTGGCGCGCAGCGTACGCACCAGCCCGATCGATGCGCGTCGGGTCCTTGCCGCTGAGCGCCGCGCCGCTCTGACGTGAAAAGCCGCCGTAGGTATCAACGCCGTTCTTGCGGCCGGTCAACCCGGCATGCAATGCTGGCCCACCCTCCAGCATCATCCCCTCGGGATTGATCTGCAGGCGTGTGCGCTCATCAGGCACAACAGGCTGTCCATCGAATGCCGGAGCAATGACATGCTCGGCCAGGTCGGCACGCAGCGTCGCCAGCGACGGATATTCGGAGTGCTGGCTGGCAATGAGCGTGATGCTGTCTATCCGCCGCGGCTGGTGATCGGCAAAGGCGATGCCGACCTGGCACTTTGCATCGGGCGCCAGGTAACGCAGCGTCTGCCGGCGCACGTGATCGTACCGGCGCATCAGTTGATGCGCGCACCAGAGCGGCAGCGGCGCCAGTTCCGGCGTGTGGGTGCAGGCGAAGCCGAACAGGGTCACATTCTCTTGCGCGGTCAACCGATCGAGGTCACCATCATCGAGCGCCATCTCGTCGACACGCGGGTAGGCGCCGTTCGTTTCGCTCAGGCTGGTCATCACCGTGCATGTGCGCCCATTGAAGGCACCCTGGTCGTACCCGACATCGAGAATGATCTCACGCGCCGTATTCGGGATGTCAACCACCGCGTCGGCGGTGACCTTCACGGAAACGAACAGAATGCCGGTTGAAACGGCGCACTCCGCGATCACCGACGCGAGAGGATCCTGGCGCAGATAATGACCGACGAGCGCGTCGCTGATCTGGTCGCAGAGCTTATCAGGATGCCCCGCGCTGACCGACTCGGATGTGAAAATATACTCGGCTGGCATACACGTCTACCTCCGCGTCATGGCAGATCTCGGGCGTGAAAGTTCCTTTGTCATTTCGCTGATCAGGAGCGGAGCAACTGCCGTGCCGGCGGCAAGCGCCCAGTCGAACGGGCCTAGTGGTACAACGCCAAGAATGCGCCGCAATCCAGGAAGGAGTGTCGCCAGGACCTGCAGCGCCAGTCCGCCACCCACGGCCAGCGGCAGGTAGGGGTTCGGCGGGCACGCTGCAGGTTCAAACATCGTGTGCTGTTCAGAGCGACAACTGATGGCATAGAGTAACTGCGCCGCCGTTAACGATGTGAACGCGATCGTACTGGCGCGCGGACCGATCCCGTAACGTGCCAGACCAGCCCCATAGGCCGTGAACGTGCTGGCAATCAATGTGGCGCCTTCCAGCCCGATGCGCCTCACATCTGCACGCGAAAACATCGGCGCCTGCGGGTTGCGCGGCGGGCGTGCCATCACGTCAGTTTCGGGGAGCTCGACCCCGAGCGCCAGTTCAGGGAAAATATCTGTCACCAGGTTGATCCACAACAACTGGATCGGGTTGAACGGTTCACCCAGGCCGGCGGTTGTCGCCAGCAACATCACGCCGATTTCACTTGCATTGCTTGCGAGAATGAAATGCAGCGCCTTCTTGATGTCATCGTAGATTGCGCGCCCCTGCTCGACGGCGATAATGATCATCTGCAGATTGTCATCACGCACGACGATATCGGCGACTTCCTGCGCAAGCTGGCTGCCATCCTGCCCCATGGCGATGCCGATATCAGCGGCGCGCAATGCCGGACCGTCGTTGATCCCGTCGCCGGTCATGGCGACGACTCGCCCGGCGCGTTGTAATGCCTGGACGATACGCAATTTGTGCGCCGGGCTGACGCGCGAGAAAATATCGAGGCGTTGCGCCAGCGAGCGGAGCACATCGGGTGGCACGTGTTCAAGTTGCGCGGCGTCCAGACCCTCCAGGTGACCATCGCGTCGGAGCCCGATCTGGCGTGCCACCGCATGCGCCGTCGCACTCTGGTCGCCGGTCACCATGATCGGGTGCAGGCCCGCTGCGCGGAAACGCTCCATCAGGTGCTGCATACCGGCGCGCGGCGGGTCGGCAATGCCGGCCAGGCCGACCCAGATCAGGTTGCGCTGCTCCTCCGGGACGTCATTGCCATATCCGTAGGCCACACCCAGTACGCGCAAAGCCTGGCCGGCCATACGCTCATTCTCAGTCACGATCCGGGCGCGATCATCGTCGGTGAGCGGAATCACCACACCCTGGCGCGACTGGAGGCTGCACAGGCCCAGCACCTGGTCCGGCGCGCCTTTGATCGCCAGTAACCCGGCGCCGCCATCATCATGCCAGGTGACCATGTAGCCGCGCTGTTCGCTGCGAGGTTGCGCACGCAGCAACGGAAAACGCTGGCGCAGATCAACGACGTCGATACCGGCATCGAGCGCAGCGTCGGCCAGCGCGGTTTCGGTCGGTGTTCCCCGGGTCGTCAGACCGGCATCGGTACTGACGATTCGCACCTCACTACACAGGAAGGACAGGCGCAACAGGCGCAACAGGTCATCATCGGCCTGCAGGGTGCACGGCGCTTCGTCATCACAGCGGAAGGCGCCCTCTTTGTGCAGATAGAGGCGCATGCTGGCAAAGACGGACACCAGCCGCATCTGATTCAACGTGATCGTCCCGGTTTTGTCGAGGCACACATCCTGGATGGCGCCAAGCGTCTCGACGGCTACCAGCCGGCGTACAAGAATATTGCGCCGTTCAAGCCGGCGAACGCCAAGTGCCAGCGTGGTTGTGGCGACCGTCGGCAGTCCTTCAGGGATGGCCGCAACCGCCAGCGACACGGCGGTTTTCAGCATCAGGAGCAGACCCTGGCCGCGCAGCACGCCAATCACGAAAACACCACCACAGATCGCGAGCGAGACAAGCGCGAGCTGGCTGCCCAGGAGACGAAGCTGGCGTTGCAGCGGCGTTTCGGGCTGTTCCGTCTCGGCGAGCATGCGCTGAATCTGGCCGACCTCGGTGGCCAGGCCAGTGGCGACCACCAGCGCGCGCCCGCCGCCGCCGGTCACGATCGCGCCACGGTAGATCATGTTTGTACGGCTACCCAGCGGCACATCGCGCTCGACCAGGACACCGGCATGCTTCGCAACCGGAACGCTCTCGCCCGTCAGCGCCGATTCATCAACCGTCAGATCATCGGTCGCTACCAGCCGTGCATCAGCCGGAACCGGCATACCGCGTTTGAGCACAATCAGATCGCCCGGCACAAGTTCCTCACCCGGCAGATCATGTTCAACACCGGCACGCACCACGCGCGCGACGGGCCTGGCACCGCGACTCAGGCTGGAAATGGTCGTTTCAGCCCAGTTCTCGGTAAAGTAGCCGATGCCGGCATTGATCAGCACGACACTGAGAATGACGGCGCCGTCAGCAAGACCGCCAGTCGCAATGGAAAGTAGCGCCGACGCTCCCAGCAATACGACGGGCAGGCTGCTGAACTGTTCAAGCAACATACCGACGCGGGAGCGGCGACGCACGTCGGGTAACGCATTGGCGCCAAGTTCCTCCAGTCGTTGTCTGGCAACGGCAGGATCGAGTCCGTCGGTGGTTGAACTGCCTTGCAAGCGCGCTACTTCGGCAACATCGAGAAGGTGCCAGGGACGCGACTCGACCCATTCCGATGCGGAGTCTTCCACGCCCGCGACAATTGCGCTGACGCGCAGCTCCAGATCGCCGGCAGAGATCGTTGCATCGCACTGTACCAGCACCGTCCCGGTGAGGATGTTCGCCGAGACGGCGTGAACGCCGCGCTGGCGTGCAAGATGACGCTCGATTCGCGTTTTCTGCGCCAGGTTTCGGTACAACCCCGCAACCCTCAGGCGTATGCGCCCCGGAAGACGGTGGACAGTGACGGCGATCGTCGCCGGGGGCGGCACCGGCACTGCAGCCGGCACGATCGCCTTCCGCGCCGGTCGTGTCGGCATGGTCAGCGACGTGAGCGGCATCGCCTGGCTCAGCACATTGCCAGCAGAGACCTGCAGCAGATCCTGTACACCCTGCGGTCCTTCAATCCGCCGGATGCGCACCACCAGATTCTCGGTGACACCAAACCAGCGCACGCGCATGTCGCCTGGCTGCAACGTGACGTCGCCATTTTCTTCGATGCGAAAGGAGAGCGTGCGCGCCACCTGCACCGTGACCACGCCAAATGCTGTCTCCTGCGGGATCATATGCGGCTGCGCAAAATGGAACTCGATAACCGGCTGCGCGCCACTGCGAAAGACGCGAATCTCGTCGAGCGACTCAACCAGTTGCGGGTAGGGGAGAAACTCGTCAAGCGCCTGGCGCAACTGCGTGGCGTCGAGCGCCTCGCGCAATACCGCGCCGGAGATCAGGCACGACGGCCGGGCGCCGAGCATGGCGAGCAGATCGCGGAACGTGCCGCCCGCCCCGAAAGCGTCTTCCAGCATGGGCTCGAGATCGGCGACGCTGGAGATGGACAGTGGCCGGCTCACTGGCTGAAACGTCGCAGTCATAGGCGGCTACCGATCGGTCTGCCGCGCGCGATAGAGCGCCAGGATACTCATCGCATTGGTTAAGAGTGTGCTTGCAGGGCTCAGCACCTGCCCGCGCAGCGCCTGCACGATGCTGGCACCGATCAAGCCGACAAAGGCCACTTCAAGCAGGTCGAACGAACCGCCGGATGTGCGCCGCAGTATGTCATCAAACTGATCCATACGCGCGGAGACCGCCGACAATACCGGGTTGGCGGGCGGCAGCTCAAGATCGAGGGCGAACAACCCCTGAGTGAGTGCCTCCTGAGACAACTCCTCGGTTGTGCCGTCATAACGAACCAGGATACTCGCTGTTAGCGGATTCGCCTCGATATACGTGACGCCCTCGCAGCCCATCAGCGCCTGTTCAACACGCGCGAAATAGGCAGCGTCGCCTTTGCGCGATGGAACGCGCAGGCGCAGCCGGTCGCCGGTCTGGTGGGCAATATAACCGGAAGGAAGCATAACGCAGCCTCTGTCACTCTGCATGCGTGCGACTCACCGGATTCAATGCATCGCGCTGCGCATTCAATTCCACCTGCACCTCTGCAGTAATATCGCTCAGTGTCTCAACAAGTACAGCCATCGTCTCACGGCCACGCTCATACCCTATCAGTATCGCCCTGACGCTCTGCTTGAGCAGTGGCCGCCCAAGCGGTGCCAGCAGCGGTGCAACATTGCGCGCCGCCAGTGTTGCACCAACACCCAGAACAACACCGGTAAGAAGGCTTCGTGTATCAGCCACGTTGGTGACCCTCAACTGTGTTCATATGGTGGATAATATCGCGATAGCAATCGTAGCACACAACGTTCGCCAGTTGCGGCAGGTTCGTCTCACTCGTCAGGCCAAGCCGCATCAGCGCCTCCTCAACCTCGAACCAGCCCTCACCCGGCACCTGGACCTTCTTGCACCAGCTGCAGATCGAAACCACATCGAACGAACGCTCACGGGTCGAGTCCAGCAACGCTACATATGTGCGCTCCTCTTCGTACTTTATGCAGCTGTTGAACTCGACGCCGCCATCAGGCAATGGTGTCATATGCAGCTTGATGGCGCGCCGTGCTGTCGGCGAGTCACAGCGCATACGCACAGCGATCGTCTGGCCGCTGCGCACCCGGCTGAGTATCAACTGGTAGAGATGGCGTGTTTCCGGGTCACTGATGAAGCTCCAGATCGGCCGGCTACATACCGTCGCCTGCGTCAGGTGCGAGCCATCGTTCTCGCGCGCGAAAGCGAACCAGTCGTCATTGCAGGAGATGATGCGATCATGCTGATCAATGCGGTAGGAGAATACTCGCGCGGGGGGTAACGGGTTCATCGGATGCCTCAGCCGGTGCAGACAAACGACAGGCGCAGCGGAGGCCGATGCGATTGTTGCGCCTCCGTGGCGCGTCTACAGAGCAGGTCGCTCCTGTGTCTGCCATGATTGTACGACTTGCGTCAAGGCGAGTCTATTGCGTTCCGCCTGTTGAAGGTTATGATTTCAGTGCGCAACTCGCTCGCTCCTATGCCCGGTTGCATTCAGACATACAACGATCAGGAGAGCCGGCACGCACCCTTCAATAATCTCCGAATACCGGTGGAACGGATCGCGCCGGATTCGGGTATACTGCGCTTCATGCGCGCCACTCGACAATCTGCCGCCATACCTGAACGTCTCATCGCTGTTCTCTGGTACCTGGTCACGGGCCTGGTGGCGCTCTGGTTGCGCATCGCTGACCTGGGTGACTTTGTCACCGTTGATGAAGCGGCATACTGGATCACACGCTCGCATACCTTTCTGGGTGCGCTCCGTTCGGGCAACTTCGGTGCCACTGCACTCTCGGCGCATCCCGGCGTTACGACCATGTGGCTCGGTGCCGCAGGCATCCTCCTGCAGGGGTGGTTGACCGCCACCGGTCTGTTGCCGGCCGTCACTTTCGCCACCGCGCTGTGCCTGCTGCGTCTGCCGGTGGTGCTGATTCACACCGGCTGCATCCTTGCCGGTTTCGTGTTGCTGCGCCGGTTGCTGCCGCCACCCGCCGCGCTGCTGGCCGCGCTGCTGTGGGCCACCGATCCATTCCTGATCGCATATAGCCGTGTCTTGCACGTTGATGCGCTGGCGGCATCGTTCGGCGCGCTCAGCCTGCTGGCCGCGCTCTACGCATGCCAGTCGCCGCGCCGCTACGCACTGTTCATCATCTCCGGCGTGTGCGCCGGCCTGGCGGTGTTAAGCAAGTCGCCGGCCCTGGCGCTCGCGCCGGTTGTAGCAGCGCTGGCACTCTGGGACGCCTGGCGCGCTCCATCGACCGGGCAGACGAAGACATTCCTGCAGAGCCTTCAGGCCGCCATGCCACTCATCCTTACCTGGGGCGGGAGCGTGGCAATCACGATCGTTGCCCTCTGGCCTGCGCTATGGGTCGATCCAGCAGCAGTACTGAACCAGGTGCGCTTCGGGGTTGAGGTTGAGGGTGGGCAGCCACACATGCTGGGCAATTTCTTCCTCGGCCGGCCCGACCCCGCGCCGGGGGCACTCTTCTACCCGGTGGCGCTGGCGTTGCGTAGTACGCCGTTCACGCTGATCGGGTTGCTGGTTCTGCCTTTTGTCTGGCATCATCTCGACCCGCGCCGGCGGCGCGTTCTCGCAATCCTTGCGCTGGCGGCGATTGTCTTCGTTGTCGCCCTGAGCTTCTTTCCAAAGAAGTTCAACCGCTACCTGGTTCCGGCGTTCCCTTTCGTTGACATGCTGGCGGCGGCAGGGCTGTGGGGAATGCTGAATGATGCATTGAGCAGAGTGAAGCAGCGTCGCCCATTCCATGCACAACGCACAATTCACCATGTCGTCTTGCTGCTGGCCGGCGCGCTGGCGATTGCGAATGCCTGGTTCTGGCATCCATACGCGATCGCGGCATACAACCAGATGCTTGGCGGGGCAACCGCAGGCGCTGCGACCTTTCTGACGGGCTGGGGTGAGGGGAATGAACAGGTGGCCGCATGGCTCGCCACGCGCCCCGACATCCGCGGCGTGATTACCGTCGCGCCGAACCCGGGGGTGATACAGCCATACATGCCGTCAGGGGCGCAGGTGAGCCGCCCGAACGCAGGCACACTGCCGCGTGACGCGGGGTACCTGGTGGTAGACATTCGCCAGGTTCAGGATGGCGAGGTGCCGCCGCCGTTCGATGCATTTTACCAGCGCGTGCCGCCGCTGTTTACCGTGCGCATCCACGGCGTTACGTATGCCTGGGTGTATCAGACGCCACCTGCGGTTGAGCATCCGGCTGGCGCATCGTTTGGTGATGCCCTGGCGCTCCATGGCTATGATCTGATCGAACCGCCGGAGCGCGACCAGGCACTGATCCTGCGGTTCACGCTGTTTGCGCAGGCGCAACCGCCACCCGGCGTCGTGTTGTTTGCTCACCTGATCGGCCCGGATGGCCGGCGGGTCGCACAGGCCGATGTTCCATTACCGGTAAACGACTGGACACCCGGGGGTTATGCGCGCCAGGATGTACCGCTGACATTGCCCGGCGATGCGCCGGCAGGGAATTACCGGCTCTTTGCCGGCATGTATGATGCCGCAAGCGGCGTACGTCTGCCGCTGAGCGGTGTGGTCCACGCCGATCCGGCAGTAGCGGGGCCGGAGGCCGTTGAGTTGCTGAACTTCACGTTGCCGGAGTAGATCGCCCGGCATCCGGGCTGCCGCGCCCAACTTGCAACCACAGCGAGAGAGCGCCGGAGCCTTCAACGGCGCGCCGGTTCCAAACTCTGGTATCATGGTGGCGAAACGCAGCCTGACCACGAAGGAGCCACCCATGCCCGTCTCTTCGGTTCCAACCTTGCATGAACTTTACGCCGGACGAGCGAAAACCCTTGGCCCGGCGCAGATCTGGCCTGAACATGAGGGTGATCTGATCACGCTGGCCTACGGCTTTGCCGCGCCTGAAATGTTCCCGACCGACGATCTGCTGGCCGCCACTGCCGAAGTGCTGGCCGAGGATGCCGCTGAAGGTCTCAATTACGGCCCATCCTATCCTGGCCTGGTACAGCTTGTTGTTGATCGTATGCACGCGCAGGGAACACCGGCGGAACCGGGTAATGTCCTGATTGCGTACGGTTCCAGTCAGGTGCTGGCGCTCTTGCCCGAAGTATTTGTCGAGCCGGGCGATACCGTCATCGTCGAGGGTCCGACGTTCATGGGCGCGGTACGCCATTTTGCCGCCGCTGGCGCGAAACTGTTGACCGTGAACGTCGACGACCATGGCCTCGACGTTGATGCGCTGGAGTCCATGTTGCGCGATCTGGCGAAACAGGGCAAACGGCCAAAGTTTATCTATACCATCCCGACCTTCCATAACCCGAGCGGAACGTTGCTGCCACTGGAACGGCGGCAGCGACTGGTCGAACTGGCAAAAGAGTATGGTGTCCTGGTGGTCGAGGACGATGCGTATGGTGAACTCTATTTTGAGAATCCGCCACCGCCGCGATTGTCGGCGCTGAACCACGATGGCTGGGTCCTGCAGGTCGGTACGTTCTCAAAGATCCTTGCGCCTGGTCTGCGTATGGGCTGGGCCTGCGGCAACCACGAAATCATCCAGCGCCTGCATAGTTTCAAGCTTGAGGGTTCAAGCGGCCCGTACCTGACGCGGGTGGTCGAGCGCTACTGCGCCGACGGTCGCCTTGCCCGGCACATCGAGGAACTGCGCGCCGCGTATCGTGAGCGGCGCGACCTGATGCTGGCGGCGATTGCGCGGGAGTGGCCGAAGGATGTGATGGTGCCGAAGCCGGAGGGAGGGTTCTTCGTCTGGGCGCGCCTGCCGAAGGGTATGAGCGCGACGAAGCTACTGGCCGAGTCGGAGAAGCATGGTGTGACGTTTGTGCCGGGGACGCACTTTTACGCCAATGGGCAGGGCGACGATGCGTTTCGCCTCTCATTCAGCTTTGTGCCACACCAGCAGATTGAAGATGGCATTGCCCGGATCGGCGCGGCGTTCCGAACGATGGTGTGAGGTAATGGATGGCGTGAGGCAGGAAGCAAAAGGCACCTCCCACCAGTTGCCTCCTGCCCCGTGCCTCGCACTTCTTGCCTCACGCCTCTGCTTACAGCAACCGCATCTTCATCCAGGCTGCCGTGTTGTGAAAGTTGACGGCGACGCTCCCTGGCGGCACCAGGGCGTCGCAGGCGGCGCGCAGATCATCGCCGAGCGTCAGGTCCAGCGCCGGCAGGATTTCTTCGAGTTGCGCCAGGGTGCGCACACCAAAGATCGGCGCCGTGATGCCCGGTTGATCCTTCACCCACAGGATCGCAAGCTGGGCCGGCGTCAATCCGTGGCCACGCGCCAGCGCCGCAAACTCGCGCCCGATCCGGATGCCGCGCTCCGTGACGCGCTCGGCATAGATCCCGCCACGCAATACCACGCGCGAGTCGGCAGGCGGCGCCGATACATCGGCATAGCGCCCGGCAAGCACCCCCTGCGCCAGTGGCGCCCACGAGATGACCGCCAGACCATGCGCCCGGCAGAGCGGCAGCAATTCATTCTCGATGCGGCGGTCAAGCAGGTTGTAGGGCGGCTGTTCCGAAACGTACCGTACATATCCCTTGAGTTCGCTGACCATCAACGCTTCCATGACCTGCCACGCGGGATGCGTCGAACAGCCGATGTAGCGTACTTTCCCCTGGTGCACCAGATCCGTCAGGGCAGCCAGCGTTTCGTCCACCGGCGTGTCCGGGTCCGGCCGGTGGATCTGATAGAGATCGATATGATCGGTTTGCAGGCGACGCAGGCTGTCTTCACAGGCACGCATCAGGTGCAGGCGCGAATTACCCCGGTCGTTCGGGCCGGGGCCGGTAGGGTTGAATCCTTTGGTGGCGAGAAACACCCGGTCGCGCTTACCGTCGCGCGCCAGGGCACGCCCCACGACGCGCTCACTTTCGCCACCATTGTAACTGTTGGCGGTGTCGATCATGTTGATCCCGGCATCGAGCGCATGGTCAACGATGCGGAAGGCTTCGGCTTCGTCGGTCGGGTCGCCGAAGTTCATCGCGCCGATGCAGAGTGGCGCTATCCGTACCCCGGTGCGGCCGAACAGGCGATACTCCATGGGATTGTTCTTTCTTCAGATACTGCGAGTTCCGCAGTGGGCGGCGCGTCACTCGTCTCCGATGAAACGTGGACGTGAGTATAGCACGCCTCGCAATTCGTGGATTCTTTGTGCCACGGGAGACAAAAAAGAGAGTATAATGTCGCCAGGCTCCGCCAGCACCGGGCCGGGGGTGGTCAGTGTGCCTCTCCGCGTGGCGAGGACAGTGTCGCGATGGACATCCAGCGCATATACGGCCATGGTGGCCATAGCACCGGAGAGGTGGCGAAACGCCGATCGCACTATCGGCGATCTTCGTCGCCTTTTCGTATTCATACGCCCGACGATGTTACGTGTTTCCCTGCTGCAGTGCCGGGCGACCTGTTCGGGAACCAGCGCGGCGTTGACCGCGTCCAGATGAGCTGCACTCGATCGACCGTCAAAAATCAGCCATCAGCAATCATACTGCAGCGGCAAGCAGCAACCGTGATCCGTGGGCGCGCCGCCATTCCTGCTCGCCGCGCGCCCCACCAGGGCGCAAGGTTTCTGTACGTTGCTCTAGTCTCTGGAGAGTAGCCATTATGAGCGCTATCGACACCGAGGTCCAGACGCATCCAGCTGGCCATACCGACTCCACGCCCATCGTCAATGATTTTTCAATCGTTGCCGCGACGGTCAACGGTTCCGGCAGCCAGACGGCCAACAATGTGCTCATGCGTGCCATTTTCAACATGGGCGTTCCAGTGAGCGGCAAGAACCTGTTCCCATCGAACATCCAGGGCCTGCCAACCTGGTATACCATCCGGGTCAGCAAACGCGGCTACACGGCCCGCCGTGAGTCGACCGAGATCCTGGTGGCCTTCAATCCACGCACAGCCGATGAGGACCTGGCCGCGCTGCCGCCGGGCGGCGTCTGTCTCCATCCCGGCGATCTGAAGTTCGGCGCGCCGCGCAGTGACGTCTCGTTCTATCCACTACCGGTTCGCGACCTGGTGAAGCAGTCGGGCGCTGATGCACGACTCCGCGATTACATCGCCAACATGGTCTACGTCGGTGCGCTGGCCGAACTGCTTTCCATTGATATGGGCGAGATCAAGGACGCGCTCAGCCGCCATTTCAAAGGGAAACCGAAACCGATCGATCTGAACTATGGCGTCGTGACGGCTGCAGCCGCGTGGGTACGCGACCATTTGCCGAAAACCGATCCGTATCGCGTGGCGCCGATGGACAGGACGAGCGGCATGATCCTGGTTGATGGCAATACTGCGGCAGCATTTGGCGCTCTCATGGGTGGCATGACCGTCTGCGCCTGGTATCCGATTACGCCGTCGACCAGTCTGGTGGACGCGCTGACCGAACTCGCGCCAATCCTCCGCGCCGATACCGATACCGAAACCACAACCTATGCCATCGTCCAGGCCGAGGATGAACTGGCGGCAGCCGGGATGATCGTCGGCGCCGGGTGGGCCGGCGCACGCGCCATGACCGCTACTTCCGGCCCCGGCCTCTCGCTGATGAATGAGTTCGTAGGCCTGGCATACTTTGCCGAAGCACCCTGTGTCATCTGGGACGTGCAGCGCATGGGGCCAAGCACCGGCCTGCCAACGCGCGTGTCCCAGGGCGACGTTCTTTCCGCGTATTATATGGGCCATGGTGATACACGCCACGTGGTACTCTTCCCCGGCTCCATGACCGAATGTTATGAGTTCGGCTACCAGGCGTTCGATCTTGCTGACCGATTGCAGACGCCGGTGCTGGTGTTGAGCGATCTTGACCTTGGTATGAACAACTGGATGTCGGAACCGTTTACCTACCCGGAAACGCCCCTCGACCGTGGCAAGGTGCTGACCGCCGACGAACTTGATCAGATCAAAGGGTGGGGTCGCTACAAGGATCTTGATGGTGATGGCATCGCCTACCGCACCCTGCCCGGTAACCCGAATCCGAAAGCGGCCTACCTTGCGCGTGGCACCGGCCATAATGAGTATGCGGTGTATAGCGAACGGCCCGGCGACTGGCAACGCAATATGGACCGCCTGGCGCGTAAGCATGAAACGGCGCGCACGCTTGTGCCTGCACCGGTAGTGATTGAGCGCGACGATGCCACGATCGGGATCATTGCCTACGGCTCGACCGATCCGGCCATACGCGAAGCCTGCGATGTGCTGCACGATCGCGGCATATCGGCAAGTTACCTGCGAATCCGCGCGCTGCCCCTGGAAACCACCCTTCGCACCTTCCTGGCGAAGTATGAACGCGTCTATGTCGTGGAGATGAACCAGGATGGCCAGATGGCGCAACTGGTGCAACTGCACGCACCTGAGGCGGCGGCGCGCGTCCGCTCGGTGCGAATCTGTGACGGTATGCCGTTGAGCGCGCAGTTTGTGGTCGAACAGATACAGCAGATCGAGGCATGACACCGGGCGCACCGGCGGCCTTCGCCCCGCTGAACCGGGCCGTGCCAGGCTACGCCAACAATGAGCGGCACCCCATACGACTGGAGCATATCAATGACAACTGAAACGAAAACCAATGGCAAGCCGTCCGTGAACAGGATCGGCCTGACCAGCCAGGATTATCGCGCCGGCGAAACCACCCTGTGCCAGGGATGCGGCCATAATTCGATCACCAGCCAGATTATCGCAGCAGCGTACGAGCTGTCGCTTGCGCCACACCAGGTGATTAAAATGAGCGGCATTGGCTGCTCGTCAAAAACGCCCGCCTATTTCCTGGGTCGCTCCCACGGGTTCAATACCCTGCACGGGCGCATGCCCTCCGTCACGACCGGCGCCATTCTTGCAAATCGTACCCTGCTGGCGATCGGCGTCAGCGGCGACGGCGATACCGGCAGTATCGGGCTAGGGCAGTTCAAGCACATGATACGCCGCAATGTGCCGATGGTCTATATTGTCGAGAATAATGGCGTCTACGGTCTGACCAAAGGGCAGTTCTCGGCCACCGCCGATGTTGGCCAGACGCTGAAATATGCCGGCACCAACGTTCTTCCGCCGATTGACATCTGTATCGAAGCGCTGGCGGCTGATTGCAGTTTTGTGGCGCGTTCATTTGCCGGCGACGCCAGGCAGGTGCGCGAGTTGCTCAAGGCGGCGATGAGTTTCAACGGCACTGCCGTGCTTGATATCATCAGCCCCTGCGTCACGTTCAACAATCATCACGACTCGACCAAGAGCTATGATTACGGCAAGGCCCACGAGGAGCGCCTGCAGGATATTCAGTTCATCCCACGCTTCGAAGAGGTGCAGGTCGAGTATGAGGAAGGCGCCGAGCGGGTTGTCCAGCTGCACGATGGGCCGATCATCAAGCTGCGCAAACTCGACCGCGATTATGACCCGACCAATAAGTGGCATGCGATCGAGTTGCTGGAAAAGGCGCGCCAGAATCACGAATTCATTACCGGACTGCTGTATATCAACACCGAACGCCAGACCCTGCCCGAAACCATGCATCTGCCCGGTACACCGCTGGCGTATCTGCCCGCGGAGCAGCTGCGCCCATCCCGGGAGCGCTTTGCACAGGGGATGGCGGAATTCATGTAGCACCGGCGGGAGACGTAGGCGGTGCAATGCGCCGCCTACGCCTCACCACGCTTCGATTTGAGAAATGCCTCGCCGCCGCAGGCGCGCGCGTACTCCAGCGCATAGGCCGCCTGCTCGTCATCCTGCTGCTTGAGATACGCCTGGACCGCCGGAAGCAGCCGCGCAACCGCGTCTGCAATGTGCGGCTTGACCCTGGCGCCTGGCCGCTGTGCGACCAGGATGGCGCCATAGAGCACTGCCCGATCTGCTTCGCGCGCCAGGTCCGCGGCCGTCACGCCACGACGGCACGCGGCCTCTGGTTCATTCTCTATCTGTTGTTCCATTACCTGCTGCTCCTGCATAACCATTCACGGTCGAGTGGCGGGGGAGGCCCGAAGGAAACGATCGTCGGCAGGAAGGCTGCCGCAAGAGCCAGTTCACGTCGCCCCGCCGATGGAAGCAAACCATGCCTCGGAGAAGTGTCAACCATTGCCATTGCGATCCTGCGCCGTGTCGCGCACTATGGTATACTTCATTGCCAACACCCGCAACTCAAGACGTACAGTAACCATCAGGAGCAATCCGTGCCATACGTTCCAATTCCAACCATCGTTGAACGCACCCCGCGTGGCGAGCGATCGTGGGATCTCTTCTCGCGCCTGCTGCAGGAGCGTGTCATCCTGCTCGGCACACCGATCGACGATGAAGTGGCATCGTCAATCGTGGCGCAACTCCTCTTCCTGCAGCATGCCGACCCGCAACGCGATATCTGGTTCTATATCAACAGTCCGGGCGGCAGCGTCCGCGATGGGCTCGCCATCTACGATACCATGCAACTCATTTCGCCCGATGTCTGTACCGTCTGCATCGGGCGCGCCGGCAGCATGGCGACCATCCTGCTCGCCGGTGGCGCGCGCGGCAAACGCTATGCCTTGCCGAACGCGACGATTCACTTCCACCCCGCTGGCGGCGGCGCCGAAGGGTATGCGCCCGATATGGAACGTATCGTCAGGGAATTGCTGCGCATTCAGGAAGTTGGCAATGGGCTGCTCGGCAAAGATACCGGCAAGACAGCCGCCGATATCGCGCGCGATTTTAGCCGCGACCGCTTCATGACCCCTGCCGAGGCGCGGGACTACGGCTTCATCGATTCGATCCTGGAGCCGAAGAAGAATTGATGTCGGCAACGGTCCACGCTGCGCAAGGGCGACGCGTTACCTCCTGGCAGGTGGCGGCGCCAGTTCCTCCGCCATCCACGCCGCCATCCGTTGAAGCGCCTCCGGATGCAGGATCAGTGTCAGATGGCTCGCATCCGGCACCAGCCACATGGTCGCGCCTGCCGGTGCAGCCTGCCAGGCTTCCTCGGCCTGCGCTGGCTTCACAATCGCATCGCGCTCGCCGTAGACCAGCAGTAGGGGGGGGTTCAGGCGCGCCAGACTGCCACATAGATCACACGCCGCAATCAACTCCCAGGTGCTGATGGCCGCCTGGATTCGTGGCGCGCGCTGGGCGCGCACCAGATCATACACCGCATGCGCCAGCCGCATCGTTGACGCCTCGCCGAGCAGATCGAGAACGTAGGGCTGCAGGAGCGTGCGCGCCTCACGCCAGCGATCGCGGTTGTCGAAATGCAACTGTGGTGGCGTCTCCAGCAATGCCAGTGCATCAACAACCATGCCATCGGCAGCAGCGCGTGCAGCAAGACACCCTCCCAGGCTAATGCCAAGCATGCCAACGCGGCCATGGCGCGCGCGCAGCCAGCGCGCCGCTTCCACCGCACATTCGATGCTCTGCGGATAGCGTTGCGGGCGCTGATTCTCGCCATGGCCGTCGAGATCGACCAGTAGCACCCCCAGGCCGCGATCGAGCAACGCGCCGGTCAGTCTCCAGGCGAAATAGGTCTTGTCGCACCCGGACCCATGCAGCACCGCGACCGCCGCCTGTGGGCAGGCACGCGGTACGATGTACACTGCCGGCATCGTCCCTTCTGGCATCGGAATGTCAATGCGTGTGGTTGTGTACCCATCATGCACACCAGGCTGGAACATTGCCAGCGGATTGAGGTTGCGCCGGCGCACACCCGCCGTGAGCGCCTGTATCAGCAATGCCGGTAGCACTGCCAGGGCAAGCGCCGGCAGGCGCTGCCGCCATGATGTGTTACGCGGGTGTAACGCGAGGGCGGTGATCGCGAGCAATGGACGCATTGCAGGATGGCCCCAGCTCAACCCGCGCCAGCCACGCAGATCGGCCACGAATTCGTACAGGATCATCACCAGAAGCAATGCACGCACCAGCAACATTCCGCCGTTCCCTGCCACCCGTATGGCCTTGCGCCCTGCCATCTTCCCAATTCTTCATACACGTAGTATTATAGCGCCCACGCTTTGATTGCCAATTATACGGAGGAAATATGGGCCTGTTGCAAGGGAAAAAGGGCCTGGTCATGGGTGTGGCAAACGATCACTCGATCGCCTGGGGTATCGCACAGGCGATCCATGAGCAGGGGGCGGACCTCGGCTTCACCTATGTCGGCGAAGCGCTCGAACGGCGCGTCCGCCCGCTGGCGCAAAGCATCGGCGCCAGGCTGATCGAGCCGTGCGACGTCCAGCACGACGAGGAGATTGACGCGCTGATGGCCCGTGTGCGCGAGGTCTATGGAACACTCGACATTATCATCCATGCGATTGCATTTGCCAATCGCGATGAACTCAACGGGCCCTACCTTAAAACGACCCGCGAAGGCTTCCGCATGGCGCTCGACGTCAGCGCCTACTCGCTGACTGCCGTCGTCAAAGCCGCCCAGGATCTGCTCGCGCCCGGCGCCGCAATCGTCACCCTGACCTACCATGGATCCCGGCAGGTGGCGCAGAATTACAATGTCATGGGAGTTGCCAAGGCAGCGCTGGAGGCCAGCGTGCGTTACCTGGCCAATGACCTCGGGCCGCGTGGCGTGCGCGTCAACGCCATCAGCGCCGGCCCGATCCGCACGCTGGCAGCCAGCGGGATCGCCGGGTTCCGTACCCTGCATAAACAGTTTGCCGAGGTTGCGCCGTTGCGCCGGAACGTGACACCCGAAGATGTCGGCAAGGCGGCGGTGTGGCTCTGCAGCGACTGGTCGTCTGCCGTTACCGGTGAGATTATCTATGTGGACGCCGGTTTTCGTAATATCTCGATCAGCCTGCCCGAGTAGTGGTCAACCCACCCCACTCAGGCCTATCCGAATAACGGATGGTCAGTGTCATTGCGAGCGCGAGCGAAGCACGCTCCGCTCGCGCCGCTCGATTGCGTCAGCCACGCTGCGCTCGCTGCACGCGGTCGCTGGCGCTCCTCGCACTGACCGCATGCCCATGGGTTTTCGGACAGGCACTTAGAGCCTATCCGAATAACGGACTGGTGTCATTGCGAGCGAAGCAATCTCCTCTCGGGCCGCTCGATTGCGTCAGCCACGCTGCGCTCGCTGCAGGCAGTCGCTGGCGCTCCTCCAATGACAGCATGCCCATGGGTTTTCGGACAGGCACTTAATCGACCGATGGCGCCGAGATAGCCGCCGGCGACTCGACGGGCGATGACGTGCGGTTGTCCTGCCGATCAGGCGGCGGAGGCGGCGGAGGCTCGGCAACGTCGATTAACTTGTAATAGAGGTAGCGCAGCAACAGGCGGGCGACAGCGGCAACCGGAATGGAAACAAACAGGCCGAACGGCCCGCCGAGCGCGCCGCCTGCCAGGATGGCAAAAATCACCAGCATCGGGTGAAGGTGCACTGCCGGCCCCACAACATGCGGAATGATGAAATTATCCTCGAACATCCGCAGCACAAAATAGGTCAGGCCAATAGTGCCGGCAACCAGCCAGGCCGGCCATCCCCACGGCGCGGGCGCCTGGAACAAGGCAACTATGATCGCAATACCTGCTGCCGACCATGGCCCCAGTAACGGTATCGTCTCAAGCACGCCGGTCACAATACCCAGAACCAGCGCATATCGCACACCGAGCGCGATGAGTGCGATTGTCGTCAGCGTGGCCATAATCGGGATGAGCAGCAGCGTCCCACGAACATACCCTGCCAGGATGCGGTCGATCTGGTCGCCCAGCATGCGAATCTCATCACGGTACGGCTCCGGCACCAGCCGGTACATCCACTCGACGATCCGTGGCGCTTCCAGCAGAAGATAGAACGTGATAATGAGATAGGTGACAAAGAGGAGCACAGTTTCAAACGCTACTGCGACCAGATGCGGCAGATGTTCCGGCAATTGCCGGCTGAAGTCGGCAATCGCTTCGCGCAACGCCTCATTGACCGGTCCAACATCCACGCTGACTCCCGCGATGGTCATCGGGCTCAGCAGCAGCAATTCCTGCTGTATCAGGTTCAGGGTGTGCGGGATCTGTGCCAGTAACCCGTTGTATTCACGCTCAATCACCGGACCCAGCGTTCGCCAGGCGATGTAGAGCAGGGCGCCGACGGTCACATAGAGCACACCGATCCAGTAAGCGCGGCCAATGCGCGTGCGCCGGTGCAACCAGGTGATCATCGGGTTGAACAGGTAGGCCGTGATCATTGCGCCGATAAACGGTATCAACACCGCGCCCAGGCCGCGAATCACCCAGAAGAAGCAGGCGGCAATTATCGCAATGGTGATCAACTTGCCAGTCGGTGAAAACCGGATCGGGCGCGCTTTGATGCTCATACGAACCTCCGGCGCAAGAACGATCTCCACAGATCTCGTCGTATTGTACCGCACGTAGTGAACCATTGCAGCACGCAGACGGTGCCGGCGGCTCGTGCGCTGCCGGAGGCAAGAAGTATCACAATCCGCCATGAGTCATCCCGAATGGACTATTCGCCTGGATGGCGTCACCATGCGATCTGCTTCTGGCCAGCGACTGATGATCTTTACTCGACGCCCCATGTCATTGCGAGGAGCATGAGCGACAGCCTGTAGCGAGCGACGCGTGGCTCAAGCACCCTCCTGCCACGCCGATCGATTGCTTCGCTGCGCTTGTAATGACATTCAACCATCCGTTCTTCGGATAGGCACATAGAGCCGGGGACATGCAGACATACAACGATCAGGAGCGGCGGCCAGCACCCTTCGCTACGCCACGGCACGGCTCCTCAGGGTACAGTCATCCTGGACGATCGAATGCTACCTGGTATTACTGATGGCACGAATTCCGCGGCTGGGGAGCCTGCGCCGGCGAGGTCCTCACGATCAAGGTGGCGGTACAAAAGTAGGAAGGTACGTACCGCTCTGCTGAAGGGGCAATTCTTCGCCCGCCAGATGACCGCGTCACACCTGTCAATGATACGACTTACGCGGTGGTGTATTCCTGGCTCCGCCAGAGCCTGCGGCAGCATGGTATTCACGATCAAGATGGTGGTCGGCAAACACCACCACAATACAATAAGAGAGAAATACCGCTCTGCCGAAAGCTAGAAGAGCTGTTACGCGGGTCGTCTGCAAGACGACCGCGTAACTCGTATCGATGACGGCTTTTACGGCGTCTGGAAGGCGGGAGCATCTACAATCTGCAATCGGATACGGCGCTTCACGGTAGCCACGCCGGATACACTTCGCCACATCTCGCGCGACCATACGATCGTCGACTCTGGCGCCCGTACTACAGATTATGCGGGGTGCGCCGCAGCGGAATGTCAGCCTTGAGATGATCGCTCGACTCGCCGCGCAACAGGGTCACTTCAATCGCACCCGCATCAACGGCTGGTACATACCGTGCAATCACTGCCGAAAGCTCGATCTTCAACTGATCAAGCATATCCGGGGTCAGCTTGACCCTGTCGTGAACCAGCACCGTCAGCAGCCGGTCGCGCGCAATATCGGAGCTGCGGGTCCGCTTGCCGAACAACGTTTCCAGAAAGCTCATACTATTCCTCTGCGTGGTCAGTAGTCAGGCAACGCAGGCTCTGTGCGGCTAACCACCGGGTATCGGCGATGGGCGATCACCGTTCGCTGCCCCGCGCCCGGAAGCCAAAGGCACCGAAGATCCGGCTCATAAGACCGGGGCTGTCGTCAAACACAGTCAACGGGACATCCTCACCCGCAAGACGCCGTGCGATATCATTAAAGGCGCGCCCGGCGCGCGAGCCGCGATCGAGCACGGCAACCTCGCCGCGGTTCGTGCTGGTCACAATCAGTTCGTCGTCAGGAACCACACCGATCAGTTCGATCGCCAGGATCTGCAGCACATCCTCAATACTCATCATCTCGCCACGACTCACCATACGCGGCTTCAGGCGATTGAGAATCAGGCGCGGGTGCCCCTTGTCGAACGCCTCGACCAGCCCGATGATCCGGTCAGCGTCACGAACCGCAGCCACCTCCGGCGTCGTCACAATCAGCACTTCATCGGCCCCGGCAATGGCGTTGCGAAATCCGGCCTCAATCCCCGCCGGGCTGTCAATCAGCACATAATCAAACTCGGCGCGCAACTGATTCGTCAGTGCAATCATGTCATCCGACGTGACAGCGTCTTTGTCGCGCGTTTGCGCTGCAGGTAGCAGGCACAGATCGGGAAAATGCTTATCCCTGATCAGTGCCTGGCGCAGGCGGCAACGCCCCTCGACCACATCGACCAGATCATAGACAATCCGGTTCTCCAGGCCCAGAACGACATCCAGGTTGCGCAAACCGATATCGGCGTCGACAACGGCCACCTTCATCCCTTGCATTGCCAGGGCGGTGCCCAGGTTGGCGGTCGACGTCGTCTTACCGACGCCGCCCTTGCCGGATGAGATCGTAATCACCCGCGACATGATCTCTCTCCCTGAAAGGTACATTGGCCGCTGTGCAGTGCACCATGCCTTGCGCCAGCCGCAATCCTACCTTCGGTAACTTTCCCACGGCTCAACGGCGATCTGGTCACCATCAATGCGCGCGACTTCCGGGACCCCGCTTGCGGCGCCATCCGGTGCGCGTGCAATTAGATCAGCAATCCGCAACTGGGTCGGCCGCAACTCGATCGCGCAGATCACCGCGGCACGATCACCGAGTGCACCCGCGTGCACCGTTCCGCGCAGGCGCCCCCAGACGACCACGCTTCCGCCGGCGATAACCTCAGCCCCGGCGTTCACATCACCCACCACGGTAATATGGCCATGGTGCCGGACGACCTGGCCGGATCGGATCGTTCGCTGGACGAATGCCGCTTCGCCGCGCTCATCGGCAACACCAGCGCCGCGTACCGACGGCCGTGCAACGACCCCGGCGGCACGTGCCGTATTGCGGCTTTCGCGCGATGTTGACCCCAGCGCCGACGGCTCCAGGTGATGCTGGCGCATCAATGCCATCAATTCAGCGAGTTGCTCATCGGCCAGGGCGCGATCGCCAATGTCAACGACAATCCGCGCTCCGTTGAAAAACTGAGCACCTTGCTCAAGTTGCCCGCGCAGTGCCGCCAGCACATCAGGCCAGCCGGCTGCGTCATCAAGTTGCAGCCGCAGCCCTTCTCTGCTCCCCTTGATCGTAACCAGCTTTGTCATGCACGATACAGGCGTTGCCTGGGGCTGCGCCAGGATACACGGAACACATGTTGCGATTCGTTGTTCCTTATCATACCATATGTTGTCAAGCGTTTTGTAAAACTACTATCCAACATGGTTCGTTATGATGAGGAATCGTGCACCGAAACCCATGCGAACGCTCGTTACGGCAACGCGAGCGCAGCGACCAGTCGCTTCACACCATGGTGCAGTTGTTCCGGTTCCGTCAGGCAAGAGAGGACGAGATGTGTCCCTTGCTCATAGCCATAGAAATACCCGGGATGCACCAGAACGCCATGGTCAAGCAAATGCAACACCAGTGCTTCTTCGTCTTTCCAGCCTGCAACAACCTCAGGGAACAGGTAATACCCGCCGTCGGGCGGGCGCACGCGGAGATTGGCGCAACCATCCAGCAACTCGATCGCCATGTCGAGCGAGCGCTTGATGCGCTCATGCATCGTATGCGTGAATGCGGTGCCATACTCAAATATTGCCGGCACCATGGATTGCGTCAGCATACTGGCACTGAGAAAGGTATCGTTCAGGATTTCCAGGCGCGCGCCGAACCGATCGTGTGCGGCGGCATTCAAGGCAATCCAGCCGAGTTTCAGATCCGGCAGAGCGAACATCTTGGAGATCCCGTTCAGATGAAAGACCGGCAACTCCGGGTGAAGCGCGCCAACCGGAGGTACAGACGGAACATGGTACGGAAATGCGGCGAATACCTCGTCGCAGATCACCGGCAACCCGAGAGCGTGCAGCACAGGCAGCCGCGCCGACACGACCGCTCCAGTCGGATTGTGCGGTGAGATGATCAACACCGCTCGCGTTCGCTCATCGGCCTGGAGTCGCAGGCTTGCCGGGTCGATGCGCCAGCCGCGTCGCTCATCCAGCGCATAGGGCCGCAACTCGATATGATGCATCATTGCAATATAGTCAAACAGCGGATAACTGATCGATGGCGCCAGCACATTATCGCCGGGATTCGTCAGTAATGCGAACAACAGGCTGTACGCCTCGCTCGTGCCGGCTGTGATAACGACCTGATCGGCATCCAGTTGCAGCGCTGGCGTGCGGCCAGCGTAGTACTGCGCAATTGCCAGACGCGCCGCTTGCAGGCCGCGCGGGTCCGGGTCATAACGGCGATTCGCCCAGTAGTCCGCAGACGCGCGCTGCAATGTGTCGCACGGAAACAGGACCCCCTGATGCGTCGGATTGCTGCTGGTCAGATCGATGTATCCGCCGGTTGCCGCCTTCCGCTGCCGCGCTTGCTCGATGGCGTTCGGCGTCAGATCCTCGCCGGCAAGAAAGCCTGTCATAGGCGCGTCCCTTATGAATATGCATTATTAAAAACCGGTAGACGCTCCGCCGTGGCCCTGATGAACATTCAGTAGTAAAACCGGTAGACGCTCCGCCGTGGCCCTGAAGGGCTCGGCTTCGTTCGGCAAAGGCCGCCTGCGCGGCCTGCAGGAGCCGGCACAGGCCGGCTTCGCCCCAGGTAGCCGAGGGCTTTTAGCCCGACGGCGGGCGGGCGGTCTGCCGGATGTAATTCTTAACAATCATAAGGGCTC
>JACAEQ010000071.1 GCA_013388755.1 Chloroflexota bacterium
AACCTCCCCGGCGGCGGCGCGCACGGCGGCGAACTGGCGTTCACTCTCCACATATACCAGCGATACGGAACTGCCGGGTAGAATATCGTGGAACTGATTGAGCAGGACGGATCGCCAGGCGGTATCGAGCTCTTCCTGGCGATCCGGGCCGCCACTCGTCACGGCCCAGGCATTGAGCCATTCCGCCTCACGCAACAGCAGCTCTGCCTGGCGATTGTTGTGTTTGACCCGCGCCTGGCTGGTATACGTCCCGCGGTGATACTCGAGGTACAGCTCGCCAACCCAGGTCGGCACCTGCGGGTTGTGCCATGTGCGGTTACGCAGGCGCTGAAAGTACTGCTCGATGCGTCCGGGGCGCACGACGGGAAAGCCGGGAAGATCCGCCATCACGCGCGCGAGTTCGAGCATTTCCTCGGTCGGGCCGCCGCCGCCGTCGCCATAACCGTAGATATAGAGCACCTCGTCATTGACCGCTTTCTGGCGATAATGATTCCAGGTGCCATACACCTGGGCGGGCGTCATATCGCCGTTGTAGGTATAGAACTGTGCCTGGGTCGGGTCTGGCCTGGGGGGATCAGCCGTTGCTGTGACGAAATGCGCCAGCACTTCAGAGCCGTCAATGCCGCGCCAGCGGAAGGTATCGCACGGCATGCGGTTGAACTGGTTCCAGCTGATCTTGGTCGTCATGAAGCACTGGATGCCTGCCAGCTTCATAATCTGCGGCAGCGCCGCCGAATACCCGAACACGTCGGGCAGCCACACGACATGGTCAATCGGGCCGAACTCGTCATCAAAGAAGCGCATGCCGTGGATGACCTGGCGCACCAGCGACTCACCACTGGTGACGTTGCAGTCCGGCTCGAGCCACATTGCGCCGACCGGCTCGAAGCGTCCTTCGGCGACGCGCTGGCGCAACCGCTCATACAGCTCCGGGTCGTCCTGTTTGAGGAACGCGTAGGTTTGTGGCTGGCTCATGCTGAAGTGATACTCGGGGTAGCGTTCCATCAAATGCAGTGTCGTGGCGACAGTGTGCGCGACTTTCTGGTGCGTGCGCCAGAGCGGCCAGAGCCAGGCGACATCCATGTGGGCGTGGCCGGTGGCGAGGATCGTCGGGCGCTGGCCGGGTTCGAGATTGGCGGTGAGCGTCTCGCGCAGGAACGTCAATGCTGCGCCGGCAGAGATCGCAAAACTCTCGCTCTGCCACCCGTCGCGCAGATCGAGCAGATTGTAGGCACGATTGATCCGGTCGAGCAGGGCATGCTTTTCCGGGTCGCTGTCGCGATAGGTGCCGATCGCCTCGAGCACGGCATAGAGTGTCACCGCGAGGCGCCCGATCGTCTCATCGCGCAACTGGAGCTCGAGCCCGCCAAACGGATGTGCATACGGCGCGTAGCAGCGAATCAGCAGATCGTGCTGGCCCTCGTGGGCGCTCTCGGGAAGCAGTACGGCCGGGTGCGGCTCATCAATTCCGGCCAGGGTGCGCCCGTCGAGGTAGGCAATGCCTTCGACGCTTGCCTGCCCGTGACCTTCCCAGTGCAGGCGCACCATGACCTGGCGACCACGCCACTCGTCCGGGATACGGATGGGCGCGCGCAACCAGTGATTATGGCCGCCATCAACCGGCATGCCCCAGGGAAGGCGTTCTGCCGGCCGTTCGGGATCGTGTGGATCGCCGCCCCAGTGCTCGCCGGGGCGCAACGGGCGCCAGGCAGGATCGTCACGCGGTGGAGCGGGAGCCATCGCATTGTCGGGTGGGGCGCCGGGTGCCGGGCACGTCATGACGTGATCGATGGGGCGCGTGGCGCGGATGGCAGCGGCGCGAATCTCGTCCAGGCGCGCTTTGAGTTTCTCGACGGTGAAGAAGAGCATGGTGCCGAACTCCTTGGTCCAGAACGAACGCGGCCCATCATACCACGTAACCGTGCATCGTTCTGCCGGGAGCGCGGGTCGTCGCAGATCGCTGGTTGCGACATGGCGATGGTCGCTGCCGGGGTATTACCCACATGCGCGGCGCCGGTCACGCATACGGGTCGACCGCGTCGCGCAGACCATCGCCCAGGAGGTAGAGACAGAGCGATGCGAGCACAATCGAGCCCAGCGGAATGAGTAACCAGGGATAGAGGGTAACGGACTTGATCTGCTGTGCATCCTGAAGGAGCACGCCCCAGCTGACGGCGGGTGGCAGCATTCCCAGGTTGAGGAAGCTCAGAGCCGTTTCGGCGGCAATCGCGCCGGGTACGGCGAAGGACGCCACAACAATGATATGGCTCAGCGCATTGGGAATCATATGCGTGGTAATGACTCGCCAGTGCGATGCGCCAGCGGCAATCGCCGCCGCAGTATAGTCGGCATTGCGATAGCTGAGGACCTTGCCGCGCACCTCGCGTGAAAAGCCGGTCCAGGTAATCAGCGCGAGGATCATCGTAATCAACAGATACCGCTGCACGACCGGCATATTGACCGGCAGTGCCGCGGCGATCGCAACGAACAATGAGATAAATGGGAAGGTCTGGATGAGCTCAATCACACGCTGAATGATATTGTCGATCCAGCCGCCGAAATAGCCTGATGCTGTACCGACAATCGAGCCGATCACCATGCTGATCAGGACACCGAAGAAACCGATTGTGAGCGAAACCTGCGCGCCTTTCACCACCCGCGAAAACACATCGCGCCCCTGGCGGTCGGCGCCCCAGAGGAACACCTTGATCGAAGCATCGCCGGGCGACTCGACGCCAAACAGGTGCAGGTTACTCGGAATGAACCCCCAGAGCAGATACATACTACCGTTCACGAACCAGCGGATGGGATAGGTCGTATCTGGATCGGGTAGATAGATAATCTGAAAGTTTGCCGAGTCGACGACCTGTCTCATGCCCTGTATTGCAGGGCCGCCATTCACCCAGACGATCGTGGAGGGCTGGGCGTACTGGTGGCTCGCATCAATCTCGTTCGGATCATATGGCGCGACAAAATCGGCGAAAATTGCCACAAGATACAACACAATCAACACAGCCGCCCCGACGATCGAGAGCCGGTTTTTCTTAAAGCGGCGCCAGATCAGTTGACGTTGCGACAACTGGCCGACGTCCTCGGGCTTTCTGGCTTTACTTACCTGAGGCTGCGTGTCTTTTGCGATTGTCGCCATATAGCTTCCCTACACAGATTCACTCCAACCGCACCCGCGGATCGACCCATGCCAGCAGCAGATCGGCGATCAGATTGCCAAGCAGTAGCATAACGCACTGCATCATCAGAATTGTAATACCGAGATACATGTCGGTCGACTGCAGTGCACGTAAATAGAGCGCGCCAAGCGTCGGTAGATTGAGAATGATACCGGCGAGTGCATCGCCGACAACGATTGCGGGCAGCAGGTACCCGATGCTCATCACGAGGGGATGAACAGCGTTGCGTACCGCGTGCTTCCAGATCACGGTACTCTCCTGGAGCCCTTTGGCGCGCGCGGTCTGCACATACTGAGCATTAAGTACGTCAAGCAGGTTGGCGCGCATCACGCGTGTCAACCCCGCCGTGGCCGATGCACCCAGCACGATGACCGGGATCCAGAGATTGCTCAACAGGTTCGTGAATTTTGCAAAGCTCCAGGATGCATCAATATACTGCGGCGAGAAGAAGCCCAGTCCAACATCCTGGCGCAAAACCAGAGCAGCAAAGACCATCAGTATCAGCGCCAATGCAAAGTTAGGAATGGCAATGCCGAGAAACTGCACGAATGTAATGAGATAATCGGGAATGCCACCACGGTTCGTGGCAAGATAGACGCCGACCGGGATAGAGATCAGCCAGGCAAACAGCGCCGTGCCAAATGTCAGGCCAAATGTGATGGGCAGGCGTTGCGCGATGATACCAGCCACGGGCGTGTCTGTCTCAAACGACGTGCCAAAATCGCCCTGAACCGTTCGTGAAACCCATTTCCAGTATTTGATATGGAGCGGATCATCAACGCCGTAACGCCGTTTCAGTGCCTCGATCTGGTCCTGTGGTACATTACCGCCCTGGGCGCGCAATTGATCTATCTTGATATCAACGATCGACCCCGGCGGCAATTCGATCAGAAAGAAACCGATGAATGACGCCAGGATCATGGTGATCACCATATAGACAACGCGCCGGGCAAGAAACGCAGCCATACTGGTACCTTTGTTATGATCAGCGGTCAGGGATCAGGGTCAATGAGCATATCGATTTCATTGCGCTAACCCCCCTGATCCCTAACCCTTAACCCTCCACTACGTCGTATGTTTCGACGGATCGTCCCAATACCAGCTTTCCGGGTCATAAACTGCCGGCGTGGGGTGGATCCACGGATCGGTGAAGCCGCCAAGCGCCAGGTCGCTCTTGTCCGGCACGTTCATCAGGCCGCGCTTCTTGATATACACGCGATCGAAGTTAGCGACTGAGCCCTGGACGTATGGCCCGTTCTCAACATGGATCTTGATCATTTCCCAGACCATCTGGGTACGCTTCATGAAATCAGGCTCAACCTTGGTCTTGTCGTAGATTTCATGCAGCCTGCCAATCACCGGGTCATACACATCATCGGTCGGCACGATACGTGCTGGCGTACGCTCCCACGGTGATTTGTCCAGGTCTTCCTTTTCGGTCGCAGTACCGCGCTGCTGATACCCCTGGCCATGCAACGGTGCCCAGCGCTCGGGTTCGATTGGTACCAGCCACTGTGGATAGACCAGGTGATTCGGCCCGTCGCCAATGCCCCAGTCGGCGTTACTCTGGAGCCTGCCGCCGAACCAGTCATCACGGCGGCCCTGTGTTGGCACCGGGGTCAACGTTGCCTTGATCCCGATCTGCCCCCAGTCGCGGATCATCTGCTCATTCTGCGCGATAGTCAGCTTGCTGGTGTTGGCCGCCACGACCAGCAGGATCTCTAGCGGCGAGCCGTCGGGGAAGGTGCGCAGACCGCCAGCGCCGGCTTTGACGCCGATTTCGTCAAGCAGCGCCTTCGCCTTTTCCTGGTCAAAGGCCACGTAGCTGTCACGCCACTCGCGATAGCGCGCATTCGCCTTGTCCGGGTTGCCCTTGTCGTCAATGTTGTACTCGATCGCCTTCGGGCTGAATGTACCGGTCGTCTGCTCGCCGGTATCGAAATACTGAGTCTTTTGCAGCTCAGCGCGGTTGAAGCCGAGCGACAGCGCCTGGCGGAACCTGGGATTGCGGATGAGTTCGCGCCATTTGGCATCGTTGTAGTCATAGCTGAAGAAGAACGACGTCCCTGAGCCGGATCCGCTTTCCCAGAAGCGAACCTCGTAGTCTCCGGCATCGGCACCCTGGCGCAGGTTGGGGATATCTTCGAGTGCCAGGATCCAGTGGTGCGTCCAGTCGCTCTTGCCCTGGATGACATTCAACTTCTCGACCTCGCTGTTCTGGAAGGTGGTCGAAACGATGCGGTCGATATACGGCAGTTGATTCCCCTCGGCATCAACGCACCAGTAATAGGGATTGCGCGAGTAGACACCACGGACGCCTTCTTCAAAACTGTCACACTTCCAACCGGTCATCGTCGGCGTGTCCGGATTGGTGACGAAGCGAACCCGCTTGGTGTGCTCATCCCAATCCTTATACTTATCCGGGCTGAGCACCGGGTTGAACTGCTCCATGTGATGGCGCGGCGCCATCCAGCGTGGACCGATGCCGGCGTTGACCCACATCGCCAGGCGATCGGCGGTCAGCGGCGCAGGGGCGTCGAACTTCATGGTCAGTGTATAGTCGTCGACTTTGATCAACTGCGCCAGCGTACCTGCACCTGAGCGACCCTCGTCCGGTGGCGGCTCAATCGGTTTCAGGCCGGCAGGAAACTCTTTCTCCTTGCCATTGCCGCCGACCATATACTCCCACCAGTACAGAATGTCGTCGACCGTCCACGGCTGGCCGTCGGACCACTTCAGCCCTTCGCGGAACTTGAAGGTCCATTCACTGGTGTCGGCGTTGGCTTCCCAGCTCTCCGCCAGGCCCGGCCCGATCTTCAGGCCGTCGTCGAGCCAGCGCAGGATAGAGTGGCCATACTGGCTCTCCTGCACAATCGTCGCCATGCCGTCGGGGCCCCACGAGTTGGTGAAGTTCATGGTGCCACCATAGTTCCCCACGTTGACCCATTTGTGCGGCACGACGTATGGATTCTTCGGCAGGCGCTCGTCAACCGGTGGTAGTTTGCCGGCTTCGACCAGTTTTGTCAGTTCGGGAGATTCCTTGAACTTGCTGACAACCTGCGGTACGGCGGTTGCCTGGGGTGGGGTCGTTGGCGGAATGGCGACTGTCGCCGCAGGCGCGGTGGTTGGTGCGGGTGCGGGCGCAGTGGTTGGTGCGGGCGCGGGCGCGGCGGTTGGCGCCTGGGCGGGCTGGCCGCCGCCGCAGGCGGCAATCGCGGTACTGGCGGCAGTGACGGCCGAGATGGTGAGAAAGCTTCGCCGGCTCAGTTTGCGTACCCTTGACACTGATACCTCCTTGTAGCATCTACGTCTTGCTCGTCCATTGAGCGGATGTGGCGCTGGAGAGGTCGTTACAGGCAGCGGTTGGGGGGTCTGCCTTCACCAGTCTGTGAAGCACATCAGGGGGTATGATCTACATAGCCACCTCCTCGTGGGTGAAGTCAGGCTGCAACTGGGAGAACTGGAGACGATACTTTTCAAATACGCCCTTCGCCCCCACCCCGGCCCTCCCCCGCCGGGGGAGGGAGTCCGGCTCACCCCCCGCCAGCGGGGGAGGGATCGGGAGCGGTGCGTAGAGCCTTGTGTGCAAGGTATTGAAACAGAGATGAGGGCAATTTTACATTTTGGTGTTCTATTTGTCAATGCGTCTTGCAAGAGTAAGTGTTCACACTTCTCCCGGGTGCGCACAGTCACTATCACGAGTGCAGGAGCTGGCGCAGGCCGGCTTTGCCCCGCAACTTTAGAGACAATACCTTTCAAATACGCCCGTCATCCCCACCCCGGCCCTCCCCCGCCGGGGGAGGGAGTCCGACTCCTCCCCCCGGCGGGGGGAGGTCGGGTGGGGGGCGGTGCGGTACATAACGCCTTATTTGAAAGGTATTGACTTTAGAGATCCTCCCAAATGCCATACTGCGCTCGTTCATCCTCGATGAAATCGCGCAGCAGGCGGCCACGCAGGTGCGCTGCTGCATCGCGCCAGTCGAGCTGCCAGATTCGTGCGGTGGCATCGGCGCTACAGGTCAGAATGTGGCGGTTATCCAGCGCGAATGATGCGCCATACACTGCGCCTCTATGCCAGGTGAGGCGCCGACGACCAGGTCGGTATGGCGGTCAGGACGTGTAACAGCTCGCCAGTGACTGCATCCCACAGCCGCGCGGTGCGATCACTGCCGGTCGTGAGGATCAGGCGCCCGTCAGGCGAGACCGCCATGCCCCAGATGCGGTTCTGATGGCCGGGCAGGGCAGGTGAGGTATAAATGACATCCAGCCATCCGTTCTTCGGATAGGCAGTACGGTTCTTCAGGGCGATGGCGTGGCCGTTGCGGTGATGGCGCTGCGCGCTGTAGGTGTAGCTGTTACCGCTGGCAACGCCGTTGCCGTATCGGCGACCGCCGGCGTGGCCGTTATATCGGGTGAAGCGGCAGGCAGAGGCGTGGCGGTTGGTGCAGCAATCACCGTGATCGCTGGCTCAGGCGTTGCAACTGGCCGCGAGCTGCCGAGGTCGAGCGCCGTGTCGCCGGCAATATCACTCAGGCGTTGCAGAAATCGCTCGATCCGTTGCGAACGCCGGTCGAGATCCTGGAGCAGGGCCATGCGGCCGGCTTCGGCGGTTGCAAAGGCCGTCACCTGGTCACGGCTGGCGCGTGCGTCGGCCACCAGCGTGGCATTCTGGCTGACGACCGAGGTCAACTGGTCGCGAATCTGCGCACGCAGTGCGCTCATATCCTCGACTGCGGCACGCACCTCGCCGAGGACCTCACGATCGTCACTGGTGCGGCGCGATAGGTCGGCGACTTCGGTCGCCAGCGCCTCGGCTCTGTTTGCCAGCGCGGCATTGCCGGCTTCCAGTGTGGCCATGCGCGCCTGCGCGGCAGCCAGTTCGGCGCCGGTAGCGGGTGTGAAACCGGCCCACAGCAGGGCACCCGCCGTGGCCGTGAGGGTAATGGCGGTTGTGATAATGACGACCAGCAGCGCGGCCAGCAGGCGCGCGAGAAAGCTACCGCCGCGTCGTGGTGTTGTTGGCGGGCCCTGCGACGGCACGGCAGGCGTGGGTGCCGCAGGTGTGCTGGACGTGTCTGTATCGGGAGGTGTCGTCATATTCAGCGTGTGAGCAGGTGCTCAATCTCCCGCCACGCCGAGCGCCGTCTCGCCACCCCGGCTGCCAGCCGCTGCCGGGGGGCCGGCGTACACCGAGCGTTCGACAACCACCGGCTGTGTTGCGCGTAAAGTTGCTGTTATTGACGTCTGATTCGGGAAGAGCTCGTGAACCGCCATCGTGTAGCGTGAGCCGGGCGGCATCACCAGCGCGCGGCTGGCGCTGGTTCCATCCGCCAGGATGAACGCCACTTCGATTCGCGCCTGGCCGCGCGCCGGATTGCTGATCAAGAGGAACTGCTGATAGTCGCCGCTGGTGCGGCCGTCAGCGAAGCTCCATGTATAGGCCGGCGCCGTCGCCCCCGGCCCGGCGGTTCCTGCTGCACCATCACGCCAGTAGAGCGCGCGCTCGGCCGCCACTGGCCGGTCAGACACAATCGTCGTGGCAACACCGAGCTCCGGCACGACCTCATTGACATTGATCGCCAGGCGTGCCATTGGCGGGATGGCATAACGCCGCGCCAGCGATGTGCCATCGGCGGTGAGGAAGCGTACCGTTACATTGGCGCGTTCGCCGTTCGGGTTAAGCACCAGGAGCGACATGCGGAACGGTGGCGCGGTGGTGCCTTCGGCAAAGTACCACGCCCGCGACAGCTCAGTGATACCCGGTGCCGTATGAACACCGCCACTGGTCAGGCTGCTACCCGGGCCGAAGATCATCGTCCGTTCGGCGACAACTGGCTGGCTGGCGATCACCCGCATGCCGAACGACGCCTCTGGCAGCAGGTCGCCAAGGATCACCACTGAGCGCTGGCGCGGCGGCAATGTGATCGGCTGATCCTCAAACGGCGGGTAGATGAAGGTTGTCCCATCATTCTGGATGAGCAGAACGCGTGCCGTCACCGATTCATGCTGCGGATTGAACAGCAACAGGAAGGTGCGCCGGTCGCCTTCCGTCGATCCTTCGGCGAAGTACCAGACCCGCGATGTGCGCGTGACCCCCGGCAGCACGGTCATGTCGTTGCCGAAGTCCATGAAGCGCTCGGCAATCACCGGCGCATTGGCCTCGATGATTGCCGGAGCATCAGGGGCATCATTAAACACCTGATTCACGACCAGATTCTCGCGTGCGCCGGGTGCAACCGTCGTCTCACGCACCACCTCCGGCCCCGGCTGGCGCAACATAATGAACCGCACCGTTGCAGGCGCCGTTCCCGGGTTGAACACTGCCAGGCGTTCTTCATAGTCGCGCGGATTACCTTCTGCGAAATACCAGCGCGAGCGAACGGTCGCGCCGTCGGCAGCGCGCCGGATCTGTGGCAACGCATTGCGGAGCGCGCCTGACGGGTCGCCGGCTCCGGGGGCCACGTCGCTATGGGCGGCAATCGCCGGTGTGACCACGCTGGCGCCGCTGACCGCGACCACGCGCTGGCCGGTTGGCGCGATGTTGTAGGCCTCGCCGAGCCAGGCCAGCAGGCGATGCAGCGCGTCGAGTTGCGCAGTGGCAGGCGCGGCGTCACCGATCAGTGCTACATGAACGGCTGCCCCACCGCTCAGTTCGGCCACGGTTGCGGTCGGCCCACCGCTGCGCCCTTCGAAGATTGCGCCGTCACGCCCGATCACATAATGGTAGGCGATGTCGCTCAGGCCGAGTGTGGTTTCTTGATACGCTGCAAGCGCGCGCAGGAATGGTAACGGATCGTCAATCGTGTCAGCGCCGACCTGATGGAGCACGATCCCTTGCGGTGCAGCACGCGGCCCACGATAGGCGCGCGGATCGCCGCCGGCCCAGCGGTCGCTGGTGTAGACCAGCGGCGGCGGCGTCAGGGTCGCCGGCCCGGCGACAGCCGAAACCGGGCCGACGGCGCGCGGTGGCCCGGCCATGGTATTGAAATAGGTGATACTGATGTCGCTCAGCAGCGGCGAGGCATTGGCTGCGGTACTGCTGAGCGTGACGTTAAACTGTACCACACGCGTATCAGGCGGCAATGAGCGCACCGCCTCGGCAGCCAGCGCATCCGGCGTTGCCCTGGCGCGCAACTCGCCGGCAACGATCGGCTGCCACGCGCCGAATTGCCCGTCGCCGGTGTTACCACGAACCTCAAGCGACAGCGACGTACCGGGTGGAACGTCGGCGTGCCAGACAACACCGACGGCATTCAGCGTGGTTGTGGTCGAGATCGGCTCAGAGAGAAACGTGCCGCGGGTTGCGCCGTCGCTCAGGCGCAACTCGCCGTCGGCATTCGCGATCACCTGCACGCCGCTACGCGTGCCGCGTTGCCAGTCGGCAGCGGTGCTGAAGACGATCTTACCGGACTGCACCGGTGCCTGAGCGGTGACCCGCGACGGCGGAGCGAGGAAGATCGAACCAGCCAGAACGGCCACTCCAACCAGACGCAACGCATGGTGCATGGTGTCTCCTCGTAAGTACCTATCCGAAAACCCATGGGCATGCTGTCATTGCGAGGAGCGCCAGCCACGAAGCAATCGACCGGCGCGAGAGGAGATTGCTTCGCTCGCGCTCGCAATGACAGTGACCATCTGGTGTTCGGATAGGCACTAAGGGCAATACCTTTCAAATAAGCTCATCGCCCCCACCCCGGCCCGCCCCCGCGCCCCCACCCCGGCCCGCCCCCGCTGGGGGCAGGAGTCCGACTTCTCCCCCCGGCGAGGGGGGAGGTTGGGTGGAGGGCTGTGCGGTGCAGAACGCCTTATTTGCAAGGTATTGGCACTAAGGGCAGGCATACAACGATCAGGAGCGACGACACACCCTGCGCGACGCCGCTGCACGGCTCCTCAGGGAGCTGTCATCCGGTACGAACGACTGCTACCTGGTATCACTCCTGCGTTGCAGGGTTCAGCGCATCCAGGTGGTAGATATTCGTTGAGTCGTACAGGATCCAGCCGGCACTCACAGGATACTCCTCAACCGCGCGGATCTGCGCGCGAACCTCGCGTGGCCCATACTCGACCAGCAGGCTATCCGGCACCCAGATCAGTGTGAAATCCTGCAGCCAGGGGCGCAGGAGCGCACGCTTATCTTCGATCTGTTGCAGGCCCGCAATCATCGAGGCCTTGATCACCTCATACGGGTATTTTGCCGGGTTATCAAAGCCAAACTCGCCAGGGCTGAAATGCGATGGGTATACCATCGGGCTGATGTAGTCGGTGTGCTCGGCCATGATCCGCAGGTTCTGGCCCAGCAGTTGCGATGGGCGAAAGGCAGTGTAGCCGAAGACATCAACCGAGAAGAAGGCACCCGCGCCATTAATCGCCCGCTGTGACCGCCGGAGCACTTCCGCGATGTTTGCCCAGCGTTCCTCGGGCGTACCCTCACGTGAGAGTTGCAACCGGTCCCTGTCGGTTGGCGAGAACTCCAGCGACGGAAAGCGGATGTAATCGTACTGGATCTCATCGAACCCGAGCAACGCTGCTTCCACCGAGATCTGGATATTGTACTCCCAGACATTCTCGTTCCACGGGTCGAGCCAGGCGTAGCGAATACTCGGCGCCGGGTAGTCATAGAAGATGCCGCCCGTCGTACGATCCTTCGCCGCCCACTCCGGCCGCGCTTCGGCGAGCACATTATCGTGGCTGAACATATGCACGCGGGCGATCGTGTAGATGCCGCGGCGTTTTGCCTCATCGAGGATCTTGCGCAGGTCCATGTACGGTTTTGACGTGCCAAGCTCGCGTACCAGCGGTACCTGCGAATCATAGTACACCAGGCCCAGGTCGTCGCGCAGATCCGACTTGACATCAATCACGATCGCGTTCAGTTCCGTCTGGTCGATCGCGTCAAAATAGCTCATCAGCAGGTTCCAGCGTGACGCAACCGCCGCTGTGACATAGAACGCCCGGGTGTAGAACGGCTCCAGTTCGATGGTTGCCGGCACGTTACCGGGCTGCAATTCAATAATCGCCTTGCGGTAGCCGGGGGCGAGCACCTGGAGATACCCCTGCTCGGGAATACCGTCGATGGTGAACGCCCCGTCCGTGCTATTGTCGATCCGCGCCAGCGCCACATCACTGCTCTGCAGGTTCACCGTCGCGATAATAGTTGCATTGCGGATCGGCTGCTTCGTCTGGCTGTCGACGAGGGTTGCCTTGAGCGTGTCGGGGCGCAGACTGGCATCAAGCCCGGTCGTCCGGTCGATTGGCTGGTCGAGGGTGGCATACCCCTGCGCACTGATCCTGACCGTCGCCCTGACCGGCACACCCTCGATCACATACTGCCCGTCGGGGCCGGTGAGTGCGGAGAGGTCGCCAACAGCGACGGTCGCGCCGGCGATGGGCTGATTCGTATACTGGTCGGTGATCGTGCCGCGGAGGGTGTCAGGGCGCAGTGTACTGTCGAGTGTCGTTGCGCGCGACACATCGTTGACGAACGGAGCGTACCCGGTAGCGATGATGGTCACGCTGAAGCGTTCAGGCACACCGGTCAGCGTGTAGCGTCCATCAGCGGTCGTGGTCGCGCTGATCGTGTCGGAAACGCGTACCAGCGCGCCATCAATCGGAGCATCGGTATACAGGTCAGTAATCCGGCCGGTGAGCGTATTGGGGCGAATCTGCAGCGTATCGAGCGTGACCGCCGGCGGTTCAGGGCGCTCAAGTTGCGGCTTTGCCGAAAGGTCGACGGTCAACGGTTCATAGCCGCTTGCCGCGATGGTGATGGTGTCGCTGGTACTCCAGCGGCTGATCTGGTACGTTCCGTTGGCGTCGGTCGTCACCTGGCTCTCGCCAATCGTGAGCGTTGCCACGACTGGCTTACCGGTGTAGGCATCGGTAATCGCACCGGTCAGGGGAACGGCCGGCCGGCCGCAGGCCGCAAGCGTCGCCAGCGCGAGGGCTGCCAGCGCCACGCGTAACAGAAGGCCGATCGATATTCGCAAGACGTTCTACCTCTTCCTGGTGTGATTGCAGCTGTACGATTGTAGGTCGCGACAGGGTTGACTGCGCGTATGATAAAGGCTTGACAGTGCATTGTCAAGCGTCGCGGTCCGGTGAAGCGCCCTGTACGGGACTGTAAGGCATGGTGTGTGGTCGGGAGCGCCGGGGCGGGGTCATCAGGAGACAGGTCGTGGCTCACCATGCAGCCCCTGGCCCTACCGCGCCACGATTGCAGCATTGCCCGGGTCACAGCAACCTTTCCAACATGATCTTTCGACAAATCAAGACGCTGTTCGGCTATAACGAATACTGATCTGGAAGGCTGGCGCGATTGGTGGTAGCCTTTAGCCATCACGACAACTTCAACTCAACCAATCGTCTCCGCGCACATACTTCGCATCCGCAATGCACGTAAGGAGGTGACGCAGAGCCGCGAGGCAGGCGGCTACGGCTGGTGTTCCCATTCCACTGAACGGCGTCAATGGAGATAGTGCGAGCGAAGGGAGGTCAACGAATGACCGTCGAAACGGTAGAGCAAACGACACTGCCCCTCACCGGCGAGGAGTACCTGGAAAGTTTGCGGGATGGGCGCGAAATCTGGATCTATGGCGAGCGTGTCAACGATATCACCACCCATCCGGCGTTCCGCAACGCAACCCGCATGGTTGCCCGCCTCTACGATGCACTGCATGACTCTGAGAAGCAAGGGGTGCTGACCTGTCCGACCGATACCGGCAGCAGCGGCTTTACGCACAGGTTCTTCCGCGCATCACGCAGTGCGGAAGATCTGGTTGGCGCGCGCGATGCAATTGCCGAATGGGCGCGGTTGACGTATGGCTGGATGGGGCGCAGCCCTGATTACAAAGCCGCCTTTCTGGCAACGCTCGGCGCAAATGCGGAGTTCTACACCCCCTATCAGGAAAATGCACGCCGCTGGTACCGCGAGTCGCAGGAACGGGTGCTGTATTTCAACCATGCGATCGTCAACCCGCCAATCGACCGCAACCGCTCCCCGGATGAAGTCCGTGACGTGTACATGCACGTCGAGCGCGAGACCGATGCCGGGTTGGTCGTCAGCGGCGCCAAGGTGGTCGCCACCGGCTCGGCGCTGACCCACTACAATTTCATTGCCCACTACGGTCCACTGCCGATCAAGAGCAAAGAGTTCGCCCTGATCTTCATCGTGCCGATGGACGCGCCGGGCGTCAAACTGATCGCCCGCCCGTCGTATGAGATGGCAGCGGAGGTCATGGGCAGCCCATTCGATTATCCGCTTTCGAGTCGCCTTGATGAGAATGACTCGGTGATGGTCTTCGACCAGGTGCTGATCCCCTGGGAGAATGTCTTTGTTTATGGTGATGTTGAGAAGGTGAATGCCTTCTTCCCGCTCTCCGGCTTTATTCCGCGCTTTACGTTCCACGGCTGCACCCGCATGGCGGTGAAACTCGACTTCATCGCCGGTCTGTTCCTGAAGGCCATTGAGGCAACGGGGGCGAAGGATTTCCGCGGCGTTCAGGCGCGTGTCGGCGAGGTGCTTGCCTGGCGGAACCTGTTCTGGGCGATCAGCGATGCCATGGCGCGCACGCCGATTCCCTGGAACGATGGGGCGGTGCTGCCGAATCTGGATTACGGTCTGGCGTATCGCGTCTTCGCCACTGTTGCATATCCGCGCATCAAGGAACTGATCGAGAATGATGTCGCCAGCGCGCTCATCTATCTCAATTCGCACGCCGTCGATTTCAAGACGCCGGAAATACGCGGCTACCTGGATAAGTATCTGCGCGGGTCGAACGGCTATTCGTCACTGGATCGTGTCAAACTGATGAAGTTGCTGTGGGATGCGATCGGTTCGGAGTTTGGCGGGCGACACGAACTCTATGAGCGAAACTATGCCGGCAACCACGAGAACATTCGCCTGGAGGTGTTGCTGACGGCGATGGCAACTGGTGCGGCCGATCGCTACAAAGGGTTCGCCGATCAGTGTCTCAACGAGTACGATCTCGATGGCTGGACGGTTCCCGATCTGATCAACCCCGACGATGTAAATGTCGTGATGCAACGGTTCGGTACCAGGCAGTAGGAGTTCCTGCAAAGAAGGAGGACGGACCATGACTGACCACAAAGAACCGATCTTTGATGTCGCACAACTGGCGCACGTCGAAATCCTCACACCAAAACTGAACGACACCCTCTGGTTCTTCAAAGATCTGCTGGGCCTGGAGGAAACCGAACGTTCGGGCAGATCGGTCTATTTGCGCGCGTATGAGGACTATTACCACCATAGTCTGAAGGTCACCGAGGCGGATCAGCCCGGTCTGGGGCATGTCGCCTGGCGGGTAACGTCGCCACAGGCGCTTGAGCGCCGGGTGCAGGCGGTTGAGGCGGTGGGTCTGGGGCGCGGCTGGATCGACGGCGACTGCGGGCATGGGCGCGCCTATCAGTTCACCACTCCCGATGGGCATATGATGGAACTGTTCTGGGATGTGGAGTATTTCCAGGCGGCCGAAACGATGCGCACCGAACTGCTCAATCGTCCGCAGAAGCGCCCGTTGCGCGGCGTACCGGTGCGCCGGATCGATCACGTCAACCTGCTGTGCCAGGATGTCACGCCCAACAAGCAGTTCCTGATGGATCAACTCGGTTTCCGCCTGCGCGAGCACATTATTCTGAACGACGGCACGGAAGCCGGTGCGTGGCTCAGCGTCAGCCCGCTCGTTCACGAAGTCGCCACCATGCGCGACGCAGCCGGTGCACGAGGGCGCCTGCACCACATCTGCTACTGGTACGGCATCCCGCAGCACCTCTCGGACATTGCCGACGTGTTCTCCGATTATGGTATTACAATTGAAGCCGGACCGGGCAAGCACGGGATCAGCCAGGCGCTCTTCATGTATGTGTTTGAACCGGGCGGCAACCGCGTTGAACTGTTCGGCGATGCCGGGTACCTGATCTTCGATCCGGACTGGAAGCCGATCACCTGGCACGAGTCGAACCTGGCGAAGGGCATCATCTGGTTTGGTTCGCCGCTGCCTGCCGAGTACTTCATGTACGGCACGCCGCCGGTGCAGAAGGATACCCAGGAGCGTGCCGAGGAAGAGCTGGTCGGGGCGAACTGATCGTCTGCTCCTGGTAGAGATCGAGGGACGCGGGGGGGGCGGCGGATGACCACCCGCGCCCCTGCTACTCGATCCGGTGCGATTGACGAAAGCGTGGTTGCCATGATCCAGACGCTCCAGAAAGCCGTCGAAGTGTTGAGTCTCTTCTCGCCTGCCCATCCTGAATGGACGGTCGGTGACATTGCCCGTGTGCTCGCACAGCCAAAATCGAGCACCTCCGAGTTGTTGAGCAGCATGGCGGGGCAGGGATTGTTGCGCCGCACCGGTCCGGGGCGGTACCGTCTGGGGTGGCGCCTGCTCGAATTCGGTCAGACCCTGCTCAAGACGACCGAGTTCCGTGCCGAGGCGCGTCAGGTGATGGAAGAGGTCGTGGCGCGCCGGGGCGAAACCATGCACCTGGCGGTTCTGGAAAATGGTCAGGTGATCTATATCGAAAAACTCGAAGGAACGCATGCTGTCCACATTTCGCTGTCGGGGGTCGGTGCGCGTCTGCCGGCGCACTGTAGTGGTGTTGGCAAGGTGTTGCTCGCGCATGCGCCGTGGAGCGAGGTGGCGCAGATTCTCGAACAGCAGGGCATGCATGCATTCACGCCCAACACCATCACCACCCCGGAAGAACTGGCGCGTGAACTGGATCATGTGCGGCAGCGCGGCTATGCGTGCGATCAGGAAGAAGTTTCGATCGGTCTGTGTTGCGTTGCCGCGCCGATCTACAACTTCGAAGGGCGTGTGATCGCAGCGATGAGCATTTCGCTGCCGACGCATCGCTTCCAGGCGCAGCGTACCAGTTATGTTGCTCTGACTGTAGAGGCGGCTCAGCGTGTCTCCGAAAACCTGGGCTACCACAGAGGAATGCCTCGATGGGCAATGAAACGATAAAGGTTGCCATCCTCGGCTCCGGCAATATCGGAACCGACCTTCTGTACAAACTGCTCGATCATCCCGGTGCGATGGAACTTGTGCTGCTGGCAGGGATCGACCCGCACTCCGAAGGACTGGCGCGTGCGCGCGATCTGGGTGTGGCGACCAGCGATCAGGGTATCGCGGCAGTGCTGGAACGACCGGAGATCCAGATTGTTTTCGATGCGACCAGCGCGAAAGCGCACGTGCGCCATGCGAAACTGTTGCGCGAAACCGGGCGGATTGCGATTGACCTGACACCGGCGGCGCGCGGACCATATGTTGTGCCGCCGGTCAATCTGACGCAGCACCTCGATACACTGAATGTCAACCTTATCACCTGTGGCGGTCAGGCGACCATTCCGCTCGTGTACGCGGTGAGCCGCGTGACGCCGGTGCGCTATGCCGAGATCGTCAGCACGGTCGCCAGTCGTTCAGCAGGACCGGGCACACGCCAGAATATCGATGAATTCACCTTTACCACGGCGCACGGTCTGGAGGTTATCGGCGGCGCGCAGCAGGGGAAGGCAATCATCATTCTCAACCCGGCGGAACCGCCGATCCTGATGCGGAATACGGTCTATGCCATCCCGGCAGGCGATTTCGACGCGGCGCAGGTGCGCGACTCCATTGAGGCGATGGTTGCCGAGGTGCAGCAGTATGTACCGGGATACCGGCTCACGAACCCGCCGGTCTTCGATATGCGCGAAACACCATGGGGACGCATGCCGGTCGTGACGGCATTGCTGGAAGTCGAGGGGGCGGGCCACTCTCTGCCGCCCTATGCCGGGAACCTGGATATCATGACCGCCTCGGCGCGGCGGGTTGGCGAGGTGTTCGCACAGCAATTGCTGAGTCGTCGGGAGGTGCTCGTATGAAGGCTCCCCGCCTGACCGATACGACCCTCCGTGATGGATCGCACGCGCTGGCGCACACCTTTACCCGTCAGCAGGTGCGCGATATTGTTCGCGCGCTGGATCGCGCCGGTGTGCCGCTGATCGAAGTGACCCACGGCGATGGGCTGGCCGGTTCATCACTCCAGTACGGTTTTTCGCGCGTGCCGGACCTCGATCTGATTGCCGAAGCGCGCGAGATGGCAGAACGGGCGCGTATTGCTGCGCTCCTCCTCCCCGGTATTGGCACACGCCGCGAATTGAAGGCTGCCGTCGAACGCGGTGTTCAGGTGCTGCGAATTGCAACTCAGTGCACAGAAGCGGACATCAGCGAAGAGCACTTCAAGATGGCAAAGGATATGGGGCTGGAAACGGTCGGCTTCCTGATGATGTCGCATATGAGACCGCCTGAGTTGCTTGCGGAGCAGGCACGTCTGATGGAGTCGTATGGCGCCGATTGTGTCTATGTGGTGGACTCGGCGGGCGCCATGCTGCCCCACGATGCAGCGGCGCGCATCCGGGCGCTCAAGGCGACGCTCTCGGTGCAGGTCGGCTTCCATGCCCACAATAATCTGGGATTGGGGATTGGCAACACCCTGGCTGCGCTGGAGGCGGGCGCAGACCAGATCGATGGGTGTCTGCGCGGGTTGGGCGCCGGTGCAGGCAACGCCGCCACCGAAGTGCTGGCGGCGGTGCTCGACCGGCTGGGGATCAATCCTGATCTCGATGTACTGGCGCTCATGGATGCCGCCGAGTATGTGGTGGCGCCGATCATGCCATTTCAGCCCTTCCCCGACCGCGATGCGGTCACAATCGGGTATGCCGGGGTCTACTCGACCTTTCTGCTGCATGCCAGGCGGATCGGAGAACGGCTGGGCGTCGATCCGCGCGCCATTCTGATCGAACTGGGACGGCGTCAGACGGTTGCCGGGCAGGAAGACTGGATTCTTGATGTGGCGCTCGACCTGGTGCGCCAGCAGCAGACCGCGCCAGCATGAACGTGTGGAGAAACGCATGACCACATCAACCGACATCGCGCCTGTCGCGTCTGTCTCGTTCGACTCGCGCCAGTTCCGTGCGACGATGGGCAAATTCGCCACCGGTGTCACGATTGTGACCACGTACCATGAAGGGCAGTCGCACGGCATGACGGCAAACTCGTTTCTGTCGGTATCGCTCGATCCGCCGCTGGTGCTGGTATCGGTTGCCACGCGCGCCCGCCTGCGTGCCCTGCTTGCGCCGGGATGTCAATATGGCGTGAGTGTGCTGGCGGATGACCAGGAGGGGCTGAGTCGTCACTTCGCCGGGCGTCCAATCGAAGGGCTGCACATTCCTTTCGTCTGGAAGCATGGCGTTCCACTGATTGATAATGCACTGGCGCACGTGATTGCTCGCGTGGTTGATGCGCATCCGGCGGGCGATCACACTCTGTACATCGGTGAGGTCGAGTATCTTGCGAACCGTGACGGATCGCCGCTCCTGTTCTTCGCGGGCAAGTATGGGCGGATGGAGACGATCAGCGACGCCGGGACGGAAGGTCCATTCTGGTATCTCTGGTAGTGGGAGCGTCTCATGCTGGTAGTGCGGGTAACGATGGTCGAAGGGCGAACGGCGGAACAGCGGGCGATGCTGATGCGGCGTCTTTCGGAGTGCGCCGCGCGTCATTTCGATCTGCCCCTGGAAGAAGTGCGCCTGGTGATCTATGAGGTTCCAAAGACGCACTGGGGCGTTGGTGGGCGGTCACTGGCGGAGCGTGAGGGGGCAAGCCATGGAACTGAGCGCTGATGCGCTGGCGCTGCTGGAAGATGTGCGCGGGGCGCGCGCGAGTCGGCGCACGATTGTCAGTCGCGGCGGTGCGCGTGGTGTCGATCTTGCCGCTGCATATGCGATCCAGGCGGCACTGGGCGAAGGAGTGCCGGTCAAAGGGTACAAACTGGGGTTGCTCAGCCCGGCGAAGCAGGCGCAGATGGGCATCGATTCTCCAATCTACGGGCGAATCTATCCCACGATGATGCTTGAACATCCGGTACGCCTGGCTCGTTTCATTCAGCCGCGCGTTGAACCGGAGCTTGCGGCGGTGCTGCGCGCACCGGTGATGCCGGACGCCACTCCCGGCGCGGCGGCAGCGGCGATCGGCGGATGGTTTCTGGGCGTCGATCTGCTCGATAGTGTGTGGGAAGGGTACCGCTTCAGCGCCGCCGAAGTCGTTGCCGATAATAGTTCAGGCGGCGGATTTCTGATCGGCGCTCGCCTGATCGACCAGCAACCCAACGGTGTCTTGCGCCTCTATCTCAACGGAACGCTGCGCGCTGAAGGCGATCTGCGAGCGCTTGGCGATCTGCACGAGCGCCTGTGCTGGCTGGCCACAATGGTCGGCGGGTTGAGCGCCGGGCAGGTGGTATTCTTCGGTTCGCCGGCTGCCGCGACGCCTGCCGAACCGGGGGTGCTGGAAGTTATCGGCCCGGGCGCAGACTGCCTGATTGCACGATTGGAGGCTGAGTGATGGAGCACCCATCGTTTCATGTGCAACACTACATCGACGGTGCGTTCGTCGAGGGAACGCACCGCTTCGAGATTTTTTATCCTGCGACGAACCAGGTGATCGGCAGTGCGCCGGAGGGTCGGGAAGACGAAGTCGATGCGGCTGTGCAGGCGGCGACTCGGGCGTTTGCATCGTGGGGACGCGCTGGCGCCGCTGAACGGCGGCGTGCGCTGCGGGCGTTCGCCGATGCCATTCGCGCGCACACCGCAGAGCTCGAACTGATCGAAAGCTGGGATGTCGGCAGACCGATCCGCGAGAATCGCGCCGGGTATGTGCAGCGTCTCGCCGCCAATATCGAGTTCTTCGCCGATGTTGCCGTGACCCACGGCAGTGAAGCGTACCCGATGGATAGCGGCTACGTCAACTACGTGCTGCGTCAACCGGTCGGCGTGGCGGCGCTGATCACCCCCTGGAACGTGCCAATGCTCCTGGCGACCTGGAAGATCGGTCCGGCGCTCGCCTTTGGCAATACTGTTGTGCTCAAGCCTGCCGAGTTCACTCCCATCGGCGCATGGAAACTGGCGCAGATTGCGCACAGCGCCGGTCTGCCGCCGGGGGTCCTCAACGTCGTCCACGGGTTCGGCCCTGAGTCGGCGGGGGCGTTGCTGACGCAGCATCCGGGGGTGCATCTCATCTCATTTACCGGCGAAAGCGGCACCGGCAAGACGATCATGGGCGTGGCGGCGCGCACATTGAAGCGTCTGTCGTTCGAATTGGGCGGCAAAGGCGCGAATATCATTTTTGCCGACGCCGAGCTGGAGCGGGCTGTGGCGATCAGTCTGCGGTCGTCGTTCTTCAACCAGGGTGAGTTCTGCCTGGCCGGGCCGCGATTGCTCGTCGAGCGCCCGATCTACGACCAGTTTTTGCAGCGCTTCATTGCCGCCACACAACAGTTGCGCGTCGGCGATCCCATGGATCCGGAAACGACGGTTGGGGCGCTGATTGCGCCGGAGCATCTCCAGCGCGTCAGCAATTACATCGACATTGCACGCGGCACGCCGGCGGAGATCGTGCTGGGCGGCGACCGACCCGATCTGCCGGCGCCCTTCAATCGTGGCAACTTCCTCAATCCAACGATCATCGTCGGTGTTCAGCCACAGGATCGCGTATGCCAGGAGGAAATCTTCGGTCCGGTCGTGACGGTCGCGCCATTCGATGGAGAAGACGAAGCCATTGCAATCGCCAACGGTGTCGCGTATGGTCTCTCGGCAGTCGTGCAGACGCGCGACGTGGGGCGCGCCGTGCGCGTTGCTGGCGCCATCAATGCGGGGACCGTCTGGGTCAACGATTTCTTCGTGCGTGATCTGCGCGTTCCATTCGGCGGCATGAAGCAGAGCGGCATTGGGCGCGAGGGTGGGCATGACAGCCTGGAGTTCTTCACGGAGGCGAAGACCGTATGCCTGAGCAACCAGTAGGCGGTATCGACAGCGATGCGATGGCGCGGCAACTGGATGCCGCCTGGGAGCGACGGCAGCCGATTGCCCCGCTCAGTGAGACGATCGGTCTGACGCCGGATCATGCCTATGCCGTTCAATCGCGCTGGACAGAACTGCGTCAGGCGCGCGGCGAGCGCGTCGTCGGGCGCAAAATCGGGTTGACCAGCCGCGCTATCCAGCAGCAACTGGGCGTCAACGAACCCGACTATGGCAGTCTGTGGGAGTCGCGCTACTTCCCGGCTGCCGATGGGCATGTCGATGTACCGGCAGATCTGTTTGTGCAGGCACGTGTCGAGGGTGAACTTGCCTTTCTCATCGGACGTTCGTTGCGTGAACCGGGGGTGACCCTGCAGGATGTGCTGGCGGCGACTGATGCAGTTGCCGCTACCATTGAAATTGTGGACAGCCGGATCGCCGACTGGCGTATCAAACTGGCGGATACCGTGGCGGATAACGCATCGTATGGCGGATTTACGCTGGGACCGTGGAGTCGTGTGGTGCGCACGGCGGACCTGCGCACGGTGGGCATGCTGCTGCACCACAACGGTGAACCTGCGGTTCAGGGGATCGGTGCAGCGGCGCTGGGACATCCGGCGCGCGCGGTTGCGTGGCTGGCGAACAAACTGATCTCATTCGGGGTGAGCCTTGAACCTGGCGACATTGTGCTGTCCGGTTCGCTCGGTCCGGCCATCCCGATTCGCACAGGCGATGTGTTCACCCTTGAAATGCACAGCCAGCCGCCGCTGAGCATGCGATTCGTTTAGGGGAAGATGGGCAATGCCACTCCTTGAAGTACTCTACGCCGGCGAAGAACCGTTGTCACAGGATTGCAAGCGTGCTTTCGCGCGCGAAGCGGTCGCCATCTTTCACGAGGTGCTGGGGACGCCGCCGGGCAGGCTACGCCTGGTCATTCATCAGCTGAAGCCAGACGATAGTCTGGGATTGCTGGACGATGGCGACGGGGGTGAGGCGGCGCAAGGAACTGACCGGTGAGTGTGATATTCTGGTAGAATAGACTGTACGGTTCACTAGTGTTCGTTCACCATCCGCGCTGTTTGCCACGGAGTGTGGGCGAGACGCGCGCACCTGATTGTCACTTATGCGGGCGAGACGCCCGCGTACCCAGCGTTGCGCGCGTACCTGGTTATCACTTATGCGGGCGAGACGCCCGCGCACCCAGCGTCGCGCGTGGGGGCGAGACGCCCGCGCACCAGTGCCATGGGGAGCGATAACTGCGCGCTGTCGAACATGGGGGGCACGGCATGCCGTGCCCCCTCTGTCTCATTCGGAGTCGATGACTATATCCGGTTTGCGCGATGAGCGAACAGATTTTCCTTGCCAGACTGATAGGCGTTTGAAAATCCCCGAACTCCACTTTTCGTTGTTTCTGATCACGCATTGCTATTTTGGCCTTTCGATTCCTGAGACATAACCAGCCTTCTCGATCACTCGACTATACTGAATTCTCCATTGAAGCGCACTCGAGATGGTGAGATAGCCAATCTCAGGAGGATTGGAAAGGATTTCATCAGCTATCGCTGAAGCCTCGATCTCATCTGCTGGAAGTCTGCGCTCTTCGATGAATGTCATAATATCATCCCTGTTCCCCTCATTCTCAAGGATTCGGCGAAGACCTGTCGTTGTTTGAAAGTCTGCCGTCCGAATCTATGTCGGCGCTCCAACCTGACTCTCACTATGATAGAATTGCATGACTGTATCCGGGAACCGGATATTGAGGCGCGATCATGACTGAGAGGAGGCGACAGCATGCGGTTGGCAGGCAGGCGAATCGCTATTCTGCTGGCTGAGGGAGTGGAAGACCTTGAGTTTTACGTTCCAATGATGCGCTTGCAGGAGGAAGGCGCCGAGGTGGTGGCGGCTGGTCTCGATATGCGCCCGGTGCGCGGGAAGAACGGGCTTGAGATTACGCCCACTGCCACGATTGCGGATCTGCGCGCCGATGATCTCTTCGCGCTGGTGATTCCCGGCGGATGGGCGCCAGATAAACTGCGCCGCTATCCGGCGGTGACCGATCTGGGCGGGCGATGGACGAAGCCGGCAAGGTGATCGGGATCATCTGTCATGGCGGGTCGGTCGCCATCTCGGCGGGGATTGTTCGTGGTCGCCCGGCGACCGGTTCAACCGGAATCAAGGATGATCTGATCAACGCCGGGGCCACCTGGGTCGATGCAGCAGCCTTGCGCGATGGGCATCTGGTCTGGGGGCGGGTGGTCGCCGATATTCCCGCCTTCTGTCGTGAACTGGTGGCGGCATTGGTGGAGCGGGCGTGACGGTGTGGATCATCCACTCGTCGGTGGCAAAGGTGGCAGACAGGACGTTCTATAACGATAGATACTACCAGTTTCATTGATAAGCGGCTCACCCGCGTTTCGAGAATCGCTCATGGCATCGATCCCGCCTTCTTTTCGCATTATTCTCCTGGGTGATATTCGCTTCGAGGTTGCAGAGGCACATACGGTTTTGCCACAGCGCGAGAGTTTGCGCTGCCTGGCAGTGCACCTGGCGCTCCAACCTCGTCAGCCGCTTGCGCGCAAACAACTGGCGTTCACCCTCTGGCCCGACGATGATCCCGCCAGTGCACTGGCAAACCTGCGCCGTCATCTGCATCTGTTGCGCACGCTCCTGCCGCCTGTCGCCCGTGAGTGGCTGGTTGTTTCGAGCCAGCACGTTGTCTGGAATGCTCCGCCTGACTGCTATGTCGATGTGCATGCGTTCGAGCGCGAATGGGCGACTGTGCAGGACATGGAGGCTGCCGCCGAACTCTATCGTGGTGAACTGGCGCCGGGCATCGACACCGACGACGATATTCTCGTTCGACGTGAGGAGTTGCGGCAGCGCTACCTGGCGCTGCTGCGATCACTGGCGCACGCCTGGATGGAGCGCGGCGATTGGGATCGCGCCGGGCGGTGGGCGCGCCGGTTGGTGACGCACGAGCCGTGGGACGAAGACGCAGTGCGCCTGGCGATGACTGCTATGGCGCGTGCCGGCAACCGCACCGCAGCGCTGGACATGTACCAGACGCTGGCGCGCGATCTGCAACGTGAGTTGCACGTCCAACCGGCGCCGGAGACGACTGCGCTCTACCACGATATCCTGCACCGCCGCCTGACGTGTGCCACGCAGCCTGATCGATCAACCGTTCCCCTGTTTATCGGTCGCGCCGATGAACTCTGCCGGTTAACCGATCTGATGCGCAGCGCTGTGCAGGGGCAGGGACGGATGGTGTTCGTCTCAGGTCAGCCCGGCGTGGGCAAGACATCACTGGTGCAGGAGGCGATCCGGAGGTTTGTCGATCTGAACGAAGCGCAACCGGTGCATGTGTTCTACGGGTATTGTCAACCAATGAGCAATGCCCGCGATGATCGCCCGTATGCACCGTGGCGACATATCCTGACCGCAGCGGCGACACACCTTGCCCAAAGCGCGGGGAGCGCCGCAGAGTGGCTCAGTCGCCTGTTGCCGCTCGTCCCTGATCTGGCGGCGCTGCGTCCTGAACTGATCGCGCCGTCTCAACCGGATGACGCCGCGCTGTGTTCCGCCATACGCCGGAGTGTGCAGGCGCTCGCACTGCGCCGACCACTGTTTCTGATCATTGAGGATGTGCACTGGATCGATACCTGGTCGCTCAATGCGCTGATCGATCTGGCTGATGTCTGTCTCTCGCTCCCGCTGCTGATCATTGTCACCCACCGATCCGGTTTCATCACGCCCTCGTTGTTGTCTGCCAAACGAACCCTGCGCCGTCAACGTTGCGCGTTCGACCTCCATGTCCAGCCATTCACGCCGTCTGAAGCCAACCGCTTGCTGGAACAGGCGCTCGGAAGCGCCATTGATGCCGCGACGCTCGAAGAGATCAGGCACTATGCTGGCGGCATACCCCTCTTTTTGCGCGAGGCGATTGACAGTCTGCGCGAATCGCAGCAGCGGCGTCTGTCGAAGGAAAAGGGTCTGGCGGGATTGCGTGATTCGCTCAGGCTGCGACTGCGCGATATTGGCGAGCGCAACCGTCATATGCTGGAAGCGGCGGCGATCCTGGGTTTCTCGTTCGCCGATGACGAATTGCGGCAGATGCTCAACTGGTCGCCGTCGGCGTATGCATCGGCGCTGGACGACCTGCTCGCCCGCCGGTTGTTGATCGATACGGTCACTCACGGCAGCGATGAGTACACTTTTTCGCACCATCTTATCCATCGTCTGATTCTGAGCGACATTCCTGCCGAACGAGCCGCCCACCTCCATGAACAGGCTGCCCGCAGTCTGGAACAGGTGCATACCGGTCACCCTGGATATGCTGCCAGGATCGCTACGCATTACGAGACGGCAGGGTGTGCGCTTGCAGCAGCGCGTTTCTGGATGGTGCATGCCCGCGAGAGCACTGATCTGGCGGCATTCGATCAGGCATTGAAGTCCGTTGCGCACGCCGAATCGCTGCTGGCGGGAACGAGTCGTGAGGTGCGCGAAGTGCAGGCGCAGGCTGCCGTGCAGCGCGGGGTGATTGCACTGCATCGGGGCGAGACGGCGTCGGCGCTCAGTTTGTTGCAGCACGCAATCGAGCGGAGTCGTGAGTTTCCTTCGCTCTATATGTACGCGCTGGTCACCTATGCCTACGCGCTCTACACCCGCGATCACGCCGAAGAAGCGTATGCAACTGCGTCGCAGGCGCTCGAACTGGCAACGTTGTTGCACGACACCGCCAGCATCGTGCGCGCGCTCAATATTCGCGGCGTCAGCGCCCTGATGCTTGGTCGGGTGCGTGACGCTATCGAGGACTTGCAGCATGCGTGCGCCGGCATTGAGCAGATGCGTCAGGATGACGCCAATCTCCGCAGTGTGGTCGCACAGACGACGCAAAGCCTGAGTCACCTCGGAACGGCGCTGGTCTTCGCTCAGGAGTACGCACAGGCGCGCGAGATACTCGATCAGACGGTTGCGATGGCGCAGCACAGCGGTCTGCGCCGATTAGAAGCGGCTGCACTGACCATGATCGGTCAGATGATGCTCAACTGCGGTCGCTACAACGACGCGCTTCAAATCTATACCCGATCAATCGACGTGGCGGGCGAGTCGTACAAACCCGGCATGTGGGGGAAATATGCCGGGCGTGGCTGGGCATATGTGAGAATGGGCGAATGCGCCGCAGCCCGTCAGGATTTCACACTGGGTTTACAGGTCGCAGAACAGGTGAACAGCCAGTACGGGACGCTGCTGATGCAGACCTACCTGACCTTCGTCGATCTTGCGCAGGGGCGCATGCCCGCAATGTCACTGACGCACCTGGCAGCGCTCGCCGGCGACGCTCAGATTCATCCGGTCGTGTATATCGCCAGTTTGCTGGCGGGTCATCTCTGGCGCCTGCTGGGGGATCCGCACCGGGCGGCGGAAATGCACGAACGCGCATTACAGGCGGCATGCGCAGCGAACGTGCCTTCATTTGTGCTACACTCCCGCGCTCAGCAGGTCTGTAACCGGTTGCTGGCTGCGCCCGACGCTGCCGGATTTGCCGGGTCGGACGAGATCATCGAGCAGGCGCGGTGCGCCGACGAACGCCCGATTCAATCGCTTGGATGGCTGGCGCGCGCTGGCGGTCTGTTGCGACTCGGTCGGCTGGATGAAGCCATGCTGTCAGCAGAGCGGGCGGTGACCATCGCGCGCACGTGCCCTGATGCGCCCCTGATCGGCGAGGGGTTGACGCTGTTGACACAGATCCGGTCTGCTGCCGGTCACGCCACAGCATGCGATGCAGCACTGGCTGAAGCGCAGTCCATCGCCGAACAATCCTTTGCTCCGCTCGCCATTCCCCTGAATATGCCGCAGGCGCAAGCATTGCGCAGGATGTGCCTGGAGGTTCTCCTCCCGTCAAGCGCGCAATGCTTATCCGCAAGCAATCAACCGGCAGTCATTGCCGTTCTCCGGAAACGCCGTGCAATTTCGTAATTCGGCATCATTGCGATAGGGACGCTCACTTCCAGGGATTCTGGCACGTCCCTGCGCTGCCACATCCGTTTCAGGCATCAGGGCACCCGCATGCCCTTTCTCATCGTGTGAGAGAAGGGGCGTAGGATGCTTACAGGAGTAGGTTTTTCGGGAAGCCCCTGCGTTCCTTCTCTCGTTTTGGGCTTCAGGACGACCAAAATCTCCCTTCTCCCACAAGGGGAGAAGGGAGTTGGGGGAGAGAGGTAAAAGCCCGCAGGAACATGGTGAGGACGTTTTGAGGACGATCGATTGTTATGATACAGATCGCCTGGATCTGATCGCAGACCAGATTATTACCGTTCGTGTCATTCAACCAGTTCAGAGGTGCTTTCATGCAACGAACCGCGCATCCCTTGCTACTCCTGATTGCCGTCCTGTTCATCAGTTCCGCCTGTACGTCCGGCGGCGGCGCTGGCGCTCCCACGCAGCCGCCAGCAGGTAACGCCACCACGCCCACGCAGCCGCCAGCAGGTAACGCCACCACGCCCACGCAGCTGTCGTCCGCTGCCTCTCCCGCTCCAACCCGGGCGCCCGTCGCTGCCGGTCCAGTCGATCCCCGGACAAGCGAACCGTGCGCCGTTTTGAATGCGGAGGCCATGGCAGGCATCGTCGGTTCATCGTTGATCACGGCCGTTCCCCTCAAATCTGGATTTATCCTCACCTGTTCGTATGAATTTGGCGACCAGAAACGGATCGATTTCGAGATGGACCTGCTCAATCCTGGCAAAGAGGCCTACGACAGGGTGATCGCATCACAGGCGACATTAGGCGCTACGGTCGAGCCGGTCAATCTGGGCGACGTCGCTGCGGTGACAGAACGCAGCGGCGACGTCTCGCTGTACATGGTGGTCAACGGCTGGTATGCCGTGTTGTACGGGTACGGCATCGAATGGCAAACCGTGATTGATATTGGTCGGCTGCTGACGGATCGAGTGATTGCGTTCACGCCAGCATCCCTGGGTGACCTTGTGCCGACGCCTGTTCCCCAACCCGGTACACTGATCGGGATGGAGGTCATGATCGAAGCGCCCGAAGAGATGGCGGGAGTAACCACACTGGAGAGCCTGAAGATCGTCTCAATCGCAGGATTTGCCATGTGCTCATCCACACCATTAGCAGATCCCTTCATTGTCACGTTCATTGCGCCGCCTGGTCAGGATCCGCCGACGCCAGTCGGCTCCTTTAGTCTCGTGGTCAACGGCGGAGTCACGGTGAACCAACCAACTCCGGCAAGAATCGATGTCGGTCTCGGCCGATCTGATGCTGCCGAAATGCGGGGCGGCGAGGGGACAGTCGTTGTCGCGGTCGATGGAAAGTCAGGAACCTTCGAGGCTGGCCAAATCAAGGGGCGGTGGACATGCACGGTCTCTGAGTAGCGGTCTGGTGAAGGGTGGAGCGCTGATCGTTCATCCAACCGCTGCGTTGGCGTAGCGCCGATCTCCGGCAAAGCAATGCGGATCGGTGCTGCGCTGTCTTTGAAGAACGCCAGACGCTCATGCGTCGAATCGGCTCATGAACTATGCCGACAGTGGAAACGGCGGCGAATGTGTGGGCATGCTCAGCGGCACCAACAATAATAATCTCATCGATGATAATGTCAACGCCTGCGGTCTGACCGACAGCGTGAATGGCAATATCATTGCGGCGAACCCCAATCTCGGCACGTTGACCGGCGCGCCTGCCTACTTCCCGCTCACCCCGGGCAGACTGGCAATTAACGCTGGCGATAACGCTACCCGCGCATCCACCGATCAGCGCGGCGTCTCCCGTCCGCAGGGCGGCAGGTGCGACATCGGAGCGTTCGAGGTGGGTATCGTGTCGTTGCCTCTGGTCGTCCGGTAGTTCGGCGGCAGGGATGTGGGAGGCTGTCGCGCCCGTCACCTGTTGCACGTCGAAGGCGCGCTTGGTTGACCAACCCGCAGGGCTTGCCTGACCTCAGGCAGAGCTTATGGTCTTTGAAGAAATAATCCGCCATAGCCCACGCAGGCCGGCTTCGCCTGTGCCTGGCCGAGGGCTTCAGCCCGCCGGTGTGGACTTAACGATCGTTGTACCGCCTCTGCGGGTGGTGAAGCGTCGGCGCCGGCCGCCGCCCGGCGCGCAGCGCCTCATGAACATTCAGTACTAAAACCAATACGTTTCAACGAAGCCCGGCACCCCCCCACCCCGGCCCTCCCCCGCTGGGGAGGGTGTCCGACTTTTCTCCCCGGCGGGGAGGTTGGGCGGGGGGCTGTGCGGTGCGCAAATCCTTATGTGACAGGTATTGTTTCTAACCTTCATCAGCCCGCCGGCGTGAGCGTTCGGTCGACCGGATGTCATGCTTCATCAATCGCCGGCGCGATCATCCAGTACCGCGAGGGAAGCCAGAAGATGACATCGGGGATGACCCATGCCCGTACCTCGGAGGCCCCGGCACATCAATTGCTTGCAAGTGAAACGATTAACTCCTTCACACTCGCGTCCGTCGGTGATGTCAGCATAATCACCGTTACGTTCTGCTGACCCTTCTGCCAGTTGGCCGTCTGGAACATGCTGTTCCCCTGGTTCGCCTGCTCCATGATGCCGCTGACCATGCTGTTGGTGCCCCAGCCGGCAGCCTTCAGTTTCTCGTCATAGAAAGCTTTCACGGCGTTCCAGTCTGTTTCGGGCGGCAGGCGGTACCCCTGCTGTTCGACTTTCCCGCCGACGCCGAGCTGACCGCGTAGCGCTGCATCGGTAGCATTGTTCTGTGCCAGCGTATCGGCCAGGCGGCTTTCGCCTGGCTGAAGCGCCGTCGCGCCCGGATAGGCCGGGATGTCGCTGAGCGTCGCCGGGCTGGCGCCGCAGGCCACGAGCGCCAGGAGCGCCAGCAGGGTTACGATGGTTGCGAGTGATTGGATGAAGCGTGGCATGAGCGTCCTCCTCTTGTGTAACGATTTCCGTGCCCTCGCGCGTTTATTCTTGTAGCGCATGCACCGCCGCAAGCCCCAGTGTCGGTGGATCATCATCGCCGATAGCAACCAGCACCTGCGCGCCCGGTCGAATCCAGCGTGCCCGGGCTATTGGCAGTATTGCGCGAACCGTCGTGCGGAACGGGTCCTGCCCCCTGGGCAGCACATCAAGCAACAGGTCGACGGTCACCATGCCTGCCTCTCGCCCGGCGACGATCCGTTGTTCGATCACGACAGCGACTGCGGTTCCGGCTGCGGGTTGATGCTCGGTCACGGTGCTCTCCCGGGTGGTCAGCAATGGTACGCATTCGTTGTACACCCACCGCCCGCGGCGCGGAAGATCATGAGCGATACAGCGACCGATACAACCGTTTGTGAACCATTGTTGAGTCTATGGATCCTGACGCGAATACCACTATGAGCAGCCAGCAAACCTTTGGTCAGCGGGTGCGCCAGCAGCGACACCGGCTCAGGCTGACGCAGGCCGAACTTGCCGAACGTGTCGGCTGTTCCGAGATTACGGTCCGGAAGATTGAGGCTGGTGAACGCACACCGTCGCGGCAGATTGCCGAGTTGCTGGCGCGATCGCTCGAGATCGCGGCCAACGAACGCGATGCGTTCCTGGATTGCGCCCGCGGGCAACCGGCCCCTCGCGAGGCACCGCGCCGCCCACCACTGTCGCTCGCGCGACTGCCGGCGCCGATCACGCGCTTGCTTGGCCGTGACGCCGATGTGACGACGGTCTGCCGGCGACTCCAGGATACCGGCGTCCGGCTCGTGACGCTGGTCGGCCCACCGGGTATCGGTAAGACGCGCCTGAGCCTGCAGGTTGCTGCATTGCTCCAGGGTCACTTTGCCGATGGCGTCGTCTTCGTCCCGCTGGCGCCGGTTGGCGAGCCTGAACTGGTGCTTGACACGATCGGCCAGGCACTGGGGGTCACCGAAGCGACCGGCGAGCCGCTCTTTGACCGCCTGTGCGCATTGCTGGAGGGGTACAGGTTACTGCTGGTGCTCGACAATTTCGAGCATGTCTTGCGGGCGGCCGGGGATCTTGCGCGGCTGCTCGAAGCCTGCCCGCAGCTCACGGTGCTGGCGACCAGTCGCGCGGCGTTGCTGGTGCGTGGCGAGCAGGTGGTTCCTCTGGCGCCGCTGGCATTGCCGGCGCTGACGTGGCCGCTCGAGCCGGAGGCAGTGGTACGAGCGCCGGCAGTCGAATTGTTTGTCGAACGCGCCAGGGCGGTTGCGCCTCACTTTGCGCTGACCACCGACAATGTGGCGGCGGTTGCCGCAATCTGTGCCCGCCTGGATGGTCTGCCGCTGGCGATTGAACTGGCCGCGGCGCGCACCCGCCTGCTCGCACCGCTGGCGCTGCTCGAACGTCTCGGCCAGAAATACCTGCTCCACGGCGCGGGCCCGCGCGATCTGCCGCCGCGCCATCAGACATTACATAACGCGATTGCGTGGAGCTATAATCTGCTGACGCCTGCCGAACAGCGACTGTTCGCGCGTCTTGGCGTGTTCATCGGCGAGTACGACCTGGCGGCGGTTGAGGCCGTCTGCGGTGATGATGAGTTCTCCGGCGTGCTCGAATTACTCGGCGCGCTGGCGGATCATAGCCTGGTGCGTGTCGCGGAGGGACCCGGCGGTGCCATGCGGATCGGGATGCTGGAAACCATCCGCGAGTTTGCGCTGGAACGTCTCGGCGAATCTGGCGAACTCGCCGCCATGCGCGTGCGCTATGCGCGCCACTACCTCGCGCTTGCCGCGCGCGCCGATGGCGAACTGAATGGCCCGGAGCAGGAACGCTGGCTTGACCGCCTGGAGCGCGAGCATGATCACTTTCGCGCCGTGCTGGCATGGGCAACGCATGGAGAGCGATTCGGCGAGGCGGGAGCGCCGGATGGTGGCATGGCCAGGTTGCCGGGCTGGCAACTGGCCGCGCGACTCTGGCGCTTCTGGTATACGCGCTGCCATCTGAACGAAGGCCGTCGCTGGCTGGCGGCATTGCTGGCGACGGATCAGGATGACGCGCCATCGCCTGAACACGCGCGCCTGTTGCTTGGCGCCGGGGTGCTGGCGCGCGCCCAGGGCGATCTGGACGAAGGGCGCCGCCTGATTGACGCCAGTCTGGATGGGGCTCGGCGTGACGGTCTGCCGGCCGATGTGGCGCTGGCGTTGTACCACCGCGGCGTTGCTGCGTTTGATGGCGGTGAGGCTGGCGCAGCCATTCGTGATCTCGAGGAATGCCTGGCGATTCAGCGCCAACAGGGTGACGTAGCAGGGATCGCAAGCACGCTGAACGGCCTGGGCAGCGTGCTGATTGGTCACGACGACGAACGCGCCGTGGCCCTGCTCGATGAAAGCGTCCGGCGCCAGCGCGCGCTCGGCAACCGGCGCGGCGAAGCCTTCACGTTACACAGCCTGGGACTGGCCGAGTTGCGCCGCAACAATCACGCCGCTGCCGCGAGCCATTTTCAGCAGGGGCTGGCGTTGTTCAGATCGCTTGGCGACGATATCGGCATCGCCGACTGCCTGGCCGGACTGGCCGCGGTTGCTGGCGCACAGGCGCAGCGGGATCGCGCCGGCCAGTTGTGGCGCGCAGCTGAGGCCCTTCGGGAACGGATTGCGGCGCCGCTCGCAACCGCCGAACGCGATGTCTACATGCGCTACCTTGGCGGCATCACGGCGCTACCTGCGTCGCCTGAGGATCCGGTCGAGGAGCTGGTGGCGCGGATTCTGGCGGTTGACCGCTATCCCACGCCTTCCGCCGCAGGCGCAACCAGTTGCCATGCATGATTGCCGCGACCTCCGCCACGGCATACCCCCGATCCGTCATCAGCAGTGCGGGCCTGTTGCGGGATCACTGCCGGAAGCCGCGCTGGCGGCCATAGATCGAAATCATCAGCAGCAAGGTCACGCCGAGCACCATGCGGCGGATTGACTCCGGTTGCTGCATGGTCGTCAGCAGGCTGGTGATCAGGGTCAACACCAGTGCGCCGGCCATGGCGCCGGCGTAGCTCCCCTTCCCGCCTGAAAGGAGCGTTCCACCGACAGCGACGGCCGCGATGGATGGAAAGAGGAACGGGTCGCCGATGCGGATATGGACGACGCCAGTATTGCCGACCACCAGGAAACCGCCAAGCCCGGCGAGCATGCCGGAAAGCGCGTAGACGCCCAGGACCATACCGGTGACATTGACGCCCGACAGTCGTGCGGTGGTACGATTGGTGCCGATGGCAAACAGATGTTTGCCAAACCGGGTGCGTTCCAGCAGCAGCCACATCAGGGCGCCGAATGCCGCCCAGATCAGGATCGCGCCTGGAATGCCGAGCACGACCGGGCGCGCAATGAGCCGGGTCATGATCGGGGCAATGGCGCCGCTGACATTACCCTGGGTGAGAACCAGGATCAGCCCGCTCACGACGCCGGCCATGCCCAGCGTCATCACCAGCGGCGCGACCTTGAGAAACGCCACGCCCACGCCGTTCACCAGGCCGATCGCGCCGCCGATGACCAGCGCCGCCAGCAGTGCCGGCAGCACCTGCGCGTCCTGCCCGTTGACGATTGTGTAGGTCAGAATGGCGGTCAGCGTCACCACCGCGCCTGCCGAGAGATCGATCCCCTCGCCGCCACTGATAATCACCAGCGTCTGGCCGGCAGCAATCACTCCCAGGAATACCGAGAGGCGCACAATATTGATCGCCTGCGCCAGAGCAATGTCGGGATTGTTGCCGAAGCCGTTGGGGAGCAGGCCACTGAGCAGGAACAGAACGATCGCCAGCAATACGGCCGCCAGCGGCGGAGAGATCGTCAGGCGCCTCATACGTTTCTCCTGCGCACCAGGTTGATGATGCCGGGCATCGCCAGCGCCAGCACGATAATGGCGGCGTTGACAAAGGTCTGCCACCAGGTTTCGACGTTGGCAAACGAGATGATATTGCGCACCAGGCCAAGAATGACGGCGCCCATGATCGGCCCGGCGATGCCGCCTGCGCCGCCGCTGAGTGGCGTACCCCCGATGACGGCTGCCGTGATAGACGACAGGGTCAGCGGATCGCCCACCTGCGCATTGCCGGAGCCAGTCAGCAGCGTGATGGCAATCCCGCCGAGCGCCGCCATGAGCCCTGATACGACATAGGAGCTGAACTGTACGGCGCGCACCGGTACGCCGGTTTCGTAGGCCGCATCCGGCTTGCCGCCGACGGCGTACAGATACCGGCCGTAGCGTGTCTGACGCACAAGGGCCCAGGCAGCGAGCGTGAGCGCGATCACATAGAGTGCCAGCGGCAGCCCGAGCAGAATCGTCTCGCGATAGAACGCCGTAAAGAGCGAAGGAACGCCACCCCCCGGGTTGGGCAGAATGAAGAGCGCCAGTCCGGCAAAAAGAAAACTACTGGCAAAGGTGGTGATAATCGGCTGCAAACGCAGGTAGGCCACGAACAGGCCATTGAATGCGCCGGCGCCCATGCCGACGAACAATGCCGCGCCCATCATGATCGTTGCCGTGCCCGGGTCGCCATTGATCCCGATCTGCGTGGCGAGTAACGCATTCACCACCGATACGATCGCGCCCACCGAAATGTCAATCCCGCCGCCGATCATCACAACCGCCTGCCCGATGGCGACCAGGATCAGCGGGAGAAACACGCGCATGTTGCTGTTCAGCGTCGCCGACGCAACCAGGTTGGGCTGCAGCAAGATATTGACCGCCAGGGCGATGATCAACAGCAGGAGCGCAAACAGGTACGGATTACGATAGGTGACGTCCTGCCAGCGCGATCGCCTCATGGCGTCGCCTCCTGGCGCGTTGCGCCGAGGCTTGCGGCAATCAGGTTGGTCGCCGTCAACGTGGCACCCGCCAGTTCCGAACTGATCTTCCCGTCATGCATCACCAGCACCCTGTCGCACAGACCGATCAATTCATCATCATCGCTGCTGTAGAACACGATCGTTGTACCTTCGTCGCATAGTTGCGCCAGCAGCCGGTAGAACTCAGCCTTGGCGCCGACATCGATTCCCCTGGTCGGGTCATCGAGCAGCAGGAAGCGCGGGTTGCGCAGCAGCCACTTGCCGATGACCACCTTCTGCGCGTTACCGCCTGAGAGCCCGCTGACCGGCTGATCCAGGCCGGCCATGATCAGGTTGAGCCGTGATGCAACGGCGCCGGCGGTGCGCCGCGCGCGCTCCATCTGTAACGGGAAGCCATAGTCGCGCCATGACGGGATCTGGAGATTCTCCAGGATCGAGCGAATCGCAAGCAAACCTTCACGGCCGCGTTCCCCTGGAACGAGCGCCAGGCCGCGGGCCATCGCCTCGCGCGGATGGGAACAATGTACCGCCTGGCCATCGAGCGTGACCCGCCCGCTGTACGGCAGGCTACCGAAGAGCGCCAGCAGCAGGTCGCGCTGTCCCTGACCCTTCAGCCCGCCGATCCCCAGCAACTCCCCTTCGTGCACCTGCAGGCTCACCCCGTTGAGTTCAGCGGTGCGCAGATCATCAACCTGCAACGAAACACGGCGGGTTGCCAGTTGTTCCGCCGAGGGGCGGGCGCGTTGCGCGACGCTTGCGACGGCCGCCTCCTCGACCATCAACGCCACCAGGTCGCTGGCGGTCGCGTCGGCCATCGCGCCCTCGCCGACGGTGCGCCCGTTGCGCAGCACGGAGTACCGATCGGCAATCTGCACAATCTCCGCCATGCGGTGCGAGACGAAGACGATCGCCTTCCCCTGCTCCTTCCAGTGCGCCACCAGTTCGAACAGCCGCTGTACCTGGCGGCTATCCAGGCTGGCGGTCGCCTCATCCAGGATCAGCAGGCGTGGGTTGATACTGACGGCCTTGAGGATTTCGACAATCTGCTTTTCATCAGGGAGGAGTGCCTGCACCGGAACATCAGGCGCCAGGTCGGAGCGAAACGTGCCGGCGAACAACGCCAGGAGATCGGCGGTGCGCCGCTGTTCCGTTGTGCGATCGATCAGGCCGCGCCGCAGCGGCTCACGCGTCAGCCAGATATTCTCCGCCACCGTCATCTGCGGCACCAGGCTGAGTTCCTGGAACACCGTCGAGATACCGGCGTTCGTCGCGGCACGCGGTGAGGCAAACCGCATGGGGCGGCCATCCAGGAGTAGTTGCCCGCTATCGGGGGCAACTACTCCATTCATCACCCTGGTGAACGTGCTCTTGCCGCTTCCGTTCGCACCGATCAGGGCGAGCACCTCGCCGGCGCGGATCTCCAGGTTCGCTTCATCCAGAGCAACGACGGCACCATAGCGCTTGGTGATATTGCGAGCGGAAAGCGACACCGCCATAGGTCACTTCACAAAGAACTGCTGCACCTCTGCGTCGGTCATGATGCCATCGAGCAGGTAGGTGGCCGGCTTATCTTTGCAGACCGTCGTGAAGACTTCCTGGAAGTTCTCTTTGGTGACAATCACCGGCACCGGGATGACGAACGACAGGCCGTTGGCGCCACCGAGTTTGCTCTTATCTACCTGCTTGCCCTGCAGCATGTTGACGGCGATGCGCAGGCCGGTGGGCGAGACGCCCGGTGGATTGGCGACGGCAATGGTCTCGAAGTTGGGGTCTTCCTTCAGGCGCTGATCCCACAACTGGAGGAACTGGCAGCGCCCCTCGCCGACCACAACCGGGAACTTCGATGGGTTGGCCGCCAGCACCGCCTGCATCGCGCCGATCGCCATGCCGTCTTGCGTCCAGTAGCCGTCGAGGTTGGGGAACGACGCGAGGAAGTTTGACATAACCTGCTGGCCGGTGGCCTCGTCCCACTTGCCGGTATCGCGCGCCAGCACCTTGATGTTGGGATACTCCTTCAACACCTCTTCAACGCCGTCCATCCGGGCGACGTTGGCCGGGTGGCCCGGGAAGCCTTCGATCAGGACGATGTTTCCCTGCCCGCCAAGTTTTTCGGCCAGCCATCTGGCTGAGATCCTGGCCCATTCCTTCTGGTCAATGCCGACGTTGTAGACGTTGGGCGTGTTCAGCTCCTGATCCACCGAGATGACGATGATGCCCTTGCTGACCGCCTCCTGGAGCGTATCGTTCAGGCCGTTGACGTCGCTGGGGTTGACCAGGATGGCATCAACGCCCTTATTGATGAGATTCTGCAGTTGCTGGATCTGCCCGGCGACATCGGTATCGGCGCTCTCGATGACCAGTTCATTCGTGATGCCCGCGTCCATGTACTCTTTGTTCACGTCGATCAACGACTGGATCATCTGGGTGCGGTATTCGCTGCTGATGAAGGGATTCGAGATGCCGATCGTGAATTTCTTGCCGGCAGGCGCCGCCGGAGCGGTCGTTGGTGCCGCCGCCGGGGCAGTGGTCGGCGCGGCTGCGCCGGGAGCTCCGCCGCATGCGGCGAGCGTGGCGGCGATGGTGAGCAGGAGTGCGAACGTTGCGAAGTATCGGCGCGTCATGGCCTGATCCTCCTTGCTGGTTCAGATGCGGCTGACAAACGCAATGCAGGTATGCCCGGGGAAAGCCTCCTTTCGGAACGCAGTACTGTCCTGGCGTGGACAGGTTCGGTGGAAGGTGTCAGCGCGGCTGATTGTAGATCAGAGTGCCGGAAACGGCAAACGGTGGAGAGGGGGGATCCTCGATCAAGGATGTGGCACGCGCAGCAGGGTATTGGGGCGCGGCGCGGTGATCGTTACCGTCGCGCCGTCGGGCCAGCGTACCTCGACCTGCTCGACCTGCGGCGTGCTGCCGAGGCCGAAGTGCGCCACCGGCTCCATCTGGCACAGGTAGCCACTGCCGGCATCAATGGCCCGCAACTGGCGCGCGCCGCCGGCGATCAGCGTGACGACCGCGCCGCGCGCCGGGGCTCCCTGTGCCGTCAACGGCAGCACGCGCAGCCACGCGTTCTGGTTCGCCGCCGTGTGGAACAGGCTCAGTGGTTGCGTATCGGCCTCGCCGTGCGCGACCAGTAGCTCCAGCCGCCCGTCGCCATCGAAGTCGCCGACGGCCGCACCGGTGCCGAGGCCGCCCGGCTCGAGCGCGTCGCCCGGATCGCGCGCGACCCAGGAGTCGCCGTGGCGCGCAAACAGGCGATTCGGCTGACCGATGTTATTGAAAAAGATCTCCAGCGTGCCATCATTATCGAAGTCGGCGGCGATTACCGTGCGCACGCGCGACGGTTCGGCCATCTCGCGCGGCGCAGCATCCACGAACAGCCCGCCCCACTTCTGCAGGAAGAGGCGATGCGGCCCTTCCCAGTTGCCATAGACCAGGTCGAAGCGCCCGTCGCCATCGAAGTCGCCGGCGGCAACCCCGCGGCCATGCTCGTGGGGGTCGGGCAGGCCGGCGCGGCGCGCAATCTCCTCAAAGGCGCCATCGCCGCGGTTGGCGAACAGGAAGTTGGCGCCATTTTCATTCACGGTGAAAATATCCATGCGCGTCGTCACCAGCGGCAGCGCAACGACGCCGCGCCCGCCGGTGGTGAAGCTCAGCCCCGCGGCGCTGGCCATATCCTGCAATTCACCAAAGCGGTCGAGTTCATACAGGCGGAACGGCCCGCCATAGTTCGCCACGAAGAAACCGTAGCGCCCGGTACCCAGCCGGTCAACGACCGCAACCGAGCGTCCGGCCGTCAGGTTCAGCGCCTCCTCATTCTGCGGCAGTTCGAACAGGTCGATCCAGTCGCCGTCGCTGCGGGCAAACAGCCGGTCGCCAAAGCGCTTGCGCCCGGCAAACGTGTCGGTATTCAGTACATAGATCTCCTCGCGGCCATCGCCATCAAGGTCGCCGGCAGCCACGCCGATCGCCTGGCGGCGCGCATCGGCCAGCGTCGCGGGTGCGATGTCGTCGAATCCGGAGCCGTCCCAGCGCAGGACGCGGTTTGGCCCGTCAAAGCCGGCCACGAAGCACTCGAAGGCGCCATCGTTATCAACATCGGTAACGGCGACGCCATAGTGGAGGCGCGGCGGATTATGGCGAATCAGGCTGCTCTGATTGATAAACATGGGCGATGGCGTCATTGCATGTTCTGGATGGCGGATCGGGCGCGGCGCACAGGCGACCGAACCTCTGCGGCACCACATAGCGCATACCGCGCGCCTGCGAAAATAGTACCACGGAATACCACATCGTGCGCTGCCGCCTGCATGAGGAATCGCCCACCACGCCTCCAGGGAGAAACCCGGGTGTCAGGGCACCGTGCCACCCACCCCGCTGCGTACCACACAGGTCGCACGGTTCGACATCAGGCACGCGCATGCACAGATGACAAAAATGACAAAAATGACATCTTGATTACAGCTCACGTTTTATGGCGTCCAGAAGGGTTCTATCGCATTGACAACCACCGCCTGAAACCCTAGGATCGTGGCGTACCACACGCACGGTCAACGACACAATCCCTGGCGAGGCGCCCATGGCGTTGCGTTTCCAGCAAAAGCTGATCGTTCCGTCTGCCGCGCGACCGCTGATTGCGCGGCCACAATTGCTGGCCCAGCTCGACCATGCGATTCGCAGTAAGCGTGTCATTGCGCTGTCGGCGCCGGCCGGCTGGGGCAAAACGACGGCGCTGGCCCAGTGGGTCGAGCAGAGCGGTATGCCGACCGGCTGGTACACCCTCGACAGCGCCGACCGCGATCCACAGTTATTTCTCGACTACCTGTTGCATAGCGTGGCAGATTACGTTCCTGCCGCCGGGGAGATCGTCGCGCGCCTGGCGGATACGACTCCCCAGGGGCTGGCGGATGTGACGCAGCAGGTGGCGCTGGCGTTCGCCGACGCACCGAAGCATTTTGCCCTGGTTCTCGACGATTTCCACGTGCTCGACGACGACCAGGCGCAGCCGATACCCGGCGCGTCGCTGGTGCTCGCCTTACTGGCTTCGATTGCCGAGTATGCCACAAAATGCCACCTGGTGTTTGCGTCGCGCACCCTCCCGGCGCTCCACGGCCTGGTGCGCATGGTGGCCCAGCAGCGCGCCGCGGTCTTCGACTATAGCGCGTTACAGTTCAGCCGTGCCGAGACGCAACGGCTCGCCGGTATGACCGCCGGCATGACCCTGTCCGACGAAGCGGCCGAGCAACTCACCGCCTCACTGGGCGGCTGGGTCACCGGGATCGTACTCTCGCTCGACCAGAGTTCCGTTGACGGCGCCGGCTGGCAGAGCGGCGGCAACCCCGCCGGTGAGCGACCGGCGACGGCCACGCAGCGCGAGGCCTTCGTCGAGACGGATACCGGCCAGGTGTATGCCTACTTTGCCGAGCAGATCCTCGCACCGTTACCGCCTGACCTGCAGCGCTTCCTTGAAGACACCAGCGTGCTGGAGGATCTATCGCCGCGCCGTTGCGACCTGTTGCGCGGCAGCGATGACTCGGCCGAATACCTGGACGATGTCAGGCGACGCGGGCTGTTCGTCTCCAGCCGTGCCGGCTGGTTGTCGTACCACAGCCTGTTCCGCGACTACCTGCGCTCGCGCCTGGCGCGCGACTCGCAGCGCCGCCGGATGTTGCTGCGCGCCGCTGGCGACCTGTACGCCACCGAGGAAGAGGTAGAGCGCGCACTCGACTGCTACCTCGCCGCCGGGGCCGACCAGCACGCGATCGACCTGCTGCGCGCGGCGGTGCCGCGGTTGCGCCAGCGTTCGCGCCAGACGACGTTGCTCGCATGTTTTGAACGTCTCCAGCGACTGGACACCGCTGGCGAGTGGGCCAGGGGAGGGGAGACAGCGCTCCTGCCCGGGCGCACCTCGCGCCTGTTGCCGCTGCCACCTGACCTGTTACTGGCCGAAGCGCGAGTCTACAGTGACCTGGCACTCTGGGAACGCGCCTACCTCGCGTTGCAACTCGCCGAGACCGTCGGCGACGCCCTGGTGCGGGCCGAGGCGCGGATCCTCCACGCCGACATTCTCGTGCTGCAGGGAGAGTATGCGCGCGCGCAGGCAACGCTCGAGGAGATTGACCCGGAGCAACTGATCGAACGATTGCGCCTTGCCTACCACGTCACCGCCGGGCGCACCTATATCGTCTCCGGCGAGATTGCCGCCGCGGTGAACGAACTCGAACGCGCCCACACACTCGCGCCGGCGCTCAGCGACGTCGCCGAGGACCCCAGTTCCCTTGCCGACATCTACGATAACCTCGGGTGGGCCTATGCCACACAGGGAGATCGCCAGGCCGCCATCCGCTACCTGAAGCGCGCCGATGCCTGCTGGCAGGCATCGGGCAATCACGGGCGGCGGGCACTGACCCTGAACAACCTGGGCATGATGGCCATGGAAGAGGGCCGGTTCGCCGAAGCGCGCGCCGCCTTCGACGACGGCCTGGCGATCGCGCGCCAGACCGGGCGTCGCCGTGATGAGACCGCACTGCGTTGCAGCCTGGCCGAACTCGACATGCTCGAAGGCGACCTTGAGCAGGCGGTGGCGCGCTACACCGAAGCGCATGCGCTCGCGGTGCGTCTGGATGTCGCCAGCAGTATCGAAGCGGCAGCCGCGGGCGCGCTCTGGGGCGCGGTGCTTGCCGGCGATCTGGCGCTGGCGCAGGCCTGGCACGATGTCGCTGCGGCGATCGTCGCCCCGGCACAGCCGGAAGTACGGGGCCGGCTGGCGCTGGCGCGCGCCATGCTGGCGCTGCTACAGCCGCGGCCCGATCCAGGGTACCTTGGCGGGCTGGCAGCGGAAGCGACGGCCCGCGAGGCATACCTGAGCGAGTCGGAGCGCGCCTATGCCGCACTGTTGCGTGCCGAACTGGTCTTCGCCCGCGCCGGCTGGCACCGCGCCGCCGCGGAGTGGGACACCTTCGCCGCGCGCGCCGCCTCCCTGCCCGAGTCGCTGATACTACGGTTCGTCGCACCGCACCGCAAGCTCTTCGAAGCCGCCGCGCCCCATGCGCCGCTCGCCAGCCGCGTGCTCTAGGCACTCCGCCGCCCGGCGCCCAGCCGCTGGCGCATCACCGCGCTGGGCGGTTTCGAATGCCTGGTTGACGGCAAGCCGGTCGATCTCTCCCAATTGCACCGCGCGCTCCTGGTGCGGCTGCTCGATGCCGGCCCGCAGGGGCTGGCGGTCGAGCGGTTGTGGGAAGCAGTATGGGGCGACGACGAAATCTCCATGCCGGCGTTGCACCAGGCGCTGCGCCGGCTGCGCGTACAGACCGGCCTGGCGGCGTCGGCGCGTGAAGGATCGGTCGCGATCCGTTCCGGCTGGCAGGGGATCGAGTATGACGTGCGCGAACTGGAGCGCGCGCTGGAAACGCCGACCCAGCGCGATTCGGTGCAGCGCGCTGCAGCGCTCTACCGCGGCGAGTTCCTCCCCGGCGCGCCACTGAGCGCCGCGCTGTGGGTCGACAGCCGGCGGGCGCATCTGCAACAGCGCTACCTTGACGCGCTCGAACAATACGCGCGCGCCGTCGAGCGCGAGTCGCCGCAGCAGGCCATCCACTACTACCAGCAGGTCCTGCAGATCGACGGCTGCCGCGAACACACGGCGGCGCAACTCATGCGCCTGGCGGCACGCTACGGCAACCGCACCCTGGTGACCGCCACCTTCGAACACCTCAAAGGCGCGCTGCGCGCCCTCGGCGCAACCCCTGAACCGGCGACGGCCGCGTTGTACCAGCAGTTGACGTAACCGGTGCGCCAGTGCCACCCCGCTACCGCCTCGGTCCACTCCGATACCCTCGGAGCAATCTCCTGACGCGCCGGTAGAGTGCGTCGCTTCGCTCGCCCTGACATCCAGCCAGCCGTTTTTCGGGTAGGCGCAACGTGATGAAGGCGGGATGCCCTCGCTCCCAGGAACAGTGTGCACACGCTCCACGCGGGGAGCTGTTCTCGTGGCGCAGGGCAGTGGGCGCCGGCGCCCCGGAGCCGTTCTTACCGTGCCGTTACACGCACAGGCGTAGTAATTGAACGGTAGTTCATTCCTTCCGAAAAGCGACACATGGTGGAATGCTATAGTCCAGCTTGACCACGAATGAGCGAGTGAGAGCTATGGAACCACGCTGGTACGTCTTGCGCAGCAAGCCGCACAAGGAAGACATCCTTTACCGGCACGCGACGGCGCAGGGATACAGACTCTTCTATCCACGCATCCCTGTCCAACGGGTGAACCCTCGCGCGCGACCGGTGGTTCCCTACTTCCCGGGCTACATGTTCGTCCATGTTGCGCTCGCCGCGATCGGCGGTGCCACCTTCGCATACATGCCGAACTCCCTGGGCCTGGTTAACTTCGATGGCGTGCCGGCCGCGATTGACGATGCGATCGTGAATGCGATTGATGGGCGGGTTGCAATGATCGTCGCCGCTGGCGGCGAGACGTTCCTCGGGCTCAACGCCGGCGACCCGGTTGTGATCACTGATGGGCCGCTGGCCGGCTACGAGGGCATCTTCGATACCCGACTCCGTGGCAGCGATCGCGTGCGCGTGCTGCTGACGATGCTGAACGACCAGACGGTGCGGGCGGAGTTGCACGCCGGGCAGATCCGGCGCGCGGCGTAATGTGCCCGGCGCTGGAGCACCGGTGTCCGGGTGACTGATGGACGGCGCGGATTGGCGTCACGGTGCACGCACCGGCGCTCGACATGGCAATGGCCTGTCGTAATGGCGGAGCGTGCCCGGAGTGGCGCTCGACATGGCGATGGCCTGTCGTAATGGCGGAGCGTGCCCGCCGGCAGATGGAAACGACATGGTGCACTATCTCTCGATTGCAAAGCGCTGGTGGTGGTTAATCGTCATCTTGACAGTTCTGGGAGCCGCCGCCGGCTATGTGCTGAGCCAGCGCCAGATGCGGATGTACCAGGCCGAAATGACCCTGCTGGTTGTCGCTAGCGTGCCCAGCCCGGAGATCGCCGAACGCCTGATCCCCGATTCGCGCAACTCGCTGGTGAAGACATATCGAGAACTGCTCCTCAAGCGACCCGTGCTGGAGCAGGTGATTGATGAACTCGGACTCAAGACGACTCCTGAGAAGTTGATGGAGCGCCTGGCGATCAGCGATGTACGCGACACGCAGCTCCTCGTTTTGAGCGCCCAGGACCCTGACCCACGGCAGGCCGCTGGTATCGCCAATGCGATTGTGGCGGCCTTCAACCAGCAGGCGGGCGCGCTGCTGGCCAACCCGTACGCCGCCGGCCGCAGCGGGCTGAGCGTCGTCGAGGCCGCAACCCCGCCTCTCGAACCGATCGGGCCGGGGCCGGTACGCACCATCGGGATTGCGGCGCTGGTCGGCCTGCTGCTCGCGGCAGGTTTCATCTTCGCCGTCGAGTATTTCGACACGCGGATCCGGCTCGAGGCGGACGTGGTGCAACTGACGGGTCTGCCGACGATTGTCGAGATTGGCTTTCTGGAGGGGCGCAAACCGCACGAGCGGATGGTCACGCGTCTCGCGCCTGCCTCGCGCGCCGCCGAAGTCTACCGCATGGTCCGGCTGATGCTGGAGACCGGCGCTGGCGAGCGGCCAATCCGCACGCTGATCGTCACCAGCGCGGATGCAGGCGAGGGAAAGAGCCTGACCGCCGCCAACCTCGCCGTCGCTCTGGCCCAGACCGGCCTGCGCACCATCCTGATTGACGCCAACCTGCGCCGGCCAATGGTCCACGAGCTGTTCCAGCAGCAGAATGTGCGTGGTGTGACGACGGCGATGGGCTCGGATGGTCTGGCGACCGCCTATGAGCACACGGTGGAGAGTGATGTGGAGAATCTCCGGCTGCTATTGAGCGGACCGCAGCCAGTGCCGGGCCAGCTCAATGCTGCACGCCTGCTCACCCCGAGCCGCGTACTGGTGCTGATCGACCAGTTGAAGGCGCATGCTGATGTGCTCGTATTCGATAGCCCGCCGGTGCTTGAAGTGATCGAGACGACGCTGCTGGCGCGTTCGTGCGACGCCTCGCTCGTTGTGGTAGAGGCGGGGCATACCCGTGCCGATGAGTTGCTGCGGGCGCGCGAGGCCCTGGCCCGCTCGCGCGTTGACGTACTGGGGGTTGTGTTGAACCAGGCGGAACGCCCGGCAGTCGGGCTACTTAACGCCCCCGAGCAGGAGCAGCGACTGCTCGCAGCGCCCGCGAACCACGAGCGCCACCCGGCCCTGTCACCCAACGGCGAACATCCACAACTGGCGGCGCTGCAGATGGGAGGGTCCAGCGAGAAGAACAGTGTGTCCGGCAGCAGTGATCGCCGGCGCAACGTCGCCTGACCGCCACTTCACGCCAGGTTGCGCCGCCATCCCGAACCCCGGGCCTGTCGAAGGGCCTGGTTCGTAGGGCGAGGGGTCTGCCGTGCGACACATGTGTCGGCTAGCAGCGATTTGTACTGCTTCGGAAAGTTAGCGCACCTCGTTGCCTGCATGTCAGTGCGAGCGAAGCGACGCAATCTCCTCGTTGCCTGCATGTCAGTGCGAGCGAAGCGACGCAATCTCCTCGTCAAACGCTGAGATTGCTTCAACCACGCTGTGCTCGCTGCAGGGTGTCGCTGACGCTCCGCGCAATGACCGTTCCGTGGGCGAAGGTGCATCAACACGATGAAGCAGTACGGCTATTCGCAACAAGAAGCATTATGCGCCGATTAAAACACTCCCTCCTGGTGACCATCGCGGTACCCCTGATCAGTCTGGCGGCCTATCTGCTCGGTGGATGGCCGGTTGTAGCCACGCTGCAATCCACCGCGCCGGCTGCCACCGGGGCGCGTTCCGCTGCTACACAGGCGGCCCCCACCGTACCGCTGGTTGTTGAAGGCGCGGTCGTGCCGGTACAGCGGGTCGCATTGAGCGCGCCGCTTAGCGGCATTGCGGTGGCGGAGGTCCTGGTGCGCGAAGGCGACACGGTCGCGCCGGGCGTTCCGCTCCTGCGCCTGGACACGCGCGATCTCGAACTTGAGGTAGCCGAGGCGCGCGCGGCCCTGAAGCGCGCGCAGGCAGGATACGACCAGCTCGCCGTCGGGGCTGCGCCGGAAGAGATTGCCGCCGCCGAGGCCCGGCTCGAAGAAGCGCGCGCCAGGCTGCAACAGGCGCAGGGGCAGGTCACCTCCGCGGATGTCGCCGCGGCGCGCGCCAGGCTGGAGCAGGCCCGCGTG
>JACAEQ010000005.1 GCA_013388755.1 Chloroflexota bacterium
GAGCGCGGGCCGGGCGGGTACCGTGGCGACCGTGGGCCGGGCGGCTACCGCGAGGAGCGCGGGCCGGGCGGGTACCGTGGCGACCGTGGGCCGGGCGGGTACCGTGGCGAGCGGCGCGAGGGGCGCGGGCCGGGCGGCTTTCGCCAGAATGAACGGCCAGCACCTCGCCGCTCAGAAGATGAGGAAGAATAAGAGCCTATCCGAAAACCAGATGGTCAATGTCATTGCGAGCGCGAGCGACGCAATCTCCCATCTTCCGGGTCATTGCGAGCGCGAGCGACGCAATCTCCCATCTTCCGGGTCATTGCGAACGCGAGCGACGCAATCTCCCATCTTCCGGGTCATTGCGAGCGCGAGCGACGCAATCTCCTCTCGCGCCAATCGATTGCTTCAGCCACGCTGCGCTCGCTGCACGCGGTCGCTGGCGCTCCGCGCAATGACAGCGTGCCCATGGGTTTTCGGATAGGCTCTAAGGGTTGTTCCGTAGGCGGGGCGCAGCATCCTGCGCCCCTGTTGTTTGCCTTACCCCTGACCGTGAACAGTAATGGGTTCAGACCAATCCCCGGGCCTGCATTCGATGCGGCAGGAGGGTCATTGACCAGGCGCATGGCCAGTGTGCCGCCCCTCTCAGTGTTGACACCTGGCGTTGTGCGATGTATCCTATCGCACAACCCTGAATCCTGCAGGACTCACCGCTGATTCCTCATCAGAGCCACGTTCGCTGTTCCACCAATGAAAGGAGCTTCGATGTCACGGCTTCGAGCATCTGGCGCAGCCTGGATCATCCTGCTGATTGCCGCGCTGCTGGCCGCATGTGGCGGCACCCCGTCCGGGGGAGGCGCCACACAGCCGACCACTGCGCCAGCCAGCGGCGCAACCGCTGCCCCTGAACCAACGGCCCCTCCTGCTTCTGGACAGACTCCTGCTACGGGCGGCGTGCTCCGCGTGGCACGCACCGCCGCACCCGACTCACTCAATCCTGGCGCTGCATACCTCGCGGAAGCATTTGATCTCTTCGTCCTGGTGTACGATACCCTGATCACCACTGATCTGCTCAACCAGCCACAACCGCAACTGGCGAAGGAATGGTCAGTGAGCGATGATCAGCGTTCCTGGACTTTCAAGCTCCACGAAGGTGCGATGTGGCACGACGGCAAACCGCTCACTGCGGAAGATGTAGCGTTCACGTTCAATATGATCAAGGAGTTTGACTCCTTTGCGCTCATCAAGGATTTCACAACCTCCGTCGAGACGATAGAAACGCCCGATCCGACCACGGTCATCATCACCTTCGAGCAACCGGTCGCCAACTGGGTCGAGCGTTTCAACGGCGTCTTCATCCTGCCGAAGCATGTCTGGGAGCAATTTCCCGACACTGCCACGGCACTGGAGTTCGAGAACCGCGAGATGATCGGCTCCGGCCCTTTCAAGATGGTCGAATATCGCCAGGGTGAGTTCACTCGCCTGGCGGCGGTCAAGGACCATTATCTTGATCCGCCGAATATTGACGAGGTCATCTTCCGCGTGTTCACCAATGATGACGCGGCAGTGCAGGCCTTGCGCGCCGGGGAAGTCGATCTGGCCTCGCCGCCCAATACCGTCATTCGCGCACTGCAGAGCGAAGCCAACATCAAGGTCGAGATCGGTAATGCCCTCAGCCTCTCGGACATTATTCTCAATGTCACCGATCCGGAAAACTGCCCGACGGAGGCAGGCGGTAAATGCACTGGCCATCCGGCGCTACGCGATGTGCGCTTCCGCCAGGCACTGGCTCACGCCACTGATAAGCAACAGTTCATTGATGTTCTCCTGCTTGGCCTGGGCGAACCTGGCATCAGCCTGGTGACGCCTGGCCACGGTGAGGCATTCAACGACAACCTGCAGGATTATGCCTACGATGTCGCCAGGGCCAACCAGATCCTTGACGAGGCCGGCTATACTGACAGCGATGGCGATGGTGTGCGCGAAATGCCAGGCGACCCTGCAACACCGCTCAAGTTACGCTTCACCTACCCCTCCGATCAGTTTGCCGGCGATGGGCCGCGCTTCTCGGATCTCCTCAGCGGCATGTGGAAGCAGATCGGCGTCGAACTGGTGGTACAGCCGTTTGATGCCGATACCGTGACATCAATCTGCTGCCCGACGTTCGACTTCGATGTGATCCGCTGGGGCTGGGGTGCCGGTCCTGACCCGGCCTCACTCCTCTATATCACAACGACTGAGCAGATTCCAACCGGCATCAGCGAGACCGGTTACTCGAACCCGGAGTATGACGCGCTCTTTGTCGAACAGGGTACGACGGTTGATGAAGCGAAACGCATCGAGTTGCTGCACAAAATGCAGGAGATCCTGCTGCGCGACGTGCCCTATATCATTCCGTACTATCCGCAGAATGTCGAGGCGTACCGCAGTGATCGCTTTCAGGGATGGTTGATCGAGCCGGATGGCTTGCTGAGTCTCAGTGGGCGTACCAACCTGACGCGCGTGTCGGCGGTGCAATAGCATGCAGTCGCAGGTCGAAGGCCGATCGGCAACCGTTCAGCCTTCGACCGTTCAACCTTGAACCTGCCCATGGAACGCAGCGACTATGTCATCCGCCGGCTTGGCTGGGCGATCTTCACGATCTTTTTTGTCGTGACGCTCAACTTCTTCCTGTTCCGCGTCCTGCCGGGCGACCCGGCGAAATCGGGAGCGCGCGACCCGCGCCTGACCCGCGAGGCGCAGGAGGCGATCCGTGTGCGGTTCGGCCTGGACAAGCCGCTGTTGATCAATATGACGGGCGACCCGTTCGACAGCCAGTTCTTTCGCTACTTTGGTAATCTGGTGCGCGGCGATCTGGGCATTTCGTACAACTTCAGTCGTCCGGTGGCCGATCTGCTGCGCGAACGGCTGGTGAATACCGTCCTGCTGGTCATGGTCGGCCAGACGCTGGCGATCCTGATCGGCCTGGCGCTCGGGATCGTTGCGGCGTGGCGGCGCGGTACGGCGCTTGACGCCGCTGCACTGGTGTTCGGCCTGTTCACCTGGGCGTTGCCAACATTCTTTCTTGGCATCATCCTCCTGATTGTTGGCAGCACGTTGTTTGGCCTGCCTGTCGGCGGCATCCGTACCCCCGGCGCAACCTATGCATCCTTCTGGGACGAATGGTTCGATATCGGGCGACATATGCTGTTGCCCTCGTTGACGCTCACGATCATTTTCCTTGGCGAATTCCTGTTGATCATGCGCAGTTCGTTGCTCGAAACGCTCGGCGAAGATTATATTCTGACCGCCAGAGCCAAAGGGCTGAGTGATGCGCGCATCTTGCTCGACCATGCGCTGAAGAATGCCATGCTGCCGGTGGTGACAATCATTGCGCTGACACTCGGTTTCACGGTTGCCGGCGCATTACAGACCGAAGCGGTCTTCTCCTGGCCCGGCCTGGGCAGCGCGATCGTTGAGGCGGTGAGCCGGCGCGACTACCCGATGCTGCAAGGGGCGTTCCTGCTGATCGCGGTGAGCGTCGTGCTTGCCAACCTTGCGGCTGATCTGGTGTATTCATGGCTTGACCCGCGGGTAAAGCATTGAGATGGCTACAATCCTTACCCAACAACCTGTGACACCCGTGCCGCCTCCACGTTCCGGTCTGCGTGACTTCTGGCGTCAGTTGCGGCGCAACCCGATGGGGATGACCGGCCTGATCATGCTGGTCACGATCGTGCTTATTGCGCTCTTTGCTCCCTGGATTGCGCCCTACGACCCGTACAGGCCGGTACGGGCGCGCATTGATACGATCTACGCGCCGCCAGGCGCCGGACATCTGCTTGGTACCGACGACGCGGGCAAGGATGTCTTGAGCGCCTTCATCTATGGCGCCCGCGTCTCATTGATTGTTGGCTTCACCGCGTCGTTTATTGCTGTTGCGATCGGCGGGATGCTGGGCCTGGTCGCCGGATACTACGGCGGGCGCATCGGCGGCCTGTTGATGCGATTCACCGACATCATCCTGGTGATCCCCGATCTGCCGCTGTATGTGGTGCTGATCGCGTTACTCGGCTCGAACCTCTGGAACATCATCCTGGCGATTGCGCTCTTGAGCTGGACCGGCACGGCGCGCCTGGTCTATTCGCAGGTGCTCTCGGTGAAGGAACGCCAGTTTGTGCTGCGCGCACGCGCGATCGGCGCGCCAGATCTGCATATCATGCGGCGACACATCCTGCCCATGGTACTGCCGCTCATCCTGGCGCAAAATGCGCTGGTGATCGCCATTGCCATTCTCAGTGAGTCAACGCTGGCATTCCTCGGCCTGGGCGACCCGTCGCTGATTAGCTGGGGAACGATGCTCAATCTCGCGTTTGGCCGCGGCGCGATCTCCCTTGGCGCATGGTGGGCGCTCCTGCCGCCCGGCCTGGGGATCGTCTGGGTCGTGCTGGGATGGACGCTGCTGGGGCACGTGGTGGAGCAGATTGTCAATCCGCGGCTGAAAACGCACCATCTTATGCATTGAGAACCGGGAGAGTGTTATGCTCAATGGTTCAGGAGGAGCGTCGGCTGAGGTCATGGCAGTGACTGCCAGCGCATGAACGACCCGGCTGATGCAGAAGTGACACATGTGCCCGAACGGTCTCCATCCTCAATTCTTATGCCTTTACTTGATGTTCGCAACCTGACTGTTGACTACACGACCCCCGAGGGTGCGCGGCTGCGCGCCATCGAGGATGTCAGTTTCACACTGGAACGCGGCCAGGCGCTGGGGATCGTCGGCGAGAGTGGCTGTGGCAAGACGACCGCAATGATGGCGTTGATGCGGTTGTTGCCGGCGGCCGGGCGCGTCTCCGGCGGCCAGGTGCTCTTTGATGGCGATGATATGCTCGAACTCACTGCCGCTGAGTTTCGCCGCCGCCGCTGGCTCGATATGGCCATGGTCTTCCAGGGGGCGATGAATGCGCTCAACCCGGTGCGTACCGTTGGTGATCAGATTCGCGAGGCAATCGTCACGCATCTGGCCTGGCCACGCGACCAGGTTGAGCGGCGCGTTGGCGAGTTACTTGACCTTGTCGGCATTCCACCCTGGCGCGCAGTTCAGTATCCGCATCAGTACAGTGGCGGGATGCGCCAGCGCGCCATGATTGCGATGGCGCTGGCATGCAAGCCACAATTACTGGTGGCCGATGAGCCGACGACCGCGCTTGATGTGATGATCCAGGCGCAGATCATCAACCTGCTTGACCGGTTGCGCCGTGACCTTGATCTGGCGCTGATCATTGTGACCCACGACCTGGGAGTGGTCGCCGAGGCATGTCAGCAGGTGCTGGTGATGTATGGCGGGCAGGTTGCCGAATATGGCCCGGTCGAGCATGTTTTCACAGATCCGCGCCATCCCTACACCGAGCGACTGTTGCGCGCCTTCCCGGACATTGGCGGCGGGCGTGAATTACAGAGTATTCCTGGTACGCCGCCGCGCCTGTCTGATCTGCCATCTGGTTGCCGATTTCACCCACGCTGCCCGCTGGCCGTCGAACGATGCCGTAGCGAGACGCCAGCGCTCCGCCCTGTCGGGCGCGATCAGATGGCGGCATGCCATCTGGCCTAGTGCCAATTACCTTTCAAATAAGGCGTTATGCACCGCGCAGCCCCCCCAACCTCCCCCCCGCCGGGGGGAGGAGTCGGACTCCCTCCCTTGGCGAGGGAGGGCTGGGGGCGAAGGGCTTATGTGATACGACGTACGCAGTGGCGTACCGGCAGGGTGGCCTGGCGGGCGGCACGCCGGCGGACGGGCACTGGCATGCGCCCGGCTGGCCGATTGCGCGTGTGCCCGCGGAACTCCAGTTCTGTGAAAAGTATCGGGCCTCCAGTGGCGAGCAGCAACCGTGACCGGCGAATGCGCCTCCGTTCTGCTCGCCGATGCGTGTGGGGCCACACGGCGTGTCGCGGCATTGCAGGCGGGATCGGGGTCACGCACGAGCAGGTATCACAGGCGCGCACTGCCCACAGCACATATCAGGATAGGTACCGGAGGATCGCATACGTGTCAGCACCCATACCACCAGATCAGACCCCCCTTCTTGAGGTCGCCGGCCTGGTCAAGTATTTCCCGATCAAGCGCGGTATCATCGGCGCCTTGCAGCGCCGGCAGCGACGCATGGTGCGTGCGGTGGATCATGTGTCGTTCCAGTTGCAGCGCGGTGAGGTGCTGGCGCTGGTTGGAGAAAGTGGCTGCGGCAAGACGACTACGGCGCTCACCGTGCTGGGCCTGGTTGAACCAAGCGCAGGACGTGTCGTGTTCGAAGGCCGCCCCTTGCACGAAACATTGCGGCGCGATCGATCGTTGCGGCGTGCCATCCAGATGATCTTTCAGGATCCCTACGAGGCGCTCAATCCGCGCATGACCGTCGGCCAGATCGTGGCCGAGCCGCTCGAAGTGCACCACCTGCTGAGCAGCGCTGCGGCGCGACGCGAGCGCGTGCTGGCGACCCTCGAGGAAGTAGGGTTGCGCCCGGCCGCCGAGTTTCTCCACCGGCGTCCACACGAACTCTCCGGCGGCCAGCGGCAGCGTGTCGTGATCGCCGGTGCGCTGGTGACCGAGCCGCACTTGCTGGTGGCAGATGAGCCGGTGAGCATGCTCGACGTGTCAATCCGCGCCGAGATTCTGATGCTGCTCAATGAACTGCGTAAGCGACGCGGTATCAGCATCCTTTCATCACGCACGATCTGGCCACTGCGGCATTCTTTGCCGACCGGATCGCAGTGATGTACCTGGGGCGGATCGTGGAGATCGGGCCGGCGGAGACGATCATACAGGAATCGCTGCACCCATACACAAAAGCGCTCATTTCGGTCGTACCTGGCCCTGACCCGCGCCGGCGCCGCGAGCATATCATTCTTCAGGGAGAGACGCCGAACCCTGCCGATGTTCCACCCGGTTGCCGCTTTCATCCACGTTGCCCGCTCGCGATAGATGCTTGCCGTGCGAGCGACCCGGTGCTGGAGGTTAAGCAAGGGCGCGAGGTGGCCTGCATTCGCGCGTAACGGCTTGCCGCGCCGGGTGCCCGGATAACAAGCCAGGCCGCGGCATGCCGCGGCCTGAAACAATCGGTCGTCGGGTCAGGATCACGGGGTCGCGAAATCCTGTGTCCAGTAGCGGCCATATGCGCCGCCATCGGCATACGCCACACCGATCTCACGCAATGCGCAGTTGAGCATGTTTGCGCGGTGGCCAGGGCTGTTGTACCAGAGTTGCACTACGGCTTCGGCGGTGCGCGATCCGGCGGCGATATTCTCGGCAGCGGTCGAGAAGGTATAGCCGGTACGGCGGATGCGATCCCAGGGTGATGAACCGTCGGATCCAGTATGGCTGAAGAAGTTGTGTGTTGCCATGTCCTGACTGTGCGCAGTGGCTGCAGTGGTCAACCGGGGCGAAATGACGAGTGGCCGGCAGCCGGCAGCGGCGCGATACTGGTTGGTGAGATCGACAACCTGCTGTGCCAGTGACGATACGTTGACCGCGCTGCTGTTGGCTGCTGAACCGGTGACCATCGGCAGGTGGAGGGTGTACTGCGTCACTGATGAAGCGGCTGGTTCCGCTACCGCAGAGGGTTCGGCAGGTGTCGCAACCGGTTGATCGGCATCGGCAAATGTTGCGGGTTCGCCAATCAGCGGTTCAGGATCGGTGACTGGCTGTGAGCGCGCCGCGGGTGCGGTGAGCGCCAGCGCACAGGCAAGCGTAATGAAGCTGGTACGAATAATGTAGCGAAAGAGTGTATCCATGGCGGCGCTCCGTTGAATTGTCTGGCAGTGATGCAGGCGCCATATCCATCGCCTTAACCTTATTTTAGGAATTATCCCCTCCGGTGCCTATAGCCCGAAGGTCCCCGCGCTTGCTGGCCGATAGTACATTGCAGAGACGTACACTAGCATGCGTCACCGGATGGCGGGCAGCGCGCGTGCGCCCGACAGCGAAGGGTAGAACAGTTGATCCGATCGCTGGATCGCGCGCATCTTGCGCGTAGAGCACCCACGTATCCGGCACACACGTGGTTCAATACTTCTGCACTTCGCCCTAATGCGCGAGCACATACTGCATTGGCGCGCATTGGCGAACCAGTCCCTTTAACTCGAGCACCGACAGCGTTGCCGACACCTCGCCGATCGGTATAGTTGTACGGTGCAACAGGTCGTCAATATGGAGTGGCTCATACCCGACCAGCGCCAGCAGGGCCGCCTCGGTCGGATCGTCGGGCAGGGCAGTGCGCACTTCTTGCTGGCTGGCTGCCACGCTCAGGTTCAGCGCCTCCAGTATGTCGGCGGCGCAGGTGACCAGTCCCGCGCCGTCACGGATCAGCCGGTTGGTTCCTTCCGAACGCGGGCTGAAAATCGGCCCTGGGACGGCAAAGACATCGCGCCCCTGTTCAAGCGCGTAGTCAACCGTAATCAGTGCCCCGCTCCTGGCGCCGGCCTCCACCACCAGAACGCCGCGCACCAGGCCGCTGATCAGCCGATTGCGCACCGGGAACAGCTGCGGCGTCGGGCGAGTATCCGGGGGAAACTCGGAAATGAGCGCGCCACTGGTGGCAATGCGGCTGGCGAGAGCGCCATGACGCTCGGGGTAGACCAGGTTGGCGCCGCACGGCAGCACGGCCAGCGTGCGCCCACCCGCGTCGAGTGCCGCTGTGTGCGCAATCGCGTCAATGCCCAGTGCCAGACCACTGACGACGGTAATGCCCGCCTCGGCGAGCCCGGCCGCCAGGGGGCGCGCCGCTTCGCGGCCATAGGTTGTCGGCTGGCGCGTCCCCACCACGGCGACGCTCCAGGAGTCTACATCGGCAAGCGTGCCGCGTACATACAGGAGTGGCGGCGGTGAGGGGATGTGGCGCAGGGCGGCAGGATAGGCGGGATGTTCCCGGCTGATGAGGGTGATGCCGGCGCGTCGCGCATGTTCCAGCTCACGGTCAAGATCAAGACTGTGGCGGGTTGCTGCCAGGGCGGCGATCAGCTTCGGTTCGAGGCCGGCGGTAGCCAGCTCAGCAGCCGAAGCATGCCAGGCAGCCTCGATTGAACCGCAGCGCTCGATCAACCGATCGAGACGTGCCGGGCCAATCCCATTCACCCGGCTGAAGCCAAGATAATAGCGTGAATTGTCCATTGCGCACCTGTACTGCGAGTTTTGAGCAAGGAAATGCCAGAGCGCAGGCTACGCCCTGTCGTAGTATAGCTGCAGGGTGTTACCGGAGGCAGACGGGAGGGTGGGGTACTGGCGCTCAGCGTTTGCGTGTCCAGGTGCCCACGTTCCACGTCACCGGCGCGAGTGCGTCGGGTGACAGGCCGCGAACGTCTGGCGCTGCGACAACAATGCTGAGACGCTGGAAAAGCGGGATTGACGGAACTTCCTGCGTCCAGAGTTGTTGCTGTCGCAGATAGGCTTCGGCGCGTTGTACGGGATCAAGGGTTGTGTCGGCGGTACGGATCGCACGATCGGCGTCGCGAAAACACCAGCCGGCGAAATTTTCGCCCTGATAGTCGTTACTCTCGCCCGGTACCGCCGCGCAGCTCCAGAGTTGCAGGCCGCTCGGTTCCGCATCCGCGATCCAGCCGAACAATACCATGTCGAACTGGCGCAGGTACAGCGGGCCTTCAGCAGCGAACAGTTCGTCTGGCACCGTTTCGGTCACTTCAACGTGGATACCGATTGCATCCATGTCCTGCTGGAAATGCCTGGCAATCTCTGTACGGATCGAGCTGCCTTGCGTGGTGAGTAGCTGGAATGTGAGTGTAATACCCTCGGGCGAGGCGCGCAGGCGATCACCGTCCGGGTCGGTATAGCCGGCTTCGTCGAGTAAGCGGCGTGCTTCGTCGGGATCGTAGGGATAACGGGTCAGTTGATCGGGTGGCGCCGCGACCTTCTGGCCCGGGAGCACCCAGCTATCGAGTACCGGCACGCGACGGCCGAACAGTGCATCGGCCATGCCCTGGCGATTCGTGCCATGGGCAATGGCGCGCCGCACGCGAATATCCTGCAACGCCGGAACATCAAGGTTCAGGTCAATGTGTTCCCAGATCGGGCCGGGGATGGCCATGAGCTGGACGAGCCCTTCCGCAGCATCGGCGTCGAACTGCTGCAACATCGCAGGCAGAACCGGGTCTGCCAGCACCACGTCAAGATTGCCGTTCAGCAGGTTGGCACGTAACAGGTCAGGATCGGCAATGGCCCGAATCGTGAGGCGCGACAGCGGCGGAGCAGGTCCGAAGTAGTAGGGGTTGCGTTCGAAGCGTATCTCATTGGCGGTATGTTCGACAATCGCATAGGGGCCATAACCGATCGGCAGCCGTGCAAAGTCGCTGGATCGCACACGCGCCGGATCAACCCCCTGCAGCACATGGCGCGGTAGTGGTGTCCAGTAGCTCAGGAAATAGCCGGCGCCGACATAATCGGGGCGAAGCACGGCACGTGTCGTATGGTCATCTACCTTCTCGTAACTGGCGGTCCGAGCAAGCAGATCAGCCGCAGCATCGCCAGGCGCCACCGCACGGGCAAGCTCATAGGCAAAAACCGAATCATCGGCTGTGACCGGCGTGCCATCGGCCCAGCGCAGTCGCGGATTCCAGCGAAACGTGATGACCAGCTGGTCGACCTGAGTGATGGTGCTGGTGACGGTTGTGGTGATAGTACCGGCTGCGTCGAGGTAGACATCCGCTTTGCGCAACGCTGCATCACCGTTTTCGAGTGTTGGGACACGTTCGAGAACGCCGGTTGATGTGTAGCCGTAGTTGTAGGCGAGAATGGGCGACGGAAAAAGCAACTCGGTGACCGGTGCAGCCAGACGGGCCGCAGCAGCCGATTGCTGGTAGGGGTAGAGATCAGGAGGGAGATCAAGCATGCCGATGAACCAGGTATCGGCGCGCAAGGCCATACGTTCCGCGACGGCGGCGCTGGTGGGCAACGGCCCGGAGGGCACGGTTGTCAGTGTCGGCACGGGCGTTGGAACGCCACCCTCAATCGTGCATGCAGCAAGCGATGCCATACTCCCGAGGAGAGCCGCATGCAGCAAAAACAGCAACGCCAGTCTGAATCGTCGTACCATATGCAGTGTGGAGTCTAACAGGCGACCGCCGATTTGTCCAATCTGTGTGCAGTGTAACATGCTATAATCGGGTACGGCGTTGCTATCAGTGGAGCCTCTTCGTGACTGAACCGGCGTTCATATCAACCGATCGGCTCATCTGCGATCTCGATCAGCTTATCGGGGTGGCGGGAGGTCCTGGCCAGCGTGATGAGTTGACGGCTGTGGCGACGCGGGTGGCCGCGATGATGCGCGGTCGCGGCCTGAAGGTCGAGCTTTGTGTCACGCCGGGAGCGCCGGTGGTCATCGGACGACGCGCTGGTCGCCAGCCATACACCGTGCTGCTCTATCATCACTATGATACGCCACATCCCGGGCCATGGCGCGCCTGGCTCCACGAACCGTACCAGATGGCTGAACGCGATAGCGTCCTGTATGGGCGTGGTGTCGCCGCCGGGAAGGGCCCGCTGGTGGCGCATCTGAATGCCATTGCGGCGCTCCTTGAGGCAGAGGGTGAGTTGCCATGTGGCGTGGTGGTGGTTGCCGAAGGTGAGCACCTGACTGGTAGCCCGAACCTTGGCCCGGTGGTTGCCGAACGCCGGGCGCTGTTGAAGGCGAACGCCTGCCTGTCGAGTGGCGGTGAGCGCGATGCGTCGGGGCAGCCATTTTGCTATAGTGGCGCCAAGGGCCTGGTGCAGGTGCGGTTACGGGTCAACGGTTCCAGCACGCCGTTACCGGCTGGCCTGGCGGCAAGCGTGCCGAACCCGCTCTGGCGGCTCGTCTGGGCGCTCGGCCAGATCAAGAGCGACCAGGAAGAAGTGCTGATCGGTGGGTTCTATGACGCGATCGAGGGCCCTACCAGGGAGGAGAACCGCGCGCTCCGCGCCGCCGCGGTGGATGAAGCTGGTCGCACGTATGCCTGGGGCGTGGCGCAGTTTCTGTTTGACATGACCGGCGCGCCGCTGGTGCGGTCGGAGGTCACGCTGCCTACCTGTAACATCAGTGCCCTGGCGGTCGAGCCGGCCCATGATCTCCCGGTGATCCCGACAGGCGCTACGGCACGGCTGGATTTTCAACTCGTGCCACGCCAGCGCCCACAACAGGTGGTTGAACTGTTGAATGCACACCTGGTGGCCAGGGGGCTGACCGATATCGTTACCGAACGTCTCCCTGGCGGGTATCCGCCGGCGCAATCAGCCACCGACGACGCATTCGTGCAACTGGTGAGTGAAATCGGCCGCCATATTCATGATGCTCCGCTGCGTGTGCTGCCACGTGGCCCGTTTGCGCAACCACTGTTCTATTTCGTCGAGGCATTCGGTATGCCGGTGGCGTCGGTTGCGGTCGCGCGCCCGTCAAGCGCGCCGTACGGGGCCAACGAATGCATCCCGCTCCCTGACCTGGTGCGCCATGGCCAGCATCTGATCGAAGTGCTGTATGCCTGTGCCCGGCAATCGTAGGAATCCCATGAAACCAGGCCTTGGTCTCTACCGCGATCTGCTGACACCCGAGAACCTGCGCTTCGCACGCCAGGCGGGGGCAACCCATATTGTGGCGCATATTCCTGGCGGGTTTCGCCGCGATGCGCAGAAGATCATCACCGCCGATCTGGCGCAGGCCGGTTTTGGGGTGTCGGATCCCGACGACCCGATCTGGACGAGTGAGGGACTGCGCGATCTCAAGCAGATGGTCAACGATGCCGGCCTGGAACTGGCGGCGCTGGAGAATTTCGCGCCGGCGCACTGGTATGACGTGCTCCTTGACGGCCCGCACCGGGCTGAACAGATGGAGTATCTGAAACGGATCATTCGCGATATGGGACGCATCGGCATTCCGGTGATGGGGTATAACTTCAGTATTGCCGGGGTCTGGGGCCGACACGAAGGGCCGTTCGCCCGTGGCGGCGCGCGCTCGGTTGGCTATGACGATCCGCGGCAGACACCGATCCCTGCCGGCATGGTGTGGAACATGGTCTACGACCCGGAACGCTTCAATCCAGACGACGCGACGCAGATAGTTGGCACCGTGACACAGGAACAGATCTGGGCGCGCTTTGCGGCGTTTCTGAATGAGATGATCCCGGTGGCGGAAGAAGCAGGTGTGACGCTCGCGCTGCATCCTGACGATCCGCCGTTGCCGGAGTTGCGCGGTGCGGCGCGCCTGGTGCATGATCCTGACGGGTATCAGCGCGTGCTGGAACTCCATCCCAGCCCGGCGAATGCCATGGAGTTCTGTATCGGCACACTCGCGGAAATGCCGCATGGCGATATCTATGAGATGGTCGATCGTTACAGCTGCACCGGGCGCATTGCATACGTCCACTTTCGTAATGTGCATGGCCGGGCGCCGCATTATCACGAGACCTTCATCGACGAGGGCGATACCGATATGCTCCGGGTGCTTCGGATACTCCACAGGAACGGCTATGATGGCGTACTGATCCCCGACCACACGCCGCTGCTGGAGTGCGCCGCGCCATGGCATGCCGGCATGGCGTATGCGCTCGGCTATCTGCGTGCGGCGCTGCGACTGGTCGAAGAGGCGTGATTACTATCAAACATTGTAAACACTTTTTATTCATGTGACCCTCCTGCATTTCCTCTTGACTCACATACCGTGCTGTGTTATCCTGTCGTGGCTATATCTAGGAACCCTCCAGACGTTGCAACACAATATGTGGGAAGTCTGTGGATAAACGGGCTTCCAGGCAACGGCTGCACACAGCGCGGAGAATCCCACCCGGCTTTACGATAATAAATCGCTTTACATATGAACAGGGCGGTGGCGTGGATGCCGAACTGGATCCACCGTGCCGCCAGAGTTCTCTTTGTCACTATCAGGAGGTTATTGGTATGGCGCGGTCCCACACACAAGCGAATGGCGCCGTTGCGCGCGACCCGGTCGAGGCCTTTTCTCCTGAAATTGTCGTGCCGGCGACGATCGTCAAGCGCGACGGGCGCGTGGTTCCTTTCGACGTCTCGCGGATCGAGAACGCAATGGCGCGCTGTTTCGCGAGTTTCGGGCGCGTACCTGAGACGCCGATTGCCGAACTGGCGCAGCGGGTCGTCAACATTGTTGCCGCAAAGTCGGAAGGCGCGGCGCCGACCGTCGAAGGGGTGCAGGATATTGTCGAGATGGTGTTGCAGGCGGCCGGTGAGTTCGAGGCGGCAAAGCGCTACATTCTGTACCGCGCCGAGCGCGCCAAAGAGCGCGAACGCCGCCCCGTCCCCGAGCATGTCCGCCGCGCTTTCGAGGAATCGCGCGTCTACTTCCCGACGACGTTGCAGCAGTTCCAGTTTTTCGACAAGTATTCGCGCTTTAATTACGATCTCGGGCGGCGCGAAACATGGATTGAAACCGTCGACCGCGCGGTGGATTATCTCTACGACCTGGCAGGCGATCGTCTGCCGCGCGAGACGTATGAGCGCGTCAGGAACGGCATTCTGACGATGCGCGCCATGCCCTCGATGCGCCTGCTCGCCATGGCTGGCCCGGCGGCGCACCGCAACTCGGTCGCGATCTACAACTGTAGTTACCAGCCGGTTGAGAGTATCGAGTCGTTTGTCGAGGCGCTGATTATCTCAATGGCCGGCTGCGGCGTCGGTTTCTCAGTTGAGAGCAGGTATGTCGAGAACTTCCCGCGCATCAAGCGGCAGACCGGCACGATCGCGCCAACGTTTGTGGTCGAAGACTCGGCGGAAGGGTGGGCCGAAGCGCTGCGCGTTGCGTTGCAGACCTGGTTCGACGGCGGCGATCTGCACCTCGACCTGTCGTTGCTTCGCCCGGCTGGTGCGCCGTTGCGCACCAAGGGCGGGCGGGCTTCCGGTCCGGAGCCGTTCCGCGCCATGCTCGACTTCGTGCGCGCGCGTATTCTGGCGCGCCAGGGGAGTTTCCTGCGCCCGATCGATGCCCACGATATTATGTGTGCCGTCGGCAACGCTGCGGTAAGCGGCGGTGTCCGCCGTACCGCAATGTTGTCACTGTTCGACTACGATGATGACGAGATGCGCCTGGCGAAGTCAGGTGACTTCGAGCGTGAAAATAGCCAGCGCTGGAACGCCAATAACTCGGCAGTCTGGCCGCGTGGTGGGCTGACGCAGCAGGAATTCATTCGCCATTTCATGGACATGGTCGAGTCGCAGCGTGGCGAGCCCGGTATCTTCAACCGCGAGGCGGCGAATATCATGAAGCCGGCGCGGCGCCAGGAAGCGGAGTTCGGCACCAACCCATGCGGCGAGATCGTCCTTCGCCCATGGCAGTTCTGCAACCTCTCGGCCGCCGTGGCCCGCGCCGACGATACCTTTGAGACATTACGCGACAAGGTCGAAATCGCGACGATTGTCGGCACGATCCAGTCGATGGCGACGCATTTCCCCGGCTTGCGACCGATGTGGAAGCACAACTGTGAGGAAGAGCGCCTGCTCGGCGTCGACATTACCGGCCAGATGGATAGCCTGGCCGCGCAGGATGCTCAGGTCAAACGGCGCCTCAAAGAGGTCGCGATTGAGGTGAACCGGCAGACCGCCGCGCGCCTCGGCATCAACCAGTCGGCGGCGATCAGTTGCGTTAAACCAAGCGGCAACTGCCGGCCCTGGTACAGTCTCACATCAACATCGGCCGGTCTTTTGACCTTGCAGGAACTGTTTGTCGATCATCCGGAAGATGCGGATTGGGCAGAGGTCAAAGATGAGGTGTATGCGCTTCAGGGTCATGAACGAGCGCGCATTGTGCGCACCTACCACAATGGTGTGAGCCCGGTCCTCCGCATTCGGATGAACTATGGTCTGACGGTGGAATCAACGCCGCAACATCGCTGGTTCGTCGCATATCGCCTTGACCATGGCAAGACCATTCCGGTCGGAGAGTGGATACCTGCGTGCGAACTGCGGCCCAATGATGTGCTTGATGTACAGATCGGCGCCTACACTCGCGAGGAACATGCGACGCTTGCCAGTGTAAACTCGCTCGCGATTAAGATGCGCGGGAATGCCCAGCCAATCCGGCAACCCGCAGAGATGAACGAAGATATTGCCTGGCTGCTTGGCTATCTCTGGGGCGATGGGAGTCTCTCGCCCGGTGGTTTCCGTATTCGCTTCATCGACAGCCGCCAGGATAATCTGCTCAAGGCGCAGCGCATCCTCTGCGAACAGTTTGGCGTTGAGGCGAATATGTACAGCGCCTCGGAGAAGCGTCACGCCTGGACGCTCGAAGTCGCCTCAGTCTATTTGTGGCACTGGTTGATCAAAAACGATGCGTTCAAGTATTTCGCAGATGCCATCGACATTATTCCGCAATGCGTGCGCGCATCAACCCGAAACGACATTATCGCCTTTCTGGCAGGTCTCCTTGATGCAGATGGGTGGTCCGGTCTCACCCATGAAACGCGAACTGGTCGCTTCACACTCGCAACAGCTGACCGGATGTTCGCACAGCACATTCAGGATGTCAGTTGGGCGGTTGGTGTTCCTGTAGGATGTTCGCTCAACGATGCCGGCGCCAACGTGCAGAACCGCCGCGAGATGTACTTGCTGACCGGGTGTGTCTATATCGAATCGGATGCGTTCCAGGCGCTGTTCCGCAACAGCACAAAGCTGCAAGCCACGGCAGCGCTGGATGACTTCACGCGATGGGAGTGGGAAACGGATTCAAAGCGGTATCACGTTGGCAAGATTACCTCAATCATGCCAGGCGAGGCGGTGCCGACGTACGATATCGAAGTCGATGGAAATCACTGGTTCTACGCTGGAGCGGTGCGGAGTCATAACTCGTCGCAACTGCTGAATTGCTCTTCCGGCTTGCATGCGCGCTGGGCGCCCTATTACATCCGCAATGTGCGCGTCGCGACGCATTCGCCGCTGTTCAAGGTGTTGCGCGACGCCGGCGCGCCGATGGACCCGGAAAATGGCCAGACGCCGGAAAATGCCAACACCTGGGTGATCCACTTCCCGGTGAAGTCACCGGAGGGCGCGATTACGCGCAATCAGCGCAGTGCGGTTGAACAGTGCGAGTACTGGCTACAGAATAAGTTGTACTGGACCGAGCACAATCCATCCTGCACGGTCACCTACAAACCGGATGAAGTGCTCGACCTGATGAAGTGGGTCTGGGAGCATCGTGACTCGATCGGCGGGCTCTCGTTTCTGCCGTCGTTTGATGCACAGTATGCACAGATGCCGTACGTCGAAATCACCAGAGAGGAGTACGAACGGCTGGCGTCCGAGTTCCCCGAGATTGACTTCAGCAAAGTGTGGCGTTACGAGGAGGAAGATCTCACCAACGCCGCACAGGAACTCGCGTGTGTTGGTGGCGTATGCGAGGTGGATATCGTGCCGGAGGGTTAAGACGTGAGGGAAGGGGCGGGACCAGGGCACTGCGTCCCGCCCCCGGAGCACTACTCGTGCGCCAGTAGATAATCGTGCGCGCTGAGGGCCGCGCGCGCGCCTTCGCCAATCGCGATCAGGGTATGCTCGCCATACACCGTTGTCACGTCACCGGCGGCGAACAACCCTGGCACGGACGTGGCATTATGTCCATCCACCACAATAAATCCCTCGGCATCGGTTTTGACAAGGTCCTTCACCATGCTCGAGTTTGGCGCCAGGCCAACATCGGCAAAGGCTGCATCAACGGTCAGGCGACGCACCTTGCCATCCCGCTCCACGGTCACTGAGTCCACCGACGAATCGCCGCTGATCTCGATCACATGGAAACCTTCGAGGATCTCGACATTCGGCCGGCGGCTCAACACGACTGCCAGCGGGTCATCTGCCGGCATGATTGTTGGCTCAACCAGGTACACCTGTGCGGCGGTGCGCGCAAGTTCGGCGGCGCCGCGCAGCGCGCGCGGCGTACTTCCAACCACCACAGCCGTCTTGCCGGCCAGTGCGCGGGCATACGACACCGGCGAGTACCCCAGCCCATGGTTGACAAGCTCGCGTGCGCCTGGAACATCAAGTTGTTTCGGCACAACTCCTGAAGCGATGATGACCGTTCTCGCCTGCAACGCGCCGGAACGTTCCGTCTCAACCGTAAACACATCACCCTGCTTCGCCACCTTGCGGACGCGATCGAACAGCGCCCGGCCACGCTGGGTCGTCACCTGCCGTTCGAACTCATGCACCGTGTCGGCGCCGAGACGTGGCGGAGCCTCTGGCTCCGCACCTGGAACATCAAGATGGACCAGAATGTGACCGACCAGGAAATCGGTGTCGGCGTGCATGGTGAACTTCTGGTTGATCTTGCCCCCCAGATTCTCATAGACAACCATGACATCGATCTGCTTGTCGAGGGCGTAGGCCGCCGCCGCCAGGCCGGCGGCACCACCGCCGACGATGATCAGGTCGTGCATGCTCCCCCTCCTTCCAGAAAGTACTCGACAGACCACAATGAACGAACGCGCTGAAAACGAACCGTTTCTGGCGCAGAGCTCGTCCTATCCCTTGAGACGGGCACGCGCAATGCTCAGCACCCCCTCTACCTCTTCATCGAGGCCGATCAGTAGATCTTCCGCCTGGGCACGCGCCGCGCGCACGAAGATCTGTTCTTCAATCACTGCCAGGTTGCTCTCGACATTGATCAGCGCTGCCGGCACCGCTGCGCGCACCAGGATTGCCGCACCGGCTACGTCGGTCACCGCCGTTCGATTGCCGTGGCGGGCAAGCGGTGCGCACAATGGCAGAAGCGCCACTGCCGCGCGCCCGGTACGAAGCGGTATCTCGGTCGCCTGGCGTATCACCGTCTGGATCGCCGCGCGCCGGCTAGCTGCATCGGCCTCGGTTGTTCGTGGCAGTCGGTACACTGCCGAGAGCTGGTTGAACACGTCAATGTCGGCCTGGGCCAGTTGCTGCAATTCGGCGCGCAGCTCCTCGGCCCGCCCCCGAATGGTCCTGGCTTCGGCCTCAAAATCAGCATACTGCTTCTTGCCGATCGTCAGATCGCAGACCATCGTGATCAATCCAGCGGCCATCGCGCCGGTGAGCGCTGCGACACTCCCCCCGCCCGGCGTGGGAGTACCGCTGGCAAGTTGATCCAGGAACTGGCCGACCGTGATATCGAGAAGCCTGTCGCTCATCGATGCCTCCATGTTCGATTACCGACTCACGACGTGCGCCCGGCGCGGCGCTACATCCGCCGCAACGCGTCAGCCACAACGCTACGCGCCAGGCGACGCTGGTCACCGGTACGGAGATCCTTCACTACCACTTCGCCATGCGCCAGTTCATCGGGGCCGAGCACCAGTGCATACGGCATGCCGCGCCGATCGGCATACTGCAGCTGCTTGCCGAGTTTTTCGCCTGGATCAAGCGCCACCTCGATCGCCAACCCTGCGGCCCGCAGTTCGTGCGCCAGCGCCAGGCTGGCCGGCGCCATCTCCGGGCTGAAGATGGTCATCAGTGCGACAGCGACGGTGCGCGCCTGTGGTCCCAGCCCCAGTTCTTCCATGACATCGTGCAGACGCTCGATGCCGAACGCCAGCCCGACTGTCGGGATCGGGCGCCCGGCAAACAGGCCGATCAATTCATCATAGCGCCCGCCGCCGAGCAGTGAGCCCATCGGCGGGTTATGCACGACGGTCTCGAATACGGATCCGGTGTAGTACGAAAGGCCGCGCGCCAGGCTCGGCGCAATCGTGAATTGTTGCTCGGGCACGCCCATGGCGCGCACATGGCTGATGATCGCCTGCAGATTGTTCACCGCCGCCAGGGCGCGTTCATCGCCACTCAGGCGTTGTGCCAGTTCCGCCAGCACATCATCTGCCGCGCCACGCAGACTGATCAGCGCCAGAATGCGCTCCACCGCGTCATGCGCCACGCCTCCCGCGAGCAGTTCGGCGCGCACGCCATCTACACCGATCTTGTCGAGTTTATCAATCGCGCGATAGACGTTGCCCGCAGCGGCATCATCAAGGCCCGAGACGCGCGCAATACCGCCGAGCAGCTGACGATGGCTCAGCAGCGTTGTAAAGCCCGTGAAGCCGAGTGCAACGAGCGAATCGGTCAGGAGAGCAATAATCTCCGCATCTGCCACCGGGGATGATGAACCGACGATATCCACATCGGCCTGCCATAACTCACGATAGCGACCACGGCCGGGGCGTTCGCCGCGATAGCTCTGGCCGATGGCATACCGCCGCCAGGGAAAAAGTAACTGGCCCTGATACTGGGCCACAACCCGCGCCAGCGGGACCGTCTGATCATAGCGCAATGCGACCTTGCGCCCGCCATGATCTTCAAACCGATAGATCAACTTCTCATCATCGCCAATCTTGCCATCAAGCGTCTCGGCATATTCAATCACCGGTGTTTGCAGCGGCTCAAAGCCGTAACGCTCAAAAACGGAGACCAGCGTTGCAACAATATGCTGCCGCAGAATCATGGCTGACGGCAGATGATCGCGCATACCTCGAATGTTCTGGACGCGGCTGGACATGAACCCTCATGACAGTGAAGCGGCGAGCAGGTGACGACGAACGCCCTGGCTTTCGCACCGTCACGCCGATGCAAATCATAACGCCATGATACCACAGCCGGATACAGATGAGGAAGGTCTTCAACTCCAGGCGAGGACACGAGCAAATACTCGTTCGGTCGCGGCGATGGTGGGGATCAGAGCGCGTCTGGTACGGACGTACTCTATCGAAAGCCGTACGCCGATGACGCGAAGATGCCTGCTACGACTCTGGCGCAAGCGACGCAGGACAACGCGCACCACGAGATGGCTCAGGCGCACCAGGCGGTCGCGCCGGCCAAGCAGGACGATACCAGGGATGACAAGCGGCCAGCCTGGCAGTACCGGCAGCAACAGGCCAAGCATGCCAATCGCCAGCAGCACAATGCCGATAACGCGCCGGAGAACGGCAAGTGCGCCGATGATAGAGTGGCGACCCTTCACACGCATCCGTGAGCTCGCATGTCTGTTTGCGTTATTCTCTCCATCGTACGAGTTACGACGCCGCACAACTCGTGCCACCTGTACTATACCAGGATTGTCTCGTCGTCGCCAGGGAAGTCCTTCCCCATGGCATGGCTGGTGTAAAGATACTGCTGGTAGACTCCGTTTTTTTACGCCGGGTGCGCCAGCAGTAGCGTGCAAAGTCCGCCGCCAGCCGTGGGTTGTCATGAGGCATCCCGAATGTCATACTCGCCTTGTCTGGCGTCACCATGTTGCACGAGCCCTGTTCCCGATGGAACGATGGATGCCGATGAGGATGGCGCGGGCCAGGTCAACGATCGCGATATTCCCACACGATCAAGGTTGAATCATTCCCCAGGTCGCCCGCCTCGATATAGTTGTAGAGGATGCCGCGTACTTCAAAGCCGGCGCGCAACTGCGGCGTCAGTGTCGGGTCGAAGAGCTGGCCCGCGGCAACGGCCTGCGCGTACTCCAGCGGGCCCATCTGGTCGCGATAGTGTACGTACCCGGGGATCATACCGCCGCCGACCATCCCGCGCAGCCCGAGGCGACGGACCAGATCCTTGCGCGTTTCATACAGCAGCCGTGAAATGCCGCGACCGCGGTACTCGGGGTGCACGCTCATATCGGCGCCGTACAGCCATTCACCCTGGGGATCGTGGTTGGTGAAGAAATTGCCGGCGACTATCTCGTGATAGGTGTGCTGCGCAAAAGCAACCGTGCCGCTGATACGAAAGGTACTGCTCTGTCCGATCACCTGATTGCCATCGAGCGCGACATGTTGCCCCTCGGGAAACACGCGCAACTGTGACTCGAAATGCTCTGCCTGCATCAATTCATGTTCGGCGAGTGTCGGAAAGCAGGTGCGCTGGTGTTGCACCAGTTGCGCGATATGTTCTGGTCGGGTGCTGGTAATGACAATCCCGCTCATGAATCTTCGCCCCGTAATCGGCGTAGTTCGGCGCGCAACAGCTCCAGTTCTTCTTCTGCCAGACGGCGCGCGGCGGCCTCGGCGCGGGCCTGTTCTTCGGCGGCGCGGGCCTGTTCTTCGGCGGCGCGCAATGCAGGCCCAAGATCGTCGGTGCGCACCACTTCTTCACCAGTCTCCAGGTCAATCAGACGCAGATAGGTATCGTCGCGATAGAGTTTCATCCCGAGCTCGCGACTCAGCAGTTTACCGTCGGGGTCAGGGATCATTGCGGCATATTCCGTACCGACCAGTGTATACCCTTGCAACGGCGGTTTCAGGTATTCGCCCAGCGGATCGAACAAGAAATACTCGCGCACACCGAGCATGGCATAGAGTGCGCGCTTATTGCCTTTATCTTCGAGACGTGTCGAACGCGATGTCATCTCGATCACAACACAGGGCGCCTGGCCTTCTTCCCAGAGTTTATAAATGCGCCGCAGACCCTTCTTCACCCCCTTGACGACAAACACATCGGGCGAGACGACCGCCGATGGATTGCCTTCTTCATAGTAAAACATCAGGTTGCCGCTGACATAGACATCCGGCACATCGGCGAAATACCGGTCGAGCGTGTCAACGATATACAGGATTTCACGGCGGTGCGCATCAGTTTCGCCCACAGGCTTGCCATCGCTTTCCGGGTAGTCGATTGCTACCGTTGTGGTAGAAATTGCTGTCATTCTTCTTCTCCGTGATCTACTATGCCTGGCGCAGTCGTCGTGCCTTCGGCGGAGCGGAAGTGCGATCGAGACGACTGCCTTGCTGCAGGCGAGAGCGTGACCACAAATGAGTCGTCGCATACATGATTCAGCCCGCCACAGCGCGCAACGCCTCTTCCAGCACGTCGAGCCCTTCGTGCAACTGGTCGTCGGTGATCACGAGCGGCATCAGCAGGCGCAGACAATTCGCATACAGGCCGGCGCGCATGGTCAGCAGGCCATGCGCGGCGCAACGTGCGACGACTGCCAGCACCTCATCAGCCGCCGGCTCGCGGGTCGCGCGGTCCTTCACCAGTTCGATCGCCATCATCGCGCCCATGCCGCGAACATCGCCGACCAGCGGGATGTCGCGCTGCCAGATCGCGCCGCGCTCACGGACGGTCGCGCCAATCTGGTATGCCCGGTGCAACACCTCGCCGTCATCAAACAGCTTCAACACTTCAAGCGCAGCGACGCATGCCAGAGGATTGCCGCCATACGTTCCACCAATACCGCCGACGTGTGCCCGATCCATGATCGCAGCGCGGCCGGTGGTGGCCGCAAGTGGCATACCGGCTGCAATGGACTTGGCGCTCACCAGGATATCGGGTTCGACACCCATCTGTTCCATGGCAAACAGCGTGCCGGTACGCCCGAAACCGCACTGCACTTCGTCAGCGATCAGCAGGCTACCGTTCCGGCTGCAGAACTCGCGCAGGCGGTGCATGAACTCGCGCGGCGTCGGAATGAAGCCCCCTTCACCCTGCACCGGCTCAATAATGATGGCGGCAATCGCTTCCGGGCCGACATGCGCCACCAGCATACGCTCAAACGCCTCCCAGCATCGCTCGACTGCCTCTGCTTCGCTGACGCCCATGCGATAGGCCGAGGGAAACGGCGCGCGGTAGATCTCCGGCGCGAAGGGGCCGAAGGTCTTTTTGAAGGCATACTTACTGGTGAGCGTGAGCGTCATCAGCGTGCGGCCATGGTAGGCGCCTTCAAAGGCAATAATCGCCTGGCGGCCGGTTGCGGCGCGAGCGATTTTGATCGCATTCTCGACCCCTTCGGCACCACTGTTCGAGAGGAGCGTCTTGCATGGGCCGCTGATCGGCGCGGCGGCGTTCAGCCGCTCACACAGCGCCACATACGGCTCGTAGGTGCCGACCAGCGCCGAGAAATGGATGAGCCTGGCCGCCTGTTCCTGGATCGCGGCGACCACCGACGGCGGGCAGTGGCCGGCATTCAGCACGCCAATGCCACCAATGAAGTCAATGAAGGTATTGCCGTCAACATCGGTGACCAGCGCGCCCGACGCGCTTTCGATGGCGATCTGATGCGCCTTGTACAGCCCGCCGGGCACAGCGGCCTCGCGGCGCGCTACCAGTTCGCGCGAACGCGGGCCGGGGATCGCGGTGCGCAGGTTGATGCTACGAGTCGCGGCGGTGGTCATAATGGCTCCTTCATGGCGTATGGCGGAACATCAATTATGCCCCGCGCATAGAAATGCCCCGCCGGGGCGTCCCTACGCGCGGTGGTGTGGTCGTATAACGGGGTTGGAATGCGCTATCTGGCACTATAGCATGCGTGTCTGGTGCTGGCAAGACGCCATAACCGCATGCGGTGCGCTTGCTGTGCGAACAACGATTGGCGGCATCACCAGAATCCAGATGAGATAACGTTCTGTCATGATGAAGTCAGATGTCGTCTTAAGGATGCTATGTTATGCCGCGTGAAAGGAGAGCGGATTGTTATGCCACGAATCGGCCACATACTGATCGCACTGGCGCTCCTGGCATGCAGCAGTGCACCACGCGCGTCGGCCGCGGCGTCAGGCCAGGCCATGCGTCTCCTGCGCAACGAGGTTCCGGCCGGCCTGAGCGCCGCCGATTGGGCCACAATCCAGGCGGAAATTGCTGCCGGTCCCTACCTTAAAGCCTCCAATACCGGAACGGATGACAATTTTGGCCAGAGTGTCGCCGTTTCCGGCGATACCGTCGTGGTTGGGGCACCTGCGGAGGCCAGTAATGCCACCGGTGTCAATGGCAACCAGGCCAATAATTCGGCCTATGCGGCCGGGGCGGTCTATGTGTTCGTGCGCAGCGGCGCAACCTGGAGCCAGCAAGCCTATCTCAAGGCCTCCAACGCCAATGCGGGCGACCGGTTTGGCAATAGCGTGGCGATTGCGGGCGATACCATTGTGGTAGGGGCGTTTAACGAGGATAGCAATGCCACCGGTGTGAATGGCAATCAGGACAGCAACCGGGCCGAAGACTCTGGCGCGGCCTATGTGTTTGTGCGCAGCGGTACGACCTGGAGCCAGCAAGCCTATCTCAAGGCCTCCAATACCGAGGCGATCGACTGGTTTGGCAATAGCGTGGCGATCGCTGGTGACACGATCGTAGTGGGGGCGATGTCTGAGGATTGCTTTTGCCTTGTGAACGGCAGTCAGGGCAACAACTGGGCCGAAAACGCCGGCGCAGCCTACGTCTTTGTGCGCAGCGGTACGACCTGGAGCCAGCAAGCCTATCTCAAGGCCTCCAATGTCGATGATAACGACTGGTTTGGCCAGAGTGTCGCCATCGACGGCGATACCATCGTGGTGGGTGCTTCGCGTGAGGATAGTAACGCCACGGTTGTGAATGGCAGCCAGGGTAACAATTCGTTCACCGATGCCGGCGCGGCCTATGTGTTTGTGCGTAGCGGCACGACCTGGAGCCAGCAGGCCTATCTCAAAGCCTCTAACACTGAACCTGGTGACCACTTCGGCGGTAGTGTCGCCGTTGCCGGCGACACGGTGGTAGTTGGTGCGACGTCCGAGGATAGCAGCGCCACCGGCGTAAACGGTAACGAGAGCGTCAACGGGGCGCCCAGTTCCGGCGCAGTCTACGTCTTCGCGCGCAGCGGTACGGCGTGGAGTCGGCAGGCCTACCTCAAGGCCTCCAACACCGGAGCGGATGACTTTTTTGGCTGCAGCCTGGCTATCACTGGCGATACGCTTGTGGTTGGAGCGCGCTATGAAGCCAGCAATGCCACCGGTGTCAATGGCGACCAGAGTAACAACGCGGCCGCCGACGCTGGCGCGGCCTATGTCTTTGCGCGCAGCGGCACGACCTGGAGCCAGCAGGCGTACCTCAAGGCCTCGAACACCGAAGCAAATGACGGTTTTGGGTTCAGTGTGGGTGTAGCCGGCGGTACCATCGTGGTCGGAGCCTGGCTTGAGGACAGCAGTGCCACCGGCATCAACGGCGACCAGAGTAACAATGCGGCCTGGGCATCCGGCGCGGCGTATCTCTTTGGTTCAGACACGGCAGGCGATATCAAGGCCTTTTTGCCACTGGTGATGCGTGTCGCGCCATAGCGGCGCTTTCGTGCCTGTCCGAACAACGGATTGGATGTCATTGCGAGCGAAGCGAAGCCATCTCGTTATCAAACGCCGAGATTGCTTCAGCCACGCTTCGCTCGCTGCAGGCTGTCATTCGCGCTCCGTGCAATGACACGGGGTGTAGAGTTATTCGGCCAGGCAAACATGGCGACGCGCGACACCAGAACGACGACCGGCGGCACGATTCACCAGGCTATTCAACCTCATACCCGGCGGCATCATCAATGATGACCTCATAGCCGTCCTCGAGGCGACGGAAGCGGATATGGCGTGCGCCTTCCACGCCACGCCGGCGCAATTCCGCGGCAACAGAGTCGCGGATCACCGGCCATAATCCGGCCTCGCCGCCATAGTAGCGGCGTAACAACCCGTTCAGTTGTTCGTCAGCCAGCCAGCGTATCATGGCATCCCTCGATATGATGTCTGGTGCGACCGCCCTGCCGGGTAGTGCCTGACGATGGTTCGTACCCCCACGGGCACTGGTTCATCAGGTGTACAGCCAGGCACGCATGGCTCCTGCCAGGCCGCAACGGCGCAATCCATCAGGCTTATCCGCGCCAGACTCTGGCGGCCTGGCGTCTTTGCGCAACCGTGTCTGGCATGGATTGGCCCTGGCTCATTCTGTCTTCGGCAGAGTTGTTAACAACCAGTTGCGGTCTGCTTAATAAATAGTTGATGGTTCATTAACGCATCTGCGCTATAAGTACAGGTATCAACAACACGTATGCATTTCTATGCTGCAAGCGGCGCTATGGTTGCGCCTTTCCCGGCCTCAGGCGTGCCGCGCCGCGATGTGTCCGGCGTTGCTGCGCTACGCGCGCCGCTGCAGCCAACGATACCATATTCATGAGCACAGTGTCGATCCCGGCGTACCGGAGCAGTTCGCGTGAATGGCGCGAACGGCTGCTGTTCCTGCTGCTTGTTGGCCCCAACTTAATCTTGCTGGCGGCGTTCACCTTCTGGCCCATGCTCTATAACGCTTACCTGAGCCTGATCAGCTGGAACTTTCTCAGCCCGACCAGGCGTTTTGTTGGCCTGCGCAACTACGAAAGCGTGCTGAGCAGCGGCATCTTTCGGATTGTGTTGACCAACACCGCCATCTTTACCATTGTGTCGGTTGTACTGACCATGCTGCTGGGGCTTGGCCTGGCGCTCCTGCTGAACCGACCGCTCCGCTGGCGCGACGGCGCGCGCGCCATCCTCTTTACGCCGACAGTGCTCTCGGGCGCAGCAATCGCGATCGTCTGGATCTACATTTTCGATCCGCGCTTCGGCCTTCTGGCCCAGATCCTTGGCTGGTTCGGCATCGGCTCGCCTGCCTGGCTCTCTGATCCGAACTGGGCCATGAGTGCGATCATTATCGTCTATGTCTGGAAGAATCTCGGATACGCCGTCGTAATCTACCTGGCCGGGTTGCAGGCGATTGACCGGACGCTCTACGAGGCCGCCGAGATTGACGGTGCAGGCGCCTGGGCGCAATTCCGTCACGTGACCGTTCCCGGCCTGTCACCCATCCTGTTCTTCCTGCTGGTCACCAGTATTCTGGCCTGCTTCCAGGCATTCGATATTATCGCGGTCATGACCGACGGCGGGCCGGTGAATGCAACCAATACACTTGTCTATCACCTGTATGAACGGGGCTTCGTTCAATCACAGGCCGGCCCGGCAGGTGTCGTCGCCATGGTGATGTTTGTGCTGATGTTGATTCTGACCGTTCTGCAGCTGCGCCTGGTTGAACGACGGGTGCATTACAGTTGATCGACGACAGGAGCAGCGTGTGGCGCTAGAACAAGATATCTCAATCGTACGAACCGGTTCGGGTGCCGTCGCCTCGGCACGGCGTATGGCGCTTATCTGGCGAGTTCTTGGCTATCTGGCAATCATGCTGTCGGTGGTCATCATCGGATTGCCGATCTACTGGATGCTGATCGCATCATTCAAGATCAGTCGCGAGATCTACACCGCACCACCCTCCTGGGTGCCGCTGGCGCCGACACTCGAGAACTACCCGAATGCCTGGAATTCAGCGCCTTTCGCACGGTACTACATCAACAGCATCATTGTGACCCTGGCGACAACCGTCTCAAAGATGACGCTGGCGGTGCTGACGGCGTATGCCCTGGTGTTTCTGCGTTTTCCGGGCAAGAACACGGTGTTTCTGATCATCCTGGCGGCGCTCATGGTGCCGGCGCAGATCACGATCGTGCCCAACTTCCTGACGATGGGCGAGCTTGGTTTTGTCAATACCTACTGGGGCCTGATTCTGCCCGGCGCAGCCACGGCATTTGGCACGTTCCTCATGCGGCAATACTTCATGACCCTGCCGCACGAGATATTCGAGGCTGCCGAGATTGATGGCGCCGGCCACATGCGCCGCCTGTGGGAGATCGCCGTGCCACTGGCAATGCCCGCGCTGGTCACCACCGGCTTGTTTGCAGTCGTCAGCGAATGGAACGATTTCCTCTGGCCACTGATTATCACCAGTACCGACGACATGCGCACCCTGCCGATTGGTGTGTTCCGCCTGCTGGATCAGGAAGGTTTCGCCAACTGGGGCGTCGTGATGGCTGGAACGATGTATGTCGTCCTGCCGGTCATTCTGCTCTTCATATGGGCACAACGCTACATTGTGGAAGGAATAGCTTCCGGTGCAGTGAAGGGTTAGGGGTGAAGGGTGAAGGGCATTGATTTCGCTGTTGTCAATGACCCGGGACCTGGCCCCTGACGGACAGGGGGCTCTTCGCGGGCGTGCCCCGCTTGAGCGATAGAAGTCTGGTAGAACGGATTCTCACAGGAGGAGATAAGGAGCTATGGCAAAGGTTACACGACGACTGTTTCTGCGGAGCGTGGCAGCCGGCGCTGGTGCGCTGACGCTGGCGGCCTGTGGCGGCGCGGCAGCGCCC
>JACAEQ010000025.1 GCA_013388755.1 Chloroflexota bacterium
CCCCCCACCCGGCGCACGACCGCGCCGCACGCGCCCCCCACCCCCCGGCCCACGACTGCGCATCATGTACAATCCGTCATGCACCGGTCACACCCGCGCCTTGCAGTACAGTCGGGTGGAGCCTTGTGGTGTTACATTGAGGTAGCAAAGTGCAGATTGAGCTCGATGGATATACTCTCAGCGCCGCCGATGTTGTTATGGTGGCGCGTGGCACACATACCCGGGCATGCCTGGCGCCTGAGGCGCGCCGGCGTCTGGTGGAACTGCGCGAATGGATCGAACGCGAATGGATGCGGCCCGACGCACCACCAGTCTACGGCTTCAACACCGGGCTCGGCAAACTAAAAGACTCGGCGATTCCGCTGGAACAGATCCGGATGTTCCAGGCAATGCTGATCAACGCGCATAGTGCGGGGATCGGTGAACCACTGCCAGAAGAGATTGTGCGGGCCACCATGCTGCTGCGCGCCAACGCACACGCCCGTGGTTGCTCCGGCCCGCGGGTCGAAGTGGTCGAACGGTTGATTGCCATGCTGAATGCAGGGCTTCACCCGGTTGTTCCAGCGCAGGGGTCGGTCGGCGCCAGCGGTGATCTCGCACCACTGGCATACCTGACCGGCGCGCTGGTAGGCGTGCCGCAGGCTGAATGCTTCTACCAGGGGGAACGGATGCCGGCGCGCCAGGCATTGGAACGCGCCGGCATCGTACCGCTGGAGTTTCCGCTCGAAGCGAAAGATGGCCTGGCGCTGATCAATGGCTCCACGGTGTCGCTGGCGATCGCGGTGCTGGCCGCGCATGATGCGCACCGGGTACTGAAAACGGCCGATATCGCGCTGGGGTTGAGCCTGGAAGCCATGCGCGGCGAGTTGAACGCCTTCGATGAACGGATACATGCCGCGCGCCCGCATCCCGGCCAGGTGACGACCGCCGCCAATCTGCGCCGGATTGTCGCCGGTAGCGCACGCTGCACCCACGCCGCGCGCGTGATCGCCCTGCCGGACGAAGGACGCGTACCGGCGCAGACCATTCCGGCGCGTGTACAGGACGCCTATTCGCTGCGCTGTGCGCCGCAGGTGCATGGCCCTGCGCGCGACGCGCTCGACTATGTCGATCGCATCCTGGCAACGGAGATTAATGCCGCGACCGACAATCCGCTGATATTCGCCGGGGCGTCAGACGGCTATGAGGTGCTCAGCGGCGGCAATTTCCACGGCCAGTACCTGGCGCAAACCATGGATCTCCTGGCCATCGCCCTGGCCGACGTCGGCAGCATCAGCGAACGACGCACCTATCGCCTGCTCGATCCGACAATGAGTTATGGCCTGCCGAGTAACCTTGTGGCACAGTTACCGGGTGTCAATACGGGTTATTCCATCGCGCATTGCTCGATGGCCGCGCTGGTAAGTGAGAACAAGACCCTTTGCTGGCCGGCAAGCGTCGACTCGCTGCCGACCAAGAGCAATCAGGAGGATCATGTCTCAAACTCGACATGGTGTGCCCGCAAAGCACGAACCATTGTTGGCAACATTGAACAGATTGTTGCGACGGAGCTCCTGATCGCCGCACAGGCGCTCAGTCTGGTCGAGCCGCACCTGGGTACGTTTCCCCTGGGCGCGGGAAGCGCCGCAGCCTATGCGGCCATTCGCGAACGGATCCCGGCAGCACTCGATGGCGACCGCTGGTTACATGCCGACCTGGCGGAAGCGCTGGATCTGGTGCGCTCGGGCGCAGTGCTGGCAGCAGTTGAGGATGTGGTAGGGGCACTGGCGTGAGGCGATTGCCCAGACGCTACGCGCTGCGGGAAAGGATGTCATCCTGCATATCTGGTACCTGTACTGCTTCGCGACGTTCGCGCACCCTGTGCCCTCCCGGTCATTGCCAGCGAAGCGAAGCAATCCACCATCAGAGAGGAGTACAATGACCAGGTAGCAGTCGATCGCACAGGATGACAGCACCCTGAGGAGCCATATGGATCTCGCAATCACCGGCGGCACACTTGTGACAGAACACGGCGTCTATCCTGCCGACATCGGCATTGCCGGCGGTCGCGTCGTCGCCATCGCTACACCCGGCGCGCTTCCCCCTGCCGGCGAAACGCTTGATGCAACCGGTATGCTGGTGCTTCCAGGCGCGATTGACACCCATTTTCACTGCCGCACCCCGGGGTATGATGAACGCGGCGATTTCTATACCGAGACGCGCGCCGCCGCTGCCGGTGGTGTGACAACGCTGTTTGAGATGCCGATTTCGAACCCTGGTTGCGCCACGCCAGCCATCTTCCGCAACCGGCGGCGTCTGCTCGAAGAACAGGCGATCATTGATGTGGCGCTGTATGGCGCGCCCGGCACCCTCAGCCGCGATGATGTGCATGGTATGGCTGCCGAGGGCGCAATTGCCTTCAAAATCTTTATGCATCGCCCGCCGCTCGGCCGTGACGATGAGTTCATCGGCATCTGCCTGACGGAAGATGAGCAGCTCTTCCAGGCGCTCGCGCTGGTGAAAGAAACCGGGCGGCGCCTGGTCGTCCACTGTGAAAGCGACACCATGCTGGAAGCGGGGATCGCCCGCATGCGTGCCACCGGTCGGACCGATTTCGCCGCGCATGGCGAGTCGCGCCCGCCGGCTGTCGAAGCCGTTGCCATCGCGCGGCTCCTCACCCTCGCCGAGGCGCTCGATGCGTCGGTGCATGTGGCACACGTGACGTGCCACCAGGCGCTCGCCGTTATCCGCCGCTTTCGCCGCGACGGCGTCAATGTCACGGCCGAGACCTGCCCGCACTACCTGCTCTATGATGAAGAACGTGCCGCAGCACTCGGGCCATACGCCAGGATTAATCCGCCGATCCGCAGCGCCGCCGACCAGGCTGCGCTCTGGTCTGGCCTGGCCGATGGCACACTCGACCTGGTGACCACCGACCATTCGACCTACCTGCCGGCTGAAAAAGAACGTGGCTGGAACGATATCTGGCGCGCACCCTCGGGCGCGCCCGGCGTTCAATGCCTGCTGCCGGCGATGATGACGGCTGCGCTCCGTGGGAAGATCACGCTTCAGAAAGCGGTGCAACTGATTGCGGGCAACCCGGCGCGCATCTTCGGGCTTGCAGGGCGCAAAGGGACGATCGCGCCCGGTGCCGATGCCGATCTCTGCCTCTACGATCCTGCACCGGCGACGATCTTCACGCGCGAGATGATGTTCAGCCAGGCGCGCGACGTGGATAAACTGTATGAGCACATGGAGTTTCAGGGCCGCGTTATCGCGACAATTGCAGGTGGGCGGGTGATCTATCGCGAGGGCGAGATTCTGGCGGAACGAGGGAGTGGGAGATTTCTTGCTGCGGGTTGAGATCGGGAGAACGGGAGAGGGGGAGAACGGGAGAGGGGGAGAACGGGAGAGGGGGAGAGCCTGGCTCTAGAGAATTCCACAGCCTCCCTGCCTCCCTATCTTCCTTCTGCTTGTCTCGGAAGGATTCATCATGAGCGACGGTGGAACACGCCTCATCATCGGCATCACCGGCTCCACCGGCGTGATTTATGGCATCCGGTTGCTCGAAGTGTTGCGCGATCTGCCTGCGATCGAGACACACCTGGTGATGACCCGTGCCGCACGCGAGACGATCGCCATCGAGACGGATCGGATGCCACGTGAGGTCGAGGCGCTGGCTGATGTCGTTTATCGTGTCAACGATGTCGCCGCCGCGATCTCCAGCGGCTCATTCCCAACGATGGGGATGGTTGTCGCCCCCTGCACCATCAAGACCGCTGGCGCGCTGGCTATGTCATTCACCGACAATCTGCTGACGCGTGCGGCGGATGTGACGCTGAAAGAGCGCCGGCGCCTGGTACTGCTCGTCCGTGAGACGCCGTTGCATCTTGGCCATCTGCGCGTACTGGCACAGCTTGCTGAAACCGGCGCAACGATCATGCCGCCCATGCCGGCGTTCTATCAGCGCCCGACGACCATTGCCGAAATCGTTGATCAGACGGTGGGTCGTGTGCTCGACCAGTTCGGCATTCAGCCGCCACAGGATCTGTTCCGTCGCTGGGAGGGCGGCGCTGCCGCGCGGGACGTGGCAGATACTCAATCGTGAACGATCGGGCCTGTGTTCGCTCCTCCACCCATCGGTGACGCATGCAGGGTAGAGCCGTTGCGTACAACGACTCAACAACCAGAGGTGTCGTACATTGAGCATGACCTGTTCGTCTGGCAATGAGTTGCCCGCCATCAATCGTGCGCGCCTGATGGCGGATCTCGAGACACTGGCGACCTTTACCGAACCAGGGACGCCTGGAACGACACGCCGTTTCCCTTCGGCTGCGTATATGTCGGGGCGAGCCTGGCTCAGGGAACGAATGGAAGCCGCCGGGTTACGTACCAGCATCGATGCCGGCGGTAACCTGTTCGCGATGTTGCCGGGGGAACACGAGCTTCCACCACTGGTCGCCGGTTCACATACCGACAGCGTGATGGGCGGCGGGCGTTATGACGGCGCGCTTGGCGTACTTGGCGCGCTCGAGGTGGCACGTTGCCTGGCCGGATCAGGAATACGATTGCATCACCCGTTGCTGGTCGCCGACTTTCTTGCTGAAGAGGCGAATGATTTCGGCGTTTCGTGCGTCGGTAGCCGGAGCCTGGCATATGGGCTGGCTCCTGAATGGCTTGACCGCTCGATTGCAGGACAGACTCTCGGCCAGGCGCTGGCTGCCATGGGCGGGAACCCGGCTGGCGTCACCGCGCCACTGCTGGCGCCTGGCGCATTTGCTGCATGCCTGGAATTGCATATTGAACAGGGGCCGGTACTGGAAGCCGCCGGAGCAACGCTTGGCGCGGTCAGCGGCATCGTCGGCATCCGGCGCGGCACATTCATTCTGAGTGGCAGGCCCGATCATGCCGGTACCGCACCGATGGCCTTGCGCCATGACGCGTTGACCGCTGCTGCCGAGCTCATCCTGGCCGTTGAGCGCTGTGCACGCGCCGAACCTGGCGCTGTCGGCACCGTCGGGCGCCTGGCGCTCCGGCCCAACCAGAGTAACGTGGTTCCCGGTGAAGTGACCCTCACCGCCGAAATACGCCATCTTGAGCCTGCGGCAATTGCGCTGGTGTGGAATTATGTTCTCGAGGCTGCCGAGGCTGCCTGCGCCGAACGTGGCGTCACCCTGCAACTCGACGCGCATACCGACGCCGAACCGGCTGCTCCGCCGGCCTGGCTGCTCGAACTGGTGTATAGCGTGTGCCACGGGCTCGATCCACGCGCGCTGGTATTGCCCAGCGGCGCCGGTCACGACACCGGGCATCTGGCGCACCTTGCCCCTGCCGCCATGATCTTCGTGCCAAGCATGGGCGGGCGCAGCCATTGTCCTGAGGAATACACCGCACCGGAACATCTGTGCACCGGCGTTGAGGCGCTCATGCGTGCGATTATTGCGGTCGATCGCAGGCTCGCGTAATGTACAGCGGTAGAAGCGTGGGTTGGCGGTCAACGCCAGCGGAACACTGCCGTCAGCAGGTCTCCCTGGCGCTGCAACATCTGGTAGATCGCCGGCGCCTGGTCAGGCGCTTCGACCCTGCCGATCAGGTCACGCGTGACCAGCCGGCCACGCTGCATCACGTCAAGCACGGTCGTGATGTCGCGCGGGCCTTCGTCGCGTGTGAGGTAGATGGCCAGTTCCTTGCGAAAGGCCGCCTGGTAGGGAAAGCTGACATCCCCGGCGTAACTCCCCTGTACCAGAAAGCGCGCACTGCGACCAGGCGGGTCGCCCCATGGCACATCCTTTGCCAGTTCCACCGCATCAGCCGTTGCGGCGGGTGAACCGGTCGCATCAACAACAATATCGGCGCCTGCGGGAAGACGCTCGCGGAACGCAGTGACCAGCCCGCCTGTGGGAACGAAGGCCACAACACCGCCACGTTCTGCCGCGGCGACCCGCGCCGGCGACGGATCGGCAGCCAGGACGTGCGCCCCGGTGAGGGCATGGAGCCGTGCAGCAAGCTGCCCGATGATACCCAGCCCGACGATCGCGACGGACTCGTGCGGCAAGGGATGGACAATGGTCATGCCGCGATAGGCAATCGCCGCCAGTTTCGCCGTGGCCGCTTCAAGCGGATCGACCCCCGACGGAACAGGAATGGCGCGATCCGACGGTACCACGGCATGGCTGACATGCGCCCCCCAGACCAGGTGGGTATCGGCGCGCGCGGTCCCCTTGCAGAAAACGATCGTGCCCGGCTCGTAGCGCGCCCCGGCACCACCGCGCACAACCCGCCCGACCATGGAGTAGCCCGGGATCAACGGCCACCCCCTCGTGCCGGCCTGCTTCCCGGCCAGCGTGCGTAATTCGGTGCCCGGGCTAATGCAGGTGTACATGGCTTCGATCAGGAGTTCGTCCTCGTGTGGTTCCGGTATCTCAACCGTACCACAGGCGACCTCATCCGGAGCAGTAAACAGGATCGCGGTAGCGCGCATTGAACAACTCCTCATGCAGCGATCAATCGGAGTTAATCAGTTCGAGTGCCTCTTGCGGGCTACGTACCACCTGGAACTCATCCATGCGCACGCCCAGGTGGCTCAGGGTCAGTGCAATCGCTGACGTGATACCCGTCAGGATGACCCTGCTACCAAGCAACTGCACCGCTTGCGCCGTGCGGACCATCGCCTGCGCCACCTGGGTATCAACCAGCGGCACCCCGGCAATATCGAGAATGACCGTTGTTACGCGCTGATCGTGGACGGCCTCAAGCAGCCGGCGCGAAAGGCGTTCGGTGCGCTGGCTGTCGAGATGGCCGACAATTGGCGCCAGCAACACACCATCGGCAATCGTGATGACCGGTGTCTCGAGCACGCCAATCAACTCCAGCAACCGTTGCTGCTCAGCCGATCGCTGCTCGATCGTCAATCGCGCCGCTTCAGCCACACTCTGCGCCGCCTGCGCCTCGGCAGCGCGCTCATCGGCGAGCATTACTGCCGCATCGGACAAGGAGACCAGCCGGTGCGACACCAGCCAGATCACAATGATCAGAATGGCTGCGCCCATCCCATTGACCAGTGGTAATGCATCACCAATGATCACCTGATCGGCGCCAAGCATCGGAGGCGGTGCCGTGGCCGCGAGTGAGGCGCCGGCAAGCACGCTTACGATCGCCACGCCGGTTGTGTAGGCGCCGCGCTGTCCCAGGCTCATCAACAGGACGGGAACGGCCAGAAGTGGCACCGCAACCAGCGTCTGCTCCGGCACCAGAAGAACACTCGCGATCACACCACTGGCAATCGCGATAACCAGCGGCAGCACCGCCTGCCAGAGTTCGTGCCGCCGCACCAGCGCCAGGGTGATCAGGCCGCCGGCCAGGCCCAACCCGACAATACCGAGGTAGGGCGCCAGACCTGCGACGTTGGATGTCGCCACCATGAGTGCGCCCACGAGTAACAACGCCGCACCTGCGCCTGCCGAGAGTGCCATTGCAATCACCCGGATCAACTGGCGTCGCGAATGAATGACAAAATCAAGGGCGGTCGTCATAGATGCCTCGCTACCGTATCCTTGCGGCACATGTACCGCACAGATGGAGTATACCTCCGTGCGCCATGGTTGGATCGCGTCAGTACGTAAGCAAAACAGTAACAATAGTTAATAAATCGTTACTACGACGCGCTTTAACTGCCTTTATACTCAGGGCGTCGTTTCACCAGTACACCCGATACACCAGCCGCAGGGCTCATGTTGCAGGAACCCGGGGCACGATCAACCAGGCCTCGACGAACAGTGGCGCCAGGATAGCGCCCTGCCATGTTCCAGCGTATGTGTCAGCGGTCAATCGTTCTCTGCCAGTGATGCCACTGGTCCTTCTCGCTCCGTCGCGCAGTGCTGCAGTGAGCGTGGACCAGGGCAGACAGAGGAGCACCGGCGCTCAATGAATACCGGGTCCATTCCGGCAATACCATCTACTGAGCAGGAGGTGTTCACGTGACTGCTATCGAGTCATGGTACTGGCAACCGGTTGAAGCCATTGATTATCCATTCGCCCGGCGCATCCATCGCGATACATCCTGGCTGGAAGAAGAGATTGTCGCGTGGTGCCGCCGGCATCACCTGATACGTCATCATGCGCAAGAACAGCAGATTCGCGCCGCGCTGCTGGCTGAGTTTGTCTCGCGGGCGAACGCAGACGTTGCGCCTGCAATGCTGCGCCTGATCGGGTTCTGGACCGTCTGGTTCTTCCTGGCGGACGATGTCGCCGACACCAGCCCGTCCGCCGATGCGCTGGCAACCTTCCACCTGCGGGTCCTTGCGGTGGTTGCCGGTTGCCCGGCGTCTGAACACGACAACCCGCTGATCCATGCTGCGGCGGACCTGGGGGCCGAGTTGCGGCGGCATGCCGGCCCGGTGACGCTGGTACGCTTCCAGCGCGCGCTGGCGCAAACACTTGAGGCGCATAGCTGGGAAGTGTCCAACCAGGCTGCCGACTGGCAACCGGACAGTGCCACCTACAATGTCATGCGCCTCTGGTCGGGTGCATTTTTGCCGATGATCGCACTGATTGACGCGGCGCGCGGTTTCGTCCTTCCACCGCATCTTTTTGAGCATGCCCTGGTGCAGGAATTGATCCACGAGGCGAATCGCACCGTGCTATGGTATAACGATTTCTGGTCATACCCGAAAGAGGCAGCCGCCAACTGCGCGCGTCACAATATTGTGCATATTGTCGCCCAGGAGCAGCGTGTACCGATCAACCAGGCACTGAGGCTGGCGATCGCGCAGCATGATCGATCGCTCCAGCATTTCCTGCGCCTCAAGGCGCAAATCGCGCATTTCGGCAATGATGCTGCGCAGGTACGGCGTTTTGTTGAAGGTATTGAAGCGTGGCTGCGGGCGACGCAGGACTGGTCACATCGTACGGCTCGCTACCGGGCCATGCTCGCCGTCAATGCGTGACGGAGGACCTACAAACAACGACGGGCGCTTATTCAGCACCCGTCGTTGTATCTGGTGGAGCAGAGGGGGATCGAACCCCTGACCTCAACACTGCCAGCGTTGCGCTCTCCCAGCTGAGCTACTGCCCCGATACCATGTGGTGGAGGTGAGGAGGCTCGAACTCCTGACCTCGACAGTGCGATTGTCGCGCTCTCCCAGCTGAGCTACACCCCCACAGCGCAGGTAGTATAGCACGCGGATCTGCGCATGTCAAACGCGCCGAACGTCGCGCATACCATTCTCCGTCACCATCACGGCCCGGGTTGTGGTACCATATGATCTCGTTATGAAACTTGCCGTCCTTGCCGATATTCACGGCAATCTGCCCGCCCTCGAAGCGGTTAGCGCCGATATTGCCCGCTGGCGCCCCGATATCGTCGCCGTCGGCGGCGATATCGTCAATCGCGGGCCATGTTCACTGGCCTGCCTGCGCTTCGTTGAACAGCGCCGCGCCGACAATGACTGGCGCGTCATCCGCGGCAATCACGAAGATTATGTCATTTCCGTGGCACATGATCCTGGCGAGCGCCAGGGGATTGAGGGTGCCATTCGCCGCAATGTGCGCTGGGCCGCCGATCAGCTTGGCCCTGCTGTCGCAACCCTTGCAGCGCTGCCGGACCAGATCAGCCTGGTGACGCCCGACGGCGGCGAGGCGCGCATCGTTCACGCTTCCATGCGCCACAACCGCGATAATATCCTGGCCACCACACCGGACGACGAGTTGCGCCAGCAGATCGCACCTCCCGCCGATCTGCTGGTCGTCGGGCACACGCACCGGCCACTCATCCGGCGCATCGACGCCACACTGGTGGTCAATGTCGGCTCGGTGGGGATGCCGTTCGATGGGGACACACGGGCCTGTTACGGGCGCATGGAGTGGCATGGTGGGGAATGGCGAGCCGAGATTGTGCGCATCACGTACGATCGCGAGCGTACCGATCGAGATTTCGTAACAAGCGGCTATCTTGACGAAAGTGGCCCGGTCGCGCGACTGGTCTATGACGAGTTTCGTACTGCCTGGCCGCGCATCTACACCTGGGTTGCGCGCTACCGCGAGCCGGTGCTTGCCGGCGCGCTGTCAGTCGAGGAATCAATCAACCAGTTGCTCGCGGACTGTGGGGACGGACCACCCCCCGGCTGGGCGACACCTTCGATGCCATTTGCATAGCGCGTGGCGTCGTTCACACGGCACCGACCGGAGTCACACGCACCCCCCAGGCGCGCAATTCCTGCACCACGGCATCCACCAGCGCGTCAATGAGCCTGGCACAGGTCGGGCTCAACTCCAGGCCGGGTTCGATGATCGCCGGCTCCATTCCCCAGAGCACCACGCGCCGCGGTGTTGACCCATGTATGCCACTGAGCGCGACCAGTTCCTGCAATCTGGCATTGCACGGCGCTACGTGCAATGCCTCCACACGCTTGATTTCTTCGCCCTCGAGACGCAAGAGCGCGCCTGACTCGCGCCCGCCACGCACGGCATCAATGATCAGCAGGTCGCTGACGCCATCAAGAAACGCCAGTAATCCCAGGCCAAGCGTGCCGGCATCGAGTATCTCGACATTCTCCGGCAGCACATACCGCTCAGCGAGTCGCTCCAGCGCCCGCACTCCCACCCCTTCATCGCGCAAGATGATATTGCCGAGACCCATCACCAGAATTGGCGCCATAGCTCCCGCCTCCCGCTCGTCATTGATGCGAGTTACACAGACATCGGGCGGTACACACAACGATGATGTGCCTGTCCGAATAACGCTACGCCCCGTGTCATTGCGCCGGGCGCGAGGGACAGCGTGCCGTGAGCGATGCGTGGCTGAAGCAATCTCGTACCACGCCGCTCGATTACGTCGCGTCGCATGCCATGACAATCAACCATCCGTGATGCGGATCGGCTCTCTGCATGCTTCTGGCAACATTGTATCAGATCACGACCCGCGTGATCCACCATGAGACGCGCCGTGCACTGCGCGCACCATCAGCAAAGGCTGGTATCATAGCCCGTGAGAGAGTGGAGAAGCTGCGCGGACATCCGTTAGAACAATCCGCGCCGTGGTGGGGAGGCGACTTGTATGACACAGACCAGAGCCATCGGTGTATTGACCAGCGGCGGCGACGCTCAGGGTATGAACGCAGCGCTCCGCGCTGTGGTGCGTACCGCCCTCGGGCGGGGCGTTCATGTCTATGCCATCTATGAAGGGTATCGTGGCATGGTTGAAGGTGGCGAGCGGATTCGCCTCCTGGACTGGGACCAGGTCGGAGGGATCATGCATCGTGGCGGTACAGTCATCGGAACGGCGCGCAGTAGTGAGTTTCGCACCCACGAAGGGCGCCTGCGCGCCGCCGCCAACCTGCTCGAACGTGGCATCGACCGCCTGGTCGTGATCGGCGGTGATGGAAGTCTGACCGGCGCCGACGCGTTTCGCCGCGAGTGGCCCGCGCTGATCGCCGAACTCACGGAAACCGGCGTGATCTCGCGTGAGGTAGCGGCACAGCACCCATTCATCGGCCTGGTCGGCCTGGTTGGATCAATTGATAACGATTTCTTCGGCACCGACATGACCATTGGCGCCGATTCGGCATTGCACCGCATTACGGAAGCAATTGATGCGCTGGTGAGCACCGCGGCCAGCCACCAGCGCACCTTCGTGGTCGAAGTGATGGGGCGCCACTGCGGGTATCTGGCGTTGATGGGCGCGGTCGCGGGCGGCGCGGATTATGTCATCATTCCGGAAAATCCACCCGAACCTGGCTGGGAACAGAGTATGTGCGATCTGCTGCGCGCGGGGCGCAACGCCGGGCGCCGTGACAGTATTGTGGTGGTCGCTGAAGGCGCCCGCGACCGCGAGGGGAACCCGATTTCGTCCGACTACGTCCGGCGTGTTCTGGAAGAGCGTCTCGGTGAAGATACACGCGTGACCATCCTGGGGCATGTGCAGCGCGGCGGCGTGCCCAGCGCCTTCGACCGCTGGATGAGCACCCTGGTGGGCCATGCCGCCGTCGAGGAACTTCTGGCAGCCACTCCCGAAAGCGAGCCGCAACTGATCGGCATGCGCTACAACCGCGTTACGCGCCAGCCGCTGATGCACTGTGTCGAGCAGACACGGCAGGTTGCAGTGGCAATCAACGCCGGCGATTACAACCGCGCCATGGGGTTGCGCGGCGGCAGTTTCACCGAAATGTTCCAGACGTTCAAAGCGCTTGCCAGCGCGCTTCCTAGCGTGACGCGCACGCGGCAACGGCGCCTTGCCCTGCTGCATGCAGGTGGCCCCGCACCCGGTATGAATACGGCCATTCGTGCCGCAGTGCGCCTCGGGCTTGATCAGGGACACACCATGCTGGCGGTGCGTAATGGGTTCAACGGCCTGATCGATGGCGAGATTGATGTCTGTGACTGGCAGGGTGTTGATGGCTGGGGACCGATTGGCGGCGCTGAACTCGGAACGAGCCGGCGCGTGCCAACTGGCGAGGAACTGACTGCGGTGGCGCGCGCGCTGACGGATCACGAAATTGACGGCCTGCTCGTCATCGGCGGATGGAACGGCTACCAGGCAGCACATCGCCTGTACCAGGAGCGAGCGACCTATGAACCATTCAACATACCGATCATCTGCCTGCCTGCCTCGATCAACAATGACCTCCCCGGTTCTGAATTAAGCATCGGCGCCGATACCGCATTGAACGCTATTGTGGACGCCCTCGATCGCATCAAGCAGTCGGCGGTGGCGGTCAAGCGCACCTTTGTCGTCGAGGTTATGGGGCGCTATTGCGGGTATCTGGCGTTGATGAGCGGGCTGGCTTCCGGCGCTGAGCACATCTATCTCCACGAAGAAGGCGTGACGCTCGATGCGTTGCGCGCCGACATCACAGCAATGATCACGAGCTTCCGCCAGGGGAAGCGCCTCAGCCTGGCGATTCGCAATGAGTATGCCAATCCGCTCTATACAACCGATGTGATCTGCGCCCTCTTCGAAGAAGAAGGCCGGTCGTTGTTCGATGTGCGCCGCGCCGTGCTTGGCCATCTGCAACAGGGCGGCAATCCGTCACCCTACGATCGGATTCAGGCAACGCGCCTGGCGGCCCGTTGCATTCGCTTTCTCACCGAAGAGCTGGAGCGTGGCACGGCCGCCGCCGCATTCATCGGCTTTACCGGCGGCAAGGTGCGCGTGTTCGATCTTGGTGAATTGCCCCACATGGTAGATGCCATCCATCGCCGGCCAAAGGAGCAGTGGTGGTTGGAACTGGCGCCGATTGCGCGCGCACTGGCGCAGCAACAGTAATATCCGGTGGCATTCAGACATACAACGCAGCAGCGCACGAGTACTGGCAGTTAAAAGGGGTGCTGATCGACCTCGTGCTGATCACTGACGGCGGAACGCCAGCACCCCGGCATCGCGGCCATGGCGGCTGGACGTGGTACACTGGCGCGGCAGCATGCTTCGATCGCCTGGGCATCGAACAGGTGCTGATCATGCGCCGCAAAGGCGACCAGCTTATCATCACACCATGCCTACCACCCTCGTGACCGGGATTCGGAGCCTCTTGCCGTCGGGCTGAAGCCCTCGGCTATGCAAGGCGAAGCCCGCCTGCGCGGGCTAGAGCGGAATAATTACTCAAAGACCATAACGCGACAACCTGTGCAGCCGATTGTGCCAGATCCCGGTATAGAGTACACTACAGCGGCACGCGGCAACCGTCATCCGCGAACGCGCCGCCGTTCCTGCGCGCCGCACCCCATCGGGGCGCAAGGTTGTTGCACGTTGCCACAGGCTATCGCCGTGCATCATGGAGCCGTTATGAATCTACGTATCCAATCCGTCGGCCCATGGCCGATGAACAGCTACGCCCTGGTCTGTCCGGTAACGCAACAGAGCGCGCTCATTGACCCGGGCGCCGATCCTGATGCGCTCCTCGCAATGCTGGGCGATACGACCGCCGTTGCCATCCTGCTGACTCACACCCACCCGGATCATATCGGGGCACTCGAAGCGGTGCGAGCGCGACTCGGCGTACCGGTGCTGGCCCATCCCGGCCCGTATGTCGCAGGTGCAACACCGCATGTGGATCGCACGCTTGCTGACGGCGAACTCATCGCCATCGGCAACTCGGCGCTACGCGCACAGTATACGCCCGGCCATACCGCCGACATGATCAGCTACCTGATTGTTGGCACACCGATCGCAATCGTCGGTGACACCCTGTTCGACGGTGGCCCCGGGCGCACCCGGTCGGCAGAGGATTTTCGCACGACGCTGAGGACGCTGCGCGATATCATTCTCAACTGGCCCGACGAAACCATCTGCCATCCGGGGCATGGCCCGGCCTTCCGTCTCGGCGACCGACGCGCGGCGATTGAGCGCTTCCTGGCGCGTGACCACGGCGACTTCGCCGGCGACGCAACGTGGGAAAGCTGAGGAGCACCCGATGCCTGCCTCTCCGCAACTCGTCGCGCGCGCCCTCGTTGGCTCGCCGCTGAAACGCCCGCTGGGCGGATGCCTGTTTGTGGGCGGGATGCTGGTTCTGCTCGGTATCGCCTTCCTCGGCCACCTGGCCCTGTGGATCCTGGAACCTGTCGGGCGCATCGGGGTTTTCCTGACCGCCGCCGCAATCGGAACCGTCGCTTCGCTGCCACTGATGATCGTGCTACGCTGGCTCGACCGGCGTGAGCGTGAGTCGCTCTGGCTGGCGGTTGGTGTGACCGTGTGGGGCGCCGTGATCAGCACGGGCGTGTCGGGTATGTTCAACGCGCTTGGCTTTGGCTTCCTCTCGGTCGGGTTAGAAATCGTCGGCGGCGTGGAGAGCGCAACGCTCGGTGAGTTTCTCGCCGCTGCGCTGGTTGCACCCCCGGTTGAGGAAGCTTTCAAGGGCCTGGCAGTGCTGGTGCTCTTCTGGTTTCTACGCGCCGAGTTCGACAATGTGCGCGACGGAATCATCTACGGCGCACTGGTTGGCATCGGGTTCAACATTGCCGAGTATGCCCTGTATGTGATGCAGGGGTATGCCGCCACCGGCGCCGCGCCCTATGCCGAGCAATTTGCCGGGCGCTTTGTCTTTCTCGGCCTCAACGGCCATATGCTATGGAGTGCGATCTGTGGCGCCGGGATCGGGTTCGCGCGCCAGTCGCGCGATGGCTGCCTGCGGCTCGGCGCACCGGTTGCCGGCTACGTGGCAGCAACATTCGGCCATGCACTCAATAACTCGGTCGGTGTCTTCATGCTTGCCATTTTCCTGGTCGCCATGGGATACGACCTGGAGAACGGTATGAGTGCCGTGCCAGCCGGCGCCACCTGGGTGGCTGCCGCAGGAATGAACGTTCTGGTGCAGGGAATTGCATACCTTGTGCTGCTGGCGCTCCTGGTACTCAGTTCACGCTGGGAACGCGATGTGATCCGCACCTACCTGGCGGACGAAATCGGCATCAGCGTCACTCCCGACGAATACGCCGCCATCGTCAAAGATTCCATGTTCGGCATGATGCGTGGCCGGGGAGCACAGTGGAAACTTGCGCTGGCGCAGAATGAACTGGCGTTCCGCAAATGGCACGTCGCGCGCGACGGCGGCGACCCGGCCAGCGACCCCCTTGTGACGGCATGGCGCCAGGATATCGCGGCATTGCGCGTGGTGACCAAACAGTAACGTGCTAACGTTCTTACCATTGTGACGTTATTGTTATATCCGAATACTGGTCGTAGTTCCATCTTGATGCTTCAATCTCCTCGAAATCATGGCTGCACGTGTGGACCTCATCGTTGAGGTTCGTTCCATTGTTCGCCCCTGACCGGCGGATACGACAACACCCGGTAGAAGTGCCAGCCTGTCAATGATACGAGTTACGCTGTGGCGTAGACTCTGCTTCGCTGTGGCCTGAGACAGCGTGATACGCCCGGTCAAGGCCACAGGTCTTCCCAACGTTGCCGGAAGATCGCGCTGGCGGTTGATGATCTTCAAGAATTACATCCGGTAGACCGAGCGCCTATGCCGTCGGGCTGATGGAGATTGAGCATGTAATCCGGTATGCGCCTCTTGCCGTCGGGCTGAAGCCCTCGGCTATGCAAGGCGAAGCCCGCCTGCGCGGGCTAGAGCGGAATAACTACTCAACGACCATAAGCCCTCGGCTATGCAAGGCGAAGCCCGCCTGCGCGGGCTAGAGCGGAATAACTACTCAACGACCATAAGCCCTCGGCTATCCAGGGCGAAGCCGGCCTGCGCCGGCTCCAGCAGGCCACGCAGGCGGCCGTTGCCGAACGAAGCCGAGCCCTTCCGGGCCACGGCGGAGCGTCACCGGTTTCAATATCGTGTCACGCGTAACATTACGTGCCTATCCGAATACCAGGTGGCCTGGTGTCACTGCGAGCGAAACAGTATGAGTCGTTCAGGAAGATATGGAATGCAGACACAACCAGCAAACACATCCCTGACCCTCTCGCGCCGCAATCGCGCGATTGCGGTCCTTTTGCTGTTCCTTGCGCTGGCGACGCTCCTTGCAGCCGGACGCGACACACTCTCCGCCCCGGTTTCCAACCGGAACCCTGAATCGCTGGAGGGGATCAGCAGGCGTAGCGTAGCCAGCACAGCCGCTTCAACCACCGGCTGGCCGCAGCTGGCGCACGATCCACAGCGCACAGGGTTCAATCCCGCAGATGTGCCAGGGCCATGGAGCGTCAAGTGGATCTGGAACGGGCCGCCGGGTGGCGGCGATAGCGGACCAGGCGCCGATCATCTTCGTCTGCCGCAGGGAGTTCAGCCGGTCACCGGCGACGGTCGTCTCTACGTTGGGCATGATGACGGTTCGTGCGCGCAATCTCCGAAGCGACCGGGCAACTCGCCTGGGTTTCCGAGAACCTTGGCGCGCCCATCCTGAATACTGGCGCCTATGATGCAGCCACCAACAGCGTCTACGTCGGCACGAGCGACGGTCGTTTCTGGCGGCTGGACGCTGCGACTGGCCAGACGATCCGCAGTAACCGGCCAGGCGGCGAAATTCGTATGGCGCCTTTGCTGGTTGATGATACTATATTGATTGGCTCGACAAGCGGCGACTTCTACGCCTTCGACAAGGAGTCACTGTCGCAACGATGGATGTATCCCGCTGGCGCCCCGCTGATCGGTTCCGCCGCATACTCTCCCAATTACGGTGGCCTGATCATCCTGCTCGCCGAGGACCGGTCGGTCCATGCCGTCCGCGCCGTGGATGGAGCGCGATGGTGGCGCGTTGTCGTCAACGCCGATCGCGACCCCCTGCGCAACGACCGGTCATTCAACGATACCTACCCGGTCGTATCAGACGCCAACGACGTGGTGATTATCCGTTCCTACATTGACTGGGACAAAATGTGGCAGCCGGCCGGAGGGGCGCAATCCACCGTCAGCGCGATTCGAACGTGGCTCACCCAGAATCCGACATATCAGTCCTTTTTCGTCTTGCGTCTCGCAAACGGCACATCACCCTATGTTGCGCCCGTGATGGCTGGTGCGATCGGCAATGGCGGCGATTTCGAGTCGGTTCCTCCGCAGGCCGTTGTCAAACGGTTGCCCGATAACTCGGAAGTCGCATACCTGCTGTGGCGCAACCGCCAGGCGTGTCTCAGCGCCTGCGATGGACGCGAGGATACGACCCTTGGAGAGATGGACCTTACCACCGGCAATATTCGTTTTGTGAGAGATTACAAGAATGCCGGCACTATGCGCCTGCCAACCGACGAGCAGAGTCCGCTGTCAATGGCGGGCGACACGCTCCTGCACGCGCACTGGATGCTGCTGGGCTCCGTACGCATCACGGAGCGCTCTCCTGGCCGCGGCGACAGTTATAGCAATCCGATCCTCACCAGCGAGGGCACACCTGTCCTGAATACGTTGAGTAGTGGCTCGTGCAGCACCCGTAGCAACCATTATTGCCCACAAGGCATGTACTCGCCCGGCGAGGGATTCCCGGTTGATCCTGGTTTCTATATCTACTACTCGAACACGCGTGTCTACGATCCGCCGTACTGGACCACGCCGGTACGCAGCGCAATTATCAGCAATGGTGTGATCTACTGGAAGAGCAATGACGGCGCCATCATCGCCCTACAGAGCTCCTGGATACCACCAACCCCGACGCCGTCGAATACGCCGACCGCAACATTGACCCCCACCGATACGGCCACGCCCACCAGCAGCCCGACGGCCTCGGCCACACCCACCGATACGGCCACACCCACCAGCAGCCCGACGGCCTCGGCCACACCCACCGATACGGCCACACCCACCAGCAGCCCGACGGCCTCGGCCACAC
>JACAEQ010000048.1 GCA_013388755.1 Chloroflexota bacterium
CAACCGGCTGTGTCGGGACAGGTGACTGAGTGACGGGAACAACCGTGCTTGGCGGAACCGTCGGCTGATTCGGGTCGCGTGTCGGCTCTGGCGGGGTGATCGCCCCACCCTGCACCTGCACAATCACCCGGTCCGACGCGGCCGTGAAGCTGCGGCTATCCTGAGCGGTCGCCTGATTGCCGATCGACGAATCCGCCGGGGCACCGGAGCGAACGCGCACATTGATATTGATCAACGCCGGCTGGCTGGCCTGGGCCGTCACCGAACAGACGACTGTGCTGCCACTCTGCTGGCATGAGCCACTCGATGAGCTGGAACCAGTCACCTCCAGCTGGCCGTTGATCGGGTCGCGCACCTCAACTGACACCGGCGCCGAGGCATTGGTCTCAACCGCAATCGTATAGGTAAACTCCTGCCCCGGCGCTGCCGCATTTACCGAAGCCGATTTGGAGATCGTCAGGGGCGGCAGGCCAAGAATGGGCGTTGGACTCGGCCCGGCCGTCGCAGTTGGCGAGCCTGTCGCCGTTGGCACGCTGGTAAACGTCGCCGTCGCGCCCGGCACCGGCGTAGCCGTCGGTGTCGCCGTCGCGCCCGGCACCGGCGTAGCCGTGGCCGGTGCACCGGTCGCTGTCGGGCTTTCCAGCGCCGTGGTCGCCGTCGGCAGTGGCGTCTCGGTTGCGCGCGCCTGGATCTCAGCCTGGTCGGTGGGCGCGCTGGTTGACTCGGCCGGCGCCTGGTCGGTGGGCGCGCTGGTTGACTCGGCCGGCGCCTGGTCGGCGGGTACGCTGGTTGATCCAGCATCATTTACCGGCTGTTCCGTCGGCGCCTCCTGCCCACGTGGTGCCGCCGGCACAAGCGCCGGATTCACCCAGCGGTACGCTTCCGCATACAACGGGAAGGCGATCAGCAGGACACTTACGGCAATCAGCACCAGTTCGTAGGGCGTCCAGCGCGCCGGCGCGCGCCCGCGCCCAGCACGCGGTGGACGATTCTGGCCAGAGAGACGCTGCATGGCGACGTTCCTCCTTTGCTCCGGCGCTGCGTTACTCGCCCGCCAGTGGTCGCGCTCCAATCAAGTCGCCCGCCACCACCAGGCGCTGTGTATCCCAGTTGGTGCAGGTAATCAGGGTAATTGTCGGCGCGTCGGTTGGATCGAGCACACCAGTATCGGTTGGCCAGACGCTCCTGGTTTCGCGAATACGGTACTGGTAACGCCACCCGTCGCTATCGACAAACACATCATCTCCCGGGGTCAGGCGCCCAAGGTCGCGAAAGACGGCTCCGCGCAAACCGGCGTGACCTGCCAGCGCCATGTTCCCAGGATCGCCCGGCAACCCGGTACCGTGCAGATAACCCGCTGCATAGTCGGCAACCTGCCAGGTGCCGTCCACAACAAAGACTTCGACCACCAGCGTGTCAACCCCGATGGCCGGAATGAGCAAACGGTCCGGCCGGCGCGATCCATTCTGATAGGCTGGCGCATCAGCAACCACGACCGCCGACCGTGGCGCAAGGAACCCTTCGGCAGATGGCTGCTGCATATCGGGAGTCGTAAAGGGAAGGGGCGCGCCAGCGGGCGTCACCTCAAAACCCGCGGTGTACGGCGGCACACGCACGACAGCCGTTGCCTGCACGGCAGCCTGCACTACAGGCGCACGACGCACTGCCTGCTGCGTATGCACCCAGTCGCGCACCGGCCCATCAACCAGCCAGTAGACGAAGACCAGCAGCGCCGCAACTGCCAGCAGACGCTCGGCGTGATGCAACCAGCTATCCAGCCGTGTACGCAGGAGAAAACCGCCAAGCGCGTGGTTGCGGTGTTCATCAGTGGAGCGCAGCCTGACTGGCGAATGCCACGCTTCGGCCGGTGCCGGAGGCGTCGCAATCAGCATTTCGAGGAGCGTCTCATCTTCCGGCTGCGGTGCAGGGTGCTGACGGGATGACCGTGCAGGCATTGGTGCGTCGTATCATGATGCTACCGGACGAACAAACTGAAACGATTATACATGATGCATGGCACAGATGCAATAGGAAAGTGCGAATTATCCCTATGCTATGAGCATGGTTCGTATGCGAGTGTAAAGTGATCCGTTAAGCGCGCGGTAGCTATCACCCGCCGGCCGTGCAGACATCAATACCAACAGCGTCTTCAAGCGAGGTCAGACCGTCACGGCGGAGCAGGCGCGCCAGGCCACGTTTCGTATCACGCGCAATGGCAGGGCCAGCGTACACCATGCCGGTATAGAGTTGCACCAGGCGGGCTCCGGCGCGGATGTGGGCGTATGCATCATCCGGCCCGGCGACACCACCCACACCGATCACCGGCGGTTTGCCGTGCGTCATGGCAAAAATCGCAGCAATCACGGCACGCGACCGCTCTGCCAGCGGGCGACCGCTCAACCCGCCGACCTCGCCGGCCAGCGGGCTGCGCAGGCCGGGTCGCGCCAGCGTTGTGTTGGTGGCAATGAAGGCTGCCACTCCCGCCTCGCAACCGGCACGCACGACAGTTTCAAGTTGTGCAGGGGTTTCATCGGGCGAGACCTTCAGCGCAATCGGGCGGGGATGGGGTAACGCTCGATTGCAGGCGGACAGTTCGCGCAGGAGCTCTTCGAGCGCCGCGCGTTCGTGAAGCAGGCGCAACCCCGGCGTATTCGGCGATGAGATATTCACTGCAATATAGTCGGCCAGCGGCGCCAGTGCCACGAATGCCGCGACGTAATCTTCGACGGCGCGCTCCAGCGGCGTATTGCGGTTCTTGCCAATATTCACGCCAACCACCGGGCCGGCAGCGACGCGGCGCGCCCGCAGCGCGCGCGCGACAGCAACCATACCCGGGCCATTGAAACCCAGACGATTGATCAGCGCGGCATCCTGCGGCAGGCGAAACAACCGCGGCCGCGGGTTACCCGGTTGCGGGCGCGGCGTGACCGTGCCAACCTCGACGTGGCCAAACCCCAGGAGCGCCAGCGCATCAACCAGTTCGGCGCGCTTGTCGAATCCTGCCGCCACACCGACCGGACTGGCGAATCGTAACCCGGCCCACTGCACGGCCAGGATCGGATCATCCCAGGCATACAGCGCGTGAACCAGGCGCGGCAGCAGCGGCGCGCGGCCTGTGGCGCGAAACAACGCCGTTACCAGTTCGTGGGCACGCTCGGCTTCGAGGCGGAACAACAGTGGGCGGAGCAGCGCGTAGATCATGTCTATCGTTCAATATCACGCAGGTCGAACCAGGGGCCCTCAACACATGGCAGGCAAGCGGCACCGCGCAGTTCCACGGCGCACACACCGCATGCACCAACGCCACAGCCAGGCGGAATGTCAATCAGCGCAAGGGCGAACCCGCGCGACCAGCGAAAACGCACCGTGCGCACCACCTGGCTCAACACCGTCAGGGCATCGGGCGGTAACGCGGCAACCAGCGCATCAGCCCACGCCAGTGGTGAGACGCCCGCCGCCGGTTGCAGCATCGCGGTGACGGATGCCGCCAGATCGGCGCCGGTACCGGTCAGGTATTCAGTGGCACCAGGCAAGAGGAACGACGGCGGCAGGCCATCCGGGTCGCTGGCGACGGCCAGTAGCGTGACAGCAGCGTGGGAGGCGGCGACACGAGCTGCAAATATCAACGCCGCCAGCCCGGCACCCGCGCCGACCAGCAGCAGGTTGTGCAACCGGCTATCGAGAGACAGCGGGCGCCCGAACACACCAAACGCATCGAGCGTCTCACCCACACTGCGCCGCGCTAGCCAGGCCAGCCCCGGCTCATGTGCTTCGTACAGCAGCGCCACCTGGCCCAGTTCGGGCATTGTGGCAGCAATGAACAATGGCCGGCGCAGCAGGCGATAGCCGTCACCGGGATCGTCGCAACGCAGCAGCAGATAATTGCCGGGTCGCACATCGCGCGCGAGGTCGCCGGCCTGAAGCGCCAGCCAGCGCAGGCGAGCCGTTACCGGGCGATGGTCAGCAATGGTAACCAGGTGCTGGCGCGCCATCCGTGAACCTCGCCTCACTCCTCATTGTCGGCGCCAAGAAACCCGTCGAGCCGTGACGCCTGCTGCAGCGCGCCCGTACCGACACCAAAATTACCGCGCCGAAAGATGATCTGGCCGCGACACATGGTCAGCATCACCTGTCCCTTCAACTGTTGCCCGGCGAGCGGTGTGTTACGCCCCTTTGACAGGAACTTCGCCGGGTCAACGATCCAGGGCGAGTCGGGATCAAAGACCACGATATCGGCCGGTGAGCCGGGGCGCAACGTTGCCGGCGCGCGTCCCAGCACGCCAGCCGGCCCTTCGGTCAGCCGGGCAACCAGGTCAACCAGGTCGAGCTTGCCGCGATGCACCAGAGTCAGCGCCAGGCCGAGAGCGGTTTCAAACCCGCTGATACCAGGAGCCGCGAGACGGTACTCACATTCCTTCTCAACCAGGGTCTGTGGCGCATGATCGGTGGCGATCGCATCAATGGTGCCATCACGCAACCCTTCGATCAACGCCTCGACATCTTCCTCGGTACGCAGCGGTGGGCTGACGCGCGTGGAACTATGGTACGGCGGCAACAATGCCGGCTTGAGCCAGGCCGGCAGACCCAGACCGGTCTCACCGGCATCATACCGGTCGCGCGATCCACGCCGGGCCGGCCTGACATCTGCGGGCTGGTGCATCTCAAGCCAGCCCAGCACCCAGCGATCGGTGAGGGTCAGATGATGGGGCGTCACTTCGGCAGTCACGTGAACGCCGCGCGCCCTGGCGGCGCGGATCAACGCCACGCCGCCGGCGGTGCTCACATGGCAGATATGCAGGTGCGCACCGGTTATTTCGGCAAGCGCGATATCGCGCGCGATCATCACCTCTTCCGCCGCCGCAGGCGACCCCGGCAGGCCGAGACGCGTACTGACGGCCCCCTCATGCATGGCCCAGCCGCGCGTGAGGCGCACATCCTCGCAATGAGCCATCAGCGGCACATCGAGCATGGCCGAGTACGCCAGCGCATTACGCATCACCGCCGCGTCGGCCACGGCGTTCCCCTCGTCGGAAAACGCGACACAGCCCGCTTCCACCAGTTCCGCCATCTCGGTGAGCGTCTTCCCTTCACGCCCGATGGTGATCGCACCCACCGGCTCAACGCGCACCACGCCGCGCCGGCGCGCAATCTCGCGAATCTGGCGCGCCACGGCAGCGCAATCGACCGGTGGCGTCGTATCAGGCATGGCGCAGAGCGTCGTGAACCCACCGGCCGCCGCAGCTTTTGTCGCGGTCTCGATCGTTTCTTTCTGCTCCCCACCTGGTTCGCGCAAATGCGCATGCAGATCGAGAAATCCGGGGGCAATCACCGCGCCGCGCGCGTTGATCACCTCGGTCCGATCATCGAGCGGCTCGAAGGCCAGTGCCAGATCCGCCAGATCAACGACCTGCACGACCTTGCCATCTTCCACCAGCACATTACCGATCGTCGCCACGCGCCGCGCAGGATCGATGATCGAGCCATTCTTGATGAAATAGCGCATGGATCTACTCCCCGGCAAGACGATAGAGCAGCGCCATTCGCACTGCCACACCGTTGGCGACCTGCTCTTCAATCACCGACTGCGCCGACGTCGCTACATCGGGCATGATCTCGACGCCCTCATTCATGGGTCCGGGATGCATGACCAGGCACTGCGGCCCGGCAAGCGCCACACGTTCGGCGGTGAGCGCGAAGAAGCGGCTATACTCACGCAATGACGGGAGCAGGCCGCCTTCCATACGCTCTTTCTGCAACCGTAACGCCATGACCACATCCGCGCCTGTGAGACTCTCATCAAGGTTACTGGAGATCGTCAATTCCGGCCAGGTGGCCTTCCAGAACGACTCCGGGCCGATCAATGTCTGTGGCGCACACAACACAACCTGCGCGCCCATGCGGGTAAACCCCCACAGATTCGAGCGCGCCACACGGCTATGCAGAATATCGCCGACAATAACGACCTTCAACCCCTCGATGCGCCCGAGCCGCTGGTAGACCGTAAACAGGTCGAGCAGCGCCTGGGTCGGATGCGCGTGCCGCCCATCACCGGCATTGATCACCGAGCCGTGGAAGTGCTGCGCCACCAGGTACGGCGCACCCGACTCACTGTGCCGCATCACCAGCATATCGGCGCCAAGCGCCTGCAACGTTCGCACCGTATCAATCAGCGACTCACCTTTTTCGACGCTGCTGCCGCGCGCGGTAAAGTTCACCACATTGGCAGAGAGCGCCTTGCCGGCAAGTTCGAACGAAATCCGGGTGCGCGTGCTATCCTCAAAAAACAAATTGACGATCGTCTTACCGCGCAAGGTCGGCACCTGCTTGATCGCCCGGCCGAGCACCTCCTTCATGCTCACGGACGTCTCCAGGATCTCACCGATTTCCTCCGCCGAGAAATCATCAAGGTCAAGCACGTGGCGACGGCGATCGTACGCCTGCGCTGGAACCACGCCCGCCCCTGTACTCATGGTTGGCTCCCTGGCTGCATCAGTCTTGCCGCACGATAAAGACGCCGTCCTCGCCGCCATCCACTTCGTGCAGGCGGGTTGTGATCCGTTCATCGCGCGCCGTCGGCACATTCTTACCAACGAAGTCGGCGCGAATGGGCAACTCGCGATGGCCGCGATCAACCAGCACCGCAAGCTGGATACGCGACGGCCTTCCCAGGTCGGTGAGCGCATCAAGCGCGGCGCGCACCGTGCGCCCGGTATAGAGGACATCATCAACCAGGATCACCGTGCGGCCGGTAATATCAAACGGAATCGCCGTGGCGTGCACCACTGGAGCGGGGCCGCGCAGACCAAGGTCGTCACGATACAGGGTAATATCGAGTATCCCGACTGGAACGCGCACCTGTTCGATCTCGGCCAGCACGGCGGCGATCCGCGCCGCCAGCGGCACGCCACGCCGCCGGATGCCCACCAGCGCAACGTTCGCCACCCCCTCGTTGCGCTCGGCGATTTCGTGTGCAATCCGTGTCACCGCGCGCCGAATATCGTCGGCGGCGAGGATCTGCTTCTCACTCATGGGCGCGACCCTTCGAGCAACTGTTTGAGATTGCTTAAGGATTGCTCAAGATCCTTCTGGTTCTGCCGTTCGACGAACAGTTTATCCAGGATACCGCCGATCAGTGCGCCGCCGGGCACCGTATACTCAACCTGTACGCGCACCTGCGTCCCGCTCTGTTGCGGCTCCAGCCACCACGACCAGGTGTTGGTCAGATCGCCACGCCCCTCTTCGCGCAGATGACGGGCCGGCTCGATAGCGGCAAATGTCGTACGGCCGTGAAACGTAAGCTTACCGGCCATCTTGAATGTCCACGCAAACGAGTCGCCAACATGGCGGCCGGTGACATCATGCACCTCTTCCAGGCCGACCATCCACGCCGGCGCGGCTTCGACCTCCAACAACTTTGCAAATACCGTCTCAGCTGGCACATTTATGAATGCGGCATGTTTGACCGACGACATGATGCGCCTCCTTGCTATCGGTTACAGATTCCCACCGTCCACCTTCCCACCGTCCACGTCACCACGTTCCTCCACACGGCGCAACTCATCATGCAGTCGCCAGATGAGTTGCAGGCGCGCAGCATGCCAGGCCCGGCTCTTCGGCCCGGTTTCGCGCATCAGTATAAGCTGTCGAACACGCGCACGGAGACATTCGGAGCGCGACGGTTCCTGCTCACCGGTCACTGAACTCTCCTACGAGCGATCCCCGTCACGCACGAGCATCGCCCAATCCGCCAGGGCCCGCACATGGGTATGGTGCGACAGCGGAGGCAGCGCGTCAAGCGCGAAGAAACCCACGGCTTCGGCATCATCACCGGCCAGCGGCGTGGCACCCTCGTCACGCGCCAGGTACACCAGCAAGATGCCGGCACCACGCGGATCATCGGTATAGTGGTAGGCGCCAAGCAGGCGACCAACGGTCACATCGAGTCCCGTCTCCTCGCGCGCCTCACGGCGTGCAGCGTCATCCGGCGGCTCATCGGCTTCCGCATAGCCGCACGGCAGACACCAGAGGCCACGTCCCGGCTCATTACGGCGTCGCACCAGCAACACGCGCCCATCGCGCACAACCAGTGCCGCGCTGGCCACTTTTGGGTCAACATATACCACGAAACCACAGCCGGGGCATGCCGGCCTGATACGACCACCGACGGTACGTGTGGTGAGCGTGGCACCGCAACGCGAGCAAAAGCGAGCAGATTGGAGCTGTGGATCGGTCATCGAACACCGGTACTCTGACTCTGGCGGCGCGTACCCTGAGCATACCGACGGATGCCGGACGGCCCGGCATCTACGACGCACCACCGTACACCAGGCTGAAGTGCCTCTCCAAACAATGGCTGGATGGCATTGCGTGCGAAGCGACGCACGCTCCGTATCACATCTGAGTTTCGTCACACCCCGGTGCCACCATTGACTCCCGGATGGCAGCCGTTATAATCTACAGCGGCGAGCAGCAGCCTTGATGCGCGGATGTGCCGTCGTTCCTGCGCGCCACGCGCCCCATCGAGGCGCAAGGTTGTGCATGTTGCTACAACCAGCGCCTCACGAAATCTGAAGGCAACCGCGAAGCGGCCACGGCACGAACGCTTCGCGACAGACAGCAATGCACAGCACCACCGTCTATATCGGTCTCGGCAGCAACCTTGGCGACCGCGTAGCCAACTTGCGCGAAGCTGTCGCGCGCCTCAGCCGAACCATCGCGATCGAGCGCATCTCGCGGCTCTATGTCCAGGCGCCCCTCGGGTACGTTGCCAATGACGCGTTTATCAACGCCGTCGTTCAGGGGAAGACGGACCTCAAGCCGCTCGATCTGCTGGCCGCACTCCAGGAAATCGAGCATGCGATGGGGCGCAGGCGTGGCGTCCAGTACGGCCCGCGCCCGATCGACCTCGACATCCTGCTCTACGGCACGGCCCAGATCACATCGCTCGAACTGACCATTCCGCATCCGCTCTTGCCCAAACGAGCGTTTGTGCTGAAACCGCTGGCCGAACTGGCGCCGAATCTGATGCACCCGGTACTGTACTACACCATCTCGCAGTTGCTGCAGGATGTGGACGACGCCAACCAGGTGAAACTTTACGAGCCGCCACTGCCGGAGCAGTAGTGCCACTCCATGGTAATGGTACGGGACGGTTTGATCGTGTCATTCGCCTGCCGTAGCGACCGCATGCGCCTTTCGCTACGCCGCTGTGCAGTCCTCAGGGTGCTGCCATCCTGGACGATCGACTGCTGGCGGGTATTACACGCCAAGATCGGCACGCAATGCCGCGATCTCCTGATCGAGCCGGTATGCCAGCGCATCGCGCTCCACTACCGGAAGAAACGCCGCACGCGCGCCGGTGCGCGACAGTTGCGCCAGGTCGCCCGCATCGAAACCAAAGGTGCGCGCCGCCAGCCGGTACTCATCGCACATCGTCGTTGCAAAGAACACCGGATCGTCCGTGTTGATCGTCAGCGGCACTCCCATGTCGAACAGCCGGCGCAGCGGGTGGGCATTCAGGCCAGGCACCGCACCGGTACGCACATTACTGGTCGGGCAGATATCGAGCACCACCCCCTGCTCGCGCAGGTACGCCGGCAACGCCGGGTCATCAATACAGCGGATACCGTGCCCAACGCGACGCGCGCCGAGCACCTCGACCGCACCCCACACGCTGGCCGGCCCGACGACCTCACCGGCGTGGGCCATCACAAACAATCCGGCGCGCCGCGCCGCAGCGAAGACCTCGGCGAACGGCTCCGGCGGGTGGTTCACCTCATCGCCGCCGATAGACCAGGCGACCACGCCGTGGCGCATGTTCCGCACGGCGCTCTCAAGCAATTCCCACGCCAGGTCAACGCCGAACTGCCGCCCATAGTCGAACGCCAGGCCGACGCGCACACCATACTCGCGGGCCGCCTGGGCAAAGCCTGCAGCCGCCCCCTGCACAACCTCGTCAAGATCGAGCGCACGCCGGTGATACTGGACCGGCGAGATCATCACCTCGGCGTAGCGCACATTCTGCATCGCCAGGTGCGTCCCCAGTTCGTAGGCCACCTGCTCAAAATCGCGCCCCGTGGTCAGCGAACGCGCCAGGACCATGAAGACCGTAAGAAACTCGTGGAAGTTGCGGTAATTGAAGAGCTGGGCCACGCCAGCCTCATCGCGCGCCGGCAGATCGACGCCGTTACGCTCCGCCAGCGCCAGCAAGGTACCGGGTCGGATCGCACCCTCGAGATGCAGGTGCAACTCGACCTTGGGCATGCGGACAATGAATTCATCGAGCGCAGAGAGCAACTCATGCTGTGTGCTCACGGCCACCTCGATTTTGCAACAGGTCCGAGGTGATAGGCGTCAGGCAAGAGGTGATAGGCGCCAGGCCATGCACCACTTACCTCACTATTCCTGCCTCGCACCTCTCGCCTCGCACCTACCGCGAAGTAGCCGCCTCGAGCCGTTCGGCATTATCGGCCACGGTCAGCGCATCAATCAGTCGGTCAAGATCGCCATCAAGAATCCCTGGCAGGTTCGAAAAATTCTGCCCGATCCGGTGATCGGTCACCCGATCCTGCGGGTAGTTGTAGGTTCGAATCTTCTCGGCGCGTTCGGCGCTGCCAACCTGCGCGAGGCGGGTCTCACCAAGCTCCTTGCGGCGTTTCTCTTCCTGGATGGCGTACAGACGCGCGCGCAACACCGCCAGCGCCGAGGCCTTGTTCTTCAGTTGCGAACGGCTATCCTGGCAGGTAACGACGATCTCCTCAGGCGTACCCGGCCGGTAGACGATCCGCACCGCAGAGTCGGTCGTATTGACGCCCTGACCGCCATGGCCGCCGGAGCGATACACATCAACCCGGTAATCCGACGGGCTCAACTCCACGTCGGTCTCTTCGACCTCAGGCAGGACGGCCACCGTCGCCGTCGAGGTATGAATGCGCCCGCGCGCTTCCGTCGCCGGGATGCGCTGCACGCGGTGCACGCCGCCTTCGTACTTCAGGCGGCTATACGCACCCTCACCCTTCACTTCAAAGATAATTTCCTTATAACCGCCAGGGCCGTTTTCCGTTGCGCTGATCAGGTCGATCCCCCAGCCACGCTGCTCGGCGTAGCGCGCATACATGCGGTACAGGTCGGCGGCGAACAGCGCCGCCTCGTCGCCACCCTCGCCCTGGCGCAACTCCATAATGACACTTTTCGAGTCATTCGGGTCACGCGGCAACAACAGCACCTTGATCTGCGCCTCCAGGTGCGTGCGCCGCTCGATAAGCTCGCCAAGCTCCTCCTGCGCCAGCTGGCGCAACTCCGCGTCGGCGCCATCAGCGAGCAGCGCCTGGGTATCATCAATCTGGCGCACCACATCACGGTAGGCGCGGTACGCCTCAACCAGCGGTTCGAGCTCACGCTGCTCACGGACATACTGCTGCAACCGGGAGTGATCGGTCACCACCTCCGGATGCGCCATCAGGTCGAACAGCTCATCGTAGCGCGCTGCAACGCCGGCAAGTTTTTCAATCAACGAGACAGACATACTGCTTCACAGATTATAACATACGCTCCAGGCAACACAGAGCGCCGGGTAATCTGCCCGGCGCCCTGCGTCAAACTCACGCGGCCTCTACCCCTGCCCCTGCTGCATCGCCTTCTTGCGGCGATTACGCTCGGCGCGGCGGCGCTTTTCTTTGCGCTGCTCACTCTTGGAGACGAAGTGCATCTTTTCGCGAAAGGTCTTCGTGATCCGCTCTGCCACGACCACCTTATTGAAGCGGCGAAGGAGTTGCTCTACCGTCTCGCCGTCGCGTCGTTCCACTCGCATAACTCTGGCGTATCCATCGTCACACCGGCCCGCAAACCGGCCGGCGCGGAAGGATGACCTGCTCACCCCCTCCCGCAGTAACTTCAAGCACACGTGCCGCAGCACGCGCAGTACCGCATAGTATACACGCGTGCGCCGGATCGTGCAACTTCCTTGCGCGCATGCGCGCCTCGTGGTAGCATACGATTCCTGGAAGCTACCGCTGGCGAACCCACGTACGCGAGACTCCGACCCGCATGCGGGCGGGGCATCCGCGCGCCCGGCGTGGGAACAACGGAGTTTGCCAGCAGTACCCTGTAAGGATGGCTCGCGAGCCACCCCGACTGGAGAGAATAACCTATGACCAGCACCGAGCGCCCGGCGCGCCCACGTTTCACCGGCGTCGACACATACAAGGACCCGCTTGGCCGGTTCACCTTCCGCTTCCCCTCCGACTGGCACCAGTTCGAGCTTGACAACGGTATGGAAGGGGTGTTGTTCTCGCCGGAAAGCGAGAACCCGCAGACGTTCTTCTCGGCCTGGGTGCGTCAGCTCGACGCCGAGGCCATCGCGGAAGACGTTCCGATCCTGCAGAAGGGAATCGCCGCCGGTCTGGAGCACCTCACCGACTGTGTGATCGAGTCGAGCTCCGACGATGCCTATGGCAACCTGCTGAAGTTTGAGCGGGTCTATACCTTCCGCGACGGCGATGCAACGCGGAAGCGCAAGGTCTGGATCATGTACGTTGCGCAATGGCAGATTGTGCTCACCTATCAGGGGCGCAGCCCGGAAGCATGGGAGTACTGGCTGCCCATGGGCAATTATGCCTTCGCGCTCTTCAACATCCCGCCCGAGCTCTGGTTCGCCACCGACCGCGACCTGAACCAGAAGCCGGGGTTGCCGAAGAAAGAAAAGACGAAGCGCGGGCGCGTGGCGGAGGAACGTTGAACGTTGGAACGTTGGAACGTTATAGAGCGGGTGCGAATGTGAAAAAAGTGTCCAACTCGCGACACTCCGCACAACGTGTTCTGCCGCTTCTCGTTATCGGCGCATGCGTTCTGAGTTGTATGGCGCTGGCGCTCACAGTTACGTTCCTTCGTCCGCGCAGTTTCACCACGTTCTCCGACGCAATTGGCTACGTGCTGCAACAACGCGGCATCCCCTATGAACGAGTGTTTCTTGATCGCACCTGGCCCGATACCGTTAACGACATCTCGTACGGCGCAGACTTGCTGATTACGCTGCCCGGCGGAAAAGATGCCACCGGAAGGCTTGACTGTCGCGGCTGGAAGACCGACTGCTTCTTCACCGTGCGCGCATTCGCAATCTACCGCGAGCCATTGCCGGAGCTTTCGCAGCAGCGGCGCCTGCCATGGGTGGAATGGCTGGAGCGAACCGTGGCAACGTTCAGCGTTGCACGTTGAACGTTCAATGTTGCACGTTCTGCGAAGGTTTACCGGTTAAGGTTTGACAACGTTTCAAAACGGCTATAGAATATTTCTGCATAAACCGTGCCACAACCTGGAAAGGGGGTGACGATGGCGTAAATCCCCGCATGATGCCCGTGACGCCTTTGGCGAGCGGCAGCGTGCAGCCCGCCAGGGTTCACGTCCTTACTCGGTGTGTGAGTAACAGATGCCTACAAGGAGGTATTCAGGTGGATAACGCACGGAAGCTGAACCGGCGCGCATTTTTGCGCCTGTCAGCAATCACCGCGGCTGGCGCCGCGATCGCAGCCTGTGGCGGCGGCCAGCCCGCAGCCGCACCGACCACCGCCCCCGCTGCTCCAGCAGCGACGACCGCTCCCGCAGCAACTGCCGTTCCGGTTGCCGCCACGGCCGTTCCCGCCGCCACCGCCGTTCCAGCCGTGACCAGCACCTTCAAGGAAGCCCCGATGCTGGCGAAGCTGGTCGAAGAGGGTAAACTCCCACCCGTTGACGAACGCCTGCCGAAGAACCCGTACACCCCACCGCATGCCTGGCTCAGCACTGGCAAGTATGGCGGCGTGCTGAAGAAGAGCTACGCCAACAACTGGGGCATCACCGGTTTCATCCACGAGATGCAGTATGGCTCGTCGCCACTGCGCTGGCTCAAGGATGGCCTGGCGATCGGCCCCGGCTTCGTCGAGAGCTGGGAATCGAACGCCGATGCCAGCAAGTGGACCTTCAAGATCCGCGAGGGGATCAAGTGGAGCGACGGCCAGCCGTTCACGACGAAGGACATTATGTATGTCTGGGAGTACACCATCGGCGGTAACGGCAAAGAGAAGGAGTTCCCCGAGGGTCTCAAGCCGATCAACAGCCCGCCCGACGAGGCGCGCTCCGGCACCGGCACACTGATGACCCTCAATGCACCGGATGATTACACCTTCGAGATGGTGTTCGACGCTCCCGCGCCGCTGACGGCCGACCGACTGGCGATGTGGACCAACCACTTCATCGGCCCGATCTGGGTTATGCCGCGCCACTATATGGAGCAGTTCAACCCGGTGCTCAACCCCGACAAGTACAAGGACTGGGAAGAGCATCAGCGTAAGCACAATCACAACAACCCCGACTGCCCGCGCCTGACCGGCTGGAAGCTGACGACCTTCGAGGAAGGCGTGCGCGCAGTGTGGGATCGTAACCCGTATTACTGGGTGGTGGATGCCGAGGGCAACCAGTTGCCGTATATCGACCAGATTATCGTCACTGCCCTTAAGGATAAGGAAATTGAGAAACTGGCCTATACCGAAGGCCGCGCCGATCACGCCCACTTCCATGCCCAGGGTCTGGCCGATATCCAGAGCCTGAAGGATGCCGAGTCCAAGAGCCAGCTCGAAGTCCGCTTCTGGGACTCCGGCTCGGGCACGGGCTCGATGTATTTCTTCAGCCAGGACTACAATGATCCCAAACTGCGCGCGGCGTTCCGCGATAAGAAGTTCCGCCAGGCGCTGTCGCACGCCTACAACCGCGCCGACGTGCAGAAGGCGGTCTACTTCGGCCTTGGTGAACTGACCAGTGGCACCATGAGCCCGAAAGCGATCGAGTACAACATTAACGATCAGGGTAAGGCCGCGTACGCCGAGTGGCGTGATAGCTATATCAAGTACGACCCGGCGCTGGCCGAGCAGATGCTGGACGAAGCCGGCTACAAGAAAGGCGCGGATGGCAAGCGCACCCTGCCCGACGGCAGCCCGTTGCAGATCCAGATCACATACCCCGCCGACCAGGCGCCCGGCGGCGAGCACCTGTCAAAGAATGAGCGCCTGGCGCGTGACTGGCAGGCGATCGGTCTCGATGCGGTGCTGACGCCAATCCCTGCGGAAGGTTACAGCGATCAGTGGCGTGCCGGCAAGCTTCCGATGATCACCGCCTGGGAAGTTGGCGACGGCCCGAACCACCTGGTCTACCCATCGTGGGTCGTGGCCGACGAGTATGAGCGCTGGGCGCCGCTGCACGGTCGCGCGTACACACTGCGCGGGACGGCGTCGGAGAAGGAACAGCTCGACGTCAACCCGTGGGATCGCACGCCGCCGCGGATCAATGATGGTGAGCCCGACTCGGTGCCGGCAATCGCCGAACTGCACAAGCTCTACGATCAGTCGAAGCTTGAGCCGGATGCAATGAAGCGCCACGCACTGGTATGGGACATGATCAAGATCCATGTCAACGAAGGGCCATTCTTCTCCGGTACGGTGGCGAACTATCCACGCATCATCCTTGTGAAGAAGGGCCTGATGAACGTCCCGACCCGCGAAGACCTGCTCAAGGAAGGTCTGGGCGGCTTCGTCAACCCATGGATCATCCCGTCGCCGGCGGTCTACGACCCGGAGACCTGGTACTGGGATAACCCGGACGCGCACCAGGCGTAGTTCGCTTTTGAACCTCACCCCTGGCGCTGACGCGCCTCCCCCTCTCCGTAACGGAGAGGGGGATTGAGGGGGTGAGGCGCAACTGCTCCTTCAGCACTCCACACACGGAACTCGGGAATAGCTAGAGCAGCGAGGCAACGATGCTGAACTTTATCGCCCGGCGCGTCGTCAACATGATCTTCCTGTTGATTATTGTCTCGTTCGTTGGCTTCTGGATCATCCAGTTGCCGCCGGGATCGATCCTTGACACGCAGATCCAGCGTTTGCGTGCGCAGGGCGGCAACCTGCCTGAGTCGCTCATCCAGGCGCTGCGCACGCGTTATGGCGTCGATGATCCGTTCTATGTGCAATACTGGAAATGGATCTCACGCTCACTTCAGGGCGACTTCGGTACGTCATTCGAGACGGATCAGACGGTTGCCGAGCGTATATATAACCGGCTTGGCATTTCGGTCAGCCTCTCGCTTACCGCGCTGCTGTTCACCTGGCTGGTCTCCATTCCCATCGGGGTTTACTCCGCAACCCACCGTTATTCCTGGCCGGACTATATCATTACCTTTGTCCAGTTCCTTGGGCTTTCCATACCCGGCTTTTTGCTGGCGCTGATTCTGCTGATTACCGCGTCGCGCCTCTGGGATCAGCCGATCGGTGGTCTCTTCTCGCCACAGTATGCCGACGCGCCCTGGAGCGTCGCCAAGCTCATGGACTTTCTCGGGCATGTCTGGATCGCGATTGTCGTGCTGGCGGTCGGCGCAACGGCCGGCCTGACCCGTGTGATGCGCGCCAACCTGCTGGATGTGCTGAATATGCAGTATATTCAGACGGCGCGCGCCAAGGGCCTCCAGGAAGCGACGGTGATCTGGAAGCACGCGGTGCGCAATGCCATTCACCCGCTGGTGATGTCGCTCGGCACACTGTTGCCTGCACTGATCGTCGGTGAGACGCTGATCGCGATTATTCTCAGCCTGCCGACGATTGGCCCGCTCTACCTGGATGCGCTGCGCTCGCAGGATATGTACCTCGCCGGCACGATTCTGGTGATGCTCTCGGCACTGCTGCTGATCGGCAATCTGATCGCCGACCTGCTGCTCGCCTGGGTCGATCCGCGCGTTCGCCTCGAATAGACCGTGGGAACGTTGAACGTTGTTAGTAAGGATTAGCGCTATGGCAACAGCAGCAGGTGAACTGCCCAGGGCAGCCAGAGGCAAGAAGCAGGAAGACGTCGGGCAGATTCCCCAGTGGAAACTCATGGTGCGGCGCTTCCGCCAGAGTAAGCTTTCGGTTGCGGCACTCTTTGTTCTGGGTGTGATGTACCTGTTCATGATCCTCGGCGATTTCATTGCGCCGTATCAGCACGATGTGCTCGACTCGAACAATCCCTTCGCGCCGCCAACCCAGATTGTCTGGGGGCCGGATGGGCCCGGGATTTATGGCCTGAAGCAGGAACTGGACCAGGAGAAGTTCCAGTGGGTCTATACGATCGATACCAGCACGATCTATCCCATTCGGTTTTTTGTCCAGGGATATGAGTATCGCTTCCTCGGGTTCGTCCCTTCAAAGCTGCACCTGTTTGGCGTTGAAGCGCCGCCGGATGTCAACGCGCGCATCTTCCTCTGGGGCGCCGATAAAGAAGGGCGCGACCTCTTCTCGCGCGTGCTGAAGGGTTCGCAGGTGTCGCTGACCCTCGGCTTCTTCGGCGTCTTCCTGTTCGTGATTATCGGCTCGATTGTCGGCACCGCATCGGGGTATTTCGGTGGCGTGCTCGACAACCTGATCCAGCGCATTATTGAGCTTATCCGCTCTTTTCCGGACTTGCCGCTCTATATGGCGCTGGCCGCGGCGCTGCCGCTCAATGTATCGATCACGGTGCGCTACTTCCTGATTACGGTCGTGATTGCCGTCATCGGCTGGACCGGGTTGGCGCGCGAGGTGCGCGGCAAGGTGCTCGCCTTCCGTGGCGCCGACTATACGGCAGCGGCGATTGCAGCCGGCGCAGGCCACTGGCACGTGATCACGCACCACCTGATCCCGAATGCCATGAGCCATATTGTCGTCGTGGCCATGCTGGCGATCCCTGGCTCGATCGGCCTGGAAACGGCGCTGAGCTTCCTCGGCCTCGGCATTTTGCCGCCGGCGGTGAGCTGGGGGATCCTGTTGCGCGACGCGCAGACGGTGCAGGCGGTCGTCACCTATCCCTGGCTGCTGATCCCGGTCATTCTGTTGATCATTACCGTGCTGAGTTTCAACTTGCTCGGCGACGGTGTGCGCGATGCGGTGGATCCGTATGCATAGTGAGGCGAGCGGCGAGGGGCGACAGGTGGCAGGTAAGGCGTAAGAAGCGGGAAAAGCCGGGGCATCAGCCGCGAATGGATGCGATGGATACACTCTCCTTCGTGTCTGGCGCTGCCTGCCTCACTGGAAGAGGAGCCATTCCATGACGAATGCTGTAACCGGCGCTGAGACCTCCAACGTACAGATCGTGAGCGAAGACGATGTTGTGCGCGTCCAGGATCTGAAGCTCAATTTCTATACGGCGCTCGGCGTCGTGCGCGCGCTGAATGGCGTGTCGTTCAATATTCCGCGCGGCAAGGTGCTCGGGGTCGTCGGTGAGTCGGGTTGCGGCAAAAGCCAGACCGGCCTCTCGATTATGCAACTGACGACCGGGCGCATTGAGGGTGGCAGCATCCTGTTTCGCGAGTTCAATACCGGTGAGGCGATTGATATCACCAGACTCGAGAAAAATGGCCCGGAGATGCGTCACATTCGCGGTAATAATATCTCGATGATCTTCCAGGAACCGATGACCTCGCTGAACCCCTGTTATACGGTCGGCAATCAGATTGAGGAAGCGATCCTGCTCCATCAAACGCAGGATAAGGCCGAGGCGCGCAAGCGAGCGGTAGATATTCTGCAGAAAGTCGGCATGCCGAACCCGGAGCGCATTGCCGATAGCTATCCGCACCAGCTCTCCGGCGGCATGCGCCAGCGCGCGATGATTGCGATGGCTCTCTCCTGCACGCCGACACTGCTGATCGCCGATGAGCCGACCACCGCGCTCGATGTGACGACTGAAGCGCAGATCCTCGACTTGATGCGCGATCTTCAGAATGAGATCGGCACGTCGATTATGTTCATCACCCATAATATGGGTGTGGTGGCGCAGATGTGTGATGAGGTCGCCGTAATGTATCTCGGCCGGATCATCGAACGGGCCACGATCGACGATATCTTTTACGATCCGAAGCATCCCTATACAATCTCATTGCTCCGCTCCATCCCGCGCCTCGGCGTCGCCCGCGGCGAGAAACTTGAGTCGATCAAGGGCACCGTGCCCGATCCGTACTCGACCGTCACTGGCTGCCCGTTCCACCCGCGCTGCCCGGCCGCAATTCCCGGCCTGTGCGACGCGGTCATGCCCGACGAGACGTTTGTGGCCGGGTCGCGCACGCACACGGTGCGTTGCCATCTGTACACGTAGAGGAGCGCTATGGAGACCGCAAGGAAAAATGGTAAATCAGACGATATCTTGCTCGAGGTGAAAGGGCTCAAGAAGCACTTTCCCATCCAGAGCGGCTTCCTGCGGCGCGTCACCGGCTATGTGAAGGCGGTCGACGGCATTGATTTCTATATCAAAAAGGGCGAGACCCTCGGCCTGGTCGGCGAATCGGGATGTGGCAAGAGCACAACTGGCCGCACGATCCTGCGCTTGCTCGACCCGACTGCCGGCGAGATCGTCTTTGATGACCCGAATATCGGTAAGGTGGACCTGGCGAAACTCAAGCGGTCGCAACTGAAGCAGGTGCGGCCCAATATGCAGATTATCTTTCAGGACCCCTTCTCGTCGCTGAACCCGCGCCTCACCGTCGGCCAGATCGTCGGCGAGCCACTCGCAATCCAGGGTGTTGCGTCGGGTCAGGCGCTGAAGGATCGGGTCGCGGAACTCTTGCAGGAGGTCGGCATCCGCCCGGAGAACATGACGCGTTACCCGCACGCATTCTCCGGCGGCCAGCGCCAGCGTATCGGCATCGCGCGCGCCCTGGCGCTCAACCCAAAGTTGATCGTCTGCGATGAGCCGGTCTCGGCGCTCGATGTGTCGATCCAGGCCCAGGTGCTCAACTTGCTTGAAGATCTCCAGTCAAAGTATGATCTGACGTACCTCTTCGTGGCCCACGACCTGAGTGTGGTGGAGCATATCTCGGATCGCGTGGCGGTGATGTATGTCGGTTACATTGTCGAGATGGCCGATACCGACAGCCTGTACTATCACCCGAAGCATCCGTATACCGAGGCGTTGCTGGCGGCCATCCCGAAACCGGATCCGCGCCGGCGCACCCGGCCGGTGAAGCTCCCGGGCGATGTGCCAAGTCCCGCAAATCCTCCTTCGGGATGCTACTTCCATCCACGTTGCCGTTATGCAAAAGACATCTGCAAGGCCGAACGCCCGCCGCTGCGCGATATCGGCAATGAACACTGGGTGGCATGCCATTTCGCTGAGGAGTTGCAGCTCCAGGGCGTCACGCGCCTGAGTGAGATTCCGGTGATCGAACTGCCCAGGCGCCAGGCGCCAGCACCGGCCCCGACGGCGGCAACGCCGGCGTAGGTCACCTCGTCTGCGGGTGTGAGCCTGCGGCAGGATGGTATTCCAGATCCAGGCAGCGTTGAGATACGCTGCCTGGATGTTTTTTTATGACAGAACTTACGCGGTGGCATACCAGCAGGATGGCCTGGAGGGCGGCACGCCCTCCAGAGTCCATCATCCGTCGGCGGGAAGGCGGTCGCAACCTGGAACGACGATGCGACCCGATCGACTGGCTCTCGTGCTGCTGGTAGCAACCATTCTGGTAGCAACCATCATTGTGCTGATCTTTGGTGAACTTGTAACCCGCGTGGTGTTTGCGGCCCTGCTGGCGCCGGGGATGTGCGGTGCGCGTGATATGGCGGCTTAGAGCCAATACCTTTCACAGACGCCCGTCACTCCCTCCCCGGCCCTCCCCCGCCAGGGGAGGGAGTCCGACTCCTCCCCCCGGCGGGGGGAGGTCGGGTGGGGGCTATGCGGTGCATAACGCCTTATTTGAAAGGTATCGGGCTTAGAGCCTGTCCGAACACCAGATGGTCCATGTCATTGCGAGCGCGAGCGAAGCAAGCTCCTCGCGCGCCGCTCGATTGCTTCAGCCACGCTGCGCTCGCTGCACGCGGTCGCTGGCGCTCCGCGCAATGGCAGCATGCCCATGGGTGTTCGGAGAGGCACTTACCCTGTCGGAACATCGCCAGCAGTATAAAAACGAGTACTGGCAGCAAGTCAGGGCGATTATTTTATCCTGGCGCGGCCTGGCGTGCCGTTGATGGTTGCGGCGCTTGCTTCGCAGACGTGGATGTTAACGAGTGGGTGGTATGGTGGGCCGGGTGGGGATCGAACCCACGACCGTCGGTTTAAAAGACCGCTGCTCTACCGCTGAGCTACCAGCCCCACCAGATATTATACCACAGCCATGGACAGCTATGGGAGGAGCAGGAGCTTCCCGCTTGTCGCCCGGCTCGCCAGCGCGCGGTGCGCCTCCGCGGCGTCAGCCAGCGGGTAGGTTGAGTCAATCCGCACGCTCAGTTCACCCGACGCCATCCAGGCGAAGAGATCACCGGCGCGCCAGAGCAACTCGTCGCGCGTCAGCAGGTAGTGCCCCAGTGACGGGCGCGTCAGGAACAATGACCCCTTTGCGTTCAATATCTGCGGATCGAACGGCGGCACAGCTCCGCTTGATTGACCGAACAGCACCATGTAGCCGCGCGGGCGCAGGCATGCAAGGCTGCCATCGAAGGTCGTCCGGCCGACCGAGTCGTAGACCACATGGACGCCTGCGCCGCCGGTCAAACGGCGCACGGCATCTGGGAAGTCTTCCTGCGTATACAGGATGATGTCGTGGGCGCCGGCGGCACGGGCCAGCACTGCCTTCTCTTCGGTCGAGACGGTGCCGATGACGTGCGCGCCGCAACGCCTGGCAATCTGGACCAGCAACAACCCGACGCCGCCGGCGGCGGCATGGATCAGCGCCACGTCACCCTGGCGTAATGGATAGGTGCTGTACGCCAGGTAGTGCGCCGTCATCCCCTGCAGCATGACAGCCGCTGCCTGCTGCGATGCCACGCCTGCCGGAACCGGGACGAGTTTCGCCGCCGGTACAATCGCATACTCCGCATACGCGCCCTGCTGCATGGCGTAGGCGACCCGGTCGCCCGAGGTCACGTCAGCAACATCAGGGCCGACTGCATCCACGATACCGGCGGCTTCCATTCCCGGGGTCAATGGCAGAATACCCTGGTACTGCCCGCTGCGGTGATAGATATCAATAAAGTTGACGCCCGCAGCCTCGATTTTCACGCGCACCTCACCCGGTCCAGGATGCGGCAGCGGCACATCCTCATGGCGCAGCACCTCCGGCCCGCCATACTCATGAACACGTATTGCGCGCATTACTCTACTCCTGTGGTTTCTGGCGCCTGTTCGCCTTTCACTTCCAGCAGCAGCCGTTCTACGCGGTACCCGCTACGCTCAGCCGCTGCGCCCAGTCGCTCTGCGATCCGATGGCATGCCGCACGAACAACTTCCTGATCCGGCGATCCTTCGGCCCTCAGGGTGATAGCGACAGCCAGTTCCAACCACCGGAGCAGCCGTTCGAAGCGCTCGCGGTTGAACCAGAGCACACCCTGGAAGCGATTGACCCGTGTAAATGATTGTGCATCACGGTCGGTCATCAATGACGTGGCCAGCGCATAGCCGTCGTCGCCGGCGAGCACCTCGTGCCAGCGCTGCTGCGCCGTCAGCACCCTGACGAGCTGAACTGCGTCGGTTGCGGTGTCTTCGCTGTAGCCATACTCGACCAGCGCGCCATGCAGCGCCCTGCCGAGCAGGAACTCATCAATCCAGCTACGACTCTGCCCGGCGACGTCATGATCGCTGGCCAGCGCTCCGAGGCGGTGGATCAGTGCCCAGCCGATAGCTGCGCCCCAGCGTGCCGGGTCATCCGCCAGCGGTGCGCCTACGGCATGCGCCCGCCGTGCATCGGCGCGCGCCAGCACATCAATGGTCGCCTCGAGCCGTCGCCGTACATCTGCAACAACCGCGGCGCTATCGCCGGTTATACCGCTGAAGGCTGCGAATTCGTCCAGGAAGTGCGCCAGACGTTGTTCGACCAGCTCCAGCGCATCCTGCATGGCACCGGCATCGCCGGGCGCAGGCTCGATGCGCGCCGTGTCCGCCAGATCATCGGCAAGGCTTGCACCACGCTCGTCAAGGCGGTCGAGCGCTGCAAGTTCATCCACGGTCGGAATCTCGGCACCATCCGCCCCTTCCAGCATGCTATCGGCAAAATCGGCACGGGGTTCGGCGCGTTCACCCATCAGCGCAAGTTCTGCAGGCGCCGGCGGCTGGCATTCGTCGGTCCATTCTGCCAGCACGCGCAGCATCTCAGCGCTGACCAGCGCCCGGAACGGCGCCAGCACCGGCTGCAAAAACGTTTCGCGCAATGCAATGTCAATACTCGGTACACCGCGCCCATTCAGGTAGGCGGCCATGTGCCCATACCGCCCGTCCGCCGTCTCGTTCACCTCACGAAAATCGAGAAACACATGGCACTCATAGGCCCCCAGCTCGACATACAGCCCGCGCTCGGCCAGGTCGCGGCTATGGCGAATATACTCCAGCCCGCTGCGATGATCGCGGAAGATGGTGTAGTTGTTGTCGCCAGCGCGCAGCCCGAGACCCTCGGCCAGGGTCCGTTGCACCAGGGCGCGCTCATCGCCCCGGCCGGTGCGCGCCGAGAAGGCCGCCGACAGCCGAACCCAGCCACGCGCATCGGCGTAACGGTTATGGTAGACCACCAGCGAGCACTCATTGCCATGACGGTTCGAGTAGGCAAACACATCCTCATTGACATGGCCGTCCGGCAGATAGAAATCGTACAGCAGGAAACTATCCGTTCCGGCGAACAGATAGCGCCGGTGCATCAGCGGGAAGATTTCGCGTTCGTGGCGTGCAATCAGCCATGTGTCAGGCTGCTCTTCCCAGTAGGCCCGGTAATACTCCATACCATACTTCTCGGTGAACCCTTCCACCTGACCATGGCCGAACATCGGCAGGCCCGGCATCGTCACCATCAATGTGCAGATACCGAAGTATTTGTCGCCTTTGCCAAACTGGTCCACGGCGGTACGCTCATCGGGATTATTCATGAAATTGACAAACCGGCGCAACACCTCCGGGTCGAATTCCAGCACATTCTTGACGATCTGGCGATACTTGGCATTCTCTTCATCGCGCAAACAGACCATGAAGGCGCTATTGTAGACGCGGTGCATACCGAGTGTTCGGACGAAATATCCTTCCATCAGCCAGAATGCCTCGGCAAGGAGCAGCGTATCCGGCGCCTCGGCGGCGCAGCGGTCAACAACCTCGCGCCAGAACTCCTCCGGCATGGCAGCATCGAATTGCAGGCGAGTCATACCGTGTTCGGCGCGCGACGGGATATCGCCACCGGTACCGGGTTCGGGGAACCAGAGCCGATGATAATGGCGCCTGGCCAGTGTCATTGCGGCATCGAAGCGGATGACAGGGAACTGCCGCGCAACGTGGAGGATCGTCTGGATGACGGCTTCGCGGACCTCGGGGTTGAGATAGTTCAGTTGTGCGGTATCGTTCCACGGCATACTGGTGCCGTCGTTGCCGTGATAGATATACCGCTCCTGCCCGGTCCAGCGATCAAGGCGCTTGAACACAACGGCGGCGTCGCTGCGCGTATAGTAATGATCTTCTATGAAGATCCCGACGCGCTCATCGTGCGAGAGGTCAGGGCCATTGAACGTATAGGTGGGAAATGGCGAATACGGCAACTGGATGAACCAGTCAGGGTGTTCAATCACCCAGCGACCATCAATACCGACATGATTCGGCACCATATCGGCGGAGAGCCGGATGCCGCGCTGCCAGGTGCGCGCCCGCAGGTCATCGAGCGCCGGCTGGCCGCCGAGCGCCGCAGCGATCTGATAGTCGTAGAGCGAATATGCCGATGCCACTGCGTCGGGGTTGCCCATCAACTGCTTGATGCGACGCGACGCCGCGCTTCGTTCCCACAGACCGATCAGCCACAGCCCGGTGAAGCCGCGCTGGGCCAGCACATCGAGTTCCTCGTCAGGCACCTGATCGAGCGTCTGGATCGGGCGCCCATACTGCTTGCCAAGCTGATCGAGCCAGACAAAGGCGTTCTTTGCCAGCAAGACCAGCCGCGGCATCCATTCGCGATCGGGAGTGTAGCGCTCGGGCTCGGCCTCCAGGTAGCGATAATCGGCCACCGGCACATTGGCCGCCACCAGATCGCCGCCGCCAACGCCAAAACGCGCCCGATCCTCTTCCTTCATCACATCCATGCTGCTTAACAGCCGGTAGAGATACCCACGATCGATGAGACCTGCCCAGTGCTCGAGAATGTAGTTGAGTTGCGCTTCGAGCGAATGTGGCGCCGCCAGCGCCGGCGCGCGCAGCAGGTCGATCAGGTTGCGGCTATCAATGCCGGGTAGCAGGCCAGCCGGCGACGGCTGGGTAGCGAAGAACTCGTACAACGACCCGATCAGGAGCACATACGCCGTATCATGTTCCAGCCGCGAGTCGTCGAACAGCTCAAGAAATGGGTTGAACGCCGGGTTCATGTTCGCCAGCCAGAGCATCAACAACTCTTCGAGTGCCACTTCGCGGTGTGATGTGCCTTCGGTCGCGCCTGCCAGCCACGCATCAAGCGAGACCTCGCGGCGATATGCTGCGAGCGGCGGGAAATCATCACAAAACGTGCGCAACGCCGTCTCGACACGCTCCGGCCCCAGGCGATCATTGAGCCATGCCAGCGCCTCGCGAAGCATGTTCGGGTTGGCGCGCTGGCGGTACACGCGGAACACATAGTGCGCAATTTCGTCAATCAGCCCCATGGCGCTGAGCTGCCCTGCATGCACCGCCTGTTCGGGGAAGCGCGCCAGATCGCGCCTCTGGTTCATCTTCTGCGCAAACACACGCGCGGCATGGAAGTTGGCGAAGATGACATTGCCACTAAACTGGAAGAGCGACTCGTCGAACTGGTAGCGATCGCGTGCGCTGCGGGCGACGTGAAACTCCATCACCGGCGCACCGGTACGATACATTGTGACCACGCTGTGCTCCAGTCAGATTGCAGGAAGTGCTGATAGGCGCAGTATACCACGCGGACGATCAGATTACGATTTCCTGTCAGGGGGGCATATGTATGCGTGTGGCGTCGGCAACGTGCGTTGTATTGAATAAAGCATCGCATCAGCAACGGAGATGGGGGGACAGGAATGGATCCGCTTGTCATCACGACGATCTCAGTATCGCTGCTGGTCGCCGCCGCATGTGTTGTTGCGCTGGCCGTGCCACGACTGCGCAGTCGTGCGGCACTGCCGGACACCCTCGGCACGCTGGCGCGCGCTCGACCCGGCCAGCCGGAATTCTTGCCGCGCCTGCCCTACGCCCGCGCGGCATACATCCTGCCGGATGAGGATCGCGCCCTCTTTGCAAGCCTCAATGCCGCCGCTCCCGACGACCTGGCAGTCGTGCCGCATGTACGTCTCACCGATGTCCTGTGCGTTGAGCCGCGGACCACGCAACCGGATCACTACCGCGACCGGATACGCGACATTGTGCTTGATTTTGTGCTGTGCGACAGGCAAACGGCGACGCCGCGCCTGGCGGCGCTCTTTGAGCAACCGGGTGCCGCCAGGGGCGCGGCATTTGTGGATGCCGCGCTGGTAGGCGCCGGCATACCGGTGCTACGCATCGCGCGCGGCGCAGGAACACCGGCCGAGGCGCTGCATACCGAGATCGTTGCGGCACTTGGGCGTCCGAGCAGATCGGCCACGAACCAGGCCGCCTGGCCAGTCGCCGCGCCGGTGACGTCGCCCGGCCGGGCAGCGCGTCTTCCCGAACTCGTCGTCGTGCCGCGCACGCCGGCGCGGTATGCCTGTGGGCGATGCCATCGCGAGATCCGCGCCCGGGCGCGTTGCTGCCCGCATTGCGGTGCGGTCCTTGCCGGATGAGAGAGGGGTAGGGGTTCGTGTCACCGGCTGCGCTGATCTCATCGCTGGCATACCTGCCCCCTGACCCTATTGCATCAATGCGCCGGGCGCTCCTTCGCCTCCGCCTTACGCGATGATACGGCAGGCAGGTCAGCGCGTAGCAGGCTCGCTTCGACAATACGCTGGAAGGCGCGGCGGTCGGCGGCGCGCACCACCGCCTGTTCGTGGGCGCGCGCCAGTGCCACCGGATACCCCTGCCCCTTGACACACTGGTCGTAGACCAGGGCATGCACGCGATCGACATGCGCCGGGTTCTCAGCCACCCAGCGCGGCATCTCAACCCGCGCGATCTCACGCCCGACACGCAGATAGAAAAAGTGGATCAGGTGCGGCCCGTAGGCCTCGACATTGATCCGCGACATCGAGACGAACAGTGGGCCACGTTGCCCTTCGCCGAGCATATCGGCCAGGATGTCGGCGTCGGCCAGCCCCTGGCACACAGCGCACGACGGTGTTCGCCCTGCCGCCACATCGCTGCACTCACTGCATTTCGCGCCGCGCCCTTCCGCCAGGCGCACATCGGGGCAGAACATCAACCGGATCGTTCCTGCCACTTCGGGAGCGCGTGGACGGCTGATGTAAGCCGCAACCGGAATATCACGCAGGCGCATCTCCTCGAGATACGCCAGGTAGGGGCGCAGAAAATGCTCCTGCACAAACTTCTCTGCCCCCGCAAGCGTCCAGCGGACCAGCGTGCCATCCTGCAGAGCCAGTGCCGGCGCATCCGAGGCGGTAAGAAACTCGTCGGCCAGCGCCACCAGTTCCACTCCTTCAGCAACATCGCGCCGGGCACTGAGATAATTGCCTTCGATGGGAACGCGCCGCACGCCGTCGGAGAGGTACAGATCCTCATCACGGAAATAGAGCGTCGGGCGCGCCGAGAGTTTCGCAGCCGAACGCGCACCATAGCGCAGGTACACGCGGCCGATATTGAGGACGTACCAGGCGGCAGCGCCATGCCGGTCAACCTCGATCTGCGACCCGTCGGAAGCAATCAAGGCATACTCCGGCTGGTGCAGCGGCGCATCGCGCAAGGTATTGAGCGGTTCAACAGGTCGTGCCAGCAGCCAGGCGCAGGTTTCGCGACTCAGATCAGCGGCCTGCGCCCAGACGGCATGGGCCGTCGATTCGCGGAGATACCGTTCCAACGCCTGGCTGCGACGTGACGCCTGGTCGGGAACATCGTGCGCCAGGGCGCTGCTCATCGCACGCACCTGGCGGCTCAATGCGGAAAGATCGAGCGGCATGCACCATCACCCTTGCTCACGTGTTCGGCATGCCGCCAGCATAGGACGGATGTGCGGGTTTGTCAAGCCACGAGATGAGAGGCGATAGGCGCGACGCGCGGCACAGGAGGCGTCCCGGGAATGGAGCACCAGAAACCGGCCAGGCTTGCACCATGCTCAATTCCCGGTGCCACACTCACATCCCCGGCGTCACGACTTCGCTGCGCGTGTTTGTATCGGCCGGTTGCTCACCAGAGGGCGATGCGCCGAACAGATTGCTGATCGTTGCCGCCGGGTGTGGCAGTAACGCCGCAGCCAGCACATCATCAAGCGTATCCACCGGCACGAAGGTCAACTCCTCACGCACCTCGGCAGGCAGATCATCGAGATCGGCGACGTTGCGGCGCGGCAGAATGACCGTGCGAATGCCGGCACGGTGCGCACCCAGCGCCTTCTCCTTGATCCCGCCGATCGGCAGCACCCGGCCACGCAGCGTGATCTCGCCGGTCATCGCCACATCATCGCGCACCAGGCGCCCCGTCGCCGCCGAAGCCAGCGCCGTTGCCATGGTGATCCCCGCCGAGGGGCCATCCTTCGGAACCGCCCCACCCGGCACGTGAATATGCACGGCGTGCGTATCGAAGAACTTCGGATCGATTCCGAGCGTATGGGCTCGCGAGCGCACATAGGTCAACGCAGCTTCGGCGCTCTCGCGCATGACATCGCCAAGCTGGCCGGTGAGGCGCAATTCACGGCTCCCCTCGATGACCGATGCCTCCACAAATACGATGTCGCCGCCAACCGGCGTCCAGACGAGCCCGGTCGCAACCCCCGGCTGGTCAATCCGCTCCTTCGCCTCATTGAAGAAGCGCGGACGGCCCAGGGCGCTGCGCACCGTTTCAACTGTCACCACCGCCGGAGACCTGGGGAAGGTGAGCAGGGGAGAGGCTGGATGGCTGTTCAGCATCGAGCCTGACCCTGGATCATCCATACTCTCTGTGTCCCCCGCTCTCCTCGTCTCCCCTGCTCCCGTTCCTCCATTCTCCACCAGCTGCCGTGTCACCTTCCGCAATACCCCACCGATCTGCCGTTCCAGGTTACGCACACCCGCCTCGCGCGTATACTCGGTGATGATCACGCGCAGCGCCTCTTCCTCCACCACGACCTCGTCGGAACGCAGGCCATTCGCCCGAAGCTGCTTGGGAACCAGGTGCCGCTGCGCAATGTGAACCTTCTCATCCTCGGTATACCCGCTCAGCTCGATGACTTCCATGCGGTCGCGTAACGCCGGCGGCACAGTATCCATCGTGTTGGCGGTAGCGATGAACAGTACCTTGCTCAGATCGAACGGCACATTCAGATAATGGTCGGTAAAGGTATCGTTCTGTTCCGGGTCAAGCACCTCCAGCAGCGCCGATGCCGGATCGCCGCGATAGTCGTGGCCCAGTTTGTCAATCTCATCGAGCAGAATGACCGGATCGGACGTGCCGGCGCGGCGCAACTCCTGAATCAGGCGGCCCGGCTGCGAACCGATATAGGTACGGCGGAACCCGCGCAGTTCCGCTTCATCGCGCACGCCGCCCAGACTCATGCGCACGAACTGGCGCCCCAGCGCGCGCGCAATACTCTGACCCAGGCTGGTCTTCCCCACACCGGGCGGGCCCACGAACGCCAGGATCGGCTCGCGCGCGCGGCCGCCTTCGCCGGACAATGCTTCGCGACGTCGCTTGACCGCAAGATACTCAAGGATGCGCTCCTTGATCTTCTCGAGGCCATAGTGATCTTCGTCAAGCACCTGGCGCGAACGTCTTATGTCAATTAGCGTCCCGGTCGGATTGTTCCAGGGCAGTTCCGCCATCCACTCCAGATAGGTACGCACCATCTGATACTCGGGCGACGCACTGTTCATGCGGCTGAGCCGGCTCAACTCCCGGTCGGCTTCTTTGCGCGCCGCCGGCGACAACTGTGCCGCCGCCAGCTTCTCGCGCAACTCGGCCAGTTCATCAGCCTCAACGTCGTCCTCACCCAGCTCTTTCTGAATGGCACGCATTTGCTGGCGCAGATAGAACTCGCGCTGTTGTTTCGCCGTTGCGTCCTGGACTTCCTGGCGCAGGCGCGCCTGGACATCCATTAAGGCGAACTGTTTGCGATAAAATGCCAGCACCTTACGCAACCGCTCGGCAACATCGAAGGTTTCGAGCAACTCCTGGCGTTCCTCGAAGGTGTAGTCTGGCGAGTAACCGGTATTATCCGCCAGGTGGCCCGGGTCGTTGATACTGCGAACGAAGTTGCGGATCTCCTGCGGAATGCCGGGGCGCAACTCTAGCACCGCATCAATCGCTGCGTGCACCTCGGTCATCAACTGTTCAAGTTCGTCGGTGCGCTCGACATAATCGTGATGTTCCAGGTAGCTGAAGCGCGGGCAGGGTGCATCCTGCACCTGTTCGATCAACTCGGCCCGCACGAGACCGCGCACCACCATGCCGCTCACGCCGCTCGGCAGACGGCCAAGCTGCTCGATACGCGCGACGACGCCGATACGATGTAACCTCAACGCCAGCGGCGCATCAGCCGCTGCATCGCGCCGCAGCGCGACCAGCAAGATGAGCTGATTCTCTTTCATGGCCGCCTGTGCCGCCGCCTCGGTTTCATCATCGAGCGGGAGCGTCACTACGGTATACGGAAACACCACTGCGCCGTCAAGCGCGATCAATGGCAGGGTCTGCGCCTGGCCGGTACCAGTGGCACTGGGCTGTTCATTCATAGCATCTACCTCGATTGGTTATCATACGGGTCACGCGGTCGTCCAGCCAACAACTCGTGTGACGGCGCTTCTTGCCTTCGGTAGGGTGGTGCGTATCAACCATCCGTTCTTCGGCTAGGCACTAAGCGGAACGATCATTCCGCGCAGGTGTATTATGACGCGGTGCGGATCGGGAGTCAAGGGTTCTGGCGATGGAGACGGCCATTTCTAACGAAACGCTAGTGCGCCAGAGATGAAATCGGTTCACTGTAGGTATGACGAATCGTCCGGCATACATGTGCCAGGCGCGCGAGCTTCCGGGCAGCTCTGCCTGACGGGCGTCCGGGCCTGATGGCGCGCGCTGCGTTCCGATACGCCGGGTGGTGCCGCATCGTACACTTCCTGGAAGGATTGTTCCGCAGACGTTCCATCACACCTTTCCAACTTTTGGATGATGCGCTCAATCGTGCATGAGTGGTATACTGGTTGCAATGCAGGGTTCCGGTGTGTTTTCTCATTCAGTGCGCTCTTCCCTGTCGCGTGTGGTCCTCCCACGATCCTCTTCAGCCATACCATGCGAGCGACCCACACTGGTCGGTTACCGGCTTTACGTGGTGGCGCGAATTCCGCTTCTTGTTCGCCTGTAGAGGTCATCTATGGCACACTATGTGCTTGTTGTCGAGGGTGAGGCCGAGATTGCGCGACATCTCAGGAGCGCACTGGCGCTTGAAGGGTACGATGTCATCGTTGTCGCTGATGGTCACTCCGCCCTCTCGTTGATTGACGGCGCTATGCCTGACCTGATGATCATCGATGCTGCAGCGTCGGTGGTGAATGGCATCGAAGTCACACGGCGCATCCGTGCCGCCGGCATGGACATCCCGATCATCATGCTGGCCTCGCGCGCGGCTGATACTCAGCCAGTCGCAGCATTTGACGCCGGAATTGATGATTTTCTGCCAGATCCCGACGCAACCGACGAACTCCTGGTGCGTATACGTGTTCAGTTACGCCACCGCGAGCATCGCTATCAGGGTGACGTATTGCGCTTCGGCCCATTGAAACTGGATCAGGCCAGTCGCGAAGTCTTCGTTGGCGACCGTTCGGTAGTGCTTACCGCAACTGAGTTCGACACGCTCATACTCTTCATGAATCACCCACATCGAGTTCTCAAACGAGCCTTTATTTATGAACAGGTCTGGGGCTACGATTTCGGCCCGCTCAGCAATCTGATCGAAGTCTATGTCAGTTCGCTGCGCCATAAACTTGCTGCTGCCGGCGCACCGGAACTGATCCACACCGTGCGTGGCATCGGCTACATTCTTGACGATCACCGCCACTGCCAGGAAACGCACGCTTCAGCAAATCCTTAGCATCGCCTGAGGATCGCTTCAGTCATTGTGTCGCAGAGCATGGGAACATAGAGACGGCCACCCACATCATGAACGGGTTGTGGATGCGCCTGAAACGGGAGCTCCTGAAAGGAGGCATTCACTATGTTCCGACTACCGCGAGTGACACGGCTGGCGGCAACTCTGTTCGCGCTTTTGCTTCTGCTGAACCTGGGGCTTGCGAGCGCATTCGCCGCTCCGCCGACCATGACGAACGACATGGACAACACGGCTCTCGAGAAAGCGTTGAAGAATCGTACCGAGGACATGCGCGAGGTGGAGAAACGCCTGGCACAGGCGCTTGTCTATGATGCTCAGGTTGATGCCGTCATCGCCGGACTGAAAGGCAAGGGGTATGACACCCAATGCCTGGATACGTGCGAGGCGAACATGGAGCATCAGCTACGACACATTGAGGTGCAACTGGCGAAGGCCAATGGGCTGATTGCGACCCATCCAGGCTTCGATGCCAGGGGCAGGGTCATTGACCAGGCAGCGGCTCGTGCAACGATCGCCTCGCTCAACGGCCTGCGCAATGAGATCTGGGCCTACGGCGGCGACATCTATGCCAACATGCACAACACGTTCAAGGACTATGGCCGCCTGGTGCCTGACGCGCCATTTGTCGAACCCACGCGCCCGACACAGCGTAGCCTGATCTCCTAAGCCAATCCGACAGACACACGACGAGGGTTGCACCACGCTGCGACCCTCGTTGTTGCGTTTTTCAATGTGACCACACACCCGCAACACGACCGCGCTGATGGTGGCGGCTATCACCCTGGAAGCATCTGGCCCGCACGACAATCACTGCGGTGTCGGGGATGGGCAGGTCGCTATCTTCCCGTGCGTGTCGCTGCAATGCGAGAGCGCAGCGCAGAGTCTCTGAACCATGCGCGCGCCGGGAGCACGGGCAACCCGCAGCCGCGCAAGATGCACGCGATCCCGGCGATCAACCGTTCTGCATTTCGCTGTAGTACCGCGAGGTGTACCGCATCCCGCCCCGGCTAAGAATGAGCGCGCCAAGACCAGGAGCCGCCAGCAGATACAGCACGGGCAACACCGCCGCGAGTGAGAACGAGCCTGCCACGGCTGCCGGTAGCGCCAGCAGCGCCGCAGCCGCCAGAGTCGCAAGGTCGACCTCACTACGGGCAACGGTCCGGCCCGCCAGGCGCGGCCCGAGCGCGCGCGCCACCACCACGATCCCAAGTACAAAAGGCGCCTGCAGGAGCAACAGCACAACCAGCGCAACTGGAAGGCCTGCAATCGTCGCCGCGAGCAGCGTGAGCAACGCGCCTGCACCTATCACAAGCGACCCGGCCATCAGCATACCAACCGCGGCCGCGCGCACCGGCGCATCGAGCAAGGCCACACCTGCCAGTGCGCTCCGGCGTGGCCAGAGCCCTGCAACCAGCATGGTTGCGATGACTTGCCCCAGCCAGAGCAGCACGCCGAGCAGTGTACGCGTCAGCGGCGCATCGAGCCGCAGCATGGTCGCGGCAACTAGCTCTGTGCGCGCATCACTCTGGCCGGCCACGCCTGCCAGCCGGGCAAGCGGCGTTTCAGCGCCGCGCACCAGGGTCAGCGCGCCGGCTACCGCTGGAACGGCGACCAGAAGCAGTAACAGCGTCATCACACTGCGAACGAGAACGCGCCGCACGGCGGCGCGTCGTGCCGCCAGCCGCGGCGTCGTGCGCGGGAGCCGGTGTGCCGTTCGCGCCACAAGATCCGCCGTCGGGCGACGAGGTGCCAGCGCCCCGGCCCGTGCCAGCACGTTGTGGAGCGCGCGATCCAGCATCTCATCGGATGGAGAATCGGTCATGGTCTGCTCTGATTTCTACGCGGATACCAACTCATCGGCGACCATACCTTCCGACCGTAGAGCTTCGGCAAGCATACGCCGTGCACGGTGCAATCGTGTCTTGATCGTACTCTCAGGCAAGCCGGTCGCCTGGCCGATTTCTTCATACGATAGATCGTTCCAGTAGCGCAGGACCGCAATCTCGCGATACGCCGGCGGCAATTGAAGCAGCGCCCGCTGGACGATGTCCCGTTCTTCGCGCTCCAGCGCGCTCCGTTCCGGCCCGCGCGCCGGGCTCGGTACCGACGCCACCGCATCATCGAGCGTCAACCAGGCAAAGCGCCGCCGCCGCAACCGGTCAATACAGAAATTCGAACCGATTGTCAGCAGCCAGGTTGAAAACTTGCGCGCCGGATCGAAACGTTCGAGGTTGGTATAGGCGCGCAGGAAAATCTCCTGGCTGGCATCTTCGGCTTCCTGCGCATCCCCCAGCATCCGGTAGGCCAGATTGAAGACGGCCACCGCATACCGCTCCATCAGCTGAGCAAAGGCTCCGTGATCCCCGTCGATGGAGCGGCTGATGAGTGCAAGTTCGTCACCCTGCTCGGCCATGCGCCTTTACCATTCCCTAAGGAAGTACGCAACTCCTGTGGCGGAGGTTTCGGCAACCGCCGGTTCACTTGCGCGACACACGCCTATCGTATACCATGAATCTGCGCCGCGGAATCAACCAGACGTTGCGCGCCTCCCATAGCGGCGCACCATCGAGTGTGTTGCACACGCGGATCATGCGGCGCTCAAGACCACGACGTACGTGGTGGCATACCAGCAGGGTGGCCTGGCGCGCGGCACGCCCTCCAGGGTCCATCAGCCGGCGGCGGGAAGGCGGTCGCAACGCGGAAACGAACGCCGTCCCGCCGGCGGACGGGCCCTGGCGTTCGCCCGGCTGGCCGATTGCGCGCATGACCGCGTGACTCCAGTCAATAAGGGAGTATGAACGTGACAGTCATCTATGACCGCGAGGAAATTCGCGCTGCGCTGGCGCTTACGGACCCGGCCGTGAGTTCATTTCTCGATCTACAGACCGGCCGGGTGGTCCGGATTACCGAGGGTGATCAAGGCGCGCCGAACCAGGAGCTCAGCGCGCTCGTGATGGAGAGTTACGGCGACCGGTTCCGCTATATCCCCGGCGGCAACACATCTGCCGATGATGCAGCCGTGAGTGCCTGGCTGGAGAATGAAGGTCTATGAGAATGGAGCATTGTGCATTGAGAAATCGGGTGAAACCGGCAAGATACACATTGCTCCACGCCGGTACTCGGTTCTTCATTCACAATGCTCCATTCCTGTGCTCACCTGTCGTTGAGTGCGGCGACCCCGGGTAGCTCTTTCCCTTCGAGCAACTCCAGCGATGCGCCGCCACCGGTCGAGATGTGGCGTATTTTCTCTGCCAGGCCCATCTGCTCAACGGCAGCCACTGAATCACCACCGCCGATCACGGTCATGCCGCTACAGGCAGCCATGGCCTGGGCGATGGCACGCGTTCCTTCGGCAAACGGCGCCATCTCGAACACACCCATCGGCCCGTTCCAGATCACCGTCTGCGCACCTGCAATGACCTCAGCATAGGCGCTGACCGTCTCGGGGCCGATATCGAGCGCGCGCCATCCTGCCGGAATGGCGTTGACCGGCACGACCTGGCGGTTGGCGTCGGGGCTGAAGGCGTCGGCAATCACAACATCGGTGGGCAGCAGCAATTTGACCCCCCGGCCTGCCGCCAGTTCCAGCATGGCTTTCGCTGTTGCAACCGAGTCGCGCTCAACGAGCGAATCGCCCATATCGTACCCTTGCGCCAGCAAGAAGGTATTGGCCATGCCGCCGCCGATCAGCAGCGCATCAACCTTGCCGAGCAGATTCTCGATCACGCCAATCTTGTCGCTGATCTTTGCGCCGCCGATAATTGTCACGAAGGGGCGCGCCGGGTTTTCGAGCGCTCCCTGCAGGGCGGCAAGCTCAGCTTCCATCAGAAAACCGGCCACGGCGGGGAGGAAGCGCGCCACCCCCTCGGTCGATGCGTGGGCGCGGTGCGCCGAGCCGAATGCATCATTGACGTACACATCGCCAAGCCGCGCCAGTTCACGCGCCATACTTTCGTCGTTGGCCTCCTCGCGCGCATCGAAACGAGTGTTCTCGATCACCAGAACCTCACCCGGGCGCAGATCGCGCGATGCAGCCTCCACCGATGGGCCGGTTGTCGCCTGCGTCCCCTTCACGGCCTTCGCTTCGGGCAACAACTCGGCCAGGCGCGCGACCGTCGGCGCGAGGCGCATACTTTCAACAACCTTGTTCTTCGGACGGCCCAGGTGCGACATCAGAACCACCGCGGCGCCGTGCTCCAGCAAGTAACGAATCGTGGGAAGCGCGGCACGGATGCGCGTGTCATCGGTGATCTGCCCATTCTCGAGCGGTACGTTAAAGTCGACGCGAACCAGCGCGCGTTTGCCGATCCAGTCAATGTCGCGAATCGTCTTCTTGGCCACCATGCTCCTCCTTCCCGCTGACAGGACGATCCAGGGTGCGGCGCTATTGTAGCACAGGCTGCGCTGCATGCGCGCCGCTTGCCGCAATGCGCCATGCCGGGTATAATCGCGCAAGAGGAACTGTGCGCCGATGCGGGGGGGAGAGGTCATGAGTCTTCAAGGACGAGTAGCGGTCATTACCGGTGCGTCGAGCGGCGTAGGTCAGGAGACGGCCCGGCTGCTGGCGCGCGAACGGGCAACGATTGTCGCGGCGGCGCGACGGCGCGAGCGGCTCGAAGCGCTGGTTGCCGAAATTGCCGGAGCCGGCGGCCAGGCGATCGCGATTCCAACCGATGTGACCGTTCCGGATCAGGTGAATCGGCTCGTGGAGAGCGCGATCAATCTGTTCGGCCGGGTTGACATTCTCATTAATTCAGCCGGCGTCACCCACAAGATCGCGCCGCTTGAGCAGTTCAGCGATGAGGACTTCCGGCTGGTCATAGAGACCAATCTGCATGGCACGTTTTACGCCGCCCGCGCGGTCGTGCCGCACATGAAACGGCAGCGCTCCGGTACGATCATCAATATTGCCTCGCGTGTCGGCAAGGTAGGGGTTGCCAATATTGCGCCATTCTGCGCCGCCAAGTTCGCGCTTGATGGCCTGAGCCAGGCACTCGGCGCCGAGTTGCGCCCGTACAATGTCTTTGTGACGACAATCTTTCCCGGCCTGATCAACACGGAGCTCTACCCGCTCAACCCCGGCGAGGAGTTCCGTCGCCAGTTGATGACCGCCACCGACGTGGCGGCGGCCATTCTGTGGGTCTGCACCCTGCCGCCAACAATACGCGTTGACGAGTTACCACTTATGCCGCGCCAGGTTGATATGTAGCCCGGGAGATGCCTGGCGCCAGGCGCCTGGAATCCATGCCGCACACTGTTTACATCCTCAGCGATCTGCATCTGGGCGCGGGGCGCGAACCTGCTGGCGGCGAGTGGGACGACCTGGAGCGATTCCGTGACGACGAGGTATTCTGTGCCCTGATCGATGAGATTGCTGCTGAACGCTCCCCTGTCGAACTGGTCATTGCCGGCGATTTCATCGATTTTCCGCGCGTGTTTCCATCACTTGCGGCGACGTTTCCTACCGATCGCCTCGGCGCCACCGAGGCCGACTCAGTCGAACGCGCAGCGCTGGTGCTCGGCCAGACGCCGAAACTGGCCAGCGGCCATCCGGCGGTGTTCGTAGCGTTACGCCGCCTGATGAGTAACGGCCACTCGATCACGCTGGTGGTGGGTGAGCGCGACGTGGATCTGCTCTGGCCCGATGTCTGGGCGCTGGTGTTCGATGCGATCTATCCACCCGGGGCGCCGGGCGAACTGCGCCGTCGCGCCTTCTGTCATACGATCGGCAGTGGCGCGTTCGGCCGGGTGTATGTCGAACACGGCCATGAACACGATGCAACATGCGCCTCCGGCGACCAGATGAAACGACCGTTCGCGCAGGATATGAGCGGTGCATGGCGCATTCGTCGCTCCTGGGGTGCACTGTTCGCCGACCTGGTGCTGACCCGGGGTGCGCCACTCTGGCTCGACACGTTGCATCCCGCGACACGCGCGATGGCTTTCGGCCTGGATCGGTCACTGCCGCTTCCAGCCTGGGCACTGGCTCAGACGGTGCGTTTCCTGTTCTGTCACGGCGCTCCCCGTGAACGGGCGGCGCCAGAACCGGCACCACTCTGGCCGGCTGGCCGGCGCACGGCAGCCGCACTGGTCGAGGCACTGCGTGATAGTGCACTGCGCCACCACCTCGAAAACCGCATGGCCGATACGGTCTTTGCCGCAGCGCTGGAACGCGAACTCGCCACCTTCAGCGAGGCCGACTGGTCGCTCATGGCGGTGGGCATTGAGCGCCAGCCACTCCTGGCGACTGCCGAAGCGGGGCATGGCGCCGGCTCCCTCGAAGCGGCACAACAGGCGGCAGCGCGCGCCATCCTTGATGCTGAACCGGCGATTGGCACCGTTGTCATGGGGCATACCCACGTGCCACACGATGGGAGCAGCGCACGCATCGAACGTGCCAGCGGCCGCGCCGGTTACTTTTTCAACTGCGGCGCATGGGCGCGCGGGATGGATCACGATCTTCCCAGGCCGCGCACCTATCTCCGTTGCACACCAGACGTGTGGGGGGCGTATCACGTGGAACTGCACTGCGTGACATAGGCGCGCGCGCCTCCAGCCACAGGCGCCGGGAGGGCTCACGCAGTCGCATACGCGCTACGAATGGCGCTTGACGACAGGTCGACGCGGAACAGGCGCTCCGGCAACTCGCGGAACATCGTCGCCAGACCAGGCGGCAATTCAAGATCCGCCAGTGTGCGGAACACGCCATCCTTCAGGCGCCCGGCGACCAGGAACGAGCAGCCATGCGCGGCGATATCGGTCAGCGCGGCGTCGCGTTTGGTTTCGCTGCCATAGTAGCGCGGGTCAATCAGCCGCACCGCCGTGTCGAAGCCCAGAACGAAGGTGCAACCAGGGAAGAGCGCCGCTTTCTGG
>JACAEQ010000006.1 GCA_013388755.1 Chloroflexota bacterium
CAGCGCGCTGCGTCCCTACGACGCCCCCGCCATGAGGGATGACGGCCGGATGGCGCGGGTGGCGCGCCGATGGACGCCCTGGCCATGAGGGATGACGGCCCGACGGCGCGGGTGGCGCGCCGGTGGACGCCCCCGCCATGAGGGATGACGGCCGGATGGCGCGGGTGGCGCGCCGGTGGACGCCCCGGCCATGACGGATGACGTTCCATGCCGGGCATATCCACCACGAGTCCTTACTGTTCCGCCGGTTCCACCGTCAACTCGACCGGAAAACCTTAAACGTATTGCGCGCCGATGCAGGCGAACGGATCTCCTGCACGATCCACGCAAATACATCGGTCTCAAAAACGGAACCGACGCCCTGGAGAACCATCAGATTGCGTTCACGCTCGACACCGACGTCAATGCATGGTTGCGGCAATGGCGTGAATCTGCCATCGGCTTGCCAGACGTGTACCATGAACACAGTTATTCCTCCTGAAGTCCGATGAACCGCGTTTCAACCAGTGGTATACTGTTCGCTTGTATACATCACGTGGTTTCTCGTTGACATCATCGCGTCGCAAGGTCGAGCCTCGACCGGCGACGTTTTCGTCTCTTCCACCATCCGGATGATCCTGGCCATGCGTATGAGCACGATATGCCATCATCACCATGACACATCCACGCAGCGGTACTGGTAGTGTTCCATCCGATCCTGACGCAAGGAGTCTGTTTGTGGATCAACTTCGTCGTATCTGGCCCTTCATACGGCGTTACCGGTGGCGCATGACGTTCGGTCTGATCTGCGCCATGGCGGCAACCGCAGCGGCGGCGACGATTCCGCAAATCCTGCGCTATGCCGTTGATGATCTGAATACACGCGGTATTGTGCTCGACCAGTTATTGGGTTATGGCGGCCTGCTGCTGCTTGCGGCAACCATCGAAGGGGTGCTGCGCTATGGCCAGCGTACACAGATGATCGGCGCCTCGCACCTGATTGACTTCGACATGCGCGAAGCATTGTTCGCCCGGTTGCTCACCCTGGACCAGGGGTTTTTCAACAAGATGCACACTGGCGACCTGATGACGCGCGTCACGAACGACCTCTCGGCGGTACGCATGTTCCTGGGGCCGGGCGTGAGCAACCTGGCAGGTTCGACGCTGCTGATCGTCACTGCCGCAACCCTGATGTTCCTCACCAGCCCGCTCCTGGCCCTGGTTGTCGTCCTGCTGCTGCCGATGGTCGCAGTGCTCTTCGTGGTGATCGGCGGGCGGATGCGCGCGATCTTCCGTACGGTGCAGGATCAGTTCGGCGAGATCTCAACCCGCGCACAGGAAAACTTCAGTGGCATCCGCACGATCAAAGCCTACGCGCAGGAAGAAGCGGAAATCGGCGTGTTCCGCGAAGCCAACGAGCGCTACCGCGCGCTGAACCTGCGGTATGTGTTGCTGAGCGGCATGCTCTGGCCGATTATCGGCCTGATGCTTGGCACAATCGGTGCATTCGTCCTGTTGATCGGTGGTCGGATGGTTGCCACAGGCGAACTGACAGTTGGTGAGCTGGTGTTGTTCAATGCCTATCTGGCGCAACTTGGCTGGCCGGTGATTGCACTTGGCTGGACGGTAGATCTCTACCAGCAAGGGTCGGCATCATTGTTGCGCATCAGCGAGGTATTGCAACGGCGCCCGGCGATCGCGACGCCGCCCGGCGCGCCGGCTGATTTCATCGTTGAGGGAGAGATCGAGTTTCGTGATGTCGGCCTGCGTTTTGTGTATGAGGAGAGCAAAGAAGGCCGGCGTGAGGCGCTGGCCCATCAGCACGCCAATCATACGCTTGAGGAGCATGTGCCGCATCCCGGTGCGCCCGAGTGGGTGCTGCGCAACATCTCGTTCCGCGTCCCGCGGGGGAGCTCGCTGGCGATTGTTGGTGCCACCGGCGTGGGGAAAACGACACTGGTGAACCTGCTGGCGCGTGTGCGCGACCCTGATGAAGGGCAGGTGCTGGTGGACGGGTACGATGTACGAACATTGCCACTCGATGCCCTCAGGCGCGGCATTGGCTATGTGCCGCAAGATACCTTTCTGTTCAGCGTGCCGGTGCGCGAGAATGTCACCTTCGGCCGGCCAGACGCTACCGAAGAGCAGATCGAGTATGCACTCACGGTTTCTCGTTTGAGTAACGACGTCGGCCAGTTTCCCGATGGTGTCGATACCCTGATTGGCGAACGCGGCGTCACGCTCTCGGGTGGGCAGAAACAACGCACCGCCATTGCACGTGCCGTGCTGCGCGACCCGGCGATTCTTGTGCTTGATGATGCGCTTTCGAGCGTGGATACCCACACCGCTGCGGAAATCCTCGCCGGATTGCGTGAACTGATGAAAGGACGCACGAGTATCATCATTGCCCAGCGGATCGCCACCGTGAAGGACGCCGACCAGATCATTGTGCTGCACGATGGCGCGATTGTTGAATGCGGCACACACCGCGAACTGCTGGAATACGGCGGGCGCTATGCCGATATGTATCGCCGGGAATTGCTGCAGGCCGAGCTGGAAGAGGAGTAGGGTCAGGGTGGGGAAATGACAGAATTCACGCTCTTCACCCTGCAGCGGCTGTTAGTAACCGTGAACCGCAGACGCGCCGCCGTTCCTGTGCGTCGTGCGCCCCATCGGAGTGCAAGGTTGTTGCATGTTGCTATAAATCCTTAACCCTTCTTCCCGGGAGAAACGCATGTCCAGCGCGAAATACGACGACGACGAGATACTCGGCAAAGCCTATGACGCGACGCTGGTGCGCCGTCTGGGCGGCTTTGTTATCCCCTACTGGCGGCAACTGGCGGTGGCGACGTTGCTGATGTTCGGCGGCGCGGCAGTGGAACTGGCGCCACCGTTCCTGGTGAAACAGGCAATTGACGGTCCGATCGCCGCACGCGACCCGGCCGGGATCCTGCCGATCTTCGGCCTGTACGCCGCAGCGCTGCTGGCCGCATTCGGCTTCCGCTACGGCCAGACCTATATTATGCAGTCGGTCGGGCAGCAGGTGATGGTTGACATTCGCACCCGGATTTTCAGCCACATCCAGCGCATGAGCCTGGCGTTCTTCGATCGCAACCCGGTCGGGCGCCTGATCACCCGGCTGACCAATGATGTTGATGCGCTGAATGAGTTCATTACCCAGGGAACGGTGGCGTTGCTTGGCGACCTCGTGCGCCTGCTGTTCGTGATTGTGACGATGTTGCTGCTTAACTGGCGCCTGGCGCTGATCAGTTTCATCATGTTTCCCGTGGTCATGCTGGCAACGGGCGTGTTTCAGCGAATCATGCGCGCGGTTTATCGCCGGGTGCGGCAGCGTATTGCGCGCATCAATGCGTTCCTGAATGAGCAGATCAGCGGCGTGCTGGTGACGCAGCTCTTCAACCGCGAGGAACGGAGCCGGATTCGTTTCGCAGAGCTGAGCCGCGATTACCTCGCCGCGCAACTGGAATCAAATCGCACGTTTGCGATCTTTTTTCCGCTGATCAACTTTCTCTCGGTAACGGCCATGGCGCTCTTGCTCTATTTTGGCGGGCAGATCGTCCTGGCCGACCTGGCGACGCTCGGTATGATGGTGGCGTTCATCCAGTATACCGACCAGGCCTTTCAACCGATCCGCCAGATTGCCGAGCGCTATAATACGCTTCAGTCAGCTATGGCGTCTTCTGAGCGTGTCTTCCGCGTGCTCGATACACCGGCCGCCGTGGTCGATCCGGAGCACCCGCGTGCACTACCGTTGCCGGTGCGCGGCGAAATCACGTTCGACAATGTGTGGTTCACGTATAGTCCTGAGGCGACAGGCGAGCGTCCAGAGGATAGCGGGTCATTAGCGAGTGAACACGAAGCGCATGTAAGCGCTGAAGACGACTGGGTGTTGCGCGGCATTTCGTTCACCATCCCGGCCGGGCAGGCCGTGGCGGTCGTCGGCGCCACGGGGGCGGGCAAAAGCTCGCTCGTCAGCCTGATGGCCCGTTTCTACGATATTCAGCACGGCTCGATCACGCTCGATGGCATTGACCTGCGCGAACTGCGCCAGACAGAATTGCGCCGGCATGTCAGCGCTGTGCCGCAGGACCCGGTGTGCTTCAGCGGCACCATCGCCTCAAACATCCGGCTGCACGACACGAGTATCAGCGACGAACAGGTGCGCCGCGCAGCGGAAATCGCCCGCGCTGCGCCGTTTATTGAGCGGTTGCCGGGTGGTTACGACTATGAGGTCCGCGAACGTGGTAGCAATCTTTCGGTGGGGCAACGGCAACTGCTGGCGTTTGCACGCGCTATTGCCTTCAACCCCGAGGTGCTGTTGATCCTCGATGAAGCGACATCGAGCGTCGATACTGAGACCGAGGCGCTGATCCAGGAGGCACTGGAGCGGTTGATCCACGGGCGTACCAGCATCGTTATCGCGCACCGTCTTTCGACCATTCGCCACGTGGACCGGATCCTGGTGTTGCACAAGGGGCGGCTGGTAGAAGATGGCTCTCACGAGGAACTGCTGGCAAAACGCGGATACTATTACCGGCTTTACCAGTTGCAGTTTGCCGAACAGGTCAAGAGCGAACGGTAAGACGCACAACCTACAACGCACAATTCTCAATTCTTCCACGCCACGCGCGCGGTACAATGACAGCAACGACGCTGGCTCACGAACGAGCCGCACATCTTGCGAAAGGAGGGTGCCATGCGTCGCTTTGCCGTCGTCTTTGCAGCACTCGCCCTGGCGCTCTGTATTTCACCCGTGCTGGCTGCTGCCGCGCCGGTTCGCGCCGTGCTCTTTTACTCGCCTCGCTGCGGCCACTGCCACACAGTCATCACCGAATACTTGCCGCCGCTGCAACAACGGTACGGTGACCAGCTCCACATCCTGCTGGTGAATGTGGACGAAGCGCAGGGTGCAACACTGTACCGCGAGGCCGTCGCTCAGTATGCCATTCCCCAGGATCGACGCGGCGTTCCAACCATGATCATTGGTGACACGGTCCTGGTCGGGTCAGTTGAGATCCCACAGCAGTTGCCGGGCCTGGTGGAAACACTACTGGCGCGCGGCGGCAGCGACTGGCCGGCGCTTCCCGGTCTCGCCGCGCTGCTCCCGGCAGTGCCAGCCGCCGAAGCAATGACCCCGGTGGAAGCGCCTGCTCTGGCGGAAACCCCGCCATTCCTGCGCGATATGCCGGCGAATGCCCTGGCGGTGCTGGTGCTGGCCGGCATGGCGGTGATGATCATCCATGCCGGGATCTCCTGGTCGCGCCCGGGCGGCGCGGTGCCAGCCTGGCGCGACCGGGGCATTCCGCTGCTGGCGCTCGCCGGCATGGGTGTGGCGACATATCTTGCATTGATCGAGACAACCGGGCATGCGGCGGTATGCGGCCCGGTGGGGAACTGCAATGCCGTACAGCAGAGCGAGTTTGCGCGGCTGTTTGGCATCATCCCGATCGGTGTGGCGGGTGTTGCCGGATATGGTGCGATCCTGATCGCCTGGATCGTTGCCCACGCGACGCGCGGCAGGCCGGGCGTGCTCGCTGCCGGTGCCTTGCCGCTACTGGCGCTGGTCGGCACGCTCTTCTCGATCTACCTGACGTTCCTCGAACCGTTCGTGATTGGCGCAACCTGTGCCTGGTGCCTGACGTCGGCAGTGATTATCACGGCGCTCCTATGGTTCAGTATGCCGTACCGCACCGGCACAGGCATCTCCTGGTTTCCAGATCGCGCGGAGCAAAAAGCTTGAGCTGTCAATGACAGGACATACGCGGTGGCGTATTCCTTGCTCCGCCAGAGCCTGCGGCAGCATCGTATTCACGATCAAGATGGTCCGGCACAGCCGGCAAACACCACCACCATAATAAGAGAGAAATACCGCTCTGCCGAAGGCTAGAAGAGCTGTTACGCGGGTCGTCTGCAAGACGACCGCGTAACTCGTATCAATGACACCTGTTACGGTGTCAGGAAGACGCGATACTCTGCAATCAAACAATCTGCAACCGGTGATAGAGGTTCTTCATGGACAATCCGTCATCGCCGCGCGTGTGGCGCCGTATGGCAAGCATCGTGACGATAGAATCGCCGTGGGTGCGTCTGATCGCCGAACGCTGGCGCGATGAACACGGCGCCGACCTGGATTACTGGCGTGTCGAGCGGGTTCCGTCGGTGATTGTGATGCCGATCTGGCGCGGGCGGATCTTGCTGCCGCATCCGCAGTTCCGGCCGGGCGTCGGGCGCCTGACCCTTGACCTGCCGGGTGGGCGTGTGCCGTCGGAGGCGACTCCGCTGGAGGCCACGCCGCGTATCCTGCAGCGTGAGCTTGGCATCGCGCAGGAGTCAATCGTACACATCCAGCCACTGAATGAGCAAGGCTGGGTGATTAACAGCTCTTTCTCGAACCAGCTCCTCTTCGGCGTCATTGCCAGGATTGATGACGCAGCAGATGCGGAAGGTCCATTGCTCCACCGATCGATCGCGTGTACCGTGGAAGCGGTGGTAGCGCTGGCAAATGAACTGGAATGCCTCCAGTGCCGCGCAGTATTGCAGGAGTGGGCGCTGAGGAATCGGGGAACTGGGAATTGAGCATGCTGAAGGATGATTCCGCTTGTTCACCTGACCGAGGCGCTGGCGCTGGAACTGGCGCCGGAGGCGCGTATCTACGCCCTTGCCCCTGACCTGATCGCCGAGAATGAGGACATGGATCCGGCGTTCGTCCCCACTCGGTTGCCGGCACACCTAGGGGTCGCCTCGTCCGGCGCGATGAGATCGCCGAAGGTGTGTGCCTGCTGTGTACGCCGGCGTTCGCCATGGCAACCGGGCACACAATCGTTCTTGACGACGGGCGGAGCATACCACGTATCGCGTCTGGCTCATGACGGATGGAGGGCGTAGGATGATTGCATGTTGCGGATTGTAGATTGAGCGCAGTGTATCTCGACACGGTCAACATCGCGCTGACTCCCGAACAGGTCGCCTGGAAGCGCAACAACGGACAGTGAACATCTGCCGGATCGAAGCGCCAGTGTCGGTGATGATCGGTGAGAGGCAATGGAGAAGAAGCGCGCCATGTTCTACCGGATGAGTGTGGAAGTCTAGGGCATGTGCAAAGTCGCTTGACAAACGCTAGACCGCATTCTGACGCGCAAGAATACGCTCAAAGGTATACGCGAACGCACGTTGGGCAGCGGCCAGATTGCGGGCGCCGGTCTGGAGCACCAGGCCAATGACGGTGTTGTTCAGCGCCGCCAGCACCTGTGGCGCATGGCCGCGCCGCACCTGTCCGGCATCTTCGTGCAAGGTCACATCCCGCCGATAGTGGAGGCCATTCTCGATACCCCATTCCGTACGCGCAATCGTCAACAACCGGCGCGCGCACGCCACTGATGGCGGCAGGCTCGTGATCCCGTAGCGCACCTCAGTAAAGCTTTTGGTCGCGCTCGTCACCTGCCGTTCCAGGCGAAATACCTGGTCCAGATACGGCCAATCCACATACTCGTGCAGCATGCGACTGACCGTCATGGTCCGTTCCTCGATCCGCCCGTGACCTTCCTCCACACACCGGGCCGTGGTGAAATCCGTCGTCGGATCTGACCACCCCTTGGCGAGTCGCGGACGTGCAAACAGCAATTCCAGCGTCGCATACACTTCGGGTTGATTCTCCTTGACAAACCAGCAATAATCCCCGCCTGCCTCCACGATCTGCGTACTGAGCGCCCGCTGGGCATGCATGGCATCACCGGTCACGACCACACCCGTCAGATTAAGCTGTTTGAGCACGGTGGGTGCGGCCACAATCTCGTTCTCCTTGCGCTCGACCGCCACTTGCGCCAGCGTGACGCCGTACTCCGGCAGATAGGCGGCCAGCAGATGGACCCCGCGCGTCTGCCCGGACGGGATCGTGCCACGGATGGCCTTCCCATCAATCACCAGGATGACGCTGCCGCGTTCGGCAACCTCCGCCGTGGCCTGCTGCTCACGGAAAAAGGCGCTGAGCACCGCTTCCAGTTCCGCCACATCAACGGCATGGCCCAAGACGCGGCTCCAGGTGCTCTGGTGCGGCATGGTCGCCCGCTTCAGACCCAAGAGCGTCGCAAACTCGCCAGCCCGTAAGCGCGCCCAATCGGCCATCGGTTCCACCTGGCTGTGGCCTGCGAGCCGCGCCAGCACCGCAATGAGCAGCAGGACATCCAGCGGATAGCGCACGCCACGCGGGTCACGGTGGTCGGTCAGGGTCTGCAACCGTTCAAGTAAGGCCTGC
>JACAEQ010000007.1 GCA_013388755.1 Chloroflexota bacterium
AGGTCCTGGCCGGGGAGGTCGCGCCAGGGGCCGTGAGCGCCGTAGCCGGTGACGGTGGCATAGACCAGGCGCGGGTTGCGGGCGGCGAGGGCGGGGTAGCCGAAGCCGAGGCGCTCGAAGACGCCGGGGCGGAAGTTCTGGATGAGGACATCGGCGCGAGCGATGAGCGCCTGGACGCGCGCGTGGTCGGCGGGATCCTTCAGGTTGGCGGCGAACGACTCCTTATTGCGATTGATGGTGTGGAAGAGGACGCTATCGCCATCGAGGAAGAGGTTGGCGATCGCGAGCTGCCGGCCAGCTTCACCGCCATCAGGGCGTTCGATCTTGATCACGCGCGCGCCGAGGTCGGCGAGGCGCAAGGCGCAGGAAGGGCCAGCGAGGAACTGGCTGAAATCGAGGACCAGCAGGCCGTCAAGCGGGCGAGCACTATCCATCGGGTATTGTAGCCTTTCTATGTTCCGTCTTCAACGCGCAACGTTCAACGATTCTCTGTACAACCGGTCAAGCCCCTCCAGCACGACCAGCGCATCACCACCCTCCGCGAGATACGCATGGACCAGCGGCGCAGCGTGATCCTGAAAATGCGCATAACCGCTGTAGCGTGGCCGCAGAAACGCCTCATCAAGCGTTGCCAGCGTGTCACGGAAATAGTTGTGACAGAGCGCATTCGCCGCTGTATCCACCCAGGCAGCCCGGTGACCGGGCTGGCCACCGCTGGCAACGTACAGACCGCGCTGCGTCACAGGATCGGCAACAAAGCAAGCATACGTTCGTGCAATCTCTGGATGGCGGCATGAACGCGAGATGGCCAGGCCAGCGCCACCAAGCGTCGAACGCAACCGCCGGCCGTTATAGGTCACCAGGCCGCCGAAGCGCAACAGATTGGCCGCGTATCCCTCGCGGGCATAATTCGAATAACCATAGGCGAACGGGCAATACGCCAGCGTTGCGCCCGCGGCAAGCACCTCATACGTCTGAAACGGGTTGCACCGCAGGCAGACCGGATCACACAGGCTTACCAGTTCACGCAGGCATTCGAGCGCCGCAACACCAGCCTCGCGCGATACGACCCGGTCAGCCGTCTGAAACGGTTCCTCACCCAGTGCAATGCACATCATATAGACGTGCATCAAACTATCGATCGCCGCCGCCGGTAATGCGACCATACCGCGTCGCGCCAGGTCAAGCACGTCCTCCCATGTCTCCGGCAGGCGCTCACCGGCGCGTTGCAGCAGATCGGGGCGCCAGGCGCTGACCGGCGTCGCGGCGTCGATCGCCAGCGCCCACTGATGCCCACCCCATGCATAACTCTGATGAGAGACGCCGACGCTATGTGCCGCCTGATCCGCAAGAAACGACCCGGGCAGATATTCATCGAGCGGCACCAGAAGATCGTGCGCCGCCGCATACCCGACGAAGGGGTGGTCAATGACCAGCAGATCGAAATGTGGCGCCAGATCCTGCAACGGCTGATCGCCGAATGCCTGGAGCGAGCGCTTGCGCCAGGCGATCACGACGCCGGGGTTCATCTCGCTGAACCGCTGCGCCGCCGCAATGAGCGGCACAAGACCACGCGTGTGATCCCACGTGATACCGGTCAACTGAACAGCATCGGGCATATCACGCACCATGAACCCCATTCTCACCACTGGCGGGAGACACCGGCGCAGGCTCCTGGCGCATCCTGTCAAGCAGGCCAACAACTGTCTGATGGACTTTGTACCGCACCATCCATGCCAGCGCATCGGGGTCGCGGCGGCGACATGCGGCCACAATCGCCTGAGTTTCGAACAATGATGCGCGCGCGCGGTCAGGAAAGGCGTGCAACTGAAAACGCCGGTAGCGGGCGCTCAGGTCCCAGAGCTGATCAATCAGTTGCAGCAGGTAACGGCGCCCCGAGGCGCGGTAGATAGTAAAATGAAACTCGCGGTTGAGATCAAGAAACGCATCGAAATCGCCGGTGATGGCAGTGCGCTCCAGTTCAGCCTGGAGGCGATCGATCGCCGCCAGGTCGGCATCACTCAGGCGGGGGGCTGCAAGGCGCGCGGCCTGCTCTTCGAGTGCTTCGCGTACCTGGTAGATATCCAGTAATTCGTCGGCCGAGAGCGACTCGACGAAGACGCCACGGTGCGGAACGATACGCACCAGGCCGCTTGACTGCAACCGCGCCAGCGCCTCGCGCAGGGGCACCAGGCTGACACCAAAACGGCGCGCGAGTTCGTTCTGGTCAATCCGGGAACCAGGCGCCAGTTCGCCGCTCAGGATCATGTCACGCAGGCGCGCCAGCACCTGCTCGGTCATGGTCCGTTGCGGAGTGTCGGCCATGGCGGATGATTTCGTGAAGCAATCGAACGGTGGCGATAATTATATACTCTGGCCGTCGGAGCTGTCAAGCTCCAGGTAGTGGCCCCGTCTTGACAGCATTACAGTCACATCGTACACTATGGCAGTTCGTATATTTTATTCATCTCACGGCAGTGTGGCGCCCAGGAGAGACAGATGCCAGTCACGATCACCGGCGCCGATGTGCGCGACATTCGATTCCCAACATCGCGCACCCTCGACGGCTCAGACGCCATGAACCGCGACCCGGATTATTCGGCGGCGTATGTCATCCTGTACACGGATGCACCGGGCCTCGCGGGTCATGGCCTGACGTTCACGATCGGGCGCGGTAATGAGTTGTGCGTCGCCGCCTGCCGCGCGCTGCTGCCAATGGTGCTGGGGCGAACACTTGAGTCGCTGACCGACAATATGGGCGCGTTCTGGCGGATGATCACGGGAGATAGCCAGTTACGCTGGATCGGGCCGGAGAAGGGCGTCATTCACCTGGCGACGGCTGCGGTTGTCAATGCCGTGTGGGATCTCTGGGCGAAGGCTGAAGGCAAGCCGTTGTGGAAATTGCTGGTGGACATGTCGCCCGATGAACTGGTGCGCTGCATTGACTTCCGGTATATCACCGATGCGCTGACACCCGACCAGGCGCGCGACATCCTGCGCCAACGCGAGGCAGGTCGCGCCGGGCGCGAGGCCGAGATGCTCGCCGACGGCTTTCCCGCCTATACCACATCCGCCGGCTGGCTTGGCTATTCCGATGACAAGGTTCGCGAATTGTGCCGGGAGGCCGTGGCCACTGGCTTCAACCATATCAAGATCAAGGTCGGTGTCGATCGCGAGGCCGACCGGCGTCGCGCCCGCCTGATCCGTGAGATCATCGGCGCCGACCGGAAGCTCATGGTGGATGCTAACCAGGTGTGGGACGTGCCCCAGGCCATCGAATGGATACGGGATCTGGCCGAATTCAATCCCTGGTGGATTGAAGAGCCGACCAGTCCCGATGACGTCCTGGGTCACGCGGCGATCGCCCGCGCCGTGGCGCCGATCGGCGTTGCCACCGGCGAGCACGTGCAGAACCGGATTATCTTCAAGCAACTCTTGCAGGCCGGCGCGATTAGTTTCTGCCAGATTGATGCCTGTCGCCTCGGCGGGGTCAATGAAGCGCTGGCCGTCATTCTTATGGCCGCCAGATCTGGCGTGCCCGTCTGCCCCCATGCCGGTGGCGTCGGCCTGTGCGAATATGTGCAACACCTGTCGATCTGGGATTATATCAGTGTCACCGGGTCGCTCGACAACCGGGTGATTGAGTATGTTGACCATCTTCATGAGCATTTTGTCGAGCCCGTGGTCATTCGCAATGCGCGGTACATGCCGCCGAAGCTGCCGGGATATAGTATCGAGATGAAGCCGGAATCGCTGGCGGCACATGAGTATCCACACGGCGCAGCGTGGAGGGGTCAGGGTTAAGTCAGGGGTCAGGGTATTGATGGTGACGCAATCACCCTGGCCTCTACACGTATGGAGTGACACACCAATGACGTTTGCAGCGACACTCGAATCCGTCAAGACACATGTCGTACCCGACTGGTTTCACGACGCCAAACTCGGTATCTTCATCCACTGGGGATTGTATTCCGTACCGGGTTGGGCGCCGACGACAGGGCCGCTTCACGAAGTTGTCGCGAAGGAAGGGTGGAAGGGGTGGTTTGGCCGCAATCCATATGCCGAGTGGTACATGAACTCGCTACGGATCGCCGGCAGCCCGACCGCCGAGTACCACGCGCGGCACTTCGGCGCCGACGTTCCCTATGAGCAATTCGCCGATGCCTTCAACCGCGACACGGCGCACTGGGATCCAGCCGTATGGGCCGATCTGTTCAAACGTGCTGGCGCGCGCTATGTCGTCCTCACAACCAAGCACCATGACGGCTTCCTCCTCTGGCCGAGCACGCACCCCAATCCCTTCCGCCAGGGCTACCACGCAACTCGCGACCTGGTCGGCGACCTGACGACGGCAGTGCGCGCCGCCGGTATGCGCATGGGGCTCTACTACTCCGGCGGGCTCGACTGGACCTTCAATGACCGTGTGATTGCCGATATCAGCGACCTGTTCATGGGCGTGCCGCAGCGGCTCGATTATGTCGAATATGCCAATGCTCACTGGAAAGAACTGATGGATCGCTACCAGCCGTGCGTGATGTGGAACGATATCGGTTATCCAGCGGCAGCAGATCTTGGCAACCTGTTCAGCTATTACTACAACACCATTCCGGATGGCGTCATCAATGATCGCTTTACGCAGGCGCCAGCCGGCGACGGCCCGCCTGATATGGAAGCGTTGATGAAGGCGCTGGCCACAGGGACGTTACCCGCGCCGCCGCATTTTGACTTCCGCACGCCGGAATATGCCGTCTTCCCCGACATCAAGGCCGAGAAGTGGGAATCGTGCCGCGGGCTGGGCTTCTCATTCGGCTACAACCGCAACGAAACGGTAGACGATATGCTCTCGCCCGCCGAACTCGTGCGGTCGTTCGTTGATATTGTCAGCAAGAACGGCAATTTGCTGATCAATGTCGGCCCGACCGGCGACGGGACAATTCCGACCGAACAGGCTGAACGTCTCGAAGCGCTTGGCGCCTGGCTGGCGATCAACGGCGAGGCGATCTACGGTACGCGCCCCTGGACACGCGCCGAAGCGACAACCGATAGCGGCATCGGGGCGCGCTTCACCCGCAAGGGTGACGATCTCTACGTCACGTTGCTCGATACGCCGCAGCACCCGCAGGTGACGATCGTTGACCTTACGATCCCTGACAGCGCCGAAGTGACACTGCTCGGTTACGGGCCTGTCGCAACCGAACGACGCGGTAGCAACCTGGCCGTCACGTTGCCGGTGACGCTGGCAGCCGCACCGGCATATACGCTCAAGATCGCCGGGGGAGCATGAAGGCGCCCTGCGTGCCGCGTTGATGGTTTCGTGATCTTAGAGCCTATCCGAACACCAGATGGTCACTGTCATGGCGAGCGCGAGCGAAGCAAGCTCCTCGCGCGCCGGTCGAGTGCTTCAGCCACGCTGCGCTCGCTGCACGCGGTCGCTGGCGCTCCTCGCCATGACCGCATGCCCATGGGTTTTCGGATAGGTACTTAGGGGCGGGAGTGTCAGTCTACATCAAAGGTCACCACGACATCAGGATGCAGTGAGGCGCGCACCGAACAATACTTATTGAGCGCCAGATCAATGGCTCGTTGTACCTTCTCGCGTGTGGTACCGGTTGCTGTAACACGATAGCGCAGGTGGATGCGGCGGAACATCCATGGCGGGTCGGTGTCCTGCTCCGCTTCGACGCTCACCACCAGTCGTTCCAGTTGCGCCCGTTGCTTCTTCAAGATATCTACGGTGTCCACTGCTGAACATGCCGCCAGCGCGATCAGCAGGTTCTCCGACGGTTTGACCCCCGCACCTCCCGGCGTCGAGAGCACCATACTGTGCCCGGTGCTGTCAACACCGAGAAATGTGTGATCCTGAATCCAGCTGAGTTCGATATGTGCCATGATGTGCCTCGTCTAACTGACATGACGTACGCAGTGGCGTACCAGCAGGTTGTCCTGGCAGGCGGCACGCCCTCCAGAGTCACGCATCCGGCGGTGGGAAGGCGGTCGCAACGCGGAAAAGAACGCCGTCCCGCCGGCGGACGGGCCCTGGCATGCGCCCGGCTGACCGATTGCGCGCGTGACCGCGTCACTCCAGTAACTGAAAGCATACAGGCGCCTACACACCCAGAACATGAGCCGCGCGCTCCAGTATCTGAATATGCTGCTCTGGCCGCGCCAGTCCCATGCCCATCGTATTCACGCAGAGATAGCGCGCGCCAAGCGCCCGCCAGTCATCGGCGAAGGAGCGCCAGCGGTCCTCGGCGATGGCCCGCAGGCTGAGTTGCCCTTCGACACCGATATCCGCCGGGTCGCGCCCCGCGGCGCGCGCATACCCCACCAGTCGCTCCAGCGCCGCACGCATGGCATCATCGGGCGCGCGAAACGTGATCCAGCCGTCGCCAAGCCGCGCCACGCGCTCCAGTGTCGCCTCGGCGTAGCCGCCGAGCCACAGGGGAATGGCGCGCCGTGGTGGCAGTGGATTGATACCGGCGGCCTCAATCGTATGCCAGCGCCCGTGGAACGTGACCACTGGATTGGCCCAGAGCGCGCGTAATAGCGCAATCTGCTCCTCGCTACGCGCGCCGCGATTGGTAAAGTTCTCGCCCAGACCCTGGTATTCAACGGCGTTCCAGCCAATACCGATCCCCAGGCGCAGCCGCCCGCCGCTGAGCAGGTCAACTTCAGCCGCCTGCTTGGCAACCAGTGCCGTTTGCCGCTGCGGCAGAATAATCACGCCCGTCACCAGACCGATGGTGGTCGTGACCCCCGCCAGGTAGCCGAACAAGACGAATGGCTCGTGAAACATCGTTTCACTGGTATAAGGTCCGCTCCATCCCGGCCGAACGGATACATCGGCGCCGAGCACGTGATCATACGCCAGGATATAACGATATCCGAGTGCTTCGACCGCCTGGGCGTAGGCGCGGATCGCACCAGGATCGTCACCGATTTCGGTCTGGGGAAACGTAACGCCAATCTCCATCCGCATTCTCCGTGCCAACAAGGCGTTTTCGCTCCTGCAACTGGTTCCACGGTTCCCGGCAGCGCGAACGTGACACCCGCATGGCCGCGAACAACCGCCCCATACTCTGGCAACGTGCAAAAACCTTCCATATGATGGTGACGCCTCACGGCTGGAGGTTCGGCGAAGGCCCCCGAAAGGGAGAATCGGCGGCGGGAAGGCTTCCGTACGCGCCGGCCGACGTTGCCCCGCCGATGGCAAAGCACCGTTTCCAGGAGACATGTGCACCGTAACCCATTATACGCGATTTGCCTTCACCCCAGGCATATGCTATAATCTGCGCCAGTGTGCAAGCAGGCAGGGCACCCCGTGGTTTGCCCTGCTCTCTTTATGTGTGAAGGACTGACGAGCGATGTCGCAGCAAATACTGGCAGAGATCGAACGCCGCCAGATGAAGGAGAACGTTCCCGATTTTGACGTCGGTGACACGGTGCGGGTCGGTGTGCGCGTCGTTGAGGGAAATCGCGAGCGCGTTCAGGAGTTCGAAGGGGTCGTTATTCGCAAACGCGGCAGCGGCATCAATGAGAACTTCACCGTGCGGCGTATCGCTTCACATGGCATCGGCGTTGAACGCACCTTTCTCGTCCATGCCCCGCGCCTCGACAGTATCCAGCTCGTGCGGCGCGGTAAAGTGCGCCGGGCGCGCCTGTTCTACCTCCGTGGCCTGACCGGTAAGGCGGCGCGGATCAAGGAGCGCCGCTAATGCTCCAGGGAGTTGTGCGCTATGACGAGTTCGATCTGCTCGCGCGCTACGCCTGATCGCCCGGTTGCCCGTGATGCGTCATGATCGCCGCGATCCTCCATTCCCGAGCCTACTCACGGCTGATCCGCTGGGCCTTCGAACGCTTCTATCACGAATTCGCCTGGACGTACGACGTGGTTGCGGCGCTGGTGTCGGCAGGGCGCTGGCGTGACTGGGTGCTGACGTCGGTCGCCTTTGCGCACGGCAGGACGCTCGAACTGGGGTGCGGCACAGGGTATGTGCAACTGGCGCTGGCCCGGCGCCACTCAGGCGCTCCTGTGGGGCTCGATCGCTCTGCTTCCATGCTCAGGCTGACGCAGCGCAGGCTGGCGCGTGCCGGTGTGCAGGCTCCCCTGGTACGCGCCGATGCGCGGGCGTTGCCGTTTTCTGCTGCTTCGCTCGATTCGATCATCGCGACCTTTCCGAGTGAATATATCACTGCAGACGCAACGGTTGCCGAGATCCGGCGTGTGCTGCGCCCGGGTGGCACGGTTGCGGTTGCGCTGTGGGCGCGTTTCAGCGGCGATTCATGGTATGCGCGCCTGGTGGATCTGGCGTATCGCCTGACGTTGCAGCGTTCGCCACGCCCTGTTGCACCCACCGGTCAGGCGCTTCCTGATGCGCAACAACGTCTTGGCGAACGTTTCGCACGCGCTGGTATGTGTGTTTCATACGCCGAAGCGCCCACAACCGGCGGTACGGTGCAGTATGTGATTGCAGGTATCGCCGAGTAGTGGCACAGCAACCAACAGTCGAAGAGGAACGTGCACTGCGCGCCGCCGGCTTCCACGCAATCGCCGGGATCGATGAGGCAGGGCGCGGCTGCTGGGCCGGGCCGGTCGTCGCTGCGGCGGTCATCCTGCCCGCTGCGGCGATCGATCATCCTGAGTTGCTCACCGGTGTCGCTGACTCGAAAACGCTTACGCCGGCGCAGCGCCTGGCATGCGCTGAACGCATTATGTCCATCGCCGCTGCCTGGGCCACGGGCATCGTGCCCGCCTACATCATTGATACCCACGGAATTCTGAACGCTACGCGCCTGGCCATGCAGATCGCAGTGTTGCGCCTGCCGCATCCTGCCGATGTCCTCCTGATCGATGCCGTGTCGCTGCATTCCTGGCCACTGCCGCAGCGATCCGTGATCAAAGGCGATGCGCGCTGCCTCTCGATCGCTGCGGCATCAATCATCGCCAAAGTGACACGCGACCGCCTGATGGAAGCGCTGGGCAGGCACATGCCGGAGTATGGCTTTGAGGCGCATAAAGGATATGGGACGGCAACACATCAGCAGGCGCTGCGTGTTCATGGGCCGACGGCATACCACCGGCGCAGCTTTCGCCCGCTGAGCGATTATCTTCTGAGCGGTACATGGCCCGAACTTTACCATGACAGCTCTCTGATTGTTACTAGAACAACGGTAGACTATTCGGTTTCTGCTGCGGCG